>NZ_BAGM01000103.1 GCF_000308855.1 Nocardia veterana NBRC 100344 | reverse complement strand
CCGCGAACGCCTGGGCGCCGCCGTCGCCCGCGCTCGCGCCTTGATCGAACCCGTTCCACCGGAACTGGATTCGATCGCCGCGGCGCCGAATATCGACCCCGCCGACGCGCGGCGCGCCTGGGCCGCGTGGGCCGCGCTGCTCGAGGTCGAGGCCGACACCACGTTCACGGCACGGCTGCGCGGCGCACACGCCGACCTCGCCGTGCGGTTCGACGCGTTGCAGGGCGCGGTGCACAAGGAACTGGATCGGATCGACGCGGTATGGACCCCGTTGGTTCCGCGCATCGCCGCCTGGCTGCAGGAGGCTCGGCTGGTGGCCGCGGCCGATGCCGAGTTGCGCACGGTGCGCCGGGCCGAGGAGTGGCTGAAATCCGCGGCCGCCGGGTTGCGGGACGAGCGGATGGCCCCGCTCGCCGACCACGCCCGCCGCATCTGGGGCGGCTTGCGGCAGCGCAGCAATGTCGACCTGGGTGCGATTCGCCTGCAGGGCAATGCCGGAGCCAGCCGGAAGGTGCTGCTCGATGTCACCGTCGACGATTCCGGCGCCACCGCGCTCGGTGTGATGAGTCAGGGCGAACTGCACACGCTGGGATTGGCGCTGTTCCTGCCCCGCGCCACGGTGGCGGACAGCCCGTTCCGCTTCGTGATGATCGACGACCCCGTGCAGGCGATGGATCCGGCCAAGGTGGACGGGCTGGCCCGGGTGCTGTCGGCGGTGGCGCGCGGCGGCCGGCAGGTGGTGGTGTTCACCCACGACGAGCGGCTGGCCGAGTCGGTGCGTCGATTGCGGGTGGCCGCAACGATTCTCGAGGTGCAGCGGCGGGAGCGGTCCCGGGTCGAGGTGCGCGGTGTCGAGGATCCGGTACAGCGCTATCTCAGCGATGCCCGGGCCCTGGTGCGCACCCGGCAACTGCCGCGCCCGATCGCGACCGAACTCGTGATCACCTGCTGCCGGTCCGCGATCGAGGCGGCCGCCCTGGCCCGCGCCCGGCGCGAACTGCTCGCCGCCGGGGTCGATCACCGTGAGGTGCAGCGCCGCGTCGATCGGGCCCGGACCACATGGGAAACCGTGTCGCTGGCGATCTTCGGCGTTCCGGACCGGGTCGACGATCTGAACGAGCTGCTCGATCGGGAGGCGCCGTGGGCGCGTTCGGTCGTGCGCGACGCCACGGCCGGGGCGCATATCCGGATTCGTCGCAGCCCGGGGGAACTGATCTCGGGCACAAGGAAATTCGTCACATGGCTCGATTCGTGAGGCCGACCGTGGCCGACCGGCTGGCGGCGGCCGGCCGGCTGCTCGACGGCACGGTGACCGACGCCGGCGGTCTGTGGTCGCGGGCCACGGTGTGGATTCTGCGGATCGCCCTGGAACAGTCGGTCGACCGGCTGTGGGCCCGAGTGTCGCCGCCCATGGCGCGGTGCAGTATGCGGGCGCAATTACTGGCGCTCGACAGGTGTGCCGGGGCCGAGCTGGCCGGTGCCGTCGCGGGGTTGTGGGCGGTCCTGTCACGCGCGGGGCATCACCTCGATTCCGAACCCGCCCCGACCGTGCACGAGTTGCGTGATTGGTACGACGAGACGGCACGGCTGGTGGGCGAGCTCGATCGCATCGGGCGCTCGGATGTGCCTGCGGTCTTCGGCCGGGGGCGCTGATCCGTACGCGGCGGCGATAATCGTCGGATGGCCGACCCTCGTTTCCCGCGTCCGGACGACAGCGATCGCTGCCCCTGCGGCAGTGGTGAACAGTTCGGCCAGTGCTGTGCCCCGCGCCTGGCCGGTACCCGGCCGGCGCCCACCGCAGAAGCGTTGATGCGTTCGCGATATACCGCCTTCACCATCGGTGATCGGGACTACCTGCTGCGCACGTGGCATCCACGCACCCGCCCGCGGCAACTGGAGCTGGACCCCGGTCAGCGTTGGCTGTCGCTGCAGGTGCTCGGCACCGCGGCGGGTGGTCTGTTCGACGACACCGGGGAGGTCGAGTTCCGCGCGACCTACCGATTCGCGGGCCGGCGCGGCGTGCTCGCCGAGTGCAGCAGATTTGCTCGAATCGATGGTAACTGGATCTACGTCGACGGCGATATGGAATCGTAATCGGCACGTAAAGAGTTGATCGTGGTCCCCAACTACGATGACATCAATACATTTCCGATTAGAACGGTTATCGACGATAGCGAAGGAGTTGCCACACAGTTTCGGGACCCGCGTCGAGCGCTGCGGCGGCCGATCGCCTGATTAGGGTCGCAGCTATGGCGCGAATCGCGATCGAATACTGCACGCAATGCCGCTGGTTGTTGCGGGCCGGATGGATGGCACAGGAACTGCTGAACACCTTCGGCACCGACCTCGACGAGGTGGCACTGATCCCGGGAACGGGCGGCGTGTTCCGGATCACCGTCGACGACGAACAGATCTGGGAACGCAGGGCCGACGGCGGCTTTCCCGACATCTCCGGACTCAAGCAGCGGGTGCGCGATCGCATCGATCCCGCCCGCGACCTCGGCCACATCGATCGAGGCCGAGGCTGACAGCATGATCTCGGACGTACTCTCGGTTACAGGGAGTACGAGGAGGTGCGAGATGAGCACTCAATTCTTCGAGGCGACCCCGGCGCAGGACACCATCGGCGCCGGACCGATCGCCCACACGACCAGTGGCACGGTCCGCGGATTCCGCGCCGGTTCCGTCGACGTCTGGCGCAGCATCCCCTACGCCGCGGCGCCCGCGGGACCGCGGCGGTTCGCGCGTCCGCAACCGCCCGAGCCCTGGTCCGGAGTGCGCGATTGCACCGAATTCGGCGAGATCGCTCCGCAGACGATGGGCGATATGGTTCCCGTCGACTCCGGGTTGCGGATGGGCGAGGACTGCTTGTGGGTCAACGTGTGGGCGCCGGCGTCCGAACCGGTGCAGCCGCGGCCGGTGATGGTCTGGCTGCACGGCGGCGCCTACTGTCTGGGCACCGCGGCGCAGGCGATCTACGACGGCCGGCGCATGGTCGAGGCCGGTGATGTGGTCGTGGTGGCCGTGAACTATCGGCTGGGCGCCCTCGGCTTCCTGGATCTGTCCTCGTTGGGCGAGGAATTCGTGCCCAATCTCGGCCTGCACGACCAGATCGCCGCCCTGGAATGGGTGCGCGACAATGCCGCGGCGTTCGGTGGCGACCCGGGCAATGTGACCATCTTCGGCGAATCGTCGGGCGCCGGATGCGTGACCGCCCTGCTCACCTCGCCGCGTGCGGCCGGCTTGTTCCACCGCGCCATCGCCCAGAGTCCGCCCGCCACTACCGTTTTCGGTCCGGAACGCGCCGCCGGGGTGGCCGCCCGCTTCCTGGAGTTGCTCGACCTGCCCCGGCAGCGGGCCGGTGAACTCTTGGAGTGCCCGATCGAACGAATCGTCGACGCGGCGGGGATCCTGCTCGACGAGGTGCCGCTGCAATCGCCGGGCCGGCTGGCCGCCGCGCCGGTGGTCGACGGCGATCTGCTGCCGACCTATCCGACGGACCGGTTCCAGCAGGGCCGTTCGCATCGTGTGCCCCTGATCATCGGCACCAACAAGGACGAGGCCTCGCTGTTCCGGCTGTTCCGCTCGCCGATCATGCCGGTGACCCCCGATGCGGTGAATGCGATGCTCAACGCCGTCGCCGGCGAACACCCCGGCCTGTCACCGGAACGGATCGCCGAAATCACCTCGGCCTACCCGGATCTGACCAAAACCCGGGGCGCGCTGGCGATGTCCACCGATGCCGCGTTCCGGATGCCGGCCCACTGGGTGGCCGATGCCCACTCCCGGCACAGCCGGACCTGGATGTACCGCTTCGATCAGGCCACACCGATGCTGAAGGCAGCCCGGGTGGGGGCCGGACATGCCACCGAATTGCCTTATATATTCGGCAATTTCGGCTCCTTCGAGCACGACCCCACATTCTGGCTCGGTGGTCGCAAGGTCGCGAACGAGGTCTCCGGCCGGATGATGCGGCGCTGGCTCGCCTTCGCCGAACACGGCGTGCCGGCGGCGTTGGACGGCTCGAAACATTGGCCGCCCTACCGCGAATCCACCCGCACGACGCTGGTGGTCGACGCCGTCGACCGCGTCGTCGACGATCCCGATCACGATCTGCACACCGCCTGGGGTGACCAGGCGGTGGGCTTCAGCTGACGCGGTGGGCTTCAGCTGACCATCAGACGCTGCTGGTCTGCTCGGCGCGCCGGCCGAGCAGTACCGGCAGCCGCTGGTAACCGTGCAGCGTGAACAGCGGGCGACGCTCCGGTGGCCCCGCGGACACCAGATTCGGGAAGCGTTCGAACAGCGCGCGGAGCGCGTGCGTCCCTTCCATCCGGGCCAGGCTGGCGCCGAGACAGGTGTGGATACCGCTCGAGAAGGTCAGATGATCCTTCGCGTTGGCGCGACCCACATCGAAACGATGCGGATCGGTGAAGACCTTCGGATCGCGATTCGCACCGGACAGCGAGAGCACGACCGTACTGCCCTTGTGCACCGGAATCCCGGCCAGTTCGACCTCACGCCCGGCGATGCGCCCGGTGTTCTGCACGGGAGCGTCGTATCGCAGGATCTCCTCGATCGCGTTGGGCCACAGCTGCGGATCCTCGCGCAGGCGATCGAGTTGGTCGCGATGGTTCAGCAGCTGCACGATACCGTTGCCGATCAGGTTGACCGTGGTCTCGAATCCGGCGCCCATCAGCAGCGTCGCCGAGGCCTTCAGCTCACGATCGTCGAGGTCGCCGGATGTCACCAGGCCGGACAGGATGTTTTCGCCCGGTTCGCGGCGCAGCCGGGCGATATGCGCGTCGAGATAGCGGTCCATATCGATGATGGCCGCGGTCGCCGCGCGGGTGGTGCGCCAGCTGATCCCGATATCGAGCATCGGGGAGACGGCATCACCCCAGGCCAGGAACCGGCGGCGGTCCGCATCGGGGAAACCGAGCATTTCGGAGATGATCGCGATCGGTACCTGAGCGGCGAAATCGGCTATCAGATCCGCCGAGCCATCCGACGGCAGGGCGTCGAGCAGTTCGGCGGTCACCGTTTCCACCCGATCGCGCAGCCGTCCGATCGCGCGCGGGGTGAAGGCCGAGGCGACCGGTTTCCGCATCCGGGTGTGGTCGGGCGGATCGATCACCAGCATGGACGGCGGCTGCACCGGATTGGGCGGCAGTGGCGCCAGATCGATCAGCGGGCGAAGTGGTCCGGGAACGAACCCTTCGGCCGCGGCGACACCGAAGGTGCTGTCGCGCAGCACGGTACGGACCAGTTCGTAATCGGCGGTCGCCCAGCCGAACGGTGAATGCACCAACCGGCCCTGTGCCCGCAGGGATTCCAGCAGCGGAATCGGATCGTGCAGCGCCTCCGGGCTGGACATCAACAGGGCGAGGGGTTCGCCCCGCCGCCCGTAGGTCTTCAGGGCCAGCCGCGGCGTGCCCTGCACCACCAACCACCGAAACCAGTACTGCGGCTTCATTGCCATCCCCGTTCGTCGTCCGGTTCGCCGACCTCCACCCTACGGAGATCACGGCGGTGGGAAAACGGCCCGCGGACGGATCATCGGCCCCTACCGTGGTAGGAGATCAGGACCGGCGCACGGTGACCCGCTCGGTCTCGACGCGATGCTCGAGTTTCGCCGGATCGGCCGCGGTGACCTGGACCAGTGACGCCCCCGCGGCGTAGACCGCGAGCAGTCCGTCGATCAGCCGGTCGGGGCTGTCCCACTCGGTGGTCGACAGCACCCGGTCGTCCGGTCCGAAGCCCTGCCGTTGCGCCGACGCGCGTGCCGCCTCGACGATCTGCGCGACGCCGGCGCCGTCCAGGGCAGCACCGGCCCCGCCCGGGTGGAACTGATCGCCGTGGCCGCGGACCGAGGTGGCGAAGTCGGTGATCCCGACCGGCAGATCGCGGACCGGACCGCCCATCGGGTCCAGCGACAGCGCCGCCACCTCCGGAATGTCTCCGGTCTCGTCGATCCGCGCGGCCGATACCAGGGCCAGTTCGGCATCGGGATCGGGGCCCAGCACCACCTCGGTTCCGGCCCACCAGCAGCCCAGCAGGACGGCCGCGGTCTGCCAGTGCGCCGGCAGCAGCACGGCGACGCGGGATCCCGGCGTGAGCCCGAATTCGTCGCGAATCATGTTGGCCGTCTTGGCCGCCCAGTTCGCCAGGGTCAACCCGGACAGTTCGATCCGGGCGCCGGTGCTGTCGTCGTAGTGGGTGATCCGCGGCGCCGCGGGGTCGCGGGCCAGGATCGGACCCAGCAGGGCGTCGGTGAGGGTGTCGTTCAGTTCACGCATTTCGGTCCGTTCTGGCCGGCGTCGATGGGAGGCGCGGGCGGTACCGGTGTCGCGCTGCCCGAGGCGGGCGAGGTTCCCGACAGATCGAACAGGCTGCCGGACGCCGAGCCCGGACCAGAGTAGTCATCGGCGAGGACCACCCGTACCGCACCCTCCGGGACCGCGGGATCGGTGATCACGGTCAACCCGCCGAGCGCCTCGGCGACCGCCTTCGCCTTGGCGTCGGAGGTGGCGGCGGCGAGGACCCGGCTGCTGCGTACCGGCGAGCCGGGCCAGTTCCCCACGGTTCCGGTGTGAAAACCCTTACCCTGCAACGCCTGGGCGACCTGACCGGCCAGACCGCCGGTGCTGCCGGCGTTGTAGATATCGGCCGTGACCGCGCTCGGCGCCACCGCCTCGTCGCCGCCGCGATCGTCGACCTTCCCGCCGACCGCCGCGGCCACATAGGATTTCACCGATTTCGGGTCGACCTTCACCACGGACTCGCCGTCCGCGGTGGTGCCGTTGAGGTCCTGCACCGGGATGGTCTCGAAGTTCACCCTGCCGCCGGACAGATCCTGCAGTTGATGCATGAAGGCCACCACGTCCCAGTCCTCGTCCAGCACGATCGTGCGGCCGACGGCGTCGCTGAGTTCGCGTAACTTGCCGGGGTTGGCCAGAATTCGCGCATTGAGGGCCTTGCCGACCAGGGACGCCATGAACACCTGCTGGCGCACGATCCGATCCAGGTCACCGCGCGGCAGATCGTGGCGTTGCCGGACGAAACTCAGCGCCTGGGCCCCACCGAGCCGTTGCTCGCCGGCGGGGAAGTCGGCGCCCGAGAGCGGTTCGTCCACCGCGTTGTTCAGGCAGACGTCGACCCCGCCGACGGCATCGGTGAGCAGCACGAACCCGAGCAGTCCGACCTCGGCGTAGTGGTCGACGGTGATTCCGGTGAGATTGGCGACGCTTTTGATCAGCGCCTGCCGGCCCGCCTGCGTCGACTTCTCCTCGATCTGGGCGTCGGACAGGCCCTGGTCGGCCAGCTTCTGGCGGGCGTTCTCCTTGGTCGCGCCGTAGGCGGAGTTGATCTTGCCCTTGCCGATGCCCGGAATATCGACATACGAATCCCGCGGTATGGAGATGGCGGTGGCCGAGCGGCCGTCGTTGGGCACCCGGACCAGCACGATGGTGTCGGTGTTGGTGCCGACCTCGTCGCCGGCGTGCAGCATCGCGCGTTCTTGATCGCTGAGTGGATTGCCGTGCGCGTCGGTGCGGCTGTCGATGCCCACCATCAGGATGTCGACCGCGCCGTCGTGCCCGCCGCCCAGACCGAGATTGCCGATCCGTTCGATGCCCGAGATGAGCGTGTCCACGCTGTGCCAGCCGAAGCCGGTGACGATGAACACCACGGCCGCCGCGGCCACGGCGAGCAGCCGGCCGGGACGGTTCACTCCCGGCGGGGAACTCGGGCGAACGCCCCGAGCCCGCGGGATGCGGCCGCCGGGCAGTGGTGCTCCGGCGCCGCGTGGGGGCGGCGACGAAACACTTCTGTTCTGCGGCACTCCGTATTCCTTTTCCACTCTCGCACGACCCCCGTTCGGGAACCCTGGCCGGAGCGACATCAGCCGGACCGGTGGCCCGCCACGTCGCAGAACACCGCATCTCGCACCTGCGGCGTACCGGGGGTTCCCGCATCCGAGGCTATCCAACCCCGCCGCCCACACCGCTGAACCGCTGTTGGCGTGGCGTGCCAGACTTGCCGGGTGAGTCCCGTTTCCCAGTCCCGGCTCGTGATCACCGGCGCCGGCGGACAACTCGGCCGTGCCCTGCGAGCGCTGGCGCCCACTGCCGTCCCTCTGCACCGGGGTGAGCTCGATATCACCGACGCCGAGGCCGTGCGCGCCGCGCTGCGGCCCGGGGACGTGGTGCTCAACTGTGCCGCCTACACCGCCGTCGATGCCGCCGAAACCGATCGGGACGCGGCGTATGCCGGCAATGCCACCGGTCCCGCGGTCCTGGCCGCCGCCTGCCGTGCGGTCGACGCGCGGCTGATTCACATCTCCACCGATTACGTCTTCGCGGGAACCGCGTCGCGTCCGTACGAGCCGGCGGATCCGACCGGCCCGGCAAGTGTGTACGGTCGTACCAAACTGGCGGGAGAGCAGGCGGTGCTGACCACGCACCCGCGGGCCACCGTCGTGCGCACGGCGTGGGTGTACACGGGGGACAGCGGCGACTTCGTGGCGGCCATGCGCCGGCTGGAGCGCGAACGGGAGACGGTCTCGGTGGTCGACGATCAGATCGGATCGCCCACCTACGCACCCGATTTGGCGGCCGGTCTGCTGGAACTGGCCGCACGGCAAGATATTTCGGGAATTCTGCACGTCAGCAACGCCGGTGCGGTCAGCCGCTACGAATGGGCGCGGGCGATCTTCGCCGGACTCGGTGCCGATCCGGAACGGGTGCGCCCGTGCGGTTCGGCCGAATTTCCGAGTCCCGCACGGCGCCCGGCCTATTCGGTGTTGTCGAATCGGGCGTGGATCGACGCGGGCCTCACTCCGCTGCGTGAGTGGCGAACCGCGCTCGGCGAGGCGCTCGCGCGCCGCTCCGAGCCGACAGGGTCCTGACGTCGCCGTCGCGACGACGAGCCCGCCGGAGCCGGGTCTGAGAAGCCGCTGAGGGTGCGGCCGCTCGGCTGTCTACTTCGGGCCCGCAACCACTAGGCTGGCCTTCCGTGAGCGCTTCGGATTCAGCCCCCTCCGCGGACCGTACCCCTCAGCTGGCAGTGGTCACCGTGACCTATTCGCCGGGCGAACATCTCGACCACTTCATCAGTACGCTGGCCACGGCCACCCATGAGAAGCCGCAGGTGATCCTGGCCGACAACGGCTCCACCGACGGCACCCCCGAACTCGCGGCCGAATCCAACGAGCACGTCACCCTGCTGCGCACCGGCGGCAACATCGGCTACGGCGGTGCGATCAACCGGGCCGTCGCCGAGATCGATCCGGCGATCGAATTCATCGTCATCGCCAATCCCGATGTGCGGTGGGGTACCGACGCGATCGACGAGTTGCTGGCTGCGGCTCGCCGCTGGCCGCGCGCCGGCGCGCTCGGCCCGCTGATCCACGAGCCGGACGGCAGCATCTATCCCTCCGCGCGACGAGTCCCCGGCCTGCTCGACGGCGCCGGACATGCGGTTCTGGGCACGATCTGGCCCGGAAATCCGTGGACCCGGCGGTACCGGCAGGAGAACGAGGAGATCGCCGAGCGGGCGGTGGGCTGGCTGTCGGGATCGTGTCTGCTGGTACGGCGGGCGGCCTTCGACAGCATCGACGGTTTCGACTCCCGCTACTTCATGTACATGGAGGACGTCGACTTCGGCGACCGGATGGGCAAGGCGGGCTGGCACAACGTCTTCGTCCCCAGCGCGGAGGTCACCCACGCCAAGGGACATGCGGCCGGTCGCCATCCCGAGACGATGTTGCCCGCTCACCACGCCTCCGCCTATCGTTTCCAGGCCGACCGGCATCCGCACTGGTGGCAGGCCCCGTTGCGGTGGGCGCTGCGGGCCGGACTTGCGATTCGCTGCAAACTTGCGGTTCGATCTGCGCTGCGTGAGCGCGACCGTACCGCGCCGCAGTAGCGCATGGACCGAACCTGAACAGGGGAAGACAGATGCCGGACATTCCGGAGGGAGCGGGCGTGGATACCGCAACTGACGCCGTGATCCTGGTCGGCGGCCAGGGCACTCGGCTGCGCCCGCTGACGCTGTCGGCGCCGAAGCCGATGCTGCCGGTGGCCGGTCTGCCGTTCCTGCACCACCTGCTGGCCCGGATCGCCGATGCCGGTATCACCCACGTGGTGCTGGGCACATCGTTCCAGGCCGAGGTCTTCGAGGAGCATTTCGGCGACGGCGCCGAGCTGGGCCTCGACATCGAATACGTCACCGAAACCGAGCCGCTCGGCACCGGCGGCGGTATCCGCAACGTGCTGCCGAAGCTGCGCGCCGACAACGTGATGGTGTTCAACGGTGATGTGCTGGGCGGGGCCGATCTGGGGGCCATCCTCGACACCCACGCCTCCACCCACGCCGATGTGACCCTGCATCTGGTCCGGGTCGGCGATCCGCGCGCCTTCGGCTGCGTGCCCACCGACGAGACCGGCCGGGTCACCGCGTTCCTGGAGAAGACCCAGGATCCGCCGACCGATCAGATCAACGCGGGCTGCTACGTCTTCCGCCGTGAATACATCGAGAAGATCCCCGGCGGCCGGCCGGTGTCGGTCGAGCGTGAGGTGTTTCCCTCGCTGCTGGCCGAGGGCGCCCATATCCAGGGCCACGTGGATGCCTCCTATTGGCGCGATATGGGAACTCCGGAGGATTTCGTCCGCGGGTCGGCCGATCTGGTGCGCGGCATCGCGCCGTCGCCGGCCCTGCCGGGCCAGCGCGGGGAGTCGTTGGTGCATCCGGGCGCCGGGATCGCGCCGGGTGCGCTGCTGATCGGCGGTACGGTCGTGGGTCGCGGCGCCGAGGTCGGCGCGGGCGCGCGACTCGACGGTGCGGTGCTGTTCGACGGGGCGCGGGTCGAGGCCGGTGCGACCGTGGAGCGTTCGATCATCGGATTCGGCGCACGGATCGGGCCGCGGGCGCTGGTCCGGGATGCCGTGATCGGTGACGGCGCCAGCGTCGGCGCGCGATGCGAACTGCTGCGCGGCGCCCGCATCTGGCCGGGCGTCGACCTGCCCGACGGCGGAATTCGGTTCTCCACCGACGTGTGACCTCACCCGTCCGCTCGCAGTCCGATCACCGCGCCGAGGCCGTGTCGTGGTCGACCTGACCGGCCCGCACGGGCTGCTGCTATAGAACGAGGCCGTCACCGCCTCGCCGCCATGGCCGAACGGCCCGCGCGGTGGGAGCGGCAGCGGCCTGTCGCCGGGGGAGTCGTCGCTTCGCGATCGCCGCGCGGGCCGACGACGGACCGTGACACCGGGCCGGGACCGTTGCGACGGATGCTGTCTCGCGCGCGAGCAGCACCTCGCTGTGCGCGACCAGAGTTACATTGTCTAGCGTTGCTAGAATTTCGGTATGACGGTTCAGGAACGTAAGGAACGCGAGCGCGCACAGCGCCGGCAGGCGATCATCGACAGCGCACGCGAACTGGCCGAATCCGACGGCTGGGAGGCGGTGACCGTGCGCCGGCTCGCCGAGCGCATCGAATACAGCCAGCCCGTGCTCTACAGCCACTTCGCCGGAAAACGAGCGATCGTCTCGGCCGTAGCCGAGGAGGGGATCGCCATGCTGCGCGACGTCCTGCGCGCGGCGCACGAGCAGGCCGACGGCCCCGGTGGCGCGATGGAGGCCGTCGCGCGGGCCTATCTGCGGTTCGCCGCCGACAATCCCGCCCTCTACGACGCCATGTTCGTCCAGGACACCGAATTACCGTTCGGCCCCGACGCGCCGCAGACCCTGCGTGACTGCTTCGAAGAGCTCGAGCGGCTGTTCCGTCCGCTCGTACCCGCGGCCGAAACCGGCGCGTACACCGAGGTGTTTTGGAGCGCGCTGCACGGGATGGCCGCGTTGGACCGAAGCGGGCGGCTCCGCCCCGATCTGTGGGAGCAGCGCATGCATGTCCTCATGCGGTGGGCCACCCGCAGCTGACACCCCCGGCCCCGCCTGTCCGGAGCCGCGGCAGCTGCCGCCTGCGAAAGCCCGGTCCCACCGGCCCACTGTCGGGCAGTCCTACAGTGGTGATCATGGTGGATGCGGTGGTGGTCGGTTCGGGGCCCAACGGTCTGGCCGCGGCGGTGCTGCTGGCTCGTGCCGGGCTCGAGGTGGAGGTGTTCGAGGCCGCCGACGATGTGGGCGGAGGCTGCCGAACCGCCGAGCTCACCCTGCCCGGCTATCACCATGACATCTGCGCGGGCGGGCATCCGATGGCGCTGGCCTCCCCGTTCTTCCGCGCGTTCGATCTCGCGACGCACGGCGTCGAACTGCTGACTCCCGAAATCTCCTACGGCCATCCGCTCGACGGTGGCGTGGCCGCGGTGGCCTGGCGGGATCTGGATCGCACGGTCGAGGATCTGGGCGCCGAGGGATCGGCATGGCGGCGCCTGTTCGCCCCGCTGGTCCGACAGTGGGAGGCGGTGGTGGACCTGGCAATGTCGGATCTGCGCCACCTTCCGCGCGATCCGATCGCGGCGGCGCGTTTCGGTCGCCGCCTGCTCGAACAGGCGTCTCCGCTGTGGAATGCCCGCTTTTCCGGGGAGGCGGCCGCGGCACTGTTCACCGGCGTGAGCGCACACGCGATCATGCCACCCCGGCGGTTCTCGGCGGCCGGTGTGGCGGTGCTGCTGGGCACCCTCGCTCATGCGGGGGGATGGCCGATTCCCCGCGGCGGTTCGCAGGCGATCGTCGATGCGCTGACGGCCGATCTGCGTCGGCACGGTGGCCGCATCCACACCGGCCACCGCGTCGACACCCTGGACGCGTTCGCCGATGTGCGCGCGGTTCTGCTCGACACCGCGCCGACCGAACTGCTGCGCATCGGGCGCGTTCCGTCGGCGTATCGAAAACGCCTGGAACGCTATCGATTCGGCGGCGCCGCTTGCAAGGTGGACTTCGCGCTGTCCGGCCCGGTGCCATGGCAGGCCCGGGAGCTGGCGGCAGCGGGAACCGTGCACGTGGTCGGCACCCGCGCGGAGGCGATGGCCGTCGAACGCACCGTCGCGGCGGGGCGGCACGCCGAGCGACCGTACGTCCTGGTGATCCAGCCGGGCGTGGTGGATCCTTCCCGAGCCCCCGGTGGCAATCAGACGCTCTACACATACGCCCACGTACCCAACGGTTCCGGTCGCGACGTGAGCGCCCAGATCATCGCCCAGCTCGAACGGTTCGCCCCCGGCTTCCGCGACCTGATCCAGGCGCAGCACGTACGTCCGGCCGCCCGCATGCCCGCGCACAATGCCAACTACGTCGGCGGTGATATCGCGGCCGGAGCGATGACGCTGGCGCAGACGGTCCTGCGTCCCACCCCGCGCTGGAACCCCTACGCCACCCCGCTTCCGGGCGTCTACCTGTGCTCGGCCGCCACCCCACCCGGGCCCGGCGTGCACGGCATGTGCGGTATGCACGCCGCGACGCGGGTGTTGCGTGAACGGTTCGGTATCAGCACGGATCCGGCTGTGCTGCTCGGCGCCACAGTGCGATCCGCGGCCTGATACCGCGACCGCACGCCGCTGTCCCGGGGCTCAG
The DNA here is from genome assembly GCF_000308855.1 of Nocardia veterana NBRC 100344. Lineage (GTDB taxonomy): Bacteria > Actinomycetota > Actinomycetes > Mycobacteriales > Mycobacteriaceae > Nocardia > Nocardia veterana. The sequence goes on along the minus strand of NZ_BAGM01000103.1, from coordinate 39,543 downwards.
ACCGGCTGGGTGCGGTACAGGTCGGGCTCGATGTACATCACCCGGGCAGCGGGCACGGCCGCCCGCACGCGCGCCTCGGCGTCGTCGATGGCGGCCGCGATATCCGCGATCTCCAGGCCCGGCACGATCGACACCTTCGCCGCCACCAGCATCTCGTCGGGTCCGAGGTATTCGGTGCGCAGGTGGATCACCCGGTCGATGCGCGCACCGTCGACCAGGTTCGTGCGGATGGCCTCGTTCTGAACCGGCGTCGCACCTTCGCCGATCAGCAGGCTCTTCATCTCCACGATCAGCACCACCGCGATGAAGCCGAGCAGGATACCGATGCCGAGGGTGCCGATTCCGTCCCAGATCGCGTTGTCGGTCACCACGGTCAGGATCACCGCGATCAGCGCGATCAGCAGGCCGACCAGCGCCCCGGTGTCCTCCAGCAGTACCACCGGCAGTTCCGGACTGCGCGAATTGCGAATGAACCGCCACCAGCTCGCGCCCTCGCGCAGTGGGGAGGATTCCCGCATCGCGGTCATGAAGCTGTAGCCCTCGAGTGCCGCCGCGATACCGAGAATGACGATCGCCACGACCGGCGAGGTCAACTCCTCGGGATGCTGGATTTTGTGTATGCCCTCGTAGATCGCGTACATCGAGCCGAGCGAGAACAACACCAGCGCGACGACGAACGAGTAGAAGTAGCGGTTGCGCCCGTACCCGAACGGATGCAGCTCGTCGGCCTCCTGCTCGGCGCGCTTCTGGCCCAGGAGCAGCAGACCCTGATTGCCGGTATCGGCCACCGAGTGCACCGCCTCGGCCAGCATCGATCCCGAACCGGTGATCGCCGCGCCGACGAATTTGGCCACCGCGATGCCGGCGTTCGCGGTCAACGCCGCGAAGATCGCTTTCTTACCGCCACCTGCAGACATGGTGCAGCCCCGGTCCTTTCGTCCCCGGCGCATGCCGGTAGATGTCCGATTTGTTCGATGAATCTACTAGGACCGGCGACCGGCCCGTCTACTCACTCACCCACACAGGCGCAGAACAGCTGTGCCGGGCCACCGAGCGCCCGGGCCCGGATGTCGGTATCGCCGGCGGAGATCCACGCCGCGCTGCCCGCTCCGATCGTCAGCTCGTCGGCTCCCTGCGACAACCGGACCGTACCCGCGGTCACCAGCATGATGCCCGGGCCGGTGCGGGGGATCTCCATCGGTTCCGCGGCTTCGGGCAACTCGAAGCGCCGCAGCGCGAATTCCGGTGCCGGCGTGCGATATCGGAACGAGCCGGGACCGGCCGGTTCGGGTTCGATGATCGGCAGGCGCAGCGGTTCGAAATCCAGCACCCGCAGCAATTCGGGAACATCGACGTGCTTCGGGGTGAGTCCGCCGCGCAGCACGTTGTCGGAATTGGCCATGATCTCCACGCCGATTCCGCGTAGATACGCGTGCAGGCTGCCCGCGGCCAGGAACAGGCCCTGACCGGGTTCGAGGGTGATCCGATTGAGCAGCAGGGCCGCCAGCACCCCGGCATCACCCGGATAGGCCTCGGCGAGTTCGAGCGTGGTCCGCGCCTCGGCGGCGAATTCCTTGCTCTGCCCGGGTGTTTCGAGCGGGTCCACCTGTTTGAGGTAGCGCACGCAGCCGTCGAGGACCTTCGGCAGCAAACCGGCCAACATGGCCTGCGGCAGCGTGATCCACGTGGTGAACAGGGTGCGCAGCCCGCCCGAATCCGGTTGTGCGGCAAGGAGCTCGGTGTACTGGACCAGTTCCGGTACGGCCAGCGAGTTCAGCAGATCGACGGTGCGCAGCGGGTCCCGGAAGCCGGCGAGCGCCTCGAACCGGTCCAACGCCACCACCAGTTCGGGCTTGTGGCTGTCGTCGCGGTAATTGCGCATCGGCGAATCCAACGGCACGCGGGCGTGGTTCTCCCGCTCGAATCCGTGCCGGGCCTGATCCGCACTGGGATGGGCCTGCAGCGACAGCGGCTCCTCGGCGGCGAGGATTTTCAGCAGGAAAGGCAGCCGCCCATCGAACGCCGATGCGACCGAACCCAATTCCCGGCTGGGCTCGGATTCGATCAGTTCCAGCAGCGACCGGCTCCGGCCGTCGGCCACGATCTTGGCCGGATCGGCGGGGTGCGCGCCGAACCAGAGTTCGGCCTCGGGATGCGCGGAGGGAACCTCCCGACCGCACAGTTCAGCGAGTGCGGTGCGCGACCCCCAGGCATAGGAACGCAACGCACCAACGAGTTCGTGCACTAGTAGTGGCCCCCGTCGTAGTGGGCGGGACGGCTCGCGGCCGTCGGGCCGCTGAGTAGACGCAGATAGGCCGCCGCCATCTCCAGGCGCAGCACCAGCACCGCCAGTTGTTCGAGTTCGCTGCCGCGGCCGGCCGTCGGCGACTGGGGTTCGCCCGTCCCGCCGTCCCGCGGCACGCTCGCCTCGGATCGCATCAGTTCGACATCGACGTCGACCAGGTCGGCGTCGACGATCCCGGCATCGGAACCGAAAACCGCGATCCGCCGCCGGGCCGCGACCTGGTCGGCATCGGCGCTGATCACGAAGACCCGGGACCGATCGACCGGCGGCGGGCCGTCGAGCTGTTCGTCGTGGAAGAGCGGGTCGTAACCGGGTGCGGTCGTCTCGGCGGATTCGACGAGCCGGGCATGGGCGGCCACGGCCTCGGTGAGGTCGACGGCGGCGGCGATCTGGCCCGCGGTCTGCAACAGCACCTCGGCGCCGTGCTGGGCGACCACGGCGGCGGCGGGGGAATCCCCGGTCAGGACGAGCCGACGTTCGCGCATCCGAGCGGCCAGCGTCTTGGCCGGGTTGTGGAAGACCTCGTTGTGCGGTCCGTCCCGCAGCGCCTCCGCGTCGAGCACGTCGGCGAGGTCCTCGAGATTCGGTACCAGCGGGGCGATATGACCGGGATCGATCGCCTGCAACACCGCGATGCCGATGGCGAGGAAGCGCAGAATCCGGTTGTGGTCCAGCACCCGGATCCGGGGCGGTAGCACCGCCGCCCGGCCGGCGGCCGCGGCCCGCATCGGGCCTTCGTCGGGCGCGGCGACGACCACTTCGGCGCCGCGCCGCAGCGCCCGGTCGACCGCACCGGTCAACCGCGGATCGGCGGAGTCGTCGCCGGCCACGATCACCACGTCGAGCGAACCGACCCACTGCGGAATGGTGGTGGCACTGATGATGGGCAGCCCGGCGCGGTCGCCGAGAGCGGCCTGCAGCAGGGTTGCCGCGCGCGCGGCCCGCCCGGTCCCGGAAACCAGGACCAGACTGCGCGGGCGGAGCCCGTCGAGTCGGCCGAGCGCGTCTTCGACGACGGCGGCCGCGGTGGCACGCACCTGGGCCCCGCCGGAGGCGGCCGAACGTAATATTCCCCCGGAATCCGCGGCCTCCAACGAGGCGACGTCATCGAGGTCGAGTACCGGTGTCCCTGCGATCATCGGGCGTTGCCACCTCCCCTCAATCGGGTCACCACGCCCGGGAAATTCGTTGTCCCCGGGCGAATCCAAGCCCTGTGATTCCACTATTCCAGTCAGCCGCGCACGATGCTCAGAATCTCGGTTACGAGTGCGTCTACTTCCTCCTGCGAACGGGCTTCGACGTTGAGTCGCAACAGCGGTTCGGTGTTGGATGCGCGCAGATTGAACCACGCCTGGTTCGGCAGCCGCACGGTCACGCCGTCGAGGCGGTCCACCGATCGGGCGCGCCCCTCGAAGGCGGTGACCACGGCCATGGTCCGTTCCTTCGCATCCGCCACTGTGGAGTTGATCTCGCCGGAGGCCGCATACGTTGCATACGAGGACGCCAGCTCGGACATCGGACGGTCCTTCTCGCCGAGCGCGGCCAGCACGTGCAGGGCGGCCAGCATACCCGAATCGGCGCCCCAGAAATCGCGGAAGTAGTAGTGCGCGGAGTGCTCGCCGCCGAAGATGGCGCCGGTCGCGGCCATCTGCTGCTTGATGAAGGAGTGGCCGACCCGGGTGCGCACCGCAGTGCCGCCGAGTTCGGTTACCAGTTCCGGCACCGCCTGCGAGGTGATCAGATTGTGGATGATGGTGGCGCCCGGCTCCTTGGCCAACTCGCGCTCGGCGACCAATGCGGTGATCGCGGACGGCGAGACCGGTTCTCCGCGTTCGTCGACGACGAAGCAGCGGTCGGCGTCGCCGTCGAAGGCCAGACCGATGTCGGCGCCGGTTTCGCGGACGTACTTCTGCAGATCGACCAGATTCTTCGGGTCCAGCGGGTTGGCCTCGTGGTTGGGGAACGAGCCGTCGAGTTCGAAGTAGAGCGGGGCGATGGTCAGCTGCGGAACCGCGCCGAGGACGGCCGGCACGGTGTAGCCGCCCATGCCGTTGCCGGCGTCGACGGCCACCTTCAGTGGCCGGATGGCGCCGAGATCGACCAGCCCGCGCAGGAATTCGGCGTAGGCGTCGAGCAGGTTCTGCTCGGTCGCGGTGCCCCGCGGCCCGGGCCCGGCCGGCACCCCGTCGATCAGTTCCGCGGCGATGGTCGCCAGACCGGTCTCCTGGCCCACCGGCAGCGCGTTGGCCCGGCACAGTTTGATGCCGTTGTAGCGGGCGGGGTTGTGGCTGGCGGTGAACATCGCGCCGGGGCACTGCAGATGGCCGGAGGCGAAGTAGAGCTCATCGGTCGAGGCGAGCCCGATGTGGACCACGTCGAGCCCCTGGTCGAGGACGCCGTCGGCGAAGGCGGCGGCCAGTTCCGGAGAGGAATCGCGCATATCGTGACCGATGACGATGCGCGTGGCGGGGGAGTCGGTGCGCATCAGCCGGGCGAAGGCCGCGCCGACGTCGCGGACGAATTCCGCGTCGATCTGCTCCCCGACAACCCCGCGAACGTCGTATGCCTTGACAACTGCGTGAACGGACTCGGCAGACCGGGCGACTGTCATGACCAACACCCTAATAGGGCCCCGGGCTCGGACGGGCTTCAGGCCGGTCGCGGGTGTGGCGCCGGGGTCGCCGGCTCAGTTCGGGGGATCGGGCAGCACCCGCAGATGGCCGCGCCGGCCGGTGCGGCCGGGCCGCTGCGGACGGGCCGGGGGTGGGGCGTAATCGGAATAGCCGCGCTGTTCGGGTTCCGGTGCGCGCCGCCGCATTCCGGCCTCGCGGACGGCTTCGGCCAAGGCGGTCAGATCGTCGTCGTCGGGAGTGCTGGAGGAGAAACCGCCTTCGTGCCGGACCAGTTCCCAGCCCTTCGGTGCGGTGATCCGGGAGCCGTGGGTTTCGCACAGATCCCAGGAGTGCGGTTCGGCGACGGTAGCGAGGGGGCCGACGACTGCGGTGGAGTCCGAGTACACATACGTGAGCGTCGCGACGGCCGGATTCTTGCAGCCTGGGCGGCAGCAACGACGCATGGGAATCACACCGAGCAGACTAACCCCCCGGGCCGTGTGTCGCAGACAGACACGCGGGTCGCGCGCGTTGTCTCTTCACGCGTCCGGCGTGTCCACCTTCGGGGAGATCGCGTGGCCGCCGCCGGGAGCCGGTGACTACTGTCGCAAGGTATGACCCGTTCGAAGAGGCGGCCGGTGACGACCCGCTCGGTGGTGCGCCGGGGCCGCGGTGTGCGCGGACCGATGCTGCCGCCGTCGGCGCCCGCGCGGCGTACCCGCGGTCAGCAGTTCGACCGACTCGTCCTGGAGGCGTTCGCCCCGTTGGACGCCCGCTGGCACGACCGTCTGACGAAACTCGACATCGCGGTCGACGACGTACCGAAGATCCGCCCGCTGCATCCCGATTCGGTTACCTGGCCGGACGAGGTGGTCGCCGACGGCCCGGTCCCACTCTCCCGCCTGATTCCGGCCGGCGTGGACCGCCACAATGTGGCCACCCGGGCCCGAGTGGTCCTGTTCCGCAAACCCCTCGAACTCCGCGCCCACGACCCGGAAGACCTGCTGGACCTACTCCGTGAAGTCCTGGTCCAACAGATAGCCACCTATCTCGGCGTAGATCCGGAGATCATCGACCCGACCGGGGAGTGACCGGCCCGCCGCGCGCGAGACCCAGAATCGGCGCCCAGGCATCGACGCTCGGACTCAGGGTCGACCTCCACGATCCAACCTGAAGCGGTTCGACAAACCCTGGTTCTCGCGCTCTTCCCCCTCCCGCCCGCTCCGCCGAAGCGAAGCGAGGCGAAAGGGGAAACCGGACAACAGATTTCGCGAGCACATGGGTAACTCACCGAGTACGCCCACAACCCGACCAGGCACACGACCGCCGGCCCGAAGCGACGCGCACCCCGGCTCTTACGGCACGCTGAATCCGCGGAGAGGCGGGGGAGCGGACCGCTCAGCTGATGCCGCGCTTGAGACGGCGGCGTTCGCGTTCGGACAGACCGCCCCAGATGCCGAAGCGTTCGTCGTGCGCGAGTGCGTATTCCAGGCACTCGTCGCGGACCTCGCAGCCCATGCAGATCCGTTTGGCTTCCCGAGTGGAGCCGCCCTTTTCGGGGAAGAAGGCCTCCGGATCGGTTTGGGCGCACAGCGCCCGTTCCTGCCACTGTTCTTCGATGGTGTCGAACATCGCATCGAAGTCGGTGACGATGAGACTCAGCTGCGGCGGTTCGGGTTTGCGCTGTGTGCGCGCCCACTGTCCGCCTTGCGGTGTGCGGCCGATCGATCCCGACTCGTTCACCGTGCTGCCCCCCTCTCGTTCGTCGTTCCGGCTGTCAGCGCAGTCGCTTGGTGCTGCGCATGCTGTGGAATCGGTTTGCGATACACCGCCCGGAATGCCCGACGGGGCCAGCTCCTCGGCCATCGCTCCGCCTCCTCACTGTGTGTTAGCGCAGAATGATTTTTCCGTCGGACCGGACGTGCCCACCGACGGTCCCACACCGCGACGTAGTCCCGCGGACATCCCCGAGCTTGTCGTTCCGGTACGAACATGCGTTCGAAATGCGGTCTGCGCCATACGCTCTCGCGCGGACCCGGAATGACATGTCTGTGATTAGACACGCCGGACGCGTCGATGGTCAAGCTGCCGACACAATTCCGTTACTATCCGTCGCCGCCTTCGGCGCGGTTCGGTAACCTTCAAGTAGCAAATGACCAGCAAATATGCACTCGAACGCGCCCTTCCGAGCACCGCATAGGCTGTGCGGATGTGACTGGAGAACAAGCGGACATCGCGACCGAGATCGGGCGGGTTGATCGTAAACCGCGCATTGCGGTGTTGGTCGGTGGAGTCGGCGGCGCGCGCTTCTTACAAGGTGTGCGACAACTGCTGCCGGACGCGGATGTAACAGCGCTGGTGAACGTCGGTGACGACGTCTGGATGCACGGTTTACGCATCTGTCCCGACCTGGACACCTGCATGTACACCCTGGGTGGGGGTATCGATACCGAGCGTGGCTGGGGCCGAAAGGGGGAAACCTGGCACGCCAAGGAGGAACTGGCGAATTACCGTGCGCAACCGGATTGGTTCGGTCTCGGAGATCGCGATATCGCCACTCATCTCGTGCGCAGTGAAATGCTGCGCGCGGGATACCCGCTCTCGGCGGTAACCGAAGCGCTGTGCAATCGCTGGCAGCCCGGTGTGAAACTGCTGCCGGCAACCGACGACAGATGTGAAACGCATGTTGTGATCAGTGACCCTGACAACCCTGGCGAACGCCGCGCGATTCATTTCCAGGAGTGGTGGGTACGGTACCGAGCAAACGTCGAGACCCATGGATTCGTCACAATCGGGGCGGATCAAGCAAAACCTGCCCCTGGTGTGATCGAAATCATAGAAGCGGCTGATGTGGTGTTGCTCGCGCCGTCGAACCCCGTGGTGAGCATCGGTGCGATCCTCGCGGTACCGGGTATCCGGGGCGCCCTGCGGACCACCACCGCCAAGGTGGTGGGTTTATCTCCGGTGATCGGGGGAAAACCCTTGCGCGGCATGGCGGATGAATGCCTCGAGGTGATCGGGGTCGAAACCTCGGCGGAGGCCATCGGCCGGCACTTCGGTGCGCGCTCCGAGACCGGCATCCTCGACGGCTGGTTGGTGCATTCGACCGATACGGCCGAGATTCCCGGCGTCGAGGTGCGCAGCGTGCCGTTGCTGATGACCGATCCGGCGGCGACCGCGGCGATGGTGCGCGAGGCCCTGGACATCGCGGGGGTGACCGTCCCGTGAGTGCATACGACCACGCGCCCGGTGGCGAGGTCCGGATCATTCCGGTGCCCGGCCTGCCCGAGTTCCGGCCGGGCGACGACGTCGCGGAACATATTGCGGCGCAGGCGCCTTGGCTGGCCGACGGCGATGTGCTGGTGGTGACCAGCAAGATCGTGGCCAAGGCCGAGGGGCGGATCGTCGAGGCGCCGTCGGATCCCGACGAGCGTGACCTCGTGCGGCGCAAGCTGGTCGACGCGGAGGCGGTGCGAGTGCTCGCCCGCAAGGGGCGAACCCTGATCACCGAGAACCGCCTCGGGATCGTGCAGGCGGCTTCCGGTGTCGACGGCTCCAATGTCGAGCAGGGTGAATTGGTGCTGCTGCCAACCGATCCCGACGCCAGCGCCAAGGCCCTGCGAGCGGGGTTGGCGCAGCGGCTGGGAGTCGAGGTGGCGGTCGTGATCACCGACACCATGGGACGCGCCTGGCGGATCGGCCAGACCGATGCCGCGATCGGCGCCGCCGGTCTGCGCGTGGTGCACGACTATGCGGGCGCGGTGGACGGGCAGGGAAACGAGTTGCAGGTCACCCAGGTGGCGGTGGCCGACGAGCTCGCTGCCGCAGCGGATCTGGTGAAGGGCAAACTCGGTGGCGTGCCGGTCGCGGTCGTGCGCGGGTTGCGTCCCGAGGACGACGGCTCGAGCGCGAAGGATCTGCTGCGCGGCGGCGAGGAGGACCTGTTCTGGCTCGGTACCGCCGAAGCGATCGACCGCGGCCGCCGGGAGGCGCTGCTGCTGCGACGCTCGGTGCGGACCTTCGCCGACACCCCGGTCGACCCCGATCTGATCCGCGCCGCGATGGGCGACGCGCTCACCGCGCCCGCCCCGCATCACACCCGGCCCGTCCGGTTCGTCTGGGTACGGGACCGGGAGCTGCGGGCTCGGCTGCTCGACGCGATGGCTGAGCACTGGCGTGCTGACCTCGGTCGCGACGGGCTCGCACCGGAGCGAATCGAACGGCGAGTGGCCCGCGGCCGCATCCTGTACGAGGCTCCCGAGGTCGTCATTCCCTTCTGTGTACCCGACGGCGCTCACGACTATCCGGACGAGCGTCGCCGCGCGGCCGAGGCGACCATGTTCACGGTCGCGGTGGGTGCGGCCGTGCAGGGGCTGCTGGTCGGATTGGCCACCCGGGGTGTGGGCAGTTGCTGGATCGGGTCGACGATCTTCGCGCCGGAGGTCACGCGCTCGGTGCTGGACCTGGCCGAGGACTGGAACCCATTGGGCGCCATCGCGATCGGATATCCCGACGACGAGCTGAGCCCGCGCCCGCCGCGAGATCCGGGCCCCGGCCTGATCGAACTGTGAACCGGCCGTCCGAGAGGAATTCATGAGTACCGAGTCGCTCCATGCCTCGGCCACCGAGCTGCTCGAAAAATGGTCTCCCGCAACCTCTCCGGAGCAGTCGCTACGGGAGGCGATGTTGGCCTTCCTGGGTTCGGCGCCGCGCGGCTGCCTGCGCGAGCACGCACCCGGGCATATCACCGCATCGGCGGTGGTGTTCTCGGCGGACGAGCGCGAGGTGCTGCTGACCCTGCACCCGCGCGTCGGCCGGTGGATCCAGCTGGGCGGGCATTGTGAACCGACCGACGAGACCGTCGAGGCGGCCGCACTGCGCGAGGCGACCGAGGAGTCGGGCATCGCCGGGTTGGTGGTGGAGCCCGGCCTGTACGGCGCCCAGGCGCATCCGATCACGTGTTCGCTCGGGGTGCCGACCCGCCATCTGGATCTGCTGTTCAAGATTCGAGCGCCGCGAGGTGCGGTGCCGGTGCGCAGCGCGGAGTCGACGGATCTGCGCTGGTGGCCGGTCGGCGCACTGCCGACGGATTCGGATGTGCTGTTGCGTTGATCGGTGGTGTCGCGGTGTGGCGGTCGGCGGATCGTCACACCGCGTCTCGGCCGGTCGCGGTCACTTTACAAATCGGCGAATATGTATAGACATACGACATCGATCGGAATATTGTCCACGGTAATGGTTATCCACATCACAGTCGATGTGGAAGCTGTATCGAATGGAGACGACGATGTCGACCGAAGCCGGAACCGCGACCGGTCGCCAGGAGGTGGGGTGGCGCGACCCCAAGCGCTACCTGTGGCTGTGGGGCCTGTTCGCCCCGACCGGACTGTTCATCATCGGCCTTCCCCTGATCCGGGGCCTCAACGAACTGGGCCTGCACACCCTGGCCGAGGTGCCGTTCTGGCTCGGGCCGATCCTCATCTACCTGGTGATTCCGGCGGCCGACCTGCTCTTCGGACCGGACGGATCGAATCCACCGGACGAGGTGATGGAGTACCTGGAGAACGACAAGTACTACCGCTACCTCACCTATCTGTACCTGCCCTTCCAATACGCCTCGCTGGTGATGGCCTGCTATCTGATCACCGCCGACGATCTGAGCTGGCTCGGCATCGACGGCGGGCTGAATGTCGTCGACAAGATCGGCCTGGCGCTGACGATCGGCATGGTCGGCGGCATCGGCATCAACACCGCCCACGAGCTCGGGCACAAGAAGGTGCACATGGAGCGGTGGCTGTCGCGCATCGCGCTCGCGCAGACCTGCTACGGCCACTTCTACATCGAACACAACCGCGGCCACCACGTGCGGGTGGCGACGCCCGAAGATCCGGCGAGTTCACGAGTGGGAGAGACGTTCTGGGCGTTCTGGCCGCGCACGGTGTGGGGCAGTCTCCGCTCGGCCTGGGGACTCGAACGCACCCGGCTGGCACGGCTGGGACACAAGCCGTGGACGTTGCACAACGACGTGCTCAGTGCGTGGCTGATGTCGCTGGTGCTGTATGCGGCGCTGGTCGCCGGCTTCGGCATCGAGGTGCTGCCGTATCTGGTGCTGCAGGCGATCGTGGGTTTCAGCCTGCTGGAGGCGGTCAACTATCTGGAGCACTACGGTCTGCTGCGGCAGCGCACCGCCCGCGGGCGCTACGAGCGGCCCACGCCGCGGCACAGCTGGAACAGCGACCACATCGTCACCAATATCTTCCTGTACCACCTGCAGCGGCACAGTGATCACCACGCCTATCCCACCCGGCGCTATCAAACGCTGCGCAGCTGGGACGGGGCTCCGAATCTGCCCAGCGGGTACGCCAGCATGATCATGCTCGCCTACGTCCCACCGCTGTGGCGGCGGGTGATGGACAAGCGCGTCCTCGCCCACTACGACGGCGACATCACGTTGGCCAATGTGCAACCGAGTAAGCGGGACGAAGTGCTGGCGAGGTACGCACCGGCATGAGCGCATACCGTTGCCCCGTCTGCGAATACGTCTACGACGAAGCGAAAGGCGCTCCCCGCGAAGGCTTTCCGCCCGGGACCCCGTGGGACGCGGTGCCGGACGACTGGTGCTGTCCGGACTGCGGGGTGCGAGAGAAGATCGACTTCGACCAGGAGGCATCGTGAGCGACACTCGCGCAGCGGCTCGCGGTGCCGACCGGGTGCGGGTGTCCCGCAGACAACAGGAGGCATCGTGAGCGACACTCGCGGGTACCGGATCTTTCAGTGTGTGCAGTGCGGCTTCGAGTACGACGAGGAGCAGGGCTGGCCCGACGAGGGCATCGCACCGGGCACGCGGTGGGAGGACATTCCCGACGACTGGACGTGCCCGGATTGCGGTGCGGCGAAAGCCGATTTCTTCATGGTCGAGATCGAACGTTCGTGAGCCGTTTTGACTGCGGAATCGACCCGTGACACCGTCGCGGGTATGCCGCGTCACGGAGCCCGGGTCCCCTATCAGGAGGCGGCGCGCACCTTGCTGCGCACGTCGGTGCTCGACGCGATGCGGGAGCTGCTCACCGAGCGCGACTGGGCCAAGATCACCCTCGGCGATATCGCGGTCCACGCCGGCGTGAGCCGACAGACCCTGTACAACGAATTCGGTTCCCGGACGGGCCTGGCGCAAGCGTACGCACTGCGGTTGGCCGACCAGTTGGTCGACCACGTCGGCACGGCCGTCGAGGACAACGTGGGGGACGCGCGTGCCGCCTTCCGCGAAGGCCTGGCAAATTTCATTCTGGACAGCGCCGCCGATCCGCTGGTGCAGTCGCTGGTGACGGGCGAGGCGAAACTGGATCTGCTGCGCCTGATCACCCTCGACGCCGGGCCGCTCGTCGAACACGCCGCGGCCCGGCTGGCGGGGGCGTTCGAACGCAGCTGGGTGGGGGCCTCGGCCGCCGAGGCCGACGTCCTCGCGCATGCCCTGGTTCGCATCGCGATCAGCTACATTCCGACGCCGGCCGCGCTGCACCGGGACGCTCCCGAGGAGCTCAGCTTGCTGCTTTCGCCGTATGTCGAGGCCATCCTGGCGTCCCGGGCGCGCGAGCGGCCGATAGGCGGGCGCTGTGACAGATAACGATCCGGCCGACGGCTGATTGGGGTGCTGAACGACAACCGGATGCCCGCGCGGAGATCGGATTCGGGCCGGCCGATAGGGGCTGACCTCGGGGGTAGGCGATCGGGTGCGGGTTGCTCGTGGGGTGCGGCACCGGTCTTTTCGACCCGGAATGTCTGTGACTCGGCGTCCCGGTGTGTAACGGTTACCACTTTGCCCGGTTGAACCGGGCGTAACGGGCTGGGACCGGCTACATATTTACCTGGCAAGAGTCCAGGTTCGTTCTAGTGGGGCAATAAGTGCAATCGGTCGGCAAACGTGCGGGTTCGCCCGATCCCAAACGGCATCTGTGGATGTTGGGGTTGATCGCTCCGGGATGCGCACTGCTACCGTCCCAACTGGTCGCCCGGACCGGAATCGAGGCGTTCTGGTGGATCGGGCCGATCATCGTGCTGGGTGTCATCCCGCTGCTGGACTGGATCGTCGGCGACGACGGAACCAATCCCCGTGACGAGGACTACGAGCGGCTCTCCCACGATCGTTACTACCGGTGGTGCACGTATCTGTTCCTGCCGATCCAGTTGGCCGGACTGGGCGTAGCCGCCTATATGTGGTCCGGCGACGAACTCGATGCGGTGGACAAGCTGGGCCTGGCCGTGACCCTCGGCCTCGTCAGCGGCATCGGGATCAATGCCGCGCACGAACTCGGGCACCGCGTGGAACACCTCGAGCGCTGGCTGGCGAAGATCGCACTGGCACAGTCGGGTTACGGGCACTTCTTCGTCGAACACAACAAGGGCCATCACGCTCGGGTCGCCACGCCGGAGGATCCGGCGAGCGCCCGGCTGGGTGAGTCGCTGTGGATGTTCCTGCCGCGCAGCATTTTCGGCGGGCTACGGTCGGCGATCCGGCTCGAACGTGATCGGCTGCATCGCAAGGGCCTGGGCTGGTGGACCGTGCACAACAACATCCTGCAGGCGTGGTCGATGACGCTGGTGCTCTACGGGGCGCTGCTGGCCGCTTTCGGACCGCGGATGCTGCCGTATCTGCTGTTGCAGGCGGTGATCGGATTCGGGCTGCTGGAAACGGTGAACTATGTCGAGCACTACGGGCTGCTGCGGCGTCGGCTTCCCAGCGGGCGCTGGGCGCGGTGCTCGCCGGCCGACAGCTGGAATTCGGATCGGCTGGTCACCAACATCTTCCTGTTCCATCTGCAGCGCCACAGCGACCATCACGCCAATCCGGGGCGGCGTTACCAGACGCTGCGCAGCTCCCGGGAAGCACCGCAACTACCCGCCGGCTACGCCACGATGATCCTGCTGGCCGCCGTGCCGCCGCTGTGGCGCCGAGTGATGGATCCGAAGGTCGCCGCGCACTACGGCGGGGACCTCACCAGGGCCAATATCGTGCCCAGGAAACGGGAACGGACCCTGGCAGCCCTCGGATTCGCCGGATAACCGCGCGCTATCCGGCGGAGACCAGCTGGATTCGTTCGGGTGCCGTCGGCGCAGGCGCGCCGGCGGGCGCCTCGGCGTCCACCATGGTCGTTTCGTCGAACGGGATCTTCCGGTCGAGCACCGCGCGCAGCCGGCTCGGATCGATCGTCTTCGTCCAGGTGCCCACGAGAACGGTGGCGACGGCGTTGCCGGAGAAGTTGGTGACGGCGCGTGCCTCGGACATGAATCGGTCGATCCCGACGATCAGCCCGACACCGTCGAGCAGATCCGGGCGATGGCTCTGCAAGCCGCCGGCCAGGGTCGCGAGCCCGGCGCCGGTGACCCCGGCCGCCCCCTTGGACGCGACCACCATGAACACGAGCAGACCGATCTGCTGGGCGAGCGACAGCGGTTTGCCCATCGCGTCGGCGATGAACAGCGCGGACATCGTGAGATAGATCGCGGTGCCGTCGAGGTTGAACGAATATCCGGTCGGCACCACGATGCCCACGGTGGAGCGTTCCACGCCGAGATGCTCCATCTTCGCGATCAGCCGCGGCAGCGCCGATTCCGACGACGAGGTGGAGAAGATCAGCAGATATTCGCGGGCCAGATAGCGAACCAGCTTGAAGATCGAGACGCCCGACGTCACCCGCAGCAGCGCACCCAGTACCCCGAAGACGAAGACCAGGCAGGTGAGGTAGAACGCGAGCATCAGGGCCGCCAGCTGTTTCACCGCGTCCAGCCCGGTGGCCGCTACCACGTTCGCCATCGCGCCGAAGGCGCCGATCGGGGCCAGCCACAGGATCATGGTCAGGATCTTGAAGACCAGCTGCTGCGCCAGTGTCACCGCGCGCAGAATCGGTTCGCCCTGCGCACCCATGGCCTGCACCGCGAAGCCGACGAGCAGGGCCACGAACAGCGTCTGCAGCACACTGCCCGCGGTCAGCGACGACAGCAGCGATGTCGGAACGATGCTTTGCAGGAAATGCCATGTGCCGCCGGCCCCTTCGGCCTGCTTCACGTACCCGGCGGCAGCGCCGATGTGATCGTGGACGTTCAGGCCGCTGCCCGGCTGCAGAAGATTGCCGACCACGAGACCGATCGTCAACGCCACCGTCGACATGATCAGGAAGTAGCCGATCGCCAGGCCGCCGATCTTGCCGACCCGCGCGGCCGCCCGTACCGAGCCGATGCCGAGCACGATCGTGCAGAAGATGACCGGCGAGATCATCATCTTGATCAGGTTGACGAACATGGTGCCCAGCTCGCCCACGGACTTCCCGAAGCCGGGCGCCAGCCACCCGACGAGGATGCCGGCCACGACCGCCACGATGACGGCGAGGTAGAGCCAATGGGTACGGTCGCGACGGTGCGGCCGTGTCGAGTCGCTCATGAGATGTGCCTCCGGTGCTGCCCGATCTGTCCCTCGGGTTCGTACTGTGATGATGGGGGTGACCGTGACCCCGGTCACCATTACGTACGTTTCGTTCACGGGAGGACCGTTGCGGGCGAGAGGCCGGACCGCCGGGTACGCGCGGGGTATGACCCTGGCCGGCCAGGTCTTCGTGGTCCAGCTGGTGGTCCTGGTGGTGGTGATCGCGATCGGATCGGCGCTGGCGGTGTGGGAGGTGCGGCGCGAACAGGACGAAGCGACCGCCCGCCGGGTGACCGGTATCGCGGTGACGCTCGCGCAGGCGCCCGCCACCGCCGCCGCGGTACGGACGCCGGACCCCACGGCCGTACTGCAGCCGGTGACCGAACGGATCCGGCAGCGAACCGGGGTGGATTTCATCGTGGTGATGGCCCCCGATCGCACCCGCTACACCCATACCGATGTCAGCCGGATCGGACAGCCGTTCAGCGGAAATATCGATCGGGCGCTGGCCGGTGAGACGTTCACCGAGACCTACACCGGGACGTTGGGCCCGTCGATCCGGGCGGTCACACCCGTCGTCGACGACACCGGGCGCGTCGTCGCGCTGGTGTCGGCAGGCGTGACCCGTGCCCGGATCGGCGACCAGGTGCGAGCCCAGCTGCCGCTGATCCTGGGTGCGGCGGGAGTCGGTCTGCTGCTGGCCGTGCTGGGCGCACTCCTGCTGCACCGCCGATTGCTGCGCCAGACCCAGGGCCTGGGGCCCGCCGAACTGCGGACGCTCTACGAACATCAGCAGGCCGTACTGCACTCCGTACACGAGGGGCTGATCGTGTTCGATCGTGACGACGAGACGGCGGCGGTGGTGAACGACGAGGCCAGGCGCTTGCTGGAACTGCCGGACGGCCCGGTGCGCCGCGCCGATCTGCCGGTGTCGCTGCGGCGCCTCGACGCGACCGTGATCCGGGACGAGATGCATGTGACACCCGCTCGCGTACTGGTGGTCAATCAGGACGTCGTGTCGTGGGCCGGTCGGCGCCTCGGCACCGTCCTCACCATCCGTGATCACACCGAATTGCGCGACATCATGGGCGAATTGGACTCCACGCGCGGACTGGCGGAATCGCTGCGGGCGCAGGCCCACGAGGCCGCCAACCGGTTGCACGCGGTGATCACCATGGTCGAGTTGGGACACGTCGATCGAGCTGTCGATTTCGCGACTGCCGAACTGCGGCTGTCCCAGGAGCTGATCGACCGGCTGACCGACGCGGTCCACGAGCCGGTACTGGTGGCGCTACTGCTGGGCAAGGTGGACCGGGCCATCGAGCGCGGCGTGGAGTTGACCGTCGGAGCCGACACCGCGCTGGAATCCGTCGACCCGCTGACCGCACCGGAGATGGTCACCCTGGTCGGGAATCTCGTCGACAACGCGGTGGATGCGGTGGCGCAGGAACCCGACGCGTGGGTCGAGGTCACGGTCCGCTCGGAGGCGTCGGCGCTGATGGTCAGGGTCGCCGACAGCGGCCCGGGAATGTCGGAGGAGACCTTCGCCCGGGCGATGGAGCGCGGGTACACGACCAAGACCGAACATCACGGGCTCGGACTGGCTCTGGTCTGGCGGCTGGTGACCCGATACGGCGGCACGCTGCGGGCCGAGCGAACCCCGGAGTCGGCCGTCGTGGTGAGGATTCCGGTGCGATGACGGGGCAGCCGATCCGGGTGTTGATCGTGGAGGACGAACCGCGCATCGCCGAGGCGCATCACTCGTACGTCGCACGGGTGCCGGGTTTCGAACCGGTGGGCGTGGCCGCCACGGGCCGCGACGCGATTCGGACGGCAACCCACGCCGCCGCCGGCGCAACCCCGATCGACCTGGTGCTGATGGACCTGGGGCTGCCCGACATCGGCGGGCTCGAGGTGACGGCCGCCCTGGCCCGGCTGCGTCCCCGCCCCGACGTGATCGCCATCACCTCGGCGCGCGACCTCGAGGTGGTGCGGGCCGCGGTCGCCCACGGGATAGCGCTGTATCTGTTGAAACCCTTCACCTTCGCGGCGTTCCGGGACAAGCTCGAGCGGTATCTGGAGTTCCGGGCCGCGTTGCCCGCCGGTGATTCGGCGCTGACCCAGCACGACATCGATCGGGCCCTGAGCGCGCTGCGCACCACCGACCCGAAGGCGACCGCACCGAAAGGTATTGCGCCGCAGACACTCCAGGAGATCTCCGGGGCGGTGCGTGCGGCGCCGAACGGGCTGTCGGCAACCGAAACCGGTCGTGCCGTGGGTGTTTCACGCGTCACCGCATGGCGCTATCTGGAGCAGCTGGCCGCCGACGGCGTGGTGGAGCGCCGCTCGGACTACGGTCGCGCGGGGCGTCCCCAGGTCCGATACGTCTGGCGTCGATGACGGCGGCCGGCCGGCCGGGAGCCGATCGGCCGGCAGCGGAAGCGGGTGCGGCTCGACAACCGCACCCCGTCGGCGTACACCGAACGCGTGCGAGCGACTAGCCTGAGTTGTCGAACCGACATCCATCGAGAGGCTGATCCAGGCGCATGACGACCTCAGAACTTTCCGCACAGACGAACCTGACTCCCGATGTTCGCAACGGCATCGACTACAAGGTGGCGGATCTGTCGCTGGCCGAGTTCGGCCGCAAGGAGATTCGACTCGCCGAACACGAGATGCCCGGTCTGATGGCGCTGCGCCGCGAGTACGCCGAGGTGCAGCCGCTGAAGGGCGCGCGCATCTCCGGTTCGCTGCATATGACGGTCCAGACCGCGGTGCTGATCGAGACGCTGGTCGAACTCGGCGCGCAGGTGCGGTGGGCCTCGTGCAACATCTTCTCCACCCAGGATCACGCCGCCGCCGCGGTCGTGGTGGGCCCGCACGGCACGGTCGACGAGCCGAAGGGCACCCCGGTCTTCGCCTGGAAGGGCGAGACGCTCGAGGAGTACTGGTGGGCGGCCGAGCAGATGCTCACCTGGCCGGACGAGCCGGCCAACATGATTCTCGACGACGGTGGTGACGCCACGATGCTGGTGCTGCGCGGCGCCCAGTTCGAGAAGGCGGGCGTCGTTCCGCCGGAGGACGAGTCGCACTCCACCGAGTACAAGGTGTTCCTGAACCTGCTGCGCGCGAGCCTGGCGGCGAACCCCACCAAGTGGAGCACGATCGCCGAATCGGTCCGCGGGGTCACCGAGGAGACCACCACCGGTGTGCTGCGGCTGTACCAGTTCGCGGCGGCGGGCGAGCTGGCCTTCCCGGCGATCAACGTCAACGACTCGGTCACCAAGTCCAAGTTCGACAACAAGTACGGCACCCGGCATTCGCTGATCGACGGCATCAACCGCGGCACCGATGTGCTGATCGGCGGTAAGAAGGTGCTGATCTGCGGTTACGGCGATGTGGGCAAGGGCTGCGCGGAGTCGATGGCCGGCCAGGGCGCCCGCGTGCAGGTCACCGAGATCGACCCGATCAACGCGCTGCAGGCGCTGATGGACGGTTTCGATGTCGTCACCGTCGAGCAGGCGATCGCCGATGCCGACATCGTGATCACCTCGACCGGCAACAAGGACATCATCGGCCTGGACCACATGAAGGCGATGAAGGATCAGGCGATCCTGGGCAATATCGGTCACTTCGACAACGAGATCGATATGGCGGCGCTGGAGAACTCCGGGGCCACCAAGCTGAACATCAAGCCGCAGGTCGATCTGTGGACCTTCCCGGAGACCGGCAAGTCGATCATCGTGCTGTCCGAGGGCCGGCTGCTGAACCTGGGTAACGCCACCGGCCACCCCTCGTTCGTGATGAGCAACAGCTTCTCCAACCAGGTCATCGCGCAGATCGAGCTGTGGACCAAGCCGGAGGAGTACGACAACGAGGTCTACCGCCTGCCGAAGGTGCTCGACGAGAAGGTCGCCCGCATCCACGTCGAGGCGCTGGGCGGCACCCTCACGAAGCTGACCAAGGACCAGGCCGAGTACATCGGTGTGGACGTGGAGGGTCCGTTCAAGCCGGAGCATTACCGGTACTGACTCGGAATCGGTTGTCGCGCCGGTGCTTTCGAGCCCGGCGGGACATCGTTCGGGCCCGTGGTGCCGAGCTCGGCGCCCGGCGGGCCCGGGCCCTGGTGCGGCACTCGGCACAGCGTCGAGCCCGGCTCGTTCGCCCCGCTCGCCGAACCCGACCCACGGCTCGGCGTCGGCGACGGGGCTGTTCGGGTCGTGCATCGCGGGTACGTCGAACAGGGCCGACGCAGGCGTTGTAACCTGCACGTTATGGGTGCACTCATCGCGGTAGAGGGCCTCGACGGCGCGGGTAAGCGGACGCTGATCGACGCCGTCGTCGCGGGCCTGCGCGACCGCGGTCTGCGTGTGGAGACGCTGGCCTTCCCGCGCTACGGCCGGTCGATCCACGCGGACCTCGCGGCCGAGGCCCTGCGCGGCCGACACGGCGATGTGGCCGCATCCGTGCGCGCGATGGCGTTGCTGTTCGCCCTCGATCGCGCCGAGGCCCGCGACGGATTGTCGAAACTGTTGGCGGACAACGATATTGTGTTGCTCGACCGGTATGTCGCCTCCAATGCCGCCTACAGCGCCGCGCGGTCCGGCGAGCAGGCGGACGGCGAAACCAGTTCGTGGATAGCGGAATTGGAGTTCGGCCGGTTCGAACTCCCGGTGCCCGATATTCAGGTGCTGCTCGACGTACCGACCGAGCTGGCGATCGAACGTGCCCGGCGCCGAGGTGAACTCGACACCGCCCGTGCGCTCGACGCCTACGAACGGGATGTATCGCTGCAGGAACGTACGGCAGCGGTCTATCGTGTGTTGGCCGAATCCCAGTGGCACGGCCCGTGGTGGGTGCATGCGCCGCAGGACGATCCGGCCCGACTCACCGAACGACTGGCGGAATTGATTGGCCGATAGGGTGGCATGTGCGTCGGTAATGTAACCAGTGTTGGCGTGGTTGCCCGTTCCGAGCCGGAGAGATGACAACATAGTAATTATGAAGCCGAAGATTCTGGTCGTCGACGACGATATGGCGCTCGCCGAGATGCTCACGATCGTCTTGCGCGGCGAGGGTTTCGACCCCCATGTGGTCGGCGACGGCACGCAGGCGCTCACCGCGGTCCGGGAGTTACGCCCGGACCTGGTGCTGCTCGACCTCATGCTGCCGGGCATGAACGGCATCGACGTGTGCCGGGTGCTGCGCGCCGATTCCGGTGTGCCGATCGTGATGTTGACGGCCAAGACCGACACGGTCGACGTCGTCCTGGGTTTGGAATCGGGCGCCGACGATTACATCGTCAAGCCCTTCAAACCCAAGGAGCTGGTCGCTCGGGTGCGGGCGCGGTTGCGTCGCACCGACGACGAGCCGGCCGAACTGCTGTCGATCGCCGACATCGTCATCGACGTACCGGCCCACAAGGTGACCCGCAGCGGTCAGCAGATCTCGCTGACCCCGCTCGAATTCGATCTGCTGGTGGCCCTGGCTCGCAAACCGCGCCAGGTCTTCACCCGTGAGGTCCTGCTCGAGCAGGTGTGGGGCTACCGGCACGCCGCCGACACCCGGCTGGTGAACGTGCACGTGCAGCGCCTGCGGGCCAAGGTGGAGAAGGACCCCGAGAACCCTGAGATCGTGCTGACCGTCCGCGGTGTCGGTTACAAGGCCGGACCGCCGTGATCGCAGGCTCCAGAAACCGCCTCGAGCGGTTGCTGGCAGCTGTGGTGGCCTGGTTCAAATCCCTCGGAGAGTCGCTGGGCCACATGTGGCGACGGTCGCTGCAATTGCGCGTGGTGGTCTCCACGCTCACGCTGTCGCTGATCGTCATCACGATTCTCGGTGTCGTGCTGACCAGTCAGATCACCGACCGCCTCCTGGACGCGAAAGTCAATGCGGCCGTTGAGGAGATGGGTCGCGCCCGCAATACCGTCGAAGCGCAGTTGACCGGTGTCTCCGATTCGAGCACCCAGGCGGTTCGCCTGCAAGAGGCCGTGCGCGGGCTGTCCTCCGGTGGCAGCAACTCGTCCTCTGGTGGGGCCGGCACCTACAACGTCGCCCTGGCCATGGTGGGTGACGGACAGCAGGAGGTGACGGCCGGTCCGCTGCTGGAGGTTCCGGCCGAACTGCGCCGGTTCGTTCAGCAGAACCAGGTCAGCTACCAGTTCGCGACGATCACGGATCCGGACGGCTATCACGGCCCGGTGCTGATCATCGGCAGCCCGAGCTCGGAGGTGCCCACCCTCGAGGTCTACCTGATCTTCCCGCTCAACAACGAGCAGCGCAGCCTCAGCCTGATGCGCGGCACCATGCTCATCGGCGGTGTCGTCCTGCTGGTGCTGCTGGCCGCGATCACCGCGCTGGTGACGCGGCAGGTGGTGCTGCCGATCCGGTCGGCCGCGCGGATCGCCAGCCGCTTCGCGGACGGCCGGTTGAAGGAACGCATGCTCGTGCGTGGCGAGGACGATATGGCCAGGCTCGCCATGTCGTTCAACGAGATGGCGGAGAGCCTGTCGAACCAGATCACCCAGCTCGAGGAGTTCGGCAATCTGCAACGCCGGTTCACCTCCGATGTCAGCCACGAATTGCGGACCCCGCTGACAACGGTGCGCATGGCCGCCGATCTGATCCACGGGTCCAGCGACGAACTCGATCCGGCGCTGGCCCGCAGTGCGGAACTGCTGGTCACCGAGCTCGACCGATTCGAGGGCCTGCTCAACGATCTGCTCGAGATCAGTCGTCACGACGCCGGTGTGGCCGAACTGCAGATCGAATCGCTGGATGTGCGGATGTGCGCTCGGGCCGCGGTATCGACGGTCCGGCATCTGGCCAAGGAATCCGGTTGTGAACTGGTGGTGGATCTGCCCGAGGAGCCGCTGGTCGCGGAGGTCGATCCGCGTCGCGTCGAGCGGGTGCTGCGCAATCTGCTCGCCAACGCCATCGACCACAGCGAGGGCAAACCGGTGCTGATCCGCATGCGCGGCGATGTGGATGCCAATGCCGTCGCGATGGTGGTACGTGACCAGGGCGTGGGCCTGCGACCCGGTGAGGAGAAGCTGGTCTTCAACCGGTTCTGGCGTTCGGACCCGTCTCGGATGCGGCGTTCGGGCGGTACCGGACTCGGCCTGTCGATCAGCGTGGAGGATGCGAATCTGCACGACGGCCGGCTGGAGGCGTGGGGTGAGCCCGGCGTCGGTGCCAGCTTCCGCTTGACGCTGCCGTTGGTTCGCGGTCGCAAACTCGGACCGAGCCCGCTGTCGCTGGAACCTCCGAAGCGACGCCTCGCCGAGCTGCCGCCGGAGCCGGCCGATCCGGCCGGACCAGCCGACCCGGGCGATCCCGCGGGACCGGACGGGCCGACCGTCGCCCCGAGTTCGCCGGGTACCGTCGAGGCCGACACCACGGAGGAAGGATCGGCCGAGGCGCGGCGGAGCGCGGATGCGGTCGACGGTCCGCGGCCCGATGCGGAGCAGCCCGCCGAACGGCCCGGGAACACGCCCGACCGCGCAGGCGCGGGTGGCACCGCGTCCCCGGGTACGGACGACACCGCCGCCGACAAAGAGGACATCAACCCATGACCCGCACCCGTCTGGCAACGCTGCTCGGCGCGCTGTTCAGCTGCGTGCTGGTCCTCGCCGGCTGTGCCAACCTGCCCGACTCGTCGGCGCCCCAGGCGTTGGGCACGCTGAACCGGCAGCCGACCTCGACCGGCCCACACCCGCCGACCACCGGGCGCGATCCCGATCTGCTGCTGCACGACTTCCTGGAAGCCACCGCCGATCCGACCGATCACCATCGAACCGCGCGGCAGTACCTCACGGCGGCCGCGGCGCAGGACTGGGACGACAGCACCCGCACCGTGATCGTCGACAAGCCCGACACACTGCGGGAGTCCCGGTCGGGCGACACCACGACCTATCGCATCCGAGGGCGAAAACTCGGCGAGCTGAGGGACGGCGGGTCGTTTCGGGCGCAGGACAACACCTACGAGACCAGAATCGAAATGACGAAGGTCGGCGACGACTGGCGGATCAGCCAGGTGGAGCCGGGTGTGGTGGTGGACAGTTCCGCCTTCTACAAGTCGTATCGGCGCTATCCGTTGTATTTCGCCAACCTCGCCGGGACCACCATGGTCCCGGATCTGCGATGGGTTTCCACCACCAAGGATCAGCTCGCGCAGCGGCTGCTGTCGCTGCTGTCCGAAGGAGCCCAGCCGGCGCTGGCGCCGGCGGTACGAAACGTGCTGGCCCAGCCGATTCATGTGCGCGACGGAATCACCAAGGCCAACGGCGCCACCGACAATGTCGGTGTCGGTCTGGGCGGCGTGCGGATCGACTTCTCCGGCGCAGCGGGGCTGGATGCGCACAGCCGGGAGCTGCTGGCCGCCCAGGTCGTCCTGACCCTCGCCGGCGCCGATATTCCGGGACCGTACGTGCTGCTGGCCGACGGGAAACCGCTCGACGAGCGCTATCCCGGTGGCTGGTCGCTGGACGACGTCAGCTCGCTCAATCCGGCCGTCTCCCCGAACGACCGGAGCCGGCTGTACGCGTTGCGGGACGGCGCACTGGTCACGGTGAATCCGGCCAAGGCAGAGATCGTTCCGGCGCCGGGATATTTCGGCTCGGTCCACAATTTGCAGTCGGTCGGACTGTCCGAGGACGGGAGATTGGTGGCCGCGGTCGCCGACAGCGGTCAGCCCCCTCCCGCGCCGAGACATACGCTCGTCCTCGGCAATTTCGACGGCACCACGATGTTCTCGGTGGTGCAGGGTGACAGCTTCACGCGTCCGTCGTGGACATCCGACGGCGGCGCGGTGTGGACGGTCGTCGACGGCTCCCGAGTGGTCCGGGTGGTGCACGACCGCGCCACCGGCAACGTATCGGTGCAGGATGTCGACAGTTCGGCGCTGACGGTGGGTGAGGCGAACAGCACCGATCCCGTACCACGGTTGCCCATCACCGATCTGAGCATGTCTCGCGACGGGACGCGGGCGGCGATCATCGCCGGTGGCAAGGTGTACTCGGCCGTGGTGGTCCAACAGCCGGACGGTAAGTACTCGCTGATCTCACCGCAGCCGGTTGCCGTCGATCTGAGTACCACGGCGGTATCCATCGACTGGTCCACTCCCGACACCCTCGTGCTGGCGCGGGAAGGCGATGTGAACCCGGTGGAGTCGGTGTTCATCGACGGGTCGGAACTGAGTCCACTGTCCAGTCAGAACCTGACTCCGCCCGTCCGCGCCGTCAGTGCCGCGCCCGGCACGCTCTACGCCGCGGATTCACGTGCCGTGATGCAGCTGCAGGCCGCGGGTCCGGCCGCAGACCGGTTCTGGCGTGAGACACCGGGGCTGGGCGCGAACACCGTGCCGGTTCTGCCGGGGTGATCGGAGCTTCGGCGGCGGGGTGACGTCGTTCGGCGGACCGGCGTGGGCCGCGATCTGTCGGTGGTCTCAGCCAGACTGTGCCGATGCGGATGCTGCTGGATCTGATCCTGCCGCAGTACTGCGGGGGATGCGGTGCGACCGGAACCGGTTGGTGCGCCGGGTGTGCCGAGGTGCTCGCGGCCACGCCGATGCGGGTGTGGCCACGGACCGACCCGGGAGTGCCGTGCTGGGCGTTGAGCGGATATTCGGGCCCGGCGCGCCGAGCGGTGGTCGCGGCGAAGGAATCGGGACGTCGTGATCTGGCCGCACCGCTGGGCCTGGCATTGGCGCGCGGAATCGGCCGGCTGCGCGCTCCCGGCCGTCCGCTCGTCCTGGTTCCGGCGCCCAGCCGACGGGTCGCTGCGCGGCGCCGCGGCGGCGATCCGGTGGCCCGCGCGGCCCGCGTCGCCGGTGGTTGGCTGACCGATTGCCATCTGGCGCCGGTGTTGTGGTCGCGCGGTGCGGTGCGGGATTCGGTCGGGCTCGGGGTGGCCGCGCGCCGAGACAATCTGGCCGGCCGGATCGTCCACCGGATCGGCCCGGACTCGGCCCTTCGCACCGTGCCGGACGCCGATGTCGTCCTGGTGGACGATGTCCTCACCACCGGCGCGACGGCCGCCGAATCCGTGCGGGTGCTGGCCGCGTCGGGCGTGCGCGTGCGCGCGGTGATGGTGACCTGTGCGGCGTGAGTCGGAGAAATTTGCGTGAACAGTGGCGGACGGATCGTCGGCGTAATAGCGTTGCTGACAGAGCGATCTGACACCCGAACCCAGAGTTTGGAGGTGGCGACTCGGACGACTTCGTGCCGAGCTTTCCGGCGTGAACAGTGGGCCACGGGTGGCAGGCCGCAAGTCCTCCGCTCGGTCCCGCGCAGCCCCGGACCGTCTCGGCACGGTTGATACCCGCCGCACATGAATCGGTTGTGCGGCCAGATCCGGGAGGTACGCGTGACGACTTCACGACCTTCAGTGAAAGAAGCAGATCCCTCGACCGGTACGGGCACCCAGCAGGGTTCCAGTGAACTGAACGGAGCCGAACAAACCATCTCGGATGTGCCCCGGACGCCCGATGCGGACGTCGTGGTCAAGGGACGTAACGTCGAGGTACCCGATCATTTCCGCATTCACGTCGCGGACCGACTCTCCCGTCTGGAACGTTTCGACCCGTCGATCTACCTGTTCGACGTCGAGCTGTTCCACGAAAGAAACCGCCGCCAGCGCAAGAACTGTCAGCGCGTGGAAATCACCGTTCGTGGTAAAGGCCCCGTGGTCCGGGCCGAGGCGTGTGCCGACAGCTTCTACGGCGCGCTGGAGTCGGCCGTGGCCAAACTGGAATCCCGATTGCGGCGCAGTAAGGATCGCCGCCGGGTGCATTACGGCGAGAAGACGCCGGTCTCGGTGGCCGAGGCGACCGCCGCGCTGGTCGACGATTCCCTGACCGCGAATCCGGACGGTTCGCAACAGCCCGAACGCGCCGAATCCGAGGCGGGGGAATATGTCGGTCCCGGGCACATCGTGCGCACGAAGGTGCACTCCGCGACCCCGATGTCGGTCGACGACGCGCTCTATCAGATGGAGCTCGTCGGTCACGATTTCTTCCTCTTCCACGACCGCGAAACCGACCGTCCGTCGGTGGTCTACCGTCGCCATGCCTTCGACTACGGGTTGATCCGGCTGGCGTAACCACGTGTCGTACGGAAACGGCCGGGACCCGACCCGTCCCGGCCGTTTCGCTGTGCGGCGGCCGGGAATGTTTCTGTGACATCTTGTCTCAGAATATTCCTGACCATAGAGTAAGTTCATGGCTACCAAGCGTTCTCGTCGCGCCGTCATCGTTGCCGGTGCCCGCACCCCGTTCCTGCGTGCCTTCACCGACTACACCCGGATGGACACCATCGCCCTGGGCGTGCTCGCGGTCGGCGGTCTGCTCGAACGGACCGGCCTGCCCAAGGATCAGGTGCAGGCGATGGTGTGGGGCGGAGCGATCCTGCCGAGCGCGGCCCCCAATGTGGCTCGCGAAATCGCGCTCGATCTCGGGTTGGATCACGGCTGCGAGGGCTACACCGTTACCCGGGCCTGTGCGTCCGGGCTGCAGGCGGTGACCGCCGCCGCGGCGGCGATCGAGCGCGGTGAATACGACATCATGGTTGCCGGCGGCAGCGATTCCACCAGCAATGCCGAGGTGAAGCTGCCGCAGAAGGTGGTTCACGCGGCCGCCCCGCTGGCCTTGGGCAAACCGAAGCCGAAGGACTATCTGTCGGCGGCCGCCCAACTGGCCCCGTTCACCGATCTGCTGCCGCGCCGGCCCAGGATCGCCGAGCGCACCACCGGCGAGGTGATGGGGGAGTCGGCGGAGAAGATGGCCCGCATCAACGGCATCAGCCGCGCCGACCAGGACGAATTCGCCGCCCGATCCCATCACCGCGCGGCCGCCGCGATCGACTCCGGCCGTTTCGATCGTGAGGTGCTACGGGTGCGCACCGATGCCGGGACGGAGATCACCCGCGACGGCCTCGTGCGCGCGAACACCAGTGTGGCGAAATTGGCGACGCTGGCCCCGGCCTTCCAGCGCGACGGGACCGTGACCGCGGGCAACGCCAGCCCGCTCACCGACGGCGCCGCCGCGGTGCTGCTGATGAGCGAGGAGAAGGCGAACGCGCTGGGTCTGAAACCGTTGGCGGCCTTCCGATCCTGGAGTTTCGTCAGCGTCGACCCGGCCGACCAGGTCCTCATCGGTCCGGCCATCTCGATGCCGCGCGCGCTGGACAAGGCGGGAATGACCCTGGCAGACGTCGATTTCGTCGACATCCACGAGGCATTCGCCGCGCAGACCCTGTCAGTGGTGTCCGCACTGGCCAGCGACACCTGGGCCAAGTCCCGATTGGATCGCGACCGTGCCGTCGGCGAGATCGACCCCGCCATCCTCAATGTGCACGGCGGATCGGTGTCGATCGGACACCCCTTCGGTGCGACCGGCGCTCGGATGGTGACCACGATGGCGAACGAACTCGCGCTGACCGGGAAGGCCACCGCGCTCCTCGGTATCTGTGCCGCGGGCGGGCACGGCGCTTCGGCGGTTCTCGAACGGGTGTAGCGGTGGGCGCTACCGCGGCCGGACCGGTGTATCGGCCCGGTAGCGCTCCCAGTGGATCGCCTCGGCGAGCGGCCGTCGCTCGCGCCAGCCGAACCGCTCCAGGTCGGGCGTCTCCTGGAATTCGTGCACCGGCCCGATGCAGAGCCATGCGACCGGCCGGATTCCGGCCGGTAGTTCGATGAGCTCGCGGAGATACGACTCGTCGTAGAAGCTGACCCAGCCGACACCGACATCCTCGGAGGTCGCCGCCAGCCAGAGGTTCTGGATGGCGAGAACCGTTGAGTACAAACCGGTTTCGGGTACCGTCGCGCGCCCCAGCACCCGTGGGCCGCCGCGGCTGTCGTCGTGCGTGACCACGATGCCGGTGCCGCTCTCGGTAATTCCTTCGATCTTGATCGGTTCGAAGGTGCGCGCCCGTTCCGGCGGCAGTGAATTGCGGAACTCGATGCGTTTGTCGGCGACATGGGCGGCGAACCGCGACAATGTCTGCCCGTCGCGAACGACGACGAAATCCCACGGCTGCGAGTTGCCCACACTCGGTGCGCGATGGGCGGCGTCGAGAATGCGGAGCAGGGTGGCATCGTCGACGAGTTCGCCGGTGAATTCGGCGCGCACATCGCGGCGTCGGCGGATCACGTCGTAGATGCCGGGTTCTGGCGTTGACACGTGTTCAGTCAATCAGGCCGTACCGTCACACCGACGAAAGGGGCTCCCCGGCTCAAAGCCGGGGAGCCCCTTTCTCAGTGGGTGAATCAGGCGGCCGAACCGACCGCTTGGCGCCGTTCGCTGACCCGGCGCTTACCTTCCTTCAGCGCGGTCCGCAGGCCCCGCCGCCGGCCGGTTGCCGGGTCGATGGTGCCGATCCCGCCGAAGGCCCGCTCGGATTTCGTCTCCGGGGCGTCGTCGGTGCTGCGCCGCAGATACTTGTTGGGCAGCGACAGCTTGATGATCGTGCGCCACGACTTCGCGTACTGCACCGGCAGCGAACCGCTGGTGTAGGGCAGGTCGTATTTATCGCACAGCTCGCGCACCCGCACCGCGATCGACCGCAGCCGGTTGCTCGGCAGGTCCGGGAACAGGTGATGTTCGATCTGGTGGGACAGGTTGCCGGTCATGAAGTGCATGACCGGGCCGCCGGTGATGTTGGCGCTGCCCAGCATCTGCCGCAGGTACCACTCGCCCTGCGTTTCGTTTTCGACATCGCCCTTGGTGAACTTCTCCGCACCGTCCGGGAAATGGCCACAGAAGATCACCGCGTTGGTCCATACGTTGCGGACGATGTTGGCGGTGATGTTCGCCGTCAGCGTCGACAGGAATGCGGGTCCGGTCAGAAGCGGGAAGATCAGGTAATCCTTGGCGGCCTGCTTGCCGACCTTCTTCAGCACCACCCCGCGGTCGTGTTCGAACTGCAGCCGTTCCGGCGAGCCGGCGGGCCACTTCTTCTTGGCCACCTTGCCGAGTTCCAGATGCTGAATGGCCACACCGTATTCGAAGAACATCTGCAGCAGCAGGTTGTAGATCGGCTGGCCGAGGTAGAACGGCGACCACCGCTGGTCGCGGGTCACCCGCAGCAGGCCGTAGCCGATGTCGTCGTCCATGCCCAGCACGTTGGTGTACTTGTGGTGCAGGTAGTTGTGCGTGATCTTCCAGTGCTCGGACGGGCCGACGTTGTCCCATTCCCAGGTCGAGGAGTGGATCTCCGGATCGTTCATCCAGTCCCACTGCCCGTGCATGACGTTGTGGCCGATCTCCATGTTCTCGATGATCTTGGCGGCCGACAACATCGCGGTGCCGGCCACCCAGGCCGGCGGGAGGAAGCTGGCGAACAGGACGGCGCGGCCGCCGATCTCCAGCGCGCGCTGCAGACGGATCACGTTGCGGATGTAGCGGGCGTCGTTCTCGCCACGGGAGGCCTCGATTTCGCGGCGGATCGCATCCAGCTCCGCTCCGATCGCCTCCACATCCTCGGGGGTGAGGTGGGCGTATTCCTTGACATCCGAGATCGCCATGCTGGTTACACTACCGTAGGTTACGGTTGCGTAGGTTGTCTCGGGATCGGATTACAATTGTGGCGTACGCCGCATTGTGATCGTGACCGACATCTGCTTAAGTTAGTCGCTTTCGCCGCTGCCGCAACCGGACGCGAACGGTGGCTCGTTCCCGCAACGCCCGCCGCTGCAACACCTGTTTTTCGGCGCGCGCCTTCTCCTGCAGGGCGAGTTTGGCCTCACGCAGCGCGGCCTTCTCCTGCCGGGCCTTCTCCCGCAGCGCGGCCTTGGCCTCGACCAGCGCCGACCGCAATCCCTGCCGCCGCCCGGTCAGCGGATCGACGACCGACTGTTCGCCGCCGACTTCGAGTGACCGCGCCAGCAGCGAGAATTTCCGCTCCGACGAGGTTTCCGGGGCATCGTCGGCGGTACGGCGCAGGAACCGGTCCGGCAGGGCGAGTTTGTGAATCGTCCGGAAGGCGAGCAGGTACTGCTTGCCGAGCGAACCGGTCGTGTACGGGAGGTCGTATTTGTCGCACAGCTGGCGCACCTGCCGGGCGATCTCCGGATACCGATTGCTCGGAATGTCCGGAAACAGGTGATGCTCGATCTGATAGCAGAGGTTGCCGCTCATGAATGCCATCGCCGGCCCGGCCTGGAAATTGGCGCTACCCAGCATCTGCCGCAGATACCATTCGGCGCGGGTTTCGGCGGCGAACTGCTCCTCGGTGAACTTCTCCGCGCCGTCCGGGAAATGCCCGCAGAAGATCACCGCGTAGGCCCACAGATTGCGGATCAGATTCGCGGTCGCATTCGCCTTCAGCGTCTGCTTCCAGCCGGGGCCCGACAGCAGCGGGTAGACGACGAAATCCTTGGCCACCTGCCGGCCGGCCTTGCGGAAGAACTGCCGATTCGGCTCCGACAGCAGGTCCGTGCGCGGCACCCCGGTCTGCAACTTCTCGAGCTTCAGATCGTGCAGGGCGATACCCCACTCGAACAGGGCCGCCAGGATCAGATTCGCCAGCGGCTGGGCGAGATTGATCGGCTTCCACTGTTCGTCGCGGGTCATCCGCAGGATGCCGAAACCCACGTCGTCGTCCATGCCGACGATGTTGGTGTAGGTGTGGTGGGAGTAGTTGTGGGCCCGCTTCCATTGCCCGGAGGTACCGGTCATATCCCACTCCCAGCTGGTGGAGTGGATCTCCGGGTCGTTCATCCAGTCCCACTGGCCGTGGCTGATGTTGTGACCGAGCTCCATGTTCTCGATGATCTTGGCCACCGAGAGCATGGCCGTACCGGCCACCCACGCCCATTTGTTGCGTCCGGCGAACAGGGTCGCCCGCCCGGCGGCCTCGAGTATCCGCTGCCCGCGGATCGTGCGCCGGATGTACCGGGCGTCGCGTTCGCCGAGGGACTGTTCGACGGTGCGGCGGATGGCGTCGAGCTCCGCCCCCAGGGTCTCGATATCGGCTTCCGTCAGATGCGAGTACGCCTTGATGTCGGTGATGGCCACGGTGTCGGTATGCCTCCGCTTCGCTCCGGCGGTGTCGAAAGAAATGCCTCAGCTTCGCGTCGGCGGCCGGTCTGGGATTGCCTCCGCTGCGCTTCGGTGGGAGGTCTCGGTCGGGTTCCTTTTCAGGGTATCGGTTGGCGCTGCCGCGCGCTCGCCCCCCGCGCGGCACGGCAGCGCCGAGCTCACACGTCGAGCGTGCAGTCACCGGCCGCGGCGGAGATGCAGGTCTGCACCTTCTCGCCGGCCTGATGTTCGTTGCCGTTGCGCAGGTCGCGCACGTGCCCCTCGGTGAGGGTGACCACGCAGGTCTGGCAGATGCCCATCCGGCAGCCGAACGGCATCTGGACACCGGCGGCCTCACCGGCCTCGAGCAGGCTGGTCGCCCCGTCCACCTCGGCGCTGCGATCGGTGCGGGCGAAGGTGACCGTGCCGCCCTCACCGACCGCCGACCGCTCGACCTCGAACCGCTCGACATGCAGTTTGTCGCTGATACCGGTGGCGGCCCAGTGCTTTTCGACATCGTTGAGCAGCCCTGCCGGACCGCACGCCCAGGTTTCGCGCTCGCGCCAGTCCGGGAACCGCGAATCCAGTTCGGCGAGATCGAATTTGCCGTGCTCGCCGGTGAGGTGGATGTGGGCGGTGAAACCCGGATGCTTGTCGTGCAGCGCCCGCAGCTCCGCGCCGAACATCACGTCGTCCGCGGTGCGTGCCGAATGGATGTGCACGATATCGTCCATCGCGTCGCCGTCCGGGCGGTCGGCCGCGCGGCGATCCATCGTTCGCAGCATCGCCATCACCGGTGTGATGCCACTGCCCGCCGTGATGAACAACACTTTCGCCGGCGGCGGCTCCGGCAGCACGAAGCCGCCCTGCGGCGCGGCCAGCCGCACGATCGTGCCCTGTGGCACGCCGTTGACCAGGTGGCTGGACAGGAACCCCTCCGGCATCGCCTTCACCGCGATCGAGATGACCCGCTTCGCGCGGTTGTCCGGATCGGTCCAGTTCGGCGGGCAGGTCAGCGAATACGACCGCCAGTGCCAGCGGCCGTCCACCAGGACCCCGATGCCGATGTACTGGCCCGGGGTGAAGGTGAAGTCGAAACCCCAGCCGGGCTTGATCACCAGGGTCACCGAATCGGCGGTCTCCTTACGGACCTCGACGATCCGGCCGCGCAGCTCCCGCGCCGACCACAGCGGATTCACCAGATGCAGATAGTCGTCCGGCAGCAGCGGGGTGGTGATGCGGGCGGCCGCTCCGCGCAGTGCGTCCAAGCGCGTCCGGCCGGCCATCTTCGCGTCGGCGACCGGGGCCTCGAGCCATGCCCGCAGGCCTTGTACGGATTTCGACACCATCGTGCGAATGCTCATTTCCTGTGATCACGCGCCTGCGGCGCACCCTTCGACCCAAGGTTACGGCATCGTAGGTTAGCGGGCGGCTCACAGGAGGTCGAGCAGGAACGGCAACTCCTGTGCCGCGTACCACGCCAGCTGATGGTCCTCGGCGTCGCCCAGCACGAATTCCGCGTCGGGATCGCCCAGATCGGCGGCATCGATGACGTCGACGGCCTTGGCGACCTGCGGCTCGGCCTCGGAGAGGTCGACGTGCACCGACGCGATGCGT
The DNA here is from genome assembly GCF_000308855.1 of Nocardia veterana NBRC 100344. Classification (GTDB taxonomy): domain Bacteria; phylum Actinomycetota; class Actinomycetes; order Mycobacteriales; family Mycobacteriaceae; genus Nocardia; species Nocardia veterana. The sequence continues at coordinate 6,577 of NZ_BAGM01000103.1, read as the reverse complement.
TTGTAGGTGATCGGGCCGGACAGCCGCACGACCGCATCGTCGAGGTCGGGGCGCAGGGTCACGCCCGTCACATCGGCCGCGATCACGGCCCGGCGGTAGACGGGTGCCGAATACGACGAACCGGTGTCGTCGGCTGCGGCGTCCGGATCGGCTCCGTCGCCCGCGTCCGGATCGGCCTCGTCGTCCGCGTGCAGCAGGGCGGATTCACGCTCCTCGGCCAGCAGCCGCAGCGAAGCGCGCGCCGCTTCCCCCATCGCGACCTCGGCCAGCTCCTCCTCGTCACCGGAGGCGTAGGCCTCCCGCAGCGCCGGGGTCACCGCGAAGGCGGTGTCGTTCACCGCGCGAATTTCGCGCTGCGCCACCAATTCCCGCAGCATCGCGATGGTGGCCGGGACATAGACGCGTAGCTTGCCCTGTTCAGACGCAGGCACCGAGCATCTCCTCCATGGATTCGCGTACCGCCGCCGCCAGTACGGCGATATCGGCCATCGCTTCGCGGTCGGCATTGAGACCGTAGAACACTCGCCCGTCGTAGGACGTGATCCCGATACTCGACGCCTGATTGCGCAGCAACGGCGACACCGGATACATCTCCAGCATCCGTGCGCCACCGATGTACATCGGCTGCTGCGGACCCGGGGCGTTGGTGATCACCAGGTTGAACGTGTGTTCTGCGAACGTACTCGCCGCCCGCACACTCATCGCGTGCAGGCTGGCGGGAGCGAAACCCGCCATGTGCACCAGCGTGCGGGCCCGCACGCCCCGACGGTGCCGGGAGTTCTCGGCGGTGGCGTGCGAGATGTGGGACAGCCGCATCACCGGATTCCGCTCACCCACCGGTAGATCGACGAGAAACGAGGAGACCTCGCTGGGCGGGCGCAACGCATCGCCCGGCGCGCCGTCGACGTACACCGACATCGGCACCACCGCACGCAGTACCGCCGATTCGACCAGCACCTCACCGCGCGATTGGAGGAATATTCGCAGCGCGCCCGTCACCACGGCCAGGATCGCGTCGTTGATCGAGCAGTTGCAGCGTCGGCGAATGCGCCGGTAGTCCTCGAGATCCGTCTGCGCGATGTGGAAGCGGCGGCAGCGGGAGATCGGGGTGTTGAAGATGCTGTCGGGTGCGGTACGTCCCGCCGCTCGGACCCGCGACACGGCGGCGTCGACGGCCTTACCCGCCGCCGCCATCACGGCCGAGGCGTTGGCTCCGGCGTCGCGCACCATCTCCCAGGCGGCGGTGGGCTGAGTGGCCAACTCGGCCAGGGCCATCCCCAGCAACTCCACGTCGCCGGGCTCGCGATGCGCCACCCAGGTGTCGGGCCCGACCTCGCGCGGCGACGGCCCCGAATCCAGGATGACGTGCCCGATCTCCAGTGCGGTATCGCCGTCCACCAGGGCCGAATGGGTCTTGGTGAAGATCGCGCAGCGGCCCTCCGACAGGCCCTCGATCAGATACATCTCCCACAGCGGCCGGCTGGGGTCCAGCGGCCGCGAGGCCAGCCGTCCCACCAGGTCGTAGAGCTGGTCGTCGGAGCCCGGGGCCGGTAGGGCGGATCGCCGCACGTGATAGGTGAGGTCGAATTTGCTGTCCTCCACCCACACCGGGCGGCCGACCTTGAACGGGACCTCGCGTACCTTCCGCCGATACCGCGGCACCATCGGCAATCGGCTGTCGACCAGGTCCAGCAGGCCCTGATAGTCCAGGGCCGGCGTAACGCCCTCCCGGTCCTCGCCCGCAGGCGTGACGCGCACGATCGCGAGAGAGCCGATGTGCATGGGATTGCTGCTCGACTCGAGCCGGAAGAACGACGCGTCCTGCGGCGTCAGTCTCGTGATCACGCTGTCCGATGCTCCTCTCCGTTGCCGCTCTCCATTGTGGGGTGACCCAAACCGTCCGGGGCCGAAGGTGTGGCACTTGTCGCGTCGGCCGGGCAAATCCTCCGCCGGCGTCGGCGGGCATGGCATGCTGGTTCGATCCGTGCCCGAGGCAGGCCGACCAGGGGGAGTGTCGAATGCTCGAGTCTTCTGCAAGCCCGGTATACACCCGTCGCCGCACCGAGCGCGCGCCGGTATTCGAACCGCCGCTGGATTCCGGTGCGACCGGTGCGCCGGCGGCGCCTGCGCCGCGGCGTCGCGAGGTGACCGATCATGCCGTCGTGCGGTTGCGCGGCCCGCACCGATCCGCGCACGACGGGCGTTCGCCGGATCGTCGCAGCGGCCCGCCGGTCGCGGCCTCCCGGGGCGACAACGATGCGGACGCACTGCGTTTCGCCGAGCGATCGGTGCGGTTGGTGTTGGAGGTGATCGACGGGCGGCGGCCGCTGGGGCAGCTGCGTTCGTTGGTCGAGCCAACCGTCCTGGCCGCCGTCGAAACTCTCGCCCGCACCGGTGTCGCCGAACGGCGGCTCGGCGCCGCCGTGCTGGTCACGATGAAAGCGGCCGAGGTCACCGAGAACGGTGCGGAAGTGTTCGGCGGATACGAGCGGGGCCGGCGCCGGTTCGCGATCGCCGCGCGGCTGGTGCTGCGGCGTGGCCGCTGGCGGATCGCTGCGCTGCGGATGCGCTGAGCTCGTCGTCTCGCGGAGCGGGGAACCATCCCTGGCGGCCATCGATGTGCCGCCGCGACGGCGCCTACGATGGAACCCGCATTACCATGGACGATGCCGCGTATCCGCGCACCGGGGATTTCGCCCATACCATGTGGCGGGGGCTTCGGTATGCCGTGAACAGCGCGGTGTGCCGAGGAAGTAGCACTGCAAGACGACAACATCGACCAGAGGACTGACGAGACCCGTGCCTGCGCTGACACTGACGAGGTTGCTACGTTTTGGTGAGGGTCGCACCGTCAAGCGGCTCGCGCATCTGGCCGACGAAGTGCTCAGCCTGGACGAGGAATTCGCCGATCTGACCGACGCCGAACTCCGCGCGAAGACCGACGAATTCAAACAGCGCTACGCCGACGGCGAATCCCTGGACGAATTGTTGCTGGAGGCCTTCGCGACCGCCCGTGAGGCGTCCTGGCGCGTGCTGAACCAGAAGCACTACAAGGTGCAGGTCATGGGTGGTGCCGCGCTGCACATCGGCAACGTCGCCGAGATGAAAACCGGTGAAGGTAAGACGCTGACCTCGGTGCTGCCGGCGTATCTCAACGCGATCAGCGGCGACGGTGTGCACATCGTCACCACCAACGACTACCTGGCCCGCCGCGACTCCGAGTGGATGGGCCGCGTGCACCGTTTCCTCGGTTTGTCCGTCGGCGCGATCCTGTCCGGGATGAGCCCGGCCGAACGTCGCCAGGCCTACAACGCCGATATCACCTACGGCACGAACAACGAATTCGGCTTCGATTATCTGCGCGACAATATGACCCATTCGCTGGATGATCTGGTCCAGCGCGGGCACAACTTCGCCGTGGTCGACGAGGTCGACTCGATTCTGATCGACGAGGCCCGCACCCCGCTGATCATCTCCGGCCCGGCCGACGCCTCCAGTAAGTGGTACGCCGAATTCGCTCGGATCGCGCCCTTGCTGAAGAAGGATGTGCACTACGAGGTCGACATCAAGAAGCGGACCATCGGTGTGCACGAGGCCGGTGTCGAATTCGTCGAGGACCAGCTCGGCATCGACAATTTGTACGAGGCCGCCAACTCGCCGCTGGTCAGCTACCTGAACAACGCGATCAAGGCCAAGGAACTCTACGTCCGCGACAAGGACTACATCGTCCGCAACGGCGAGGTCATCATCGTCGACGAGTTCACCGGCCGCATTCTGGTCGGACGGCGCTACAACGAGGGCATGCACCAGGCCATCGAGGCCAAAGAGGGCGTGGAGATCCAGCCGGAAAATCAGACGCTGGCCACCATCACCCTGCAGAACTACTTCCGCTTGTACGACAAGTTGTCCGGTATGACCGGTACCGCCGAAACCGAGGCGGCCGAGCTGCACCAGACCTACGGCCTGGGTGTGGTGCCGATCCCCACCAACAAGCCGATGATCCGCATGGATCAACCGGACCTGATCTACAAGACCGAGGAAGCCAAATTCGCCGCGGTGGCCGACGATATCGCCGAGCGGCACGAGAAGAATCAGCCGGTGCTGATCGGCACCACCTCGGTCGAGCGTTCGGAATATCTGTCCAAACTGCTCACCAAGCGCGGCATTCCGCACAACGTCCTGAACGCGAAATTCCACGAGCAGGAAGCGCAGATCATCGCCGAGGCCGGTCGGCCGGGCGCGGTCACCGTCGCGACGAATATGGCGGGTCGCGGTACCGACATCGTGCTGGGCGGTAATCCGGACATCATCACCGATACGCTGCTGCGCCGGCAGGGCCTGGATCCGGTCGAGACTCCGGAGGAGTACGAGGCGAACTGGTTGCCCGCCCTCGAACAGGTCAAGCGACAGGTCGAAGAGGATGCGGACCTGGTCCGCGAGGCCGGTGGCCTGTACGTGCTGGGCACCGAACGGCACGAGTCGCGGCGCATCGACAACCAGCTGCGCGGTCGTGCCGGCCGCCAGGGTGACCCGGGCGAGTCCCGGTTCTACCTCTCGCTCGGTGACGAGTTGATGCGGCGCTTCAACGGTGCCGCGCTGGAGTCGATCATGACCCGACTCAATCTGCCCGACGATGTGCCGATCGAGGCCAAGATGGTCTCGCGCGCCATCAAGAGCGCCCAGACTCAGGTCGAACAGCAGAACTTCGAAATCCGCAAGAACGTTCTGAAGTACGACGAGGTGATGAACCAGCAGCGCACCGTCATCTACGCCGAACGCCAGCGCATCCTGGCCGGTGAGGATATGGAGGGCCAGGTTCAGTCGATGATCACCGACGTGATCACGGCCTATGTCGACGGCGCCACCGCCGAGGGCTACGTCGAGGACTGGGACCTCGCGAAGCTGTGGACGGCATTGAAGACGCTGTACCCGGTGGGCATCGAGTACCAGGACCTGACCGGCGAGGCGGAGACCGGAGAGATCGGCGAGCTGAGCCGCGAGGAACTGCTCGACGCCATCCTAGAGGACGCCCACGACGCCTACGCCCGGCGCGAGAAGGAAATCGACGATCTGGCCGGCCCCGGCAGCATGCGCAATCTGGAGCGCCAGGTCTTGCTGTCGGTGCTCGACCGCAAGTGGCGCGAACACCTCTACGAGATGGACTACCTCAAGGAGGGCATCGGCCTGCGCGCGATGGCGCAGCGCGATCCCCTGGTGGAGTACCAGCGTGAGGGCTTCGACATGTTCTCCGCGATGCTCGAGGGCCTCAAGGAGGAGTCGGTCGGCTTCCTGTTCAACCTGCAGGTCGAGGTGCAGCAGGTCCCGCAGCAGCAACCGGCGGTCGACCCCGGTCTCCGCTCTCCGGTCGGCGCCCAGCACCCGGCCCCCGCGATCCCGGAGGCAAACGGCTCCGCCGCCCCGGCGGCCCTGCGCGCCAAGGGAATCGACGAATCGGGCCCCCGCGGTCTCAGCTTCTCCGGGCCCGACGAGGGCGGTCACGCCGAGGTCCGCAGCGCCGCACAGGAATACGGCGACACCCCGACCACCGGCATGACCCGGCGGGAGCGCCGCGAGGCCGAGCGCACCCAGTCCAAGCAGGTCAAGCCACCGAAGTCCAAGCGCCGCCGGTAGTTTCGGCGTCGATGCTCGAAGACGCCGGCCGTGCGTCTTCGAGCGCGGACGTCTCGATTGCATGCGGGCTGACCGCGCGGTAGCGTCGGGCGCAGGTCGCCCTGGGGTGGGGGCCGGTCCTGCCCCGATTCGGTAGCGGTGGGACCGGTAGTCGAGAGGACGCGCAGGATGATCGGTCGGGGAGCGATGGCGGTCGCGGTGGCGCTCGGCGGGGCGCTGGTCCTCGGGGGGTGTTCGGCGTCGGATGGGGACGCGAAACCTGCGGGGCAGAGCACGAATTCGAGTCAGCCGTCGTTGGCGGTGAATGCGCCGAGTGGATATGACCCGTGTACGGACATTCCGCAGAGCGTTCTGGACTCGGAGCAGCTGGTTGACAAGGAGAATGCCAATGGTGACGCGCACGATGTGAAGTGGCGCGGTTGCGCCTGGGTCCAAGCCGACGGTGATGGATATGCCGTGTCGATACGGACGACCAATCTCACCGTAGATGTTCTCCGTGGCAAAGGATTTCCAGATACTCAAGAGCTCACCGTTGTCGGTCGCCGCGCAATCACGACACGTCAGTTCGAAGGGCCCCATATCAAGGAAGCCTGCACGCTGAACGTTGAGATGAAGGGCGGCACGCTAGAGTTCAACGTTAGTAACTCCGCGTCTGCGCCTCGGACCGGCAACCTCGATGCATGCCAGATCGCGAAGACGTTGGGCGACAAGGTTGTCCCGACGATGCCTCCGACCGTTTGATTCAGGTTTGTAATCGGGAGGGACTAGTACCTCATGGCAGGAGACGAGTCGCCGGCTGCGCCTCAGCGGCCGATCTCGGGCTTGATCGAGGAAGTCAAGGCTGGCCGGCTGAATGTTCGGATGGATTTGGAGAGGTTTGTCTATCTTGACCGCGATTGCGACTTCTTCAAGAGGCGGATCCAAAGCATCCAGGAACTAAGATCTT
>NZ_BAGM01000104.1 GCF_000308855.1 Nocardia veterana NBRC 100344 | reverse complement strand
GCCCCCGGCGGACCGACCTGCCGCCGGTCCGTCCGCCCCGGGCACCGATGCGGAACAACCCGTGGTCGCGCCCGCCGCAACCGCCCCGGTGGCGGTGGTACCGGCATCCGCTCCGCCCGCTTCCGTCACCACCGTCGCGGCCGTGGCGACCACACCCGGTCCGGCCGTCACCGTGGTCGCGAATCCCGTTGGGCCGCACGAGCGATCGGCAGCTCCCGGTCCGACTGCCGCCCCGCCGCCGGTCACCGGTCCGGCGATGGCGACGGTGCTCCCGGCAGCGGCCTCGGCGGGCAGCCCGACCGGCCCGGCCCAGACCTCCGAATCCGGTAAACGCGACGAGCACGAACAGGATCGCAACTCCGGCGCCGATTCGATCTCCGGAATGGGGGCCGGCATCGTCGGCGGTCTGGCCGGCGGAGCGTTCGCCGCGGGGGATGCCGTGCGCTCCGGCCCGTCCGGTGCCGTTGCGGTGAAAGCGGTCCGCCGCAACGACGACGACGAGGACGAGGACTACTACCCCGAATTCGACGAACCGACCTTCCTGGAACCGGCCGACCCCGGCGGCGAGCTGGTCGGTCAGCTCGATCCGACCACGCCGCCCGTCCTCGGCGAATGGTCCGAGGATGACTGATCGGGCGTTCGAGGCGGTCCGGCGGCGGTGAAATGGACGCTGACTCCCGACCAGTTCGCCGTGGCCTGGCAGCGCATCGACGGTGATCGAATTCCGTACCCGCTCGCCGTCCGCCTCTCCGCCCGGACCAGCACCGAACGGGCCGAACAACTTCCGGAACTGACCGCATGGTGCGATCGCACCCTCGATCCCGATCTGGAGGCGGCGCTGCGCGTGCTGGCTCGCCCGGCCGTGCGAATCGAGGTTTTCGGTGAGCAGGGCGCCGACGAGGTGCGGGCGGTGCGCGTGCTGGGCACGGCCGCCGGCCACATCACCGTCGTCGCGGCCCAGCGCGCCGGTTCCCGGCCCGACCGCGGCGGCGATATCCGCCTGTTCGTGGGTAATTCGGCCACTCTGGCGGCTCGGGTGGTCTCACTGCTGCCCGAGAATTCGCCGGGAACCGAGCCACGCCGCACGGCGCCGCTGGACCGGGTGCGCGAGGACAGCCGTGATCTGGTCACCGTCCCCGTGTCCGGGCCCTCCACCACCGCGCGGATGCGGCGATTGTTGAAACAGCCGCGCGACGGCATCGGGCAGATCGTGGTCTCCGCCCGCCGCGGTGACGACAGCATGCGGCCGCTGGGCGTGCTGTGCTGGATCGATGTCGCCGGCGACGGCCGCTACGTGGTGCGCACCCGGACCGATGTCGACATCGTCGGTGTCACCGCCGAAGGCTTCGCCGCGCAACTCCGCCCACTGGTCGCCGCCGCCGAGCGGTTGGTCGCCGACAACAACGAATGGTGAATCCGCATGCCCTGCTTCGAATTCGAAGGTAAACGCCCGCAGGTGGACCCGAGCGCCTTCATCGCGCCGACCGCCACCCTGATCGGTGATGTGCGCGTCGAAGCCGGCGCCTCGGTCTGGTACGGCGCGGTGCTGCGCGCCGACCTCGCCCCGATCATCGTCCGGGAGCGGGCCAACGTGCAGGACAACGCGGTCGTGCACACGCCGCCCGACGTGGCGGTGGAGATCGGTCCCGGCGCCACCATCGCGCACAGTGTGGTGCTGCACGGCGCGACCGTGGGCGCGGAAGCGATCGTGGGCAACGGCAGTACCGTCCTCGATATGGCCAGGATCGGGGCCGGCACCATGATCGCCGCGCACTCGCTGGTCCAGCCCGGGACCGAAATTCCCGAGCATGTGCTGGCGGCGGGCGCGCCCGCCGAGGTGAAGCGGCCCATCACCGGCACACCGGCCGAGGGCTGGGTGAAGATCAACCCCGGCTACTACGCCGACCTCGCCCGGCGCCATCGCGACGGGGTGAAGGAAATCGATTCACCGACAGTCTGATTCGTGTGCGGGTGGCCGCTCAACCGTTCGGCGGTTCGGCGGCGGTCGGCAGCAGGTCCAGCATCTCGTCGTCGTCGAGCTGATGGAAATCGCGGTAGGCGCCGCCGACCCCGGCGAGGGAGCGCGGGATCAGCGGGCAGACCGTCTCCTGGGACAGTCCCTGCAGCCGATCGACGGCCTCGATCGAGGACACCGGCACCGCCACGGTGATCCAGCGCGGCTGCTGCGACCGTGCCACCCGGCAGGCCGCGGCCACCGTCGCCCCGGTCGCCATTCCGTCGTCGACGATCACCACTGTGCGGTCGCGCAGCGAGATCCGCGGTACCCGGGCGCGCACCATCCGTTGCCGCCGGGCCAGCTCGGCCAGCTCGGCCTCCTCGACCGCGGCGATCTGGTCGGCCCGCACCCCGGTCTGTCGGACCACATCGTCGTTGAGCACCCGCACGCCGTCTTCGCCGATGGCGCCCATCGCCAGTTCCGGCTGCCACGGCACCCCGAGTTTGCGCACCAGCAGCACATCGAGATCGCCGCCGAGCACCTCGTGCACGGCGGCCGCGACCGGCACCCCGCCGCGCGGGAGTCCCAGCACCAGGGGATGCGACGCCCGCAGGTGCACCAGCGATTCACCCAGCGTGCGGCCGGCTGCCCAACGATCCGGATAGATCATGGTGCCACCCAGTCTATGGCTCGACGGTGAATCTGCGCAGGCTCAGGCTGGGGTTGGTGGCACGGATCTGCCGCAGGTGGTCCAGGTCGATGCGACCGGTCGCGATGCCGGGGGCGTCGCCGAGTTCGGCGAGCAGACTTCCGGCGGGATCGACGATCATCGAGGCGCCGGCGCCCCGGGGTGCGCACTGGTCGGCCGCGGCCACGTAGACGGTGTTCTCGATGGCCCGCGCGCGCAGCAGGGTGGTCCACTGGTCCACCTTGGCGGGGCCCGGAATCCATTGCGCCGGAAGCACCAACACGTGGGCGCCGGCGGCGGCCACCCGGCGGCAGCCCTCCGGGAAGCGCAGGTCGAAACAGGTCTGCAGGCCGAAGACCACACCGTCGACGGCGAAGGTCGCGGGTTCGGCGATCGGGCCCGGGGCGACCACGTCCGATTCCCGGAAACCGAAGGCGTCGTAGAGGTGCACCTTCCGGTAGACGGCCGCGAATTCGGCGTCCGGCGCGGCCGCGATCAGGGTGTTGTAGATCCGATCGGTGATCTCCCCGCCGGGCGCCTCCACCACACCCGCGACGACGTGCACGCCGAATTCGGCCGCCAGGCCGCGCAGTTCGCTCACCCAGGCGCCGGTGAGCGGTTCGGCCGCGGCCACCACCCGCTCGTCGAGCCGCGTCACCGCGAACATCGAATATTCCGGGGCGACAACCACTTTCGCGCCGAGTTCGGCGGCCGCGCGGACGTGGTCGCGTAACGCGGCGAGGTTGGCCGCCTTGTCGGTGTAGGGACCGAATTGGACGACCGCGATGTCCACCGCCCGGGCCGGCGCCGGCCCGGCGGCGGGCGCGGCGACCGGTTCCGGTTCCGGCCCCGCCGCGGTGGGGGCGGCCGGCCGCTCGGCTCCGACGGTGGCCGAGTAGGTGACCACGATCGGCGCCGGATTGCCGACCGTGGTGGCGGCCGCACCGGTGTCGGATTCGTCACTCGTCCGCGCCGCGGCAGCGGACCGCGCCGCCGGCTCCGCGGACGCAGATGCGGTGGGCCGCAGGGATTCGGGGGTTTCCGGAACGGCGCGCGAGGGCGGCTGCTGCGGTTGCATAGGTCTCACCGTATTGGCCCGATGGTCCGGGCGGCCACCGCGAGGCATTAAACTGCTGGTCAATATGAACAACTCATCGGTCGACAGCGCTCCCGGCGGCGGGGGCGACAGGCCCGAAGGCGCAGACGAGCGCAACCACGAAGGGCCCGCGGACGCCGCCACCGGGTCCCGACCCGCGAGCGCAGACTCCGAAAGCGGCGCGCCGGGCCGTCGTGACGACGCCGCCGATGCGGCCGAACCCACCTTCGCCGACCTCGGTATCGACGATCGGCTGCTCGCCGCGATCGCCGATGTCGGGTACGAGTCGCCGTCGCCCATTCAGGCGGCCACCATCCCGCCGCTGCTGGCCGGCGCCGATGTCGTCGGTCTCGCCCAGACCGGCACCGGCAAGACGGCCGCCTTCGCGATTCCGATCCTGATGGGCCTGGAGAAGCGGCCGAAGCCGCCGCAGGCGCTGGTCCTCGCGCCGACCCGCGAACTGGCGATCCAGGTGGCCGAGGCCTTCGGCCGGTACTCGGCGCATCTGCCCTGGGTGCATGTGCTGCCGATCTACGGCGGACAGAACTACGCGGTGCAGCTGTCCGGTTTGCGACGTGGTGCGCAGGTCGTGGTCGGTACGCCGGGCCGGGTGATCGATCATCTCGAACGCGGCACGCTGGACCTGACCCAGCTGCGGTATCTGGTGCTCGACGAGGCCGACGAGATGCTGAAGATGGGCTTCCAGGAGGACGTCGAACGCATCCTGCGCGATACCCCGGCCGACAAGCAGGTGGCACTGTTCTCGGCGACCATGCCCTCGGTGATCCGCAAGATCTCCAAGCAGTACCTCAAGGATCCGGTCGAGATCACGGTCAAGGCCAAGACCACGACCAACACCAATATCTCGCAGCGCTGGGTGCATGTGTCGCATCAGCGCAAGCTCGACGCCCTCACCCGCATTCTCGAGGTCGAGCCGTTCGAGGCGATGATCATCTTCGTGCGCACGAAACAGGCCACCGAAGAGCTGGCCGAGAAGTTGCGCGCGCGCGGGTACTCCGCGGCCGCCATCAACGGCGATATCGCGCAGAATCAGCGGGAACGGACCATCGGGCAGCTCAAATCCGGCGCTCTCGACATTCTGGTGGCCACCGATGTGGCCGCGCGTGGCCTCGATGTCGACCGGATTTCGCATGTGGTCAACTACGACATCCCGCACGACACCGAGTCGTATGTGCACCGCATCGGCCGCACCGGGCGGGCCGGGCGCACCGGCGAGGCACTGTTGTTCGTCGCGCCGCGGGAACGCCGGCTGCTCGACGCCATCGAACGCGCCACCCGGCAGCCGCTCACCGAGATGCAGCTGCCCAGCGTCGACGATGTGAACGCCCAGCGCGTGGTGAAGTTCCACGACGCGATCACCGAGAACCTGTCGTCGGAGAATCTGGCGCTGTTCCGGAAGCTGATCGAGGACTACGAGGCAGAGCACAACATTCCGCTCGCCGATATCGCCGCGGCCCTGGCCGTGGGCGGCCACGACGGGGAAAACTTCTTCATGGAGGCCGAACCCGAACCGATCCGCGCACCGCGTCGCGAACGGGCGCCGCGGGAAGATCGCGAGCGCCGGGAGAGTCCGCAGCGGCATCGCGCCACCGGCGGCGAAATGGCCACCTACCGGATCGCCGTCGGTAAACGTCATCGCGTGGTACCCGGTGCGATCGTGGGCGCCATCGCCAACGAAGGCGGCCTGCGCCGCAGCGATTTCGGGCATATCAGCATCCGTCCCGACCACAGCCTGGTCGAACTTCCGGCCGATCTCCCGGCGGAGACCCTGGACGCGCTGCGTCGCACTCGGATCAGCGGTGTCCTGATCCAACTGCAACTGGACCAGGGCCCGCCCGGGCATCGGACCATGAGCCGCGGTCCGCGTCGCGACGGCCCGCGTAAGCACGACCGTCGCAAGCCACGCAGCTAGTCGCTCAGCCGACCGCCCGGGAGAGCCGCCAGACGTTGTCGACCCGGGTGCCGGTGCGACCGTCCGGTGCCGTCAGTGACCGTTCGACCGGTTCGAGGGTGTGGATGGTCCAGTCGGCGCCGAGGTCGAGAGCGTGCAGCACGCCGTCGAGGGTGGGGAAGGTGGCGTCGAAGGGATATTCCGCCGGCGTCATCCAGGTCGGCCATCCGGCGTGCATGACGATCAACAGCGTGCCGCCCGGGGCCACCGCGGCGGCCGCGCGGCGCAGCACGCCGTTCTGGTCCAGGGCTACCGGCGACTGTAGGAAGTGGGCATTGACCAGGTCGAACGTGCCCTCGGGAAAGCTCACGCCCAGCTCGTGGCGCTCCCAGGTGATCCGCTCGGCGAGCCCGGCTGCCGCGGCGTGGGCGGCGGCCCGGGTGAGTGCCGTGGGGGAGATGTCGACTCCGGTCACCTGCCAGCCCTGGCCGGCCAGCCACACGGCGTCGGCGCCCTCACCGCAGCCCAGGTCCAGCGCCCGTCCCGGCCGCAGGTCCACGGTTTCGCGGACCAGCAGCGGATTCGGCTCGCCGCTCCAGACGCGCTCGCTGTCGCGATAACGCTGCTCCCAGAACTGTGCCGGTTCGGCCGGAGATGTAGCGGACATGAGACTCCTCGTAGCTCGGCGGTGCCCGGGACGGCACCGGCCTCAGGATCACGCTCGCGCCGGCCGAGCGGCAAGGATTCTTGCCGATTCGGCAAACGGAGCCGCTGTGACCGCGGGCTGCCGACCGGTCGGGCGCGGCGGCGGTTCGGTGTCCGAGAACCGCCCGGCCGGACGACGGGGCGGGCGGCGTACACCGGCGAGTCCGCGGCGCTCTCCGGATCGGCGCCGGCCCTCGCAGGGCATGCGAATCACAATTAACTTATTCCTATCGCCGGAAATTCCGCAGGGTATGCCCATTTCGCCGCCACCTACCGGTTCCGCTCCGCATCCGGCGCGATCGAGCCCGCCGGCTCCGGGGGTTTCGCGCGATTCGTCGTTTATGATCCGGTCGACGATCGGTTCGATCCGAGGCGTAGATTCGGATTCGAACCTACGAATACCGGTGGGAGATGCCCATGAAACTTGCCCTGTCACCCGACGAGGTGGCCTTCCGGGACGAACTGCGCACGTTCTTTCGGACCGAGATTCCGGCCGAGATCCGGGACAAGGTCGAAAACGGCCGGGAGCTCTCCCGTGACGACATCGTCACCACGCACAAGCTCCTGCACGGCAAGGGGATCGCGGTGCCCAAGTGGCCCGTGGAATGGGGCGGCCAGGACTGGACGTCCATGCAGTACCACATCTGGGAAGACGAGATGCAGCTGGCCTGCGTCCCCGAGCCGCTGACGTTCAACGCGAACATGATCGGCCCGGTGATCGCGCAGTTCGGCTCCGAGGAACTCAAACAGCGCTTCCTCCCGCCGACGGCCGCTCTCGACATCTGGTGGTGTCAGGGTTTCTCCGAACCCGATGCCGGATCCGATCTGGCCTCGCTGCGCACCACCGCCGTGCGCGACGGCGACTCCTACATCGTCAACGGCCAGAAGATCTGGACCACGCTGGCCCAGTACGCCGACTGGATCTTCTGTCTGGTGCGCACCGACCCGAACGCGCCGAAGAAGCAGGCCGGCATTTCGATGCTGCTGTTCGATGTGAACTCGCCGGGCGTGACCGTGCGGCCGATCAAATTGATCGATGGCCGGCACGAGGTGAACGAGGTCTTCTTCGAGAATGTCCGGGTTCCGGCCGACCAGTTGGTCGGCGAGGAGAACATGGGCTGGACCTACGCGAAATTCCTGCTCGGCAACGAACGCACCGGGATCGCGGGCGTGGGCCGGACCAAGGTCGTGATCGCCACCGCGAAAAAGCATGCGGCGCAGATCAAATCCGGGTCGGGCACGCTGCTCGAGGATCCGGTGTTCGCGTCCCGGGTGGCGGAACTGGAGAACGAACTGCTCGCCCTGGAGCTGACGTTGCTGCGCGTGGTCGCCAATTCCGCCGAAGGCAAACCGAATCCGGTGTCCTCGGTATTGAAGTTGCGGGGCACCGAATTGCAGCAGGCGGCCACCGAGCTCATGCTCGACGTCGCGGGTCCGGACGCGGTGCCGGTCGGCGCGGACGACATCGCCGCACCGGACTGGGCGCAACGCACCGGCCCCACCTATCTGAACTACCGCAAGACCAGCATCTACGGAGGCTCGAACGAGGTGCAGCGCACCATCATTGCCTCCACCATCCTCGGATTGTGAGGCGGCGTCATGGATTTCGAGCTCACCGATGAACAGGTCATGCTGCGCGATACGGTGCGTGATCTGCTGGCCCGCAGCTACGACCCGGAGAGCCGGCTGAAGGTTCTCGACACCGAACTCGGCTGGAGCCGCGACGTCTGGTCGCAGCTGGCCGAATTGGGTGTGCTGGGGCTGAGTTTCAGCGAGGAGGACGGCGGCGTCGGCGCGGGGCCCGTGGAGACGATGGTCGTCATGGAGGAGATCGGCCGCCGCCTGGCGCCCGAACCGCTACTGGACGCGGTGCTGCTGCCCGGTGGCCTGGTCGCCGCTCTGGGTTCGGCCGAGCAGCGTGGCCGGGTCCTGCCCGAGGTGGCGGCGGGGTCCCGGCTGCTGGCCCTCGCACACGAGGAGGCCGGTACCCGCTGGCCGGACCTCACGGTGGAGACCACCGCCGTAGCCGACGGCGACGGCTATCGCCTGACCGGCGTGAAAGGCCGAGTCCCGCACGGTGATTGCGCCGACGAACTGGTCGTCACCGCCGTCGGTGCGGACGGTACGTTGCGTGCGTTCCTGGTTGCCGCCGACGCCGAGGGGGTCACCCGCACCCCGTACCGCACCTTCGACGAGCGGCGCGGCGCCCAGATCGAATTCGCCTCCGCCCCGGCGGAACTGCTCGGCGACGACGCGGACGCCGGCGCGGCGGTCGCCGCCGCCATCGGCGCGGCACAGGCGAGCCTGTGTGCGGAATCGATCGGCGCGATGGGTGAGGCGCTGCGCCTCACCACCGAATATCTGAAGACCCGTAAGCAGTTCGGCGTCACCCTGTCGAAGTTCCAGACCCTGACTCAGCGGGCCGCGGATATGTACGTATCGCTCGAACTGGCGCGCAGCATGAGCTATTACGCGACGGCCTCGCTGGCCGAAGGCACCGTCGACGCGACGGCCTTGTCCCGGGCCCGGCTGCAGGTGGGCCGCGGAGCCCGGCACATCGGCCAGGAAGCGGTGCAGATGCACGGTGGTATCGGCATCACAACCGAGTATCCGGTCAGTCACTACGTGGCGCGACTGACGGCCGTCGATCAGACCTTCGGCGGGCGGCGCGAACACCTCGGTGTGCTGAGCGGCCGGGTGGGAGAGTACGGCTTGGTCGAACTCTGAGCGCGGTCACCCGACAACCGGGCGGCGGTGGTGCGAACGACGCACCGCCGCCGCCCTTTTCGTGACTTGTGGCTCAGCGGTCGTTGTCGTCCGCGTCGACGGTCGGCGCCGGGTACGGCTCGGTGCTCGGTTCGGAATCGACCGTGTGGGACGGATGGTGCGGCCGGGTCGTCGTGGTGGTCTCGTCCCCGGGCGAACTCGCGGGATACGGGTCGACGGTGGGTGCGGGAATCCGCGGCATCGTCGACGTCGCCTCGGCCGGATAGGGTTCGGTGGTCGCCGTGGTGGTCGCCGTCGTCGACGTGGTCCGCCGGGCGGGAGTGTTGGCGGCGACCCGCCAGGTCGGCGAGGGCGGGATCAGCACCGCGGGCGTGGTCGTCGTCGCGCTGCGGGTCAGTGGGCTCGTCGCCACCTGGAGGTCGGCGGCCAGGGGTGGTGGTGCGACATAGACGTCCTTGTGGCCGATTCCGCAGGCCCCGATCAGCACCAGCCCCAGCGATACCGCTCCGGCGGCCATCGCGGGTCCGGCCACCTTCATGTTCAGGCGGCCCGGGATGTCCTCATCGGCGCGACCCCCCGTGTCCGCCTTGTCGTCCATGGATGTGGTGCTCCCTCAAACAGTTTCCGAGTGGCCTCACAGTAGCCGACGGTCGCTATCGCGGGCCAGGCATGCCGATCGACGGCAAAATACCCGAGAGTAACGTGAAATGCCATCACTTCAAATAACGAAACAATTACTTTCGGCGTGTCGCGGGCACGTGTCGCGTGGAGATTTCGCAACGGCCACGTACCGTGTGAGCGAAGTTACATGTGCGACGCGTGATACTCGCCGGGCGAAACCGACACATCGAAGGTTCCGGTGGGCGTCATCGAGGAGTAGTGATGGGAGCTTATTCGACATCCCCCACGCGCGCGGTGTCGCAGGGTGATTCGGTTACCGCCGGATCCGGGCGCACCGCCTGGTCGATCACATCCCGCATCGCGGCCTGGTTGATCTTCCTCGGCGGGTTGGTCGGGGCGGTGCTCGGCATCGCGGGCCTTCGCGTCGAAATCACCGTTGCCGGACTGATTCTCGCCTGTACGGCCGGGCTGGTCCTGCTGAAACTGCGCGCCGACAGCCACGAATCCGTCTGACCGATCCCGCCCGGCGAAAAACCACTGGGCACCACCGTCCCGCGGGGCTTACCGTGGGCCGGTATGAAGGTCGAATCGACCACGGATGCGGCCGAATTCCGCAATCGCGCCGGTCGCTTCCTGGCGCGAGATCCGTTGCGACATACGGTCATCGCCACGATGGCCGACAACTGCGCCGCCGGGCGGGAAGCGGTCTCTCCGCTGTTCCTGTCGGTGCGCAGCGACGACACGGTGATCGGCGTCGCGATGAAGACGCCCGGCTACCGCATCTACCTGGGCGACGTTCCGGACAACGCGCTCGCGGAGCTGGCCGCGGCGTGCTACGACCGTGTTCCGGACAGCGCGGGTGTCGAGGGCGATCCGCGATCCGCCGCCGCCTTCGCCGGGTACTGGCGAACTTGTCCGGCAAGGGCTTTCGCGAGACCGGCGGGACCCGGCTGTACCGGCTCGGGGAACTGCGCCCGCCGACGGTCGCCGGCGGTATTCGGTGCGCGTCCGAGGCTGATCTCGAGCTCTGCGTCGACTGGATGCGACGGATGCGGCGCGACTCCGGAATCGGCATGGCTCCGGAGGCGGTGCCCGCTCGGGTCGAGAACGAACACCTGTGGCTGTGGGAGGACGCCGGCCGGCCGGTCGCTCTCGCCGGCCATCAGATCCGGTCGTTCGGGTGGACGCGGATCGCACCGGTGTACACCCCGCCGCAGTTCCGGTGTCGCGGCTACCGGCGGCTGTCACCGCGGCGGTTCACGGCAGGCGCGCCAGCGGAGACTGCTCCGGCTGGTACGGCGTGTTCTGGGCGGCGGCCAGCCACCAGCGTCCGTCGCGTTCGACCAGCACGTACATGGCGGTCTCGGAGAAGCCGCCGGGATCGGTGGCCTGACGGCGGATCTGCGTGACGACAACGCCGGGCGCCGGGCAGGTCGCCGCGATCACCTCGAATGTGGAGGGCGGCGCCACCCGGCCCGCCATCAGCCGACGATGGATCGAGTTGAGCTGGTCGTAGCCGATCACGGTGGCCCCGAAGGGTGTTCCCCACAGCACGTCCGCGGCGAAGTTGTCGTCGTAGAGGTCGGCGTCGCCGGTCTCGCCGGCCCGCTGCAACTGCGTCGCCAACTCGGTGGCGACGCGATGGGCGTCGGTGCGGTCGGCGTCGTCCAGGATCGGTCGATTCGTCATGATTACCTCCGTATTCCGTTTCCGAACCGAACCTAGGGGCTCAACTTATGTTGAGGTCAAGGGTGGCGACCGGCCGGCCGCCGGTCGCCCGGACCAGGGCGGCGCCCAAGGCTCGGCCCGGATGGGCGGCGGCGGTCCGCGCCCGCCAGGCCACGGTCTGGTCCGGCCGGACCAGCAATGCGCCGGTGGTATCGATAGCCACGGTCTCGCACCAGCTTTCGTCCATAGTCGTGCGACGCAGCGGGACGGGCTGCCCGCAGTCGTGCCAGGGCTGACCGTCCGGCCCGGTGAAGAGCACGAACTCGGTATCCACCAGATCGAGCGTGGAGCGGCCGTCGGGCAGGAAGCGGTGGGGAAGCCGCGTTCCGGGCCGGCCGGTGAGGTCGAGCCGCGCCATCGTGTGCGGACTGCCGTCGTCGACGAAGGCGCCCGCGGGATACCGGGTGCCGAGGATCAGGGCGAGGGGATCGGCCAGCGGTGTGCCGTCGCTGGATTCGTGGGACATGGTGCGCAGATTCGCCGTTCGGATACTGGATTGTTCGGCGATGTACCAGCCGATCGGGCGGCGTTCGGCGTCATAGCTATCCAGTAGGTCGGCCGGGGCGTCACCGCGCAGTACCATCGCCAGTTTCCAGGCCAGATTGTGGCCGTCCGCGATGCCGGTGTTGGCACCGGCCGCGGCATACGGGGGCATGACATGGGCCGCGTCCCCGGCCAGGAACACCCGCCCCGACCGGAATCGGTTCGCGACGAACATGCCCGGCTCCCACCGCAAGACGCTCAGCACCTCGACATCGATATCCGGTACGCCGATCGCTGCGCGGAGCAGATCCGGCCAGTCCTCGGCGGGGCGGTCGACGGCGGCGGAACTGGTGAAGATCCAGCGCTGCGAACCGTCGACGGAGGCGAACGCGCCCGGCGCCCGGTCGTTCTCGATCTGGCAGAGATTGAATTCGCGCCCGCGCACCAGCTCACTCAGATCGGCGCGGAAATAGACGTTCACGGCGCGGCCCAGCGTGCCGCGCCCACCGCGTTCGATTCCCAGTCGCCGCCGGATCGGGCTGTCGGCTCCGTCCGCCGCGATCAGGTACGCGGCTCGTAGGCGTTCGGACCGCGCCGATCCGCGCCGCAGGGTCGCGGTGACGCCCGTGGCGTCGGAGGAGAAGTCGACACATTCGACCCCGAAGCGGATATCGCCACCGCGGTCCGCCGCGAGCTCGCGCAGGACCGGTTCCAGGGTGTCCTGTGCGCACAGGCAGGCCGCCGACGGCGTGATCGCATCCCAGTCCGGTAGGCCACCCGGCAGCGTGAACGGCAAGCGCTCGGCCCGCGCGAGGTCCGGCCCCACCGCCATCGCCTGATGCGCTGACAGACCGCGGGCCGCCTCGGTGACCACCGTCTCGATGCCGAGCTGCCGGAACAGCTCCATGGTCCGGATATTGATCCGCCGCGCCTTGGGCTGCGGGGAAGTGGTGTCGCGGCGTTCGACCAGGACCACCGGTACGTCGTGATGGCGCAGGAACAGGGCGGTGGTCAGCCCGGTCAAGCCGCCGCCGACGATCAGCACCGGTTCCGAGTGTACGTTGTACATCATGTGTACGTTGTACACGGATGGTTGAATTCGGGCAAGGAGGTGTCATGACCGACGAGGCGCCCGGAGCGCTGATCTGGACGTTGCCCGAACCGCCGGGCCGCCCCACCACCAGCCTCAGCCGGGGCGAGATCCTGCGGGCGGCATTGACGATCGCCGACGCCGACGGGGCGCGGGCGCTCACCATGCGCCGCGTCGCCGAGGCCGTGGGAGCGTCCACACCGATGTCGCTGTATCGCTATGTCGGTAGTAAGGACGGCCTGGTCGACCTCATGATCGACGCCGTCTACGGCGAGATCCCCCTGCCGGATGCGCCCGCGTCGCGGGGTTGGCGACCGGCGTTGGAGCGGCTGGCGCTGGATACCTGGGCGGTGATCCGCCGCCATCTGTGGTTCGGCGAACTCGTCCACACCCGCCCGCCGCTGGGCCCGAACGCCCTGCGCTACTTCGATTTCCGCTTCGCGCTCCTGGAACCGCTGGGCCTGTCGGCCGACGAGCTGTCCCTGCTGACCGGCGCGGTCGACGGCCACCTGTTCGGCGCCGCCCTGCAAGCGGCCGAGGAGCAGCGCATGCGCGCTCGCGTCGGCCTCGCCACCGACGATCAACTCGCCGAAGCGGCCAGGCCCCTGGTGGAGCCGATGCTCGGCGACGACCGTTATCCCGCCTTCGCCCGATGGTTCCACGGCCGCACCGGCGCCGGCCCCGCCGACCCCGTGGCCTGGACATTGGGCTGCCTACTCGACGGCATCACCGCGCGCATGGGGCTGAAGAATCCGGATGCGGGCGGCTAGCGGCGGCTCATCACTCCGGGGAAAACGCCCGGTCCTCTTGCGGCACAACCCATTCGAAGGCGCGTGCCTTCGAGCGGGCACCCTCCGCGGCACGGGAGCGGTTGGGCTCGCCCAATTCGGTCAGCAGCCGCTCGGTGAGGCCGACCATCGTCGCCAGGGCCGCCGGGGTGAACCAGTCGGGCCGGGTGGCGAAGAGAAGGTCCTCACTGGCGGTATTGCCGCTGGCACCGGGCGCGAAGGGGCAGCCGCCGAGACCGCCCAGGGAACCGTCCACGGCGGCGGCGCCCGCGGCCAAGGCGGCCAGCGAATTGGCGACGCCCATGCCCCAGGTGTCGTGGCCGTGGAACAGGATGCGCCGCCGCGGAGTTCGAGTTCGCACCGCCGCGACGAGGGCGTGCACCTGCGCGGGATAGGCCTGACCGAGCGTATCGGCGACGACGATATCGGCGGCGCCGTCGGTGCGCGGATCGGCGGCGATCGCCAACACCCGCTCCGGCTCGACCGGGCCGTCGAACGGGCAGGTGAACGACGTTGCCAGGCAGAGCTGAATCGAACCGCCGACCTCCTCGGCCAGGCGGATCGCCTCGGGCATGGCGGCCACGCTGTCTTCCGCTGTGCGGCCGATATTGGCCTGGTTGTGCGCATCCGACACCGACAGGCAGTACTGGAAGTTCCGCACCCCCGCCTCGGCGGCGCGCGCCACCTGCCGGGGCGTGGCGACCCACACCCAACATCGTTGCAGCTCTTCGGGAGTCAGCGCTTCCACCACCGCCAGACTGTTGGCCATGGGTGGCACCAGATCCGGGCGCGCCATCGAACCGATCTCCAGTTCCGGCACGCCCAGCCCGAGCAGGGTCCGAGCGATCTCCACCTTGTGCTCGGTGGGCAGCACCTTGCCGGTCAACTGGAGTCCGTCGCGCAAGGTCACATCCCGCAACCCGCCGGTCGTACCGTCGCTCATCACGCCTCCTGTGTTTTGCGGGGCACCCGCACCCGGTCGGCGTGGTGAGTTGCTGCGCGATGGTGACTCATCACGCCTCCAGGGCCGCTATCTCGGCGTCCGACATTCCCAGTAGTTCCGAGAGCACCTCGCGGGTGTGTTCGCCGAGGTCCGGACCGACGTTGCGGATGGGCAGCGAGTGCTCGCCGATCACGGGGACGATGCCGGTGAAGGCGACCTGTTTGGGTTCGTCCGCACCGACGTCGACCGGGAAATGCTGAATCATGTTGCGCGCCCGGTACTGTTCGTCCACGACGATATCCGCCGCGGTGTAGATCGGCCCGCAGGGAATGCCCGCCTGTTCCAGGATCGCCAACGCTTCCTCGCGGGTGTGCCGTACCGTCCACTCGCCGATCGCGGCATCGAGGCGGTCGCGGTGCCGCCAGCGGCCGGCGTTGTCCTGGAGTTCGGGATCCGCGGCCAGATCCGGCCGGTCGATCACCTGCATGTAGCGCTGGAAGATGGCATCCCCGTTACCACCGATGATGATGCTGGTGCCGTCGGAGCAGGGATAGGCGTTACTCGGCGCGATCCCTTCCATCCGCCCGCCGACGCGCTGCCGATTGATGCCGTAGGCCTCGTAATCGGGCACCAGCGATTCCATCACCGACAGAATGGACTCGTTGAGCGCGACGTCGATGATCCGCTGCGGCAACGGGATTCGCTGTTCCGACCCCCTGCGCTGGAACAGTGCGAGCACCGTGCCGAAGGCGGCGTAGATGCCGGCGATCGAATCACCGATGGAGACCCCCACCCGCACCGGTGGCCGATCCGGGTCGCCGACCAGCTCGCGCAGTCCGCCCACGGCCTCCGCGACCGCCGCGAAGCCCGGCCGCTGGGACAGCGGACCGGTCTGCCCGTAGGCGGAGATCCGGGTGATGACCAGGTCGGGATTGACCTCGTCGAGCACCTCCGGGCCGAGCCCCCATTTCTCCAGCATGCCCGGCCGGAAATTCTCCAGCAGGACATCGCAGTGGCGGATCAGGTCCAGCACGACCGCCCGTCCCGCGTCGGTGCGCAGATCGAGGGTGATCGACTTCTTGTTGCGATTGACGGTGCGATACAGCATCGACGTGTCGCCGCCGTAGAGCCGCCAGTTCCGCAGTTCGTCACCGGTTTTCGGGCGTTCGACCTTGATCACCTCGGCCCCGAAGTCGCCGAGGATACGCCCCGCGGTCGGCGCCGCGATGTAGTTACCCAGCTCCAGCACCCGAACGCCGGCCAGCGGTCGAATCTCCATGCAGAGATTCAACCACCGGCCGGCGGCGACGGTCAGGCCGCCCGGGCGACCTCTTCGACGATCGAGTAGTGCTCGGCGTTGCCGGCGATGCTGGTGCTGGCGCGCCCGTCGACACCGACGGGGATGTCACCGGCGAGCGTGATGCGGGTCAGCTTGCGGTGCTCCGCGCCGTCGTAGTCGTCGATCGCGTAGTGCTGAGTGGCGCGGTTGTCCCAGATCGCGACGTCGCCGAGCGCCCAGTTCCACCGGGTGGTGTGTTCGAGCCGGGTGACGCGATCCTGGAACAGCCGGAACAGGGCATGCGATTCGTTGCCGGACAGACCCACGAACTGCTTCACGAAATGCCCCAGCAGCAGTGCCCGCTCACCCGTTTCCGGATGGACGCGGACCACCGGGTGTTCGGTCTCGTAATAGGTGGACTCGAACTCCTCGCGGTAGGCCTTGGCCCGCTGATTCGGGCGGTCGTCCTGAGTCGCGGCGTAGTCGTACTTGTTGGTGTGCACGGCTCGCAGTCCCTCGGCCAGCCGCTTGAGCGGTTCCGGCAGCGATTCGTAGGCCGCGACGGTCGATGCCCACGTGGTCGAACCGCCGTAGCTCGGCAGGGTCACCGCCCGCAGGATCGATGCCTTCGGAATCCGATCGACGAACGTGACGTCACTGTGCCAGCTGTTGGCGCGGCCGTGCTGCGAATCGATGGCCAGGCTCTTGACGCCCTTGGAGGTGACCGTCGGATGCGGGGTGGTGGGGCTGCCGAGCAGTTCGGCGAATTCGTACTGGCCGTCCTCGGTGAGATGGTGCTGGTCGCGGAAGAAGATCACCTTGTGCTCGTTGAGGGCGGCGCGAATGGCTGCGACCGTCTCCGGAGCCAGATCCCCGCCGAGCCGGACGCCGTCGATCCGTGCGCCGATATGGGTGCCGAGTTTCACCACGGACACGGACTCTGCTGCGTGATCGACTGACATGGAAGGCCTTTCGCTCGAAACTGCTGTGTTCCGAGCACACCACCCGCACCGGCGGCCGACCAGATTTACGGTCAGCGCGATCGCAAAGCCGGCCCGGGCGCCCCGCTCAGCCGACGTGTTCGCGCAGGTAGGCCAGGTCGTCGGCGACTCCCTCGGCCGGGGTCTCCAGCACCACGGGGGCGTCGGCCGTCCGGCAGACCTCGGCGAGCAACTGCGGGTCGATGGTGCCCTCGGCGAAGTTCGCGTGCCGGTCGGCGCCGGAATTGAAATCGTCGCGCGAGGAGTTCAGGTGCACCAGGTCGATGCGGCCGGTGATCGCGCGGATCCGGTCGACGACACCGACCAACTCCTCGCCGCCCGCCCAGGCATGGCAGGTGTCCAGGCAGAAGCCGGCGCCGAAATCGCCGACCGCATCCCACAGCCGGGCGATCGAGTCGAAATGCCGGGCCATCGCGTGGTTGCCGCCCGCGGTGTTCTCGATGAGAATCGGGACCGCGAACCCGCCCTTGTCCTGCTGGCGTTCGAACAGCTTGCGCCAGTTGACGATTCCGGCCTCGATCTCGGCATCGGAACGCACATGGCCGCCGTGCACGACGAGCCCGAACGCGCCCAGATCGGCCGCGGCCTGCGCCTGCTGGGCGACCGCGTTGCGCGAGGGCATGCGCAGCCGGTTGTTCGTACTGGCCACGTTGATCTGATACGACGAGTGCACGACCACGTCGATCGGGCTGGCCTTGATCTCCTCGGCGCGCGGATGCGGCTGCGGTTTGTCCCAGCTCTGCGGGTCCACGACGAACATCTGAATGACATCGGCGCCCAATCGCTCACCGAAGCCGATCGGATCACTGTCTTGGCGGACGTGTGCTCCAATACGCATGGCAGAGAGCGTATCGGTAGCCACCGACACGGGGCGGGACCGGCGTCCGAGCGGCGCAGTGGCCCGCACGGGCCGGGCAGTGGCGGCATCGTCGATCGAGGATTCCGATCTCGGGCGACTGCTATGGTTTCGGTGATTCCGGCACGGGAAGTGGGAGCGGGGCATGCTGGCAAGCGGCGATGTGTTCGCGGGCTACGTCATCGAACGACTGTTGGGCCGCGGTGGTATGGGGCAGGTCTATCTGGCCAAACATCCGCGATTGCCGCGTATGACCGCGTTGAAGCTGCTCAACCGGGAGATGGTCGCCGATCCGGAGATCCGGGCCCGCTTCGAGCGGGAGGCCGATCTGGTCGCTCAGCTCGATCACCCGAAGGTCGTGACGGTCTACGACCGAGGCCTCGAGGACGGTCAGCTCTGGATCTCCATGCAGTACATCGACGGAATCGACGCCGCCAGTGTGGATCCGCAGAAACTGCCCCCCACCCGTGCCGTGCAGATCATCGCGGAAGTGGCCGAGGCGCTCGACTACGCCCACGGCAACGGCGTGATGCACCGCGACGTCAAGCCGGGCAACATGTTGCTGGCCCGGTCCACGGGCGGTAAGGGCGAGCGGGTCTACCTCACCGACTTCGGGATCGCGCGCCTGCGCGACGACGGCGGCCACCTCACCCAGACCGGTACCTTCACCGCGACCCTGGCCTACGCCTCACCCGAGCAACTGACCGGCGCCGCACTGGACGGGCGCTCCGATCAATATTCGCTGGCCTGCAGCCTGTTCTGGTTGTTCACCGGACGCGGCCCGTTCAACGCGCCGAATCCGGCGGCGGTGATCCGCGGTCACCTGCAGGGACCGCCGCCGGCCTTGAGCAGCGTTCGGCCGGGACTGCCCGCGGGCTTGGACGCCGTTCTGCTCAAGGCGATGTCCAAGCGTGCCGCCGACCGTTTCGACACCTGTGCCGACTTCGCCGCCGCGGCTCGCCGTGCGGTGTCGCCGCCGAGCGCGCCCCGGATGCCCACCGCCGCGCCCTACACCGGCCCGGCCGTGCCGACCATCGGACGGCCGGCGACCGGTCCCGGCAATCCGGTCGCTCAGCGCCCGGCCACGGGACCGTCGTCACCGCATGTGCCGCGGCCGCAACCCGCCCCGATGCCGTATCAGGCGGCCGCCCCGCATCAGCCCGCGCCGCAACCACATCCGGCGACCGGGATGCGGCCGATGAATCAGCCGCCCTACGGCGCCTCCGGACAGTTCAACCAGCCCTACGGCTATCACAACCCGCCGCCGATGAATCAGATCCGCCCGGCGCAGGCGCCGAAATCGAATACCGGGGTGATCGTCGCGATCATCGTCGGCGTGGTGGTTCTGCTGTTGATCGTGCTGGTCGTGCTGGCCGCGACGAGCTGAGCCGGGAGCGCCACCACAGATACGGCGTCAGGCACAGGGTGAGCCAGGTCAGGCCGATCGCCCAGCCGGCCAGCACATCGGTGGTCCAGTGCACCCCGAGATATATCCGGGAAACCCCGATCACCAGGGCGAACAGCGCAGCCGCCGGCACGGCCAGGACGCGGGACCGCCGCTGCCCGGCTGAGCAGGCGATCATCGCGGCCACCACGCCGGCCACGGCGGTGCTGCCCAGGGTATGCCCGGAGGGGTACGACGCATTGGTCGCCACGACCAGCTGATCGATCGCCGGCGGGCGGTGGCGGCCGATCGCGGACTTCATGATCGATCCGATCACAGCCGCACCGGCACCGACCGCTGCCGTCGTCAGCAGCGGGGCCCATTGCCGCCGCCAACCGAACCAGGCGCAGGCCGCGAGCGTCAGCGCCGTCATCGCGGCGACGCCACCGAAGTCGGTGAGGCTGCGCACCACCGGATTCAGCCAGGTCAGGCGATGGTCGAGCACCCAGTCCGCGATCGGCCGATCGATGCGTGTACTGCCACCACCGCCGCGCACATCGGCGGTGAGCTGCGCGGCCGCCCCCAGCACGACGGCAAAACCGATGATCGCACCGGCCAGTCGCCACCGCAGCCGGTCGTGCTGCGTCGCGACGACAACACCGACGACGGCGAGCAGGATCGGCACGAGCAGAGCCATGGCCCGAGAATATGTGCCTCGCCTCGGATCGGATGCGCCCACGGTATTGGGGGATATTCCCGATGGCGCGCTCACGGCCGGTTGACCAGACTGGAGACCATGACTGCCGATGCCCTGGGCACCGAACCCGCCGCGACGACCACCCTCGCGGCCCGCGCCACCGACCTGATGAAGCTGTACGGATCCGGAGACACCCAGGTCCGCGCCCTCGACGGGGTTTCGGTCGAGTTCGCCCAGCGCGAGTTCACCGCGATCATGGGCCCGTCCGGATCCGGAAAATCCACCCTCATGCACTGTCTGGCCGGGCTGGACAGTGCCACCTCGGGGACCGTGCGGATCGGCGATACCGATCTGACCGGGCTGTCGGACAAACAGATGACCCGGCTGCGCCGCGATCGCATCGGCTTCGTCTTCCAGGCGTTCAACCTGGTTCCGACGCTGACGGCCCTCGAGAACATCACCCTGCCGCTGGATATCGCGGGTCGCAAGCCGGACCAGCAGTGGCTGGATACGGTGATCGACCGGCTGGGGTTGCGGGATCGCCTCGGGCACCGTCCCAGTGAGTTGTCCGGTGGTCAACAGCAGCGGGTGGCGTGCGCGCGTGCCCTGGTGGGCCGGCCCGACATCATCTTCGGTGACGAACCGACCGGAAACCTCGATTCCCGCTCGTCGGGGGAGGTGCTGTCGATCCTGCGCGCGGCGGTCGACGAATTCGGGCAGACCGTGGTGATCGTGACCCACGAACCGCATGCCGCCTCCTACGCCGACCGCGTGATCTTCCTCGCCGACGGCCGCATCGTCGACGAATTGCGAGACCCGACAGCGGAATCGGTCCTGGACCGAATGAAGTCGCTGGAGGCGTGATGAGTGACAATCGCGCAGCTGCTCATTGCGCCGACCGGGTGCGGGTGTCCCGCATGGCACGGGGCGTGATGAGTGACAATCGCGCAGCTGCTCATTGCGCCGACCGGGTGCGGGTGTCCCGCATGACAGTGGGGGTGTAGGCATGGCCGGATCTCCGATGCGCAAGGTGGTCTTGCGCAATCTGGCCGCGCACAAGCTGCGGCTGGCGTTGACGTTGTTGTCGGTCGTGCTGGGTACCGCGTTCGTGGCGGGCTCGTTCGTGTTCACCGATACCCTGCAGCGCACCTTCGACGGGATCTTCGCCGATCAGGCGCGGGGCGTGGATGTGCGCGTCGAGCCGAAACATGCTCAGTCGCTCGGCGTTCCGAACGATGTCGTGGCGAAGGTGGCCGGCACCGAGGGGGTGCGGGCGGTCGCGCCGGCCGTGCAGGGACCGGTCGTACTGCTGAAGGACGGGCATGCCGTGCAGACCGGCGGCGCCCCGAGCTGGGGTCGCTCGTATCTGCCGCCCGACAGGGCGATCGCCGAACCGGAGCATTTCGTCGCCGGAGTGGCGCCGGTGACACCGGGACAGGTCGCGATCAACTCCGGCGGCGCCGACCGAGCGGGCCTGCACGTGGGCGACAAGGCCAAGGTGCTGATCCCCGCGCGCGGCACGATCGATATGACCGTCAGCGGCATCTACGACGTGTCCTCCGACACCGGCGGATTCATCGGACTGCTGCTCGACGATGCGCAGGCGCGGGAACTGTTCACCGACGGTGAGCACGTCGCCTATGTGGATGTGGCTGCCGCGCCGGGGGTTTCCCCGGACGTGCTGCGCGACCGGATCGCCCGGACGGTCCCGGACTACAAGGTGATGGACGGCGATCAGGTCCGTGCCGATCTGAAGGCGCAGGTGGGCAATGCGCTGAAATTCGTCAACTACTTCCTGCTGGCCTTCGGCGCGATCGCACTGGTGGTCGGCACCTTCATCATCTACAACACCTTCTCGATGATCGTGGCGCAGCGCCTGCGAGAGTTGGCGCTGCTGCGGGCGGTCGGTGCCGGCCGGCGGCAGGTCGGTCTTTCGGTGGTGTCCGAGGCCGTCGTGATCGGTTTGCTCGGGAGTGTGCTGGGCCTGGCCGCCGGGATCGGGCTGGCCTTCGGACTCTCGGCATTGCTCAACGCCTTCGATCTGGGGTTGCCCACCGGCACCATGCAGGTCTTGCCGCGTACGGTGCTGGCCGCGATCGGGATCGGGCTGGTGGTGACGGTGGCCAGCGCGTACGCCCCCGCGCGTCGGGCGGCGAAGATTCCGCCGGTCGAGGCGATGCGCGAGGAGTTCGCCTCGGTGGGTGAATCCTTGCGGGTTCGGACCGTCATCGGCGCGGTGCTGGCGGTGATCGGTGTGATCCTGGTGGTGCTGGGAGCCCGCAACACCGGCGGCAATGCCGCCGCGACGGTCGGCATCGGTGCGGCCGCGATGATTCTCGCCGTGCTGTTCGCCTCGCCGGCACTGTCTCGGCCGGTGGTCGGCGCGCTCGGCCTGCTGGTGCGGCCGTTCGGCGCGATCGGCGCGATGGCCCGCAACAACGCGATCCGCAATCCGCGTCGCACCGCCGCCACGGCGTTCGCGCTCACCCTGGGACTGATGCTGGTCTCGGCGATCGGGATGCTCGGGGCCTCGGCGAAGGCCAGCGTCGGCGAGCTGGTCGACAAGGGTGTGAACGCCGACTACGTCTTGGCCGGACCGCAGATGATCGGTGTCCCGCTCGGTGCCGCGGAGGCCGCGCGATCGGTTCCCGGGGTGTCGGATGTGGTCGCGTTCCGCGGTGTGGCGTTGCGCGTCGGCGACGATCAGGTGACCGGTACGTCGCCGGATGCGCCGATGGCCGGGGTGTTGCGCTACGACATCCGGCAGGGCACCGACAATCTCACCGGCAATTCCCTGCTCGTCTCGGAAACCGAAGCGGGCGACCGGAATTGGCGTGCGGGTCAGCAGGTCGAGGTCACCAGCGTGGACAACAAGAAGTTCCGGGTGACGGTGGCCGGTATCTACGCCGACAGTCAGCTGCTCGGCCCACTGGTGGTGGCGCCGGACCTGTACAACCAGGTGATGCCGGTGGCCTTCCGGACCGATCTGATCGTTCTGGTCAAGGCGGCGCCGGGGGCCGACGTCGCCGCGATGCGCGGCAACCTGGAGAAGGCGACCGCGTCCTACGTGGTGGTGCAGGTGCAGGACCGGGAGGAATTCAAGGGCGCCCAGGGCAAGCAGATCAACATGATGCTCGCGATCCTCTACGGTCTGCTCGCGCTCGCGGTGGTCATCGCGATTCTGGGAATCGTCAACACGCTCGCGCTGTCGGTGGTCGAACGCCGGCGGGAGATCGGCATGTTGCGTGCGGTCGGCATGCAGCGACCGCAGGTGCGACGAACGATCTACCTCGAATCGATGTTGATCGCGGTCTTCGGTGCGGTGGTCGGTGTGGTGCTCGGCCTGGGCCTGGGTGTCGGATTCCTGCGAACCCTGTCCGATCTGGGCTTGAGCACCATCGCGGTGCCGTGGTCGCAGATCGTCGCCATGTTGATCGGCTCGGCGCTGGTGGGTGTGCTTGCGGCACTGTGGCCGGCCGTCCGGGCGGCGCGCACGCCACCGCTGGCGGCGATCGCCGATCTGTGAGTGGGCGCGGCTGGGCGTGTCGGCGCCCAGCCGCGGTCGAGATGTGAATCAGGCGCAGTACTGGCAGACGCCGCCGGCCGGCAGTTGAATGAAGCACTGCGAGCACACCGCCGGGCGCGGTTCGGCGGATTTCTCCTCCTGCGCGACAGTGGTTTTGGTGGCGCTGCGACCGCGACGGCGGGCATCGACCTTCGGCGTCAGCGGCGGTACGCCCACATCGGCGGGCATGTCGGCGCCGTAGTGCTGATAGCACTGCCACCGGGCATAGGCGGCGTGCAGTTCGAGGTCGTCCGGGATCGGCAGGCCGGCGAGTTCGAGCACATATTTGTAGTCGTCGCCGACGGTGTGGTTCTGGCGCACACACAGGGCGGTCAGCGGCGGTTCGCCGGCGGCGTGGCAGCGCCGGGCGACCTTGCGCAGGATCGCGGCCATCCAGGTGCGGGTGGGTGCCTCGGTGTGCACCCCCGAAACCTCCTGAATCCGCTCGGCCAGCTCGTTCACAGTGATGAAATGCCCGTACCCGGTCGCGGTTTCGGCCAGTTCGGCATGGGCGGCCAATGCCCAGGCCACCGCCGCTTCACGAAATGACACCGCAGTGCCGTCTGCTACCCGCCATGCTCCTGCCGTCGTGGCCACGGAATTCTTCAACACGAGTCCAAGTTATCGCGTCGATTTCCGCGCCGGCGCGCGGCCCGCCGATCGCCGCGGACTCTTGCCACCGAGGGCGACGGGCGACCCGGGGAACGCCAGGTGATCGGCCCACCCCGCGGTTCGGGCCCGAGAGTTGCGACTCCGCAACGGCTTTCGCCGAACCGCGGACGGCGTCACCGCCGGCTCGCGTTCGCTCGGGCCCAGGTCGACACATCGCCTCGGTCGAGGGCGACCGCGAGCAGGTCGGGAAACCGGTCCGGGGTGCAGGCGAACGCGGGCACCCCGAGCGCGGCCAGGGCGGCGGCATTCTCGTGGTCGTAGGCCGGTGCTCCCTCGTCCGACAGCGCCAGCAGCACGAGGACCTGGACCCCGGCTTCGGTCATGGTGGCGATCCGGCGCAGCATCTCCTCCCGGATACCGCCCTCGTACAGGTCGGAGATCAGCACGAACAGGGTGTCGGCGGGGCGCGTGATCAACCCGTCGCAGTAGGCGATGGCCCGATTGATGTCGGTGCCGCCGCCGAGTTGGGTGCCGAACAACACATCCACCGGATCCGCCAGCCGGTCGGTGAGATCCACCACGGCGGTGTCGAACACCACGAGTGAGGTCCTCAGCGAGCGCATCGACGCGAGTACCGCGCCGAAGACCGAGGCGTAGACGACGCTGGCCGCCATCGAGCCCGATTGATCGATGGCGAGCACCACCTCGCGACGCACCGCCTGCGCCTTGCGGCCGTAGCCGACCAGCTGCTGCGGCACGACCGTGCGATGCTCCGGCAGATAGTGGGCGAGGTTGCGCCGGATGGTGCGGTCCCAGTCGATATCTCGCAGCGGCGGCCGGGAGACCCGGGCCGCGCGGTTCAGCGCACCGGACACCGCCGCGACGGTACGCGCGGCCAGTCGGCGCTCGATCTCGCGGACCACCTTCGCCACGACGGATCGCGCGGTGGCCCTGGTGGTTTCGGGCATCAGGCGGTTCAGGCTCAGCAGCGTGCCGACGAGCTGGACGTCGGGCTCGACCGCCTCGAGCAGTTCGGGTTCCAGCAGGAGTTCGGTGAGTTGGAGCCGGTCGATGGCATCGCGCTGCATCACCTCGACCACCGAGGACGGGAAGTAGGTGCGGATATCGCCCAGCCAGCGCGCGACCTTCGGGGCCGAACCGCCGAGGCCGGCCGCTCGCTTGTCCGAGGGCGTGTGCTCGTCGGCGTTGTACAGCGCCGACAGCGCTCGATCCATCGCGGCGTCCTCGGGATTCGCCAGTCCGCCCAGGCCGGTTTCGGCGGGTGCGCCGAGCACCAGGCGCCAGCGGCGGGCCTGCGCTTCGTCGGTCGCGAACACCGGCGGTTCCGTGCCGGCCGTCGGCTCGCTGTCCGTTGTCATCTCCGCCTCCGTACGGTTCGGGTCGGTCGCCGCCGCGGGTATCGGTCGAATCATCCTGCGCCCGCCAGGATTTCGCCAGCCGCCGCCAGCGCGAGCAGGCCACGCTCGGGGTCGACCCCGGCGACGTCGCGCGTCGCGACGGTTATCGGGGCGCCGTCGCGAACGGCCTGTGCGATGGCCTGTCGCTCGCCGGATTCGAAGGCGCCGAAGGTGCGGCGCAGCAGCGGCAGGGTGGCGACGAACTGTTCCTCGTCCAGCCCTCGCAACCAGGAATCTATGCGCCGCAACAGATCTCGGTCGTGCACCAGCAGCAGACCCCGTCCGCCGAGGAAGCCGTCGATCCAGGCGGCCTTCTCGGCGGGGCCGTAACCGATGGACAGTGCCGCGGACAGCCGCCGCGCGCCCTCGGCATCGGCGATGATCTCGGCGTCGCACAGCAGTCGGACCGCGCGCCCCACCAACGCCCCGTGCACATCGTCGCGGTCGGCCAGCCGATGCAGCGCCGCCAACCACCTCTCGGTGGCGTGCGGATCGTCACGCGTGGCGATAGCGACGTGCGTGGCGTCGATCAGCGTGCGCAGTTCGGTGGCCGCCTCGGTGTCCAAACCCGTGACGGCCCCGGGCAATCCGGCACAGATACGCACCAGCAGCCCGTCGGCGACCCGGGCGAGAGCGCACACATCGGTGCTGCGCACATCGCCGTACCGCAGGGTGCGGACCAGCCCGGGCAGGGCGGCGAGCAGGTGGGTGACGTCGTGGTCCAGTGCCGCCACCGCTTCCAGGCGGGTGACCAGGCCGTCGACCGCGTCGGCCAGGTCCGCCAGCAGGGCGGTCTCCAACGCGCCGCCGATATCGGCGACGGTGGCGTCCGCGGCTCCCGTCCGGTCGAGCAGCTTCGCCGCGGCGGCGGTGTGCAGCGTGGTACCCCACCGCGAGGCCTCGACGATCGCGACCGACAGGCTCGGGTCCCAGCGCAGCGACCACGATTCGCGGAAGGTTCCGGTGTTGCGGACCTCACCGGTGATCGGTGTGCCCCAATCGATGCCGAGGATGCGCAGCCGGTGCAGCAGATGGGAACGAGCGACGTCGCGGTCCTTGCGCAGGTCGAGATCCAGTTGTTGAGCCAGGGCCTGCTGTTTGAGCCGCAGCCGCCGCGCCTGCGCGCGCAGATCGGCGTCCAGCGGCACGGTCGGGGTGCTGTCCGGCACCGAGCCCAGAGCCTCGCCGACGACGAGTTCGTTACTGACGAACCGCAACATCGTCTCGTCGCCTTCGCACAGCACCGACCGGGTGGCGTCCGTGACCTCGGACAACCCGGGCGCGGGCCGGCCGCGCAGGGCGGCCAATGTTTCCGCCAGCCGGACCGATTCGATGATGTGCGCACTCGACACCGGCAGGTCGTGCGCGCGCAGGGCGCCCGCTACCCGGGTCAGCCAGCGGGCGATCGGCTCCTCGGTATGGGTGAACAGGTGGTGATACCAGCCCGGGGAGGTGATGCCCGCGCCGTACCCGGAGGAGCCGGCCAGCCGGGAGTGCGTCCAGGGCACCCACGTGAGTGCCGTCTTCACCTTGGGCAGGCCCTTGAGCAGCCGGGTGTCCGGTGCGGCTGGTCCGAGTTCCCCCGACAGTGCCGGCGCGTGCCACGCGCCACACACCACCGCGAGCCTTCGGGCGCCCGTTTTCAGGGTTTTGCGCATGATCTGGCGCATGTGCGCTTCCCGCTGCAGCGTGCGCAGATCGATGCGGCGGGGCAGTTCCGGCCCGGTCGGTTCGTCGTCCGGATCGGTGTCGGGGTCGGTGTCGTCGAGCGGCAGTGCCTCGGGTGATCCGTCGGGTTGGTCCGCCTCGACCGCGGCCCGCAGCGCGCCCATCGCCTCGGCGACGGCGTCGAAGATGTCGGTGCCGTCCCCGGTGGGCGCGGCCGCCGATTCGATGACCGCGTCCCACCACCGCTCCGGATCGTCGTATCCGCCGGCGGCGGCCAGTACGGCGAGTGGATCGCCGCGGTCGCCGGGTTCGGCGTCCAGGGCCAGGGTCTGCGTCGCGGGCAGATCGCAGAAATGGACGGGCACCGCGTGTTCGGCCGCGTAGCGCAGCGCCTGCCATTCCGGCGAGAAGACGGCGAAGGGCCAGAATGCCGCCCGGGCCGGATCGTCCGCGGCGTACGCCAGCAATGCCACCGGCGGTTCCATCCCGGCGGCGGCCACATAGGCGACCAGCGGATCGGCGTCGGCCGGACCCTCGATCAGGATGGCGTCCGGCCGGAACCGCTCCAGCGCCCACAGCAGCGATCGCGCCGATCCCGGTCCGTGGTGGCGGATTCCGAAGATCCGGGTCCGCGGTTCGTCGAGGGCGCCGGTGCGGGCGCTCATCCGTGGACCTCACGGCAGGCGCGGTAGAAATCCGCCCAGTCCGGGCGTTCCCGGACGACGGCCTCGAGGTATTCGGTCCACACCACGCCGTCGGCCACCGGATCCTTGATCACCGCGCCCAGCACGGCGCCCGCGATATCGTTCGCGCGCAGGACGCCGTCACCGAAGTGCGCGGCCAGCGCCATCCCGTTGGTGATCACCGAAATCGCCTCGGCGGTCGACAGGGTCCCGGACGGTGATTTGAGTTTGGTCCGGCCGTCGGCGGTGATGCCGGCCCGCAGTTCGCGGAACACTCGAACGACGCGCCGGACCTCCTCCGCCGCGGCCGGGACGGGAGGCAATTCCAGTGCGACGCCGAGCTGTTCGACCCGCCGGGTGACGATCGCGACCTCGTCGTCCTCATCGGCCGGCAACGGCAGAACGACGGTATTGAACCGGCGCCGCAGCGCCGAGGACAGGTCGTTGACGCCTCGGTCGCGATCGTTGGCGGTGGCGATGACATTGAACCCCTTGGCCGCCTGCACCTCGATCCCGAGTTCGGGTACCGGCAGCGTCTTCTCCGACAACACCGTGATCAACGCGTCCTGCACATCGGACGGGATCCGGGTCAGCTCCTCGACGCGGGCGATTGTGCCGGTGCGCATGGCAACCATCACCGGTGACGGCACCAGAGCGCCGTCGCTCGGACCCTCGGCGAGCAACCGGGCATAGTTCCAGCCGTAGCGGATCGCCTCTTCGGCGGTTCCCGAGGTGCCCTGGACGAGCAGCGTGGAGGCGCCGCTGATCGCGGCCGAAAGATGTTCCGACACCCAGGTTTTCGCGGTTCCGGGCACGCCGAGCAGCAACAGCGCGCGATCGGTGGCCAGGGTCGCCACCGCCACTTCCATCAAGCGTCGCGGACCGACGTACTTGGGTGTGATCACGGTGCCGTCGGGCAGGGTGTCGCCGAGCAGATAGGTCACCACCGCCCACGGCGACAGCCGCCACGACGGTGGCCGCGGGCGGTCGTCCACGGCGGCGAGGGCCGTCAGTTCGTCGGCGAACGCCTGTTCGGCGTGCGGGCGCAGCAGGTCGGCGGGCGGATGGTGGATCGTGGTCATGCCAGCTCCTCGAGCATCAGAGTGCGTTGGGTCAGGTCGTCGGCGAGCCGGTCGAAGGCGCTCTGCCAGTACGGATCGGCGCAGCGGCGAGCGGCGACCGCCACCACGCCGGCCGCGCGGACCGGGAAGTTGACGGCGGCGGTGCGCAGCAGCGCGCGGTAGGAAGCGGGGGACAGGCCGGCGGCGCCCGGGCGAGCGGCCGCCAGCTGCGCCCGGTCGAGCAGCAGCCGGACCAGGTGTTCGGCCACCGGGTACGGCCAGGGCCGCGGTAGGCCCGAGACCAGCAGTTCGAGTTCGGCCAACCAGCTGCTGTCCAAACCGCACAGGTAGCGGACCCGGTGATCGAGTGGAAGCAGGGCGAACAACTCCTGGCGCAGGCGCGGATCGGCGCCCAGCGTGGGCGTGGTGGTCAGCACCTCGAACAATGGACCGGCCCAGCGTGGATCGCGTTGTGCGAGTGCGGCTTCCGACCACCCCGCGCAGACCGGCCCGAGGATGTCGTCGGGCAGGCGCAGGGCGGTCGCGGCGGCCGGCGAACCGCACAGTGCCTCCCAGTGCCCCAGTGGGGTCGCGGCCATCAGCCGTCGCAGCCGCTCGGCATCGACATCGGCGCCGCCGTCACGGCGATAGGCCACGGGATCGAGGCGATCGCCCAATCCGTCCCGGCGGGCCGAGTCGTCCAGCTCACGCGGGAGGTGGGCCGTCAGCGCGCCCGAACGCACCGTGACCCAGCGGCCGGCGCGGTCACGCATCCGACCGGCGAAGGCCGAATCCGGTAGTCGGGCCAGCAGATCGGCGGCCGTGCGACGGACCTCCGGCCGGGTGTCGTCGAGCGCGGACTCCAGCAGCGGCTCGTCGCCGGGCCCGATGCCGTCGGCGAGGACTGCCAGCAGTTCGGCCCGTCCACGCGCCGGCTCGCGGTCCCAGGTTTCACTGAGGGCGGTTCGCGCCGCGTCGGCGTCGCGGGCCCGCAGGGCCGCCAACCAGGCACGGCGTTCGGCCGGCCGGCCGTGGGTCCAGACCTGCGGATCGTCGCCGGTGGTGCGCAGCAGGGGCCGCCACCGCGGATGGAGCGCGGCCAGCCATCGTCCTCGGGTGCCGGCCAGGCGCAGCAGCGGATCGCGCAGGGCCGCATGGTTTCTCGCGTGCTCGAGCAGCGCCGCGCACAGCGTGTCGGGCGCTCGCCGATTACCGGGCAGGGCCGCGTCGAACCATTCCGCGAGCATGGGCGAGCCGTCGGCCAGCAGATGCCGCAATCGCTCGGTTGCGGCGCGGGGGAGCTGCTCACGTTCGTCCGGTTGCGCCGGCTCGGGCAGTTCGGCGTGCACCGGTTCCGCACCGCCGCGGTGGTACAGCTCCTGCAGTGCGACCGCCGTCAGCACCGCGTGTTCCGGATGTTCGGCGCGCACCCGCGCGGCGACGGGCGCCGCCAGCGCATTCGGGTCCAGAACGCGCCGCGCGGTACCGAGCAGGGCGACCGGCACCAACGCCGCCGAGGATTCCGGGACGGCGGTCCCCGGGCCGGGCACGTCGACCAGGGATTCGGGTTCCACGTCGACCAGTTCACCGGCCGTCAACGCGGCCAACGGCAGCAGGCCGCCGGCGGTCCACTCACCGACCACCGTCAGCGGACGGCCACCGGACACGCCGATCAGCTGCCAGGGCACCTCGACGGTAGTCGCGATCGGTAACGCGGTTCCGTCCGGTTCGGCCAGATACCATCCGCGCGGACCCGGGGCCGGCACCACTTCCGGCAGCATCATCGGCCATCCGCGCAGCCACGGGTCGGCGCCCAGCGCACGGGCGTGGGCGGCCAGCTGATCGCGGATCGTGGTCGCGGTGGCGCCGAAGGTGGTGAACGGTTCGGGTCCGCCGTGGCGGGCACCCCACAGCGCGCGCAGCGGCATCGCGGCCGGGTAGAAGTGCAGGTCGACATCGATCATGGTGCCGGGAATCGGCAGGTCGCCGGGGAAACTCGCACTGCCGAAATTGTGCTCGACAACCTGGGCCCACCGTTGTGACAGGCGCCCGCGCAGGAGGGTGCGACGGGTGAAAACCCGCTCTTCCTCGGTGATCCGGACGGCGAGGACCTGCCACCGATCGCGTACCGCGGGCTCGGCGGCGCGGACGTCCTCGGCCTTGACGGGGTAACCGATATGCGCGCGGATCCCCTGCGCGAGGGCGGGCGGCATCTCGTCCAGACGGCGGTGCGCGTCGATCAGGAGACGTAGTCGCGCGTACTCGCTGAGCAGGATCGGTGGCCACTGCTCGGCCGCCTCGAGGCGGCGCGGTAGTTGTCGCAGCGCCGCGGCCACCCCCGGGGCTTGGGAATCGACCATGCGGGCGGCGACCCCCTCCAGCGCCGTCTCCGAATGGTCGGACTGGGCGAGCCCGGTGCGGATCTGGTCGCCGAGCCAGATGTCGAGGTCGTCCAATCCGGTGGTGACCCGGGCGCGCCGCTGTTCGATCGTCGACTGCTTGCTGTCGCGGGTGGCGGGTTCGGCCGGTGCCGTGCGCCGGGCGGCCCGCGCCGTCAACCATTCGGTGGCGAAGTCGGCGGGTGCCCCGGCCTCCTCGACCGCGCCCTGTGACCACAGCAGGAGTAGCGCCAGCGCGTGTTTGCAGGGAAATTTCCGGCTCGGGCACGTGCAGCGGTAGGCGGGTCCCGACAGATCCACGATCGTTTGGTAGGGCCGGGCCCCGCTGCCCTTGCAGAGCCCCCAGAGCGCCGCGTCGTGGCGGCCGGTGCTCAGCCATGCCGCGGTCAGTTTCCGGGCGGCGGTCACCGAGGCGGCGTCGGGCGCCAGGGCCAGTACGTTGTCCGCGGTGACCGCGTAGGCCGCGGCCGATGAGATGGTCACGTGATCCCCCGTTCGTTCGGTCCTGGCGGATTTGTACCCGAGCCCACCGACAAGATCGGCGGACACGGCGGGCGCCCCCGCGCCGCCGGCGGTCCGCCTCGGCGCCGGTGTCGTTCGCTCACCGATTGCGGAACGAATTGCCCTGCCGCGGAACGGCATTGCTGTTACCGGACAGGTTGTGCAAGATCGCCGATTCTGGCATTCTGTTCTGTTCGGTTGAACCGAGCCACCCGAATCGGGTGTAACCCGTGGAACTGCCCGGCCGGGACGGCCGAGGGGTGGACATCGGGCGGTTCGGCCGCTCGATGGCCATGCGTCCCGCCCGGGCCGGTTCTCCGGTAGCGTTCGCCACGACGACGTCGTGTGTGAGCGCCAGGAGGGGCTGTGGGGGAAGGGCAGGGGGAGGTCACGCCGCACCTGAGAGAGCTGGTTTCCGCCCGGCTGCACGCGGATTCGACGGTGAGCCCGGATGTTGCGCAGACCGTCCTTGCCGCCCTGGGGGAGGCTCTCGAGCCCGGCGCGGCGATCGAGCGAACCGGAATCTTCCTGAGCGCCATCCGGGTTCGCGGCTTTCGCGGCATCGGGCGGGAAGCGGTGCTGCGGCTCGCTCCGGGGCCGGGCCTGACCCTCGTGGTGGGCCGCAACGGATCCGGTAAGTCGAGTTTCGCCGAGGCCGCCGAACTGGCCCTCACCGGAGCCAACCGGCGCTGGGAGGGACGATCCGCGATCTGGCGCGAGGGCTGGCGGAATATGCACTGCGACAGCACCTCTCGCATCGCGGTGGAGATGGTCGCGCAGGAGTCCGGCGCGATCTCGATCGTACGGGAGTGGGACGAGGGCGACGACCTTTCCGGCGGTCGCTGGACCGAGCGGCGCGTCGGACACGAACCCGATGAATTCCGGGTCGGCGATTGGGCGCGCGCATTCGAGCTGTACCGCCCGTTCCTGTCCTACAGTGAGCTGGGCGCGGTGGTGGACGGCCGACCCAGCGATCTTTTCGACGCCTTGCATCGGCTCCTCGGGCTGGACGACATCAGCGCCGCACTGGACCGGACCCGCACGCGCCGAATCGAATTGGAACGTGCCGCCAAACACTGCCGCGATGGGCGGCAGGACCTGCTCGAGCAACTGCGCGCGGTGGCCGACGACCGCGCGGAGCGGGTGGCCGAGCTGTTGCGCGCGGCCCCACCCGACCTGAACGCGATCAGTCATGAGCTCACCGGCGTCCGGCACGATCCGGGCGGGGTCGCCGCGCTGCAGGCGATCGCCCGGCTGCGGATTCCCGATACCGCGCAGGTCGAGGCCGCCGCGGCCGCTGTCGAGCAGGCCACTGCCGCCCTGATCGACCTGGCCACCGGCGACCTCGAGGCCGAGCTTCGGGTAGTGGATCTGCTGCGCCGCGCCGGCGAGCACGCCGGTGTCGCGGATGCGTGTCCGTGCCCGGTCTGTGGTGCGGGGATGTTGGATACCCGCTGGCGGGAGGCGGCGGCGGCCCGGATCGCC
>NZ_BAGM01000105.1 GCF_000308855.1 Nocardia veterana NBRC 100344 | reverse complement strand
AGGCGGCGGGCGTGCTGTTGGCTACCTCACCCGGCGACTCCGGTGTGTAGTCGGCGAGAAACTCATGCCAGCTCTCATCGACCGACGACGGATCTTGCTTGTACTTCTGGTACATCTCGTCGACGAGCCACTGGTTCTGTCCGAACTGGGATGTTGAGCTGCTCACAGCAGGTGTTCGCCTCATTTCGTTCTTCGCGCTGCGACGTTTGTGACGTGCCCGGCACGGGTACCGGCGCGATGCGCGCCGATGCGCCCTTTCTGAGGATAGGCCCAGCCCCTACTCCGTGCCCCAGGGCGGCATGCGTGGGTCCCGTTCCGGAATACTCCGACTGCCGCCGTCGGGCACGTCGTTTGCGCCGCTGCCCGGTCAACTGCCTCCGGACAGACCCAGCCTCATAGATGACGACTCGTCCCGCGTCGAGAATATTCCTTCGTCCGAATCGGCTGCCTCCCAGAGTCGGTTATAGATCCCGCGTTCGGCCAGCAGTTGCTCGTGCGTGCCGAATTCCACGATCCGGCCGTGCGCCACGACGGCGATCCGATCGGCGCGCGCCGCGGTCGCCAGCCGATGCGCGACGATCACGGTGGTGCGGCCACGGGCCAGCGATCGGCTCGCGACCAGCACCTTCTCCTCGCTGGCCGGGTCCAGCACGGCGGTGGCCTCGTCCAGCAGCAGCAGATCGGGATCAACCAGTTCGGCACGAGCCAGCGCGATCAACTGCCGTTGCCCGGCCGACAGCCCGCGACCGCCCTCACCGATCGGCTGAGCCATCCCCCGGGGCAGACTCTCGATCGTTTCCAGCGCACCGACCGCCGCGGCGGCCCGCCGGATTTCCGCGGCGGTGGCAAAAGGTTTCCCGAATGCAATGTTGCCGGCAACGTCTCCGGTAAACAGGTGAGCTTCCTGCGGTACCACGCCGAGCCGGGCACGGAATCGGGCGAGTCGATAGTCGCGGAGATCGACTCCGTCGACGCGAATCGATCCGCCGGGCGTCGTTTCGTCGCCGGGCGCCGCTCGGCCGGGCAGGTCGTAGAGGCGGGCCAGCAATTTGACCACGGTCGACTTCCCGGCACTGGTCTCACCGACCAGCGCCAGCGTCGATCCGGCCGGAACGTGCAGCGAAACATCTTCCAGCGCGGGTTTTTTCGCGTCCGGATAGCGGAAGGTGACCGCGTCGAAACAGACCTCGCCGCGCAGCCGCCCCTCGATCTCGACCGCATCCGCGGGGTCGGGGGCGATCGAGGAGGGGGTGTGCAGCAGCGTCTCGATCCGCCGCAACCCCACCCGCGCCTGCTGATAGCCGTCGAAGACCTGGGAGAGCTGGGTGATCGGCCCGAACAGCAGGCTCAGATACAAGACGAACGCCACCAGCGTGCCGGCCGTCGTGGTGCCGTGCGCGACCTCGCGGGCGCCCAGGTAGACGACGGCCGCCTGGGCCAGATCCGCCCAGGCCAGCACGAAGGCGAAGTACAGCGCGATCGCTCGCTGGGCACGGAGCCGGGCCCGGCGGTAACGGTCGGAGTAGTCGGCGAATCGGCGCGCGGCCTCGGCTTCGTGCCGATAGGCCTGGGTGGCGCGCAGACCGGCCACGTTCTCCTGGAAATCGGCGTTGACCGTGGCGACCCGCTCCCGGGAGGCGGAATACGCCGAGGCCGAGACCCGGCGGAAGATCAGCGTCGCCGCGATCAGCGGCGGCAGGGCCACGAAGACGACCACGGCCAGGCCGGCGTCGATGATCAGCAGGGCGACCACGATCCCGGCCACCGTGACGAGGCTGATCAGCGCGGTGCCCAGACCGGTCTGCAGGAAGGTCGACAGCGCGTCGATATCGGTCGTCATCCGCGTCATGATCCGGCCGGACAGTTCCCGCTCGTAGTAGTCCAGGCCGAGCCGTTGCAGATGGGCGTAGCTGCGCACGCGCAGCCCGTAGAGCACCCGCTCACCGCCGCGCGCCGACAACCGGGTGCCTATCGCCTCGCCCGCCCAGCTCACCAGGACGAGCGCCACGCCTGCCGCGGCTGCGGCCGCGAGCGCGCCGCCGTGCTGCCGTCCGACACCGTCGTCGAGGGCGAAGCGGGTCAGCGCCGGAAAGGCGACCGAGACGGCCGCGTCGACGGCGAGCAACGCGACCACGGCCGCCAGCAGCCAGCGCACCGGCCGTAGCAACCGCACCAGCCGAAACTGCGGGTCCGGCTGTTCCAGCTCCCGATCGTCGAGCCCCGGTTCTTCGGTGGCGGGAGCCAGACTCGCCAGCGCGGCACGCATCTCCGGCGGCGCATCCGGTTCCGGGTTCGGATCCTCGGCAACGGATTCGGTGTCCGAGCCGGCCGCGTCCGCCTGGGCCTCGATGCCGGCGCCGGGTATGGCCGCATCCCGTCCCGGCTCGGTGGAATGCGTGCCCGGTCCTGGCAGCCGGATGACCCGGTCCGCATGCGCCAGTGTCGATTCCCGGTGCGCGAGGATCAGCGTGGTGCGGCCGTGGGCGGGCAGCGCACCGAAGAT
Organism: Nocardia veterana NBRC 100344; assembly: GCF_000308855.1. GTDB lineage: Bacteria > Actinomycetota > Actinomycetes > Mycobacteriales > Mycobacteriaceae > Nocardia > Nocardia veterana. The sequence continues at coordinate 21,708 of NZ_BAGM01000105.1, read as the reverse complement.
CGCGGCCTCGGTGACGGCGTCCACCGCGGAGGTGGCGTCGTCGAGAACGAGGATGCGTGGATCCGCGAGCAGTGCGCGCGCCAAGGCCAGACGTTGCCGTTGCCCGCCGGAGAGCGTGAGGCCGCGCTCGCCGACGACGGTGTCGTAGCCGTCCGGGAGGGCCCGGATGAATTCGTCCGCCGCGGCCGTCCGGGCGGCCGCGCGGATCTCCTCGGGATCGGCGTCGGGTTTGCCGAGTGCGATATTGGCGGCGATGGTGTCGGAGAACAGGAACGGCTCGTCGAACGCCACGCCGATCGCCGCGCGTAGATCGGCCGCTCGCACGCGTGCGATATCCACCGCCCCGGCGTCCGGATCGTCCACGGAATCGGCGCCGAACAGGCCGATGTGGCCGGCCTCCGGCGTATGGAAGCGTGGGAGCAGCAGCGTCAGCGTGGACTTCCCGGAACCGGCCGGACCGATCACCGCGACCGTCTCACCGGGGCGGACGGTGAGGTCGAGATCGTGCAGGACCGGCCGGCCCGGTTCGAAGCCGAAGGTGAGGCCGCGAATGTGGAGGCCGAGCGGCCCCGCCGGCAGGGGTTGCGGATCGGGCGGATCCACCGCAGCGGGCGCCTCGTCGACGATCTGGTAGACGCGTTCGGCCGCCGCGCGGGTCAACTGGGCCATCACCACGACGTTGGACAGGATCCGGGTGCTCGAGGCCATCATCGTGACGTAGGTCGCGAAGGCCAGGAAGGTGCCGACGCCGATCACCGAATGCAGGGCCAGCACTCCGCCGAGCGCGATCACGATCACCAGCCCGGCTTGCGGGATCGCCGAAACCGTCGGGGCGAAGCGGGAATCGATGCGGGCCGCGCGCATCCGGTGGGCATAGAGCCGCCGGCCGTGCTCCTCCAGAATGCGCACCATCCGCGATTCCTGGCCGAAGCCCTTCACCACCCGCACACCGGTGACGGTCTCCTCGACGTGCTGCGCCAGATCGGCCGCCCGCTGCTGCGCCGACCAGGTCGCCGCGTGCAGGCGCGGTCGCACCCGATAGACAACCAGACCGAGGGCGGGCACGGTCAGCAGCGACACCAGCGCCAACGGTGGTGACAACACCAGCATGGCGGCCGCGGCGAAGATGAAGATGAGCAGCGAGGCGGCCGACAACGGGGCCATCGCGAGCAGTCCCTGCACCAGCTGGAGATCGCTGATCGACCGGGAGACCACCTGCCCGGTGCGCAGCCGGTCCTGCCGCGGCCCGTCGTATCGGTGCAGGGCGGTCAGCACAGTCACCCGCAACTCGTGCTGGACATCCAGGGCGAGCCGACCGGCCAGCCAGCGCCGCCCGTAGGTGGCGGCGAACCGCGCCAGGGCCAGGGCGACCAGAACGGCGGCGATCGGCGCCAACGCCGCCACATCGCCCAGCCGGGCCCGATCCAGGGCGGCCTTGGCGGCCAGCGGGGCGGCCGATTCCGCGCCCGCGCCCGCCACGACGGCCAGGATCACCCCGATCAGCACACGGGGATGAGCCCGGCAGGCCGCCCAGAGCCGGCGCAACCAGCCGGATCCGCTCGTCCCGGCCGGTGTCCGGCGCCGGGAAGGGGCCGGTCCGGTGTCGGGGCGCAGGGTGTCGGTGTCGTTCATGTCGATTCGACCGTACCGACGGCGGCCGACACCATCGCCGGCCGCCGGATCGCGCGCCGCGGCCGGGCGCTCAGTTCGGCGCGCCGGTCAGATGCTGTTCCAGCCGCTCGTTGAACGGTGCGCCCGCATGCTGTACCGCGTGGTCGTTGCCGGGCAGCACCAGGTGCTCGCCGCCGGTGCGCGCGGAGACGGTCGCGGCGACCGCGGTCAACGCGGGGGAGTGCCCGCCGGACAGGACGAGGGTGCGCACCCCGGCCCGGGCGATCGCGGGCAGCGGCAGCGCCGCGTCCCAGGCCGGGCGGCACATGCGGAGCGCCGAGACCGCGGCCCAGTGATCGTCGGTGCGCGGGCGCCCGCGCGGCAGGCCCGCCAGAGTGCCGAAGGTCGCGGCGAATTCGAGCGGATCGCGTGGCCGTTCCCGCCACCGCAGGCGCAGGGCCTCGACCGCGGGATGGCGCAGCTCGGCGAGACAGGTGGGTTCGATCAGGGTCAGCGACAGCACCCGATCGGGAGCGCCGGCCGCGGCGAGCACACAGGCGAGCGCGCCGTAGCAGTGACCGACCAGATGCGCCGGTTCCGCGGCGAGCATCGTCAGCAGATCGGCGGCATCGTGCAGATAATCGGGAGCCGCGGCGACTCCGGGCCGGTAGCCGTGGCGCACCAGCACATCCAGGCGCATCCGCTGCGCGAGCGGTCGCTGTGCGGCCCAGGTGGTTTCGGCGCCGAGCATTCCGTGCACCAGGACGACGCGCGGTCCCGATGTACCCCAGCGCTCGACGAGGGGTGGCGTCCCGGCGAATCGCCCGGCGAGGTGCGAGGGGTCGATCCCGCGCCGGCTGCGGCATACCGGACGCCCACCCGGGTGGGTACCGGACAGGCGCGGGCGGTGGTGACTGTGTCGATCCATGCCGCTCACAACCCCAGGGCGGACATGGCGGCGGGCCGGGCGAAGGTCGCGGCGAACGCACGCGCGAGCGCGGGGTCCTGGCCGCCGGCCATCATCAGTTCGTTCAACGCCGGGGGCGGATTCAGCATCGTCATCGTCCAGCGGGCCGCGGGATGGGCCGTCTCGGTCAGCCACTGCTGCCCGGTCGATTCCATCCACTCCGTGTCGAAGCGGCCGTCACCGTGCGCGAGAATCGCGTCGGCGTAATGGATTCCGCAGTGCACCGCACTGTTGGCGCCCTGCGCACCGGCCGGATCCATCCGGCAGAGCACGTCGCCGCCACCGAGTACCGGGGTGCCCGACGGCAGCAGCCCCACCGGACGTCGCATCGTCGGGGTGACGGCGCCGACGAGAGTGCCACCGCTGTCGGTCAGTTCGACCGTGCGGAAGCGCCGCGCGAGTTCCGGCGGGAAGTATCGCTCCACCAGTTCGGTGGCCTGCGCCAAGCGCTGGGCCGGGCTGCTGTCGCGGGTGAAGACGTCCAGCGGTCCGCCCGGAACCGCCGCGAACATGAGGTTGTCGCATCGGCGCTCCTGCCCGGGAGCCCCGGTGAGCGTCGCGGTCGACACGACTTCGCCGAGCCCCGGGAGCGCGAGGAACATCCCCATACCGTCGGGGTCCGGCTCCGCCCCGTCCAGATAGACCACGGCCAGCCGACGCATCGGCGCGGCCGGCAGCGCCCAGTCCGGATCCGCCGGGAAACAGGCCGCGAGCTCGCCCGAGGCCCTGGTGACGACGGTCAGATCGGCATCGGCCGCACGCTCGTCGAGGTCGGTCAGCGATATCGGCGCGATTTGCAGATCGCCACCGGCGGCGGCGAATTCGGTCAGGTGATGGCTGAACACCGTGCGCTGGTCGACGCTGTGCGCCGGGCTGTCGAACGGCGCCGCCCAGGTCACCACGGGTGACCGGTCGACCGCGACGGTGAGCCGGATACCGCGGATCGGTGGTGCGAGGGTGCGCCACGCCCCCAGGCCCGCCGCGGCTTCCAATTCCAGCGTCCGGGCGAATTTGACCTGGGTACTGGTGACCGAGCCGGACAGCACGGCCGCCGGATCACGGTCGGTGATCAGCGTGACCTTCACACCGTTGTCGAGTAATCGCCGAGCCAGCGGTAAGCCGCATTCGCCCGCCCCCACAACCTGCACCTGTGTCATGTCGGTTTTCCTCATCGTCGCGGTTCCGGCGCCGCGGAACCGAACCCGGCCGACCGGCGCTGCCGTCGGCTTCCGCTGTCCACTGTCGGCGGATCGGTATCGCCACCGCATCGGTAGGTCGGACGCCGACCTACTTATGTGGTTGCCGGATTGGGTGTCCGTAGTGCCCGCGCGCCGATTAGGCTCTGTGGATATGTCGTCGGCGAGGGGTGTGTTCGGTCCGGGGCCACGATCGACAGCAGACGGATTCGTCGGAAGAGAAGCCGAACTCGAGCGGGTGGCAACGCTACTGCTGGATTCGGCACGCTTGATCACCCTCGTCGGACCCGGTGGTATCGGAAAGACCCGGCTGGCCATGGAGGTGAGCGCCCGGTTGCGCCGAGCGCGTCGTGGGCCGGTGTACTGGGTTCGGCTCGCCCGCCTCCCGAAGGGAGCCGCGCCGGCCGAGGTCGAGGACGAGATCGCGCGCTCGGTCGTCGACGGGGACTTCTCCGGCCGGCCGGTGCGGGCCGCACTGCTCGCCGCGCTCGACGGAACGGATACTCCGGGTCGTGGCGGTCACCCGTTGCTGGTGCTCGACAACTGTGAGCACGTACTCGACGGCGTCGGTCCGGTCGTGGCCGAACTCCTGGACGGGGTGCCCGGGCTGAGCGTGCTCGCCACCAGCCGGACCGCCCTCGGCTGGGTGGACGAACAGCTGCTACCGATCGCACCGCTGCCGAATGCCACTGCGGTGCAACTGTTTCGGCAGCGTGCGGCACTGACCGGCCGGGCCGTCGGCGAGAGCGAGCGCGCGACGGTCGAGTCGATCTGCCGGCATCTGCACAACTATCCGCTGTTCATCCGCCTGGCCGCGGCCCGTTTGCGCTACCAGCCGCTGCCGGCGATCCTGCGCGATCTCGACGGCGCGGTGGATCGCCGCCTGCGCTGGTCACCGGGCTTCCGGGTCGGTGACGAGGAACGGCATCGCGATATCGCCTCGGTGATCGCCTGGTCGTTCGATCTGTGTGGTGACGCCGAACGATTGCTGTTCGAGCGGATGTCGGTGTTCGCCGCCGGCTACGACGCCGATCCCGCCGAACCGGGCCCGGATTCCGGGCAGGCCGGTGTGGGCCAGGAAGTCGGCGCCGAGCTCGATGCCATCGAGGCGGTCTGCGCCGACGCCGACCTGCCGGCGCACGAGATCGAGCCGCTGCTCGAGCAGCTGGCCGACCGGTCGCTGGTCTCGATTCACATCGGCGCCGAGACCGTGCGCTATTCGCTGTTGGAGAGTTTCCGGCTCTACGCCGAGCAGCGGGTGCGTGCCCGCGGGGACGGTCACTGGGAGCGCTTGGCCGCGCGGCACCGGCGGTACTACCGCGATCAGCTCGTCGCCGCGCGCTGGGTCGGCCCGCACGAACAGCATCTGTTGTCGTGGGCGCGCGCGGCGTGGGACAACCTGCTGTGCGCGATCGACAGCAGTCTGACCGATCCGGCGGAAGCGGTGGTCGGCCTCGAGATCGCCACCGGCCTGATCGCGCTGCGGATTCCGTTCCTGCGTGGCCTGCTGCGGGAATCGCGGCAGCTCGCCGAGCGCAGCCTCGACGCGGTGCGGTCGTTCGGCGGATGCCCGCCGGAACTGGAGATTTCGGCGCTGGCCCTCATCGGCTGGCTCGCGCTGTGTCAGGGCATGTCCGAGGATGCCGGACGCATGCTCGACCAGTGTGTCGCGACCTCGCTCGGTACCGTGCCTCCCGGCTGGCGCGACGACCCGGCTGTCGATCTCGGCCTGCCGGCGCCGGTCGACTATCTCTGGGGCAGTGTGCTGCTGCTCACCGTCGAGCAGCCACCGGCCTCGGTGGTGCTCGCTCGGGCGCGCGCGAAGTTCGCCGCGGCGGGCGATACCGGCGGGGCCGCGATGAGCGAGCTGTTCGAGTCGCTGGCCGCCGCCTTCTACGGGACGCCCGAGGTGGCGCTGGAGACGACCCGCCGGCATCTGGCGACCATGACGGAATCCGGTGCGCAGTGGGCCATCTCCTGGGCGAAACTGGCCGCGGCGATCGCGACGACCGCGCACGGCGATCCGGCCGCGGCCGAGGCCCTGTGCGATTCGGCCGTGCGATGGCAGCGGTCGATGGGCGATCAGTGGGGCGGGGTGTGGGCGTTGCACATCCGGTCCTGGATCGCGGCCCGGCGGATCGGTGATTCGACCGATGCCGCGGTACGGATCGAGCACGCCAGGCGCATCGCGCGTCTCTACGGTGAAACGTCGGCGCTGCGCCGGCGGCTGGGCATCGATCTGACCAATCTGCGCCCGTTCGCCGCGGAAACCGTCAAGGCGACCGACCTGGCCCGCAGTATCCTGCGGCCGGCCGATTTCGATGCGGCGGTAGCCGAGGGTCAGGTGCGTGGCGGGATGGCACGGCCGGAGCCGATCGAGGATTCGGTGCCGGCGGGCGCGGCGCCGGAGACGGCGCGCGATTCCCGGTGGGAGGCGCTGACCGCCGCCGAGCAGGAGGTCGCGGTGCTGGCCGCGGCGGGCCTGACCAACACCGCGATCGCGGCCCGCCGCGGCACCTCCAATCGCACGGTCGACGCGCAGGTAGCGGCCATTCTGCCCAAGTTGATGATCGGTTCGCGCCGGGAGATCCTGCCGAATCTGCCCGCACCGCAACGCGATCGCGCAGAACGCGAATCGCGCCGGCGCTCGGCGGCGCACTGACCGCCGGCCGCGCTCAGATCTCGCGGGTCCGCAGATACCACCATCCGGCCGCCCCAGCGGCGACGGTCCAGATCACCAGCACCACGGCTGAGGCCGCATTGGGCGGCAGGAAGGGGCTGTCGGCGAAGGAACCGACGGCCACCGTGCCGATGGTGGCCGAACCGGGCAGCAGCACCACCAGCCCCGCGATGCCGGCGCCCTTGGCCACCAACCAGATCAGGGGTTCGAGGACGAACAGCCAGCCCGCGATCGCGATCACCGCGAGATTCGGTGACCGCAACACCAATCCGAGCCCGACCCCGATCACGGCCCAGCACGCCGCGGCCAGCAGCCCGCCGCCGAACACGCCGACCAGCCGCCAGCCGAATTCGACCTCGTGCCGTCCGAACAGCAGCAGTCCCAGCGCCGCACCCAGCTCCGCGCAGGCCGCGGAGAGCAGCGAATAGGCCGCCGCCACACCGGCTTTCGCACCGAAGAGCAGATCGCGGTCGGGGGTCAGCAGGACGGTGATACCGATGCTGCGATAGCGGTATTCGTCTCCCGCCGCCACCGCCCCGCCGACCGCGGCCGCGCCCACCGCCACCGCGATCGCCAGATACAGCCCGACCGTCACGGTGCCGGTGGCCAGCGCCTCCCGCGGTTGCGGACCGGAACCGCGCAGCGCGGAGGCCGATCCGACGACGAGTCCGACGGCGGCCAGGATCGGGGGCAGCAGCCATCCCGATCGGACCGCGGTGATCTTGCGGAGTTCGGTGGTCGCGGCCCGGGTCACCTCGACGGGCACGGCGGGCATCGTGGGCAGCATCATCGCATTCCGTACGGGGTCGCAGGGGCCGGGTTCGGATAGGCGGGCGGTGCCGCCGATTTGGTCAGCATGGCCAGCACCCGGTCGGGATGCACGGGTTCGGCCACCACCTCGCCCAGTTGCACGCGTGCCAGTGCGGCCGCGGCCTCGATCTCGGCGCGGGTGGCCTCGGCGACGGCGAGTCTGCCGTCACCGCGCATCACCGCATCGGTGAAGCCCTGGGCCGCCAGGGTGGTGGCGAGTGCGATCGGACTGGATGCCGCGACCACCAGCCGGTCCGGATGGTTGCGCCGCAGCCGCCGCGGGCTGCCCTGATAGACCACCGAACCGCCGGCCAGCACGATCACCTGATCGGACACCGGCACGGCGGCGGCCAGACTCTGCGCGGTCAGCAGTGTGGTCCCGCCGCTGCGGGCGTGGCCGCGCAGATAGTCGAAAAGCCAGCTGCGCTCGGCTGGTTCGAGACCGTCGAACGGGTCGTCGAGCACCAGCAGGCGCGGCCGGGCGAGCACGGCCTGGGCCAGGCCCAGCCGGGTGCGCATGCCGTCGGGCAGATCGCGGATCCGGGTCGCGGTGGCCTCGTCGAGGCGCAGTGCGGCCGCGACCGAATCCACCCGGTCGTCGCTCACGCCCGTCGCGGCGGCGCACACCCGCAGCTGCGCTCGCACCGTGCGGGCCGGATGCAATCCCCGGGGCTGCAGCATGGCGCCCACACCGGCCCCGCGATCGATCTCGACGATGCCGGAATCGGGCCGCAGCAGGCCCAGCAGGACGCCCAGCAGAATCGATTTACCCGCACCGGGCGGGCCCACCAGCGCCGCCGTGGTGCCGCCCGGAATCGAGAAGCCGACGTCGCGGAGCGCGACGATCCCTTCGAACTGTTTGTGCAGGCCGGTCACCGAGACCGCGAGCGCACGGGCGGCGCTCATCGCTGCTCGGCCGCGGAGTCGGTGCCGGTCGCATCGCGGCGCGGCGAATCGTCCAGGGCGGGAAGCGGATCCGCGTCGATCACGGTGCCGTGCGCCGTTCCGCCCGTCCAGCGCAGCGGCGCGGGACCGAACGCGTCGCGCGCGTTGGCGATCACCTTCTTGCCCAGGGCCCGGTTGCCGAATCCACCGATGGCCGCGCCGATTCCGGCCGGCAGCACCTTGCCGAACATCAGCATGCTGCGCTTGGTGATGAACTGCACTACGAACCGCTTCATCAGTGAATCGTTCATGGAACGGATTCCGGGGATGCGGTCGGCGAGCAACGTGCCCCAGTTCTTCGCGGAGTGACCGACGCTGCGCTGCACGATCTCCATTCCGCTCTCGCCGAGCACCACCGCCAGCACCAGCGCGCGACGGCGCTCCTTGTCCTCGGGCGCGATGCCGTGCACGGCGGCGACGGCGAGGGTGAACACCGCCGAGGCCTCGAGGAAGAAGGTGGTTTCGGCACTGATCGCCGCGATCGAGGTCAGGGTTCCCACGCCCGGAACCGCGGCGGTCGCGCCGACGGCTGTGCCGCTGCCGGTCACGGTGGTCAGATAGATCTTCTCCAGCCGCTCGAGGATCTGCGCGGGACTTTCGTCCGGATGTGCCCGACGGAACCGATCGACGTATTTCGCGACCGCCGGAGCCTGCAACTGTGCCCCGTTGTCCAGCAGAGACCTCACGGCCTTCTCCACGCCGCTGTTGAACATCGGCAACGCACCCCTCTCGTCCGGTCCGCACAAACTCTAGTGGTGCCCGGCCCGCCGGCGGACCCCGTGCGGCCCTCGACCGAGCAACGAACCGCGTCCGAGGCGGGTTCCACCGGACTCGGCCATCACCTACCGTGGGAAGGATGAGTGGGGTCTCCGCTGGGGCGCGCCGACTGCCCGCACCGCCGTTGCGGCCCTATATCGGCCGGTACGAGGGATACCTGCTGTCCGGATTCGAGCCCGGAACCCACGTCGGCATGCCGAGCACCGCGATCACGGTGATCCTCACCATCGACGAACCGATCGACGTGCCGGTGTCCTCCCATCCGGACCAGGCCGGTGGCCGCTGGACGGCCCTGGCGGGCGGGCTGACGCTGCGACCCACTCTGATCGCGCACCGCGGCTACCAGCACGGCATCCAGCTGGCGGTCACCCCGTCCGGGGCCCGCGCCCTGTTCGGGATGCCGGCCGGGGAGCTGGGGGAATGGATCGTCGATCTGTCGGATCTGCTGGGCCCGGACGCCGAGCGAGTGCGCGAACGCATCGCCGCCACCGCCGACTGGCGGGCGCGCTTCGCGGTACTCGACGAGGTCTTCGGCGCCCGGGTCGCCGCCACCGATCGGCGCCGGCTCGAGGTGGATCCCAACCTGCGGCGGGCCTGGCGGTTGCTGACCGATCCGCACCGACCATCCGCGGTGTCCCGGGTCGCCGCCGAGATCGGCTGGAGCCGAAGATATCTCGCCTCCCGGTTCGCCGCGGAATTCGGCATCACGCCCAAGGAGGCGGCGCGCCTGACCCGATTCGAGGCCTCGCATCGCCTGCTGCGCCGGCCCGAGGTGACAAGTATCGCCGAGGTGGCAGCCGCGACCGGATACTACGACCAGGCGCATATGGCCCGGGAGTGGCGGGAGCTGGCCGGATCGGCGCCCTCGACGTGGCGAGCGCGTGAGGTGTTCCCATTCGTCCAAGCCGAGGCGGCGGCGAACGAGCGAGGCTTGCGCTATGACTGAAACGACCAATTCGACAGCTACCGAATCGACAACCACCGAGCGCACGTCCGCCCCGGTGTGGCCGACCTTCGTCTACCGGGACGCCCCGGCCGCGATCGATTTCCTCCAGCGCGCCTTCGGCTTCGTCGAAACCGCTCGCTACGGCAGTGGTGACGTGGTCGATCACGCCGAACTCGGCTGGCCCGGCGGCGGCGGAATCATGCTGGGCACAGCGGGCCGGGACGAGTCCGTGTTGTGTCAGCAGCCGGCCGGCAGCGGCTCGGTCTACATCGTCGTCGACGATCCGGACGCTCTCTACGACCGTGCCCGCGCGGCCGGGGCGACCATCGTGCGCGAGTTGCGAGACGAGGATTACGGTTCGCGCGGATTCACCTGCCGGGACCCCGAGGGCGTGTTCTGGAGCTTCGGCACCTACGCCGGCACCACCGCCTAGCGCGCGGTCACGCCCCGTCGGCCGCCGGAACTCGCTCCGCCGGCAGCGGCGGTGGGGGCGGCGTGCCGTCACCGAACGGCTTGCCGCCCAGCGCTTCTCGCCCGTGCGGGGTCAGCCAGCCGGACAGATCCGGCCCCTTCGGCACGATGCCGGTCGGATTGATGTCGCTGTGCACGACGTAGTAGTGCCGCTTGATCTGGGTGAAGTCCACGGTGTCACCGAAGCCCGGGGTCTGGAACAGATCGCGGGCATAGGCCCACAGCACCGGCTGCTCGGTCAGCTTGTTGCGGTTGCACTTGAAATGTCCGTGATAGACCGCGTCGAAGCGCACCAGCGTGGTGAACAGCCGCACATCCGCCTCGGTGATGGTGTCGCCGACCAGATAGCGCTGTTCGCTCAGGCGTTCCGAGAGCCAGTCCAGTGCGGTGAACAGGCGGTCGTAGGCGGCGTCGTAGGCGTCCTGGCTGCCCGCGAATCCGCAGCGATACACCCCGTTGTTCACCTCGGTGTAGACCCGGCGGTTCACCTCGTCGATCTCGCCGCGCAGCGCTTCGGGATACAGCTGGGGGGCGCCGGGCCGGTGGAATTGCGTCCACTCGGTGGAGAAATCGAGCGTGATCTGCGCGTAGTCGTTGGTGACCACCTTGCCGGTCGGCACGTCGACGATCGCCGGAACGGTGATCCCGCGCGGATACTCCGGGTCCCGGGCGAGATACGCGTCGCGCAGGAAGTGGATGCCCAGCACCGGATCGACCTCACCGGGATCGAGGTCGAAGGTCCAGCTGCGTTTGTCGTGGGTCGGACCGCACAGGCCGAGGGAGATCACCTGTTCCAGGCCGAGCAGCCGCCGCACGATCAAGGTCCGGTTGGCCCACGGGCAGGCCCGCGCGGCGATCAGCCGGTACCGCTGCGGCTCGACCGGATAGCCGTCGCGGCCGTCGGCGGTGATCCGGGTCGTGATGTAGGTGGTATCGCGTTTGAATTCGCCCGGCTCGACGTAGGTCGCGGTATTCGAACCGGCGTTATCGGTCGGCGAAGTAGTCACCGCACCAGTGTGGCAGACCGCGGCGACAGTCCGTTCCGGCGCGGGCGGGGGTAGGCGGATCGGCCCGGACTGGATAGATTCGGCCGATGAGTGATTCGAAACCCACCCGGCTGGAGCGGACCGACACCGAGGGCGGCGCCCAGTTCGCGATCATCACCATCGATCACCCACCGCTGAATCTGTTCGATTCGGCGCTGCTGACCTCGCTCGCCGACGATCTCGCACAGCTGCGCGCGAATCCGCCGCGGGCGCTGTTGTTGCGGGCCGAGGGCAAGGTCGTGTCCGGTGGTGTCGACGTGCACGAATTCGACGGGTTGACCGCCGAGCAGGGTGCCGCGCTGTGGGAGCGGCTGTTCGACACGATCATTCACCCGATCGAGGCGCTGCCGTGTCCGGTGGTCTTCGCCGCGCACGGGCTCACCCTGACCGCCGCCTTCGAGATCTCGCTGGCCTGCGACATCCTGCTGGCCTCGCCCAAGGCCAAGTTCGGCCTGGTGGAGACGGTGGTCGGGCTGACCCCGTCGATGGGCGGACCGCAGCGACTGGCCGAGCGCGCCGGTTCCGGCCGGGCCCGGGAACTGGTGATGACGGGCGATCTGTACGACGCGGCGACCCTGGCGGACTGGGGCGTGGTCAACGCGGTACACGACGATGTCGACGCGGCGGCGCGGGCGCTGGTGGCCCGGCTGGCCGATGGTCCGACCCGTGCCCATGCCGCCACCAAACAGATCATCTCGGCGTGGCGGTCCGGCGGGGTCGCCCACGCGGACTCGGTGACGCCGAAGGTGTCCGGCGAGCTGTTCGATACCGAGGATTTGCGGGGCGCGGTCCGCAGCTTCCTCGAGGTGGGTCCCGGCAAGGCGAGCTACACCGGGCGGTGATCCGGCGGACAAGTTTGCCGCCTAACGCCACATTGTTGTGATCTGCGTCATATAGTCACAGATGCCTGTTGATCGAGGCATTCGGAGGGACTTGATGACGCCGCAACTGATCGAATATCCGCAGACGCGAAATCCGTGGTGCGGCAACCCTCTTGCTCGCGGTGCCGACGGTGTGCTGCGGTACGGCAATTTGAACCCGGCGCTCACCGAACTGCTCGACGTGCAGGTGCATGCGTTCTCGGCCCGGGAGGCGGTCGTCGAAATCGGCGGCCCGCGGCTGACCTATCGGCAGCTGTGGCATTCCGCCTCCCGGATCGCCGGCGGCCTGCAGGAACACGGAATCGGCTACGGCGACCGGGTTGCTGTGCGGATGCCGGTCGGCGCCCGCTGGGTGCAGGCATTTCTCGGCGCCCTGTTGTCCGGCGCGGTGCCGGTGCTGGTCCACGACGGGCTGCCCGAGGCGGTGGCCGCGCAGGTGCTCGCCGACAGTTGTGCGGATTTCGTGCTCGACGGCGGCGGCGCCGAAGCCGACTACGCCGATCTGCCGGACGGTGCCGCCTTCATCGACGACGGCGCCTCGCTCAGTGAGCTGGCGCTGCTGTGCTACACCAGCGGCGGTGCGGCGCAGAGCGTTTCGACCACCGCCGATCCGGACTGCGGTCCGCGCGGGGTCGAGTTGACCAACGAGAATCTGCTCTCGGCCGTGCGCTCGGTGGTCGGCGCCTTCGATCTGCCGACCGATGGATTGCGCAATCTGGTGTTGCTACCGCTCGCCCACGCCAGCGGCTGTGTCGACCAGCTTCTCCCGACCTTCGCGGTGGGCGGCACCGTGGTGCTGGCCCCGGATCCGGCGATGATCGCGGAGACGATCGTGGCCGAACGCATCGACATGGTGGCCGCGACCCCCCGCATCTTCGCCGGTCTGCTGCCGGAGCTTGCCGGGTTGCGGGCCGAGGGGGTGCGGCAGGTGTGCAATGCGGGGCATCGAGCCGAATTGGCCGCCACCGACGCGGGAACCGCCGAGGTCGTCGCGGATGCCTTGCGCGAGGTGTTCCCGCTGGCCCGCCAGTGGTCGGTGTGGGGCGCCACCGAAACCAGCGGTATCGGACTGGCGTTGGTCGACAGCGGCGCGACGCCCGGCGGTGACGTGCTCGGATTCCCGTTCGGTGGCACCGAATTGGCGCTCTGGGGCCCGCGGGCCCGCGGTGGCACCGGTGAATTGCTGTGTCGCGGACCGAATGTCACCCGTCGCTACTGGAACGATCCGCAGGCCACCGAATCCCGGTTCACCGGCAGCTGGTTCCACACCGGCAATCAGGTCAGCATCGACACCGACGGCCTGGTGCACCGCACCGGATAGCCCTGCGTCGCAGCATGTTTCACTCCAGCAGCCGGGTATGCAGCGCGGCCCGCAATTGCGGCGTGAATCCGATGGCCTCGAGGTAGCCGTCCAGATTTCCGTAGCGCCGGTGCATGGCCTCGGTGCCCGCCGCGAGGTACTCGACGCTCACGCCGAGCAGCGCTGGCGGCAGCGGCGCGCCCGAGTTGCGCGCCACGTCGGCGGCCAGTGCCTCGACTGCCTCGTTGCTGAGCAGATAGTCGGCCAGGACGTCGTCCTCGACCACGCCCACCGCGCGCAGCAGCGTGGCGACCGCCCAGCCGGTCCGATCCTTACCCGCCGCGCAGTGCACGAGCACCGCGCCGTCGCCACGGGCCAGTGACCGGGCCATTGCGGTGATCGCGGCCCCGGCCTCCGGCAGCGACGGGAATTGGGAGTAGACCTGGAGCAGGTCGAGGTGGCGGTGCGCGGGGGCTTCGTGCGGGGGCAGGGCCGGCGCCTCGTGAGGAGGCCGGGACCCGACGGCGGAATCGAACGGGGTGACCTCGAGACGCACGCCCTCGGGCAGCACGTCGACCCCCATCCGATCGGCCTCGCCCGGCCCGCGCAGATCGTGCACGGTGGCGACGCCGAGGCGACGCAGGATGTCGTGGCCGCGTTCGTCCAATCGGCACAGCTGAGCCGAGCGCAGGAGGACTCCACTGCGAATCTTCGTTCCGCTCGCGGTCCGCAGACCGCCGACGTCGCGGTAGTTGAAGGTGCCGGGGATGTGCAGATGATCGGGGCGCGCCGTGGTCACGATCCCAGGTTATCGGCGCTCCGACCGGGGCGCCGAGGCTCAGCTCACGTGTGTGCTCGCCCACATCGATATAACGATTCCGGCCCCGAGGCCGTAGAGTTCTGGTCGTTTGCGCCCGGCGGCAGCCGCGCTGACCGTGGGCGATTCGCTTTTGTCCGGCGTGGCCCGGGGTGCCGGAGTGGTAACAAAACATTCTTTCAGTCCGGAATGACCCATCGAACCTGGTCGTGATCCCCGAAAAGCCTCTAACATTGACGGATGTTGAACGGGCCGCCCGAGGTGTCGCTCGGAAGTGATCACTGCAGATCCGAAGCCCGTTGAGCCAGCCGCGCAGGCGAGGTGCGCGAGTTCTTTCGCCGAGGGAGTCGTCGTTGAGCGCTAGTGGAGAGATGATTCAGGTCCGGCCGCGGCCGACCGTGCAGGAGGCAATCGATACGGCCAGTGCCGCCATCGACTGCACCGGCACGCGCGCATTGCGAGTACTTCTGCACGCCGGAGTGAGCGCCCTGTGGCCGGCCATCAAGGCCACGCCGGAACGGCAGGTTCGTACCTTGGAGGCCACCATCAGCGCCTTACGCCGGCGCTGGGAGGGGCGGGCGGATTGCGCTCCCGATCAGTCGGTGGCCGAAGTGTTCCGCGACCTGGATGCCGAGGTCGGGGCCTATCTACAGCTGTGCGCCGAGCGGTCGAATACGCAGTGGATCGAACCGGTCGAGGCGATCGCGGCCTATGTCGTCGCCGTCATGCAGGGCACGGTCATGCGCTGGCTGGCCGATTGCGACGACGAGACCACCCTCGTGGTCTTCGACGATCTGGTATCGACCCTGACCACCAAGGCCGTGGAGGCCTGACCCGCCGATAGTTCTGGACGTTTGACCAGTTTCGTGCTTGGCTGGTGGCTGTGACAGCACCGTCGCCGATCGCCGACCTGCACGCCGCCACCGCCGATCTGGATCCGCCGCTGGCCGCCCTCGACCTGTCCGCCCTGCGGGCCAATGCGGCCGATCTGGTGCGGCGGGCCGGTGGCGTCCCGATCCGGGTGGCCAGTAAATCGGTGCGCTGCCGCGCCGTCCTCGAAGAGGTGCTCGGCCCCGAACTCACCGCGCGCGGTGGTTTCGCCGGCATCATGTCCTATTCGCTGCGCGAGGCGCTGTGGTTGGCCGGGCACGGCGCCCGCGACATCCTGCTGGGCTATCCCACCGTCGATCACGCCGCCCTGGCCGAACTCGGCGCCGATTCCACCCGGCTCGAGTCGATCACCCTCATGGTCGACGACATCGCCCAGCTCGAGCTGATCCGCGCCGCGGTCGGCAGCGCCGCGGTCCGCGTCTGCCTGGACGTCGACGCCTCACTGCGGATCGGTCCGTTGCATCTCGGGGTGCGCCGGTCACCGATCCGCACGCCCGAACAGGCCGAGCGCCTGGCGCGCGCCGCCCGCGAACGCGGTTTCCGGGTGGTGGGCGTGATGACCTACGAGGCGCAGATCGCCGGCCTGCCCGACACCAACCCCGCGGTGCGGCTGGTGAAGCGGCTGTCCGCCGCCGAGATCGGTGCCCGCCGCTCGCACGTGCTGGACGCGGTGCGGGCGGTCGCCGGTGGCCTCGAGATCGTCAACAGTGGTGGCAGCGGGTCCGTCGAGGTGAGTGTGGCCGCCCCCGAGGTCACCGAGGTGACCGCCGGTTCCGGCCTCTACGTGCCCACCCTGTTCGACGGCTATCGCTCCTTCACCCCGCGTCCCGCCCTGTATTTCGCACTGCCCGTGCTGCGGCGCCCCGCCGCCGATATCGCCACGGCCTTCGCCGGTGGATATATCGCCTCCGGGCCGACGGGCAAGTCCCGGGCACCGAAACCGGTGTGGCCCGCGGGGTTGCGGCTGATCGGCACCGAGGGAGCCGGGGAGGTGCAGACCCCGCTCACCGGCGCCGCGACGCTGGCCGTCGGCGATCGGGTATGGCTGCGCCACGCCAAGGCCGGGGAGCTCTGCGAGCGATTCGATCAGCTGCAGGTCGTCGATGCCGACGATCACCGCACGGCGGTGCCCACCTACCGGGGTGAGGGCCGCAACTTCGGCTGATGCTCAGCTCGCGGTCAGTTCCAGATAGGCGGCCAGGTCCGGCAACTGTTCCGGAGTTTCGGGCAGATAGTCGGTGAGCAGCGGGGAGGCGACGACGATCGCCGACCACATCGCTCGCGAGACGGCGGTGGTGAGCCAATGCCGCGACAGCAGTTCATCCATCCCGTGCGGGGCGTCTCCCGGTGCGGAGGTGGTCATGGAGATCAGCACCACCGCTGCCTCCCGGCCGCGGAAGCGGTCCGCGGTGCCGACCACCACATCCTCGATCCGGGCCCGCGACAACAACATTCGAATCCGCGCCACCTGCGCGTGATAGGGCGCCACCACCAGAATGTCGTGCGGATGCAGGCGGCGGGTCAGCACCCCCTGGCGCCAGGTGCGGCCCAGCAGGGCGCGAACCTGCCGCACGATCTCGCGGGCCTCCTCCGCGGATTCGGTGCTGTTGCCGTGATGATCGACCGCCACGGCGTGCACGCCGGGCGGTACGCCCTCGAGTTCCCGTGCGAGCGTGACGGTTTCGTTCGAGCGCAGCCGATTGCCGTAGCGTAGCCGCGACACCGGCCCGCACAGCTGCGGATGCATGCGCCAGGTGCGTTCCAGGAAATAGCCGAATTCCGGAGGCAGCGTGGGATTTCCGCCGACGACGCGGCCCAATGCCGAATCGTGGACCGGCTCGGGATGCAACCCGGTGCCGGGCAGTGGCGCCGGATCGCCGAGCAACAGCAGGTTCCGCGCCGCAGCACCCACCGCGACGGCCTGCGCCAACGGGAAATGTCCGGCGTCGGCGATCACCAGTAGCTCGAGGCTCTGCGGAGCCACCTGATCGGGGTCGGTGAAATCGCCCGGGAGACCGCCGATCACACAGCCGTTGACGGCGTTGTCGAGGAAACGCGGATAGCGGTCGGCCGCGATTCCCAGCCATTCCGGCGCGACGGTGTGCACGTCGGATTTTGCGACCAGCTCCGGCAGCACACCCACCCGGACGACCGCGTCGAGCAGGGCCTCCGCCGTGGAATGGGTCTGCGCCACCACGCCGACACGCCATTTGTACCGGGTGACGAGACGCTCGATCACCCGCGCCGCGGTCTCGGTCTTCCCGGTTCCGGAGGGACCCTGGACGGCCAGATAGGAACTGTCCAGATCGAGCACGGCGGCGGTTATCGCGGCGGCGTAGTCGCCGAACACCTGCGGGAGCGCGGCCGCCGACCGCAGCCGCGGGCGTCGGCGGCACAGCAGGTCGAAACCGGCCGTCAACGGCACCTCCGGCAGGCTGACCAGCAGTTCGTGGGCGACAGCGGTCAGCGCCTGCTCCATATTCTCGTCCCGCGCGGGTGGATCGGGGACGATCGCGACCGGCAGTTCGTCGTAGGGCGCGCAGCCGGGCGGCAGCAGTTCCTCGACCCGGACCACATCGTCGAAGTTGTCGTCGAGGGCGCAGCCCAGCACCGTGGCCGCGGCGGTCGCCCGGCGGCCGGGAGTAGCGGGCAGGTCGGGCACCGGACTGTCGTAGAGGGTGCGGACCGGGGTCCCGGGTGGCGGCGGCCGCCCGGTGCCCAGCCGGCCGGTGAGTTTGAGATAGCGCCGCATCGGGCGGCCGTCGGTGTGCTGCCATTTGGTGTCCACACTCGCCCAGTCGGCGACGAGAACGCCGGGGGTGTCCGCCCATTCGCCGATCGGGCGGTGCAGCCGATCCTCGTGCGCCCAGTGCAGCGGTTGCCGCTCCCGCCGGTGATAACCCAGCACGGCGGCCGTCAGCGCCGCGGCTTGCTGTGCGGGGCTCCGGGTTTCGTCGTAGTCGAAGGCGAATTCGCGCAGCGCCGCCTCGACCGCCGCCGGTTGTTCGGCCAGCGTGCGGCGGGGGACCGGACAGGGCTGGATATCGTGTTCGGCGGCCAGTTCGGTGAGTCGTTCGCGCAGCCGCAGTGTTGCCGCACAGGCGGATTCGAGGTCGGCGCCGACCGGCGCGGATTCGGGATCCAGGAGGGCGAGTACTTCCGGCAGCTCGTAGGAGCGGGCACCGATCAGCAGGGCGGAGCGCACGACCGGATACAGGTCCAGGAGTGCGCCGAGCAGGTCGTCGGCGGTCTCCTCGTCGGCCCCGCAGCGCGCGCACAGGTCGGCCAGCAGCGTGCGGATCGGCGAGCAGTAGTGGTAGATCCGCAGGTCGGGATGATGTTGCTGCCGATCGGCGAGGAATTCCAGTAGCGCCACCGGATCGTGGGTGGTGAACGCGTGGAACAGGAAGACCCCGTCACCGCCGTCCGCGCCGCGCGCGGCCACGCCCACGCCCACGGCGGATCCGGCGACCGAGACGAAGACGTCACCCGCATCGGGGCGGGCCAGTTCGCCGAAGGCCGCGGCATCGGTGACCGCGTACGCCGGTCGACCGGTGCGCTCCCGGCGCAACTGCAATTCGGCTTGCCGGCGCAGGGACGAAAAGGTCTGTACCGCAACCCCGGTCACCGAGGAGTCGGCCGCGGCCAGCCGATCGACGGTGGTGATGCCGGCATCGCGCAATTGCGCCCGGACGGTGGGGCGCATTCCCGCCACCAGCAGCAGATCGCGCCCGGCCACCAGTTCGGCGGTGCAGGTCGGGCAGCGGCCGCAGGCCGGATAGCGCCGGTCGCCCCATTGCACGGGCAACAGTTCGTCCTGTTTTGCGGCGAGGATCGTATCGAGCCGGCGTCGCCGCGCCGCGTACACGGTTTCGGCGGGGGCCAGTTCCAGGATCTGTTCCGAGCCGGTCGCGTCTCGCACCCGCACCCACGGATCGACCCCGAAGCCGCCGTCACGCAGCATGCGGGCGCAGGCGGCCGCTTCCATCAGCGTCGCCACCTCCGATGATCCGGCGCGCGCGTAGAGGAGGAAGGTAGGCGCGGCGGTCGGCTCGTCGTCGCGGCGGAGCAGGTAGGCGCAACCGGCCGCGAAGGAACCGTCGAAGAACGTCGCGCCCGCGGTCGCGGGTGTCCCCGCGGCGAGGGCCGCGAGGGTGCGCTCGTGTCCGCGCTGCAAATCGGCGATCGTCGGGGCGGCGGGCGTCGCGATCCGGATGGTCGCGGCGCCGAAGGTCGCGTCCAGGTCGTCGAAGCGTTCGTCGGGCGCCTCGGACGAATCGAGCGCGATCGCGGCCGGAGCCACCGAATCCGCCGAAACCACAAGGCCCAGTTCGGTATCGAGCGCACGCAGCAGCGCGAACTCGCAGCGCGCTGCCTTCACCAGGTCATCGGTGCTGCATACGACACGATCACCGAACAGAATCAATCGCGGCCCTCCTGAGCTCCGGACACCCGCACGCGGCCGACACACGGCCCGCGTGCCGAGTCGCGCAACAGCGTAATCTTTCGAGGTCGCACGGCGTGGCGTGAGGGGGGCGTGTCGGATAGCGGACTCGGTTCGACCGGATCGCGCGGTTCGCCGAGAATGGTGCGATGCCGTATTTCCCGGGTGCCCGTGGCCGACTGCATTACCGGATATGGCCGGTCGACGGGTCGGCGGATCCGGCGGCGCTGGTCGTCTTCCTCCCCGGTTCCGGTCAACACAGCGGTCACTACCACCGCTTCGGCCGGGCGCTGGGCCGGCGGTCGATCGAGCTGTGGTGCCTCGACACCTCCGGGCAGGGGCTCAGCGAGGGGGATCCGCAGGCGCCCGGGACGCTCGCCGAACTCGCCGCCGACGCGGCCGCGCTGGTCCGCTGCGCCGAGGCTCGGCATCGCGCTGCTCCGCTGCTGCTCGCGGGACACTCGCTGGGGGCCGCGACCGCCCTCGCCGCGGCCGGCCTGCCGGAGCTGTCCCGCTGCGCCGGAATGGTCCTGACCGGCACGCCGCGGCGAGCGCTCGGGGCGGGCTCGCAGCCGCCGCCCGGCATGCCGGTGCTGGCCCTGCACGGGGTCGACGACCGCCGCGCTCCGATCGACGCGGTACGCGAATGGGCCGCCCGGCATCCCTCGGTGGGGTTGCACGAATACCCCGATGCCGGGCACGATTTGCTGCACGAGCCGGTGCAAGCGGCCGTGACCGGCGATATCGCGGAGTGGATCGGCGAGGTCGCCACCGGTCGGCGCGGCACCGCGGACGTGGGTTGAGAAAGGGGGACCGCGATGCAGTCGCAAGAGCCCGGGGATCTGCGCAACGACGTCGGTGCGCTGGCCCAGGCAGTCGACGACGGCGAGCTGTGGATCGACGGCGTACTCGTCGGCGACGGGACGCACGAACGCTGCGCGCGCCGCTACGAATCGCTTGCCGAACAGGTCGAACAGCAGATTCGGGTGCTCGGTGCGGCCGTATCGCTGCCCGGTTTCGGTGGGTTCGAGTCGGGGCAGGCGCTGCGGCGCGGTTTCGAGGGCAAGGCCGCCGACGCGGTCGAGCGGTTGCGGGAATATGCCGATGCGGCACGGCAATTGGCGCAGACCCTGCGCGCCGCCGCGGCCGCCTACGCCCAGCACGACGCCGACACCGCCGCGGCGATCGGCCGGGCGGCGGAACCGGTCGTGCCGCCGGCGCAACCGGTGGGGGTGGGGCATGCATAGGCTCAGCGGTAACGCCAACCCGCCGGCCGAGGGCCACACCGATCCGGACTACGCGCCCACCGTCGAGGTGTTCGACAATCTCAGCCACGCCGATATCCAGCGCGGTGTGCTGGAGTTGAACCCCGAGGTGCTGACCGTGGGCCGGCAGGCCTGGCAGAGTTCGGCCGCGGGCCTGGCCGATGCGGTGCAGTCCGCCCACAACGAGATTCGCGGTGCCATCGCCGACGGCTGGCGCGGGGGCGCGGCGCAGTTGGCCGCCGACGCGGTCGCGGCGTTCGAACAGTTGGGCCTGCAATTGTCCGATGTGATGGCGGTGGTCGGCCACCGGCTCGGACAGGCCAACGACGCAGCCGAGACGCTGCGCGCCGCGGTATCCCAGCAGGTGACGGCCGATCCGGATCTGGAAGCGGCGCTGCTGGATCCGAAACGGGCCACCACCAACATCGCCTTGCAGAAGACCGCCGAGAATCTGCGCCAGGATGCGGTGCGGGTGATGGATTCGGTCTATGCGGGCGTCTTCCTGCCCACCGGCGACAATGTGCCCGCCTTCCCGGACGGCAGCATGTACCCGAATCCGGCTGTGATGCAACCGGGTCCGGACTCGCCGACGGCGCCGGGCGGAGGTAGTGCCGATCTGGTCGGACGTGCGACCGCGGCCCGGGTGGCGCCCGCTGTGCCG
>NZ_BAGM01000106.1 GCF_000308855.1 Nocardia veterana NBRC 100344 | reverse complement strand
GCCGCAGGCGAGCACCACCCCCGCACCGACGTCCAACGCCGCGCCCGCCAAGGGTGCGACACCGGCCGAACCGGCCGCCGACGAGTCGAAGGTGCTGCGCGGTCCGGCCGCGGCGATCGTCAAGAACATGTCGTCGTCGCTGACCATCCCGACCGCGACCAGTGTGCGGGCCATTCCGGCGAAGCTGATGATCGACAACCGGCTGGTCATCAACAACCACCTCGCCCGCACCCGCGGCGGCAAGATCTCGTTCACCCATCTGCTGGGTTACGCGATCGTGCAGGCGGTGAAGGCGTTCCCGAACATGAACCGCCACTTCGCCGAGGTCGACGGGAAGCCGAACGCGGTCACCCCCGCGCACACCAACCTCGGCCTGGCGATCGACCTGCCGGGTAAGGACGGTAACCGCACGCTCGTCGTCGCGGCGATCAAGAACACCGAGACGATGTCGTTCGCGCAGTTCCACAGCGCCTACGAGGACATCGTGCGCCGGGCCCGGGACGGCAAGCTCACCACCGAGGACTTCACCGGCGTCACCATCTCGCTGACCAACCCGGGCACCATCGGCACCAACCACTCGGTGCCGCGACTGATGCCGGGCCAGGGCGCGATCATCGGCGCGGGCGCGATGGAGTACCCGGCCGAATTCCAGGGCATGAGTGATCAGCAGCTCGCCGAGATCGGCATCGGCAAGCTGATGACCCTGACCTCCACCTACGACCACCGCATCATCCAGGGTGCGGAGTCCGGTGATTTCCTGCGCACCATCCACAACCTGCTGATCTCCGACGAGTTCTACGACGAGATCTTCCACGGCATGGGTGTGCCCTACGAGCCGGTGCGCTGGCGCAAGGACATCAAGGAACGCGGCGTCGACAAGAGCGTGCGCGTCCAGGAACTGATCTCCGCCTACCGCGCCCGCGGCCACCTGATGGCCGATACCGACCCGCTGCGGCTGGTCAAGGACAAGTTCCGCAGCCACCCGGATCTCGACGTCACCCAGCACGGCCTGACGCTGTGGGACCTCGATCGCGAATTCAACGTCGCCGGATTCCACGGCCAGGAGCGCATGAAGCTGCGCGACGTGCTGTCGGTGCTGCGCGACGCCTACTGCCGCCACGTCGGCGTCGAGTACACCCACATCCTCGACACCGAACAGCTGCAGTGGCTGCGGGACCGGGTCGAGCAGAAGCACGAGAAGCCGACCGTCGCCCAGCAGAAGTACATCCTGAGCCGGCTGAACGCGGCCGAGGCGTTCGAGACCTTCCTGCAGACCAAGTACGTGGGCCAGAAGCGGTTCTCGCTCGAGGGCGCGGAGTCGGTCATCCCGATGATGGATGCCGTCATCGACCAGTGCGCCGAGCACGGCCTCGACGAGGTCGTCATCGGTATGCCGCACCGCGGGCGCCTGAACGTGCTGGCCAACATTGTCGGTAAGCCCTACTCGCAGATCTTCACCGAGTTCGAGGGCAACATGAACCCGGCCGCCACGCACGGTTCCGGCGACGTGAAGTACCACCTCGGCGCGCAGGGCACCTATATCCAGATGTTCGGCGACAACGACATCGAGGTCTCGCTGACGGCCAACCCGTCACACCTCGAGGCCGTCGACCCGGTGCTGGAGGGTCTGGTCCGCGCCAAGCAGGATCTGCTCACCAAGGAAGACCTGGTCACCAAGGGCGAAGAGGCACGCACCTTCTCGGTCGTGCCGCTGATGCTGCACGGTGACGCGGCCTTCGCCGGCCAGGGCGTGGTCGCCGAGACGTTGAACATGTCCGGGCTGCGCGGTTACCGCGTGGGCGGCACGGTGCACATCGTGGTGAACAACCAGATCGGTTTCACCACCGCACCGGAGAACAGCCGCTCCACCGAATACGCCACGGATATCGCCAAATTCATCGGGGCGCCGATCTTCCACGTCAACGGCGACGACCCGGAGGCCTGTGTCTGGGTGGCCCGGCTCGCGACCGACTTCCGCGAGCGGTTCCACAAGGACGTGGTCATCGACCTCATCTGCTACCGCCGCCGCGGCCACAACGAGGGCGACGACCCGTCGATGACCCAGCCGTACATGTACGACGTCATCGACACCAAGCGCAGCGTGCGCAAGTCCTACACCGAGGCCCTGATCGGCCGTGGTGACATCTCGATGAAAGAGGCCGAGGACGCCCTGCGCGACTACCAGGGCCAGCTGGAGCGCGTGTTCAACGAGGTCCGGGAACTGGAGAAGTATCCGCCGGAGCCGAGCGAATCGGTCGAGCAGGAGCAGACCGTCCCGGGCACCGTCGTCACCGCCGTCGACAAGTCGGTGCTGCAGCGCATCGGTGACGCCTTCCTCGGCGTGCCGGAGGGTTTCAGCGTGCACCCGCGCGTGAAGCCGGTGCTGGAGCGCCGCCGCGAGATGGCCTACGAGGGCAAGATCGACTGGGCCTTCGCCGAGCTGCTGGCCTTCGGCACGCTGATCGACGAGGGCAAGGCGGTGCGCCTGACCGGTCAGGACTCGCGCCGCGGCACCTTCACCCAGCGGCATTCGGTGATCATCGACCGCAAGACCGGCGCCGAGTACACGCCGCTGCACAACATCGGCAGCGAGAACCCGGGCTGGTTCGCGGTGCACGACTCGGCGCTGAGCGAATACGCCGCCGTCGGTTTCGAATACGGCTATTCGCTGGGCAACCCGGACGCGCTCGTGCTCTGGGAGGCGCAGTTCGGTGACTTCGTCAACGGCGCGCAGTCGATCATCGACGAGTTCATCTCCTCGGGTGAGGCCAAGTGGGGTCAGCTGTCGGAGGTCGTGCTGCTGCTGCCGCACGGTCACGAGGGCCAGGGTCCCGACCACACCTCGGGCCGCATCGAGCGGTTCCTGCAGCTGTGTGCCGAGGGTTCGATGACGGTGGCGGTCCCCTCCACCCCGTCGAACTACTTCCACCTGCTGCGCCGGCACGCGCTCGACGGCATCCGCCGCCCGCTGATCGTCTTCACCCCGAAGTCGATGCTGCGCAACAAGGCCGTCGTCTCCAACATCGAGGACTTCACCGATGCGAAGTTCCGCTCGGTGCTCGAGGAACCGACCTACGAGAGCGGTGACGGCGACCGGTCGAAGGTCAAGCGGATCCTGCTGACCAGCGGCAAGCTCTATTACGAGCTGGCCGCCGAGAAGGCCAAGAAGAACCGCGACGACGTCGCGATCGTGCGGATCGAGCAGCTGTACCCGATCCCGTCCTATCGGCTCAACGAAAAGCTCGCGACCTACCCCAACGCCACCGATCTGGTGTGGGTGCAGGAGGAGCCGGCCAACCAGGGTGCATGGCCGTTCTTCGGCCTGAATCTGCCGGAGATCCTGCCGGACCGGTTCAGCAAGCTGCGCCGGATCTCCCGCCGCGCCATGTCGGCCCCGTCGTCGGGTTCGTCGAAGGTGCACGCGGTGGAGCAGCAGGAGATCGTGGACGAAGCGTTCACGCCGACCGCCTAGGTCGTACCGCCCGGACGCCGGGCCGGATCCGCTCGTACCGAGCGGATTCGGCCCGGCGTTCGTCGTATCCGGGCCGGAAACCGCACATCTGCTCCGGTCCGTTGTCACATTCGGGGCTTCCGGATCGTCGTATGAAGTGAAACAACCTTGTGCCGACCCGCTTCCGAGCCGTATATTCGGCGTGGAATATTTGAGCCGGAACATGTCGGTCCGCCCGCGTAGTCTGCGGCGGCAGTGACGAAGGGAGTCGAGATCGATGTCCAAGCAGCCGGGTGCCACGTTGACGCCGTTGGCGATCTCGGTACTGGCGCTGCTGGAAGAAGACCGGATGCATCCGTACGAGATGTATCAACTGCTGCTCAAACGCCGGAAGGACAATCTGCTGAAGATCCGCCCCGGCTCGCTCTATCACACGGTGACCCGGCTGGCCGAACAAGGACTGGTCCAGGCGGAGGGTACCGAGCGTTCGGGTAACCGCCCGGAACGCACCACCTACCGCATCACCGAAGCGGGTACCGCGGCGCTGCGGACCCGGATCGCCGAGATCATCCGCCGGCCGATTCGTGAGTATCCGATCTTTCCCGTCGGGCTGGCCGAGGCACACAATGTTCCGGTCGACGAGGTGATCGCCCTGATCACCGAGCGGATCGGCTGGCTGGACAACGACATCACCGAACTCGAGGCCATCCGGGAATGGGCCCGCTCGCACGAGGTACCCCGCCGGTACTGGATGGTCATCGACTATCTGCTGGGGCTGACCCGGCACGAAGTCACCTGGTTGCGCGATCTCATCGAGGAGTTGCGCGACGGTTCGCTGCCCTGGCTGGAATTCGACGAGGGCGGAACCCGTTGCCCCGAGAAGACCGGCGACCTCGGCCACGACTGGGGCGCGGCCCTGACCGACGACGTACTCGCCGAACTGCGAAAGGGCGGTACGACTACCGCCGAGCTCTGATCGGGCGCAGATCGGCGGCGCGCCCCGAGACCTTCATACGAACCATCCATCGGTCGCCGAAGCCGATCGATGCCGGAAACAGGAACGAAACCCATGACCTCGCAAAGAAATCCGTGGCTGGCGCTGACCGCGCTGGTGGTCGGATTCTTCATGATCCTGCTGGATATGACCATCGTCGCGGTGGCCAACCCGGCGATCATGCAGGATCTGCATACCGATATCAACAAAGTCATCTGGGTGACCAGCGCCTATCTGCTCACCTACGCGGTACCGCTGCTGGTCACCGGCCGTCTCGGCGACCGCTTCGGACCGAAGAACGTCTACCTGGCCGGTCTGGCCGTCTTCACCCTCGCCTCGCTGTGGTGCGCGGTCTCGGGCAGTGTGGAGATGCTGATCGCCGCCCGCGCAGTGCAGGGCCTGGGCGCGGCGCTGATGACGCCGCAGACCATGGCCGTGATCACCCGTACCTTCCCGCCGGACAAGCGCGGCGCCGCGATGGGGCTGTGGGGCGGCGTCGCCGGCCTGGCGACCCTGGTCGGCCCGATCCTCGGCGGCGTGCTGGTCGACTGGCAGGGCTGGAACTGGATCTTCTACATCAACGTGCCGATCGGTGTGGTGGCCTTCGCGCTGGCCGTGTGGCTGGTCCCGAATCTGGAGACCCACCAGCACAAGTTCGACCTGGTCGGCGTCGCCCTCAGCGGTGTCGGCATGTTCCTGCTGGTCTTCGGCATTCAGGAGGGCAACACCCGCGATTGGGATGTCTGGATCTGGACGATGATCATCGCGGGCCTGGTGGTGCTGGCCCTGTTCGTGGTCAACCAGGCGCGCAACAAGGACGAGCCGCTGGTTCCGCTGAGCCTGTTCCGCGACCGCAACTTCTCGATGTCGAGCGTCGCGATCGCCGCGATGGGCGCCGCCGTCACCTCGCTGATGGTCCCGTCGTACTTCTATCTGGAGGCGGTGCGCGAGTACACCCCGACCCGGGCCGCGCTGGTCTTCGCGCCGATGGCGATCGTGACCGGCCTGACCGCGCCGTTCATCGGCAAGATTTCCGATCGGATGCCACCGCGCATTCTGCCCACCATCGGTTTCCTGGTGTTCGCCCTGACCGTGTTCGGCTTCGCGGCGCTGATGCAACCGGACAGCTCGATCGTGCTGTTCCTGGTGGTCGCGGGCATCGCCGGACTGTCGAACTCCTGCATCTGGGCGCCGCTGGCCTCCACCGCCACTCGCAACCTGCCGATTCATCAGGCCGGCGCCGGCGCGGGCGTGTACAACACCACCCGGCAGGTCGGCTCGGTGCTCGGTAGCGCCGCGATCAGCGCGCTGGTCTCGGCCCGGATGTCGGCCCAGGGCTTGGGCAGCGGCCAATTCGGTGAGGGCGGCGGCACCGGAATGGGCCACATCCCCGAACAGATCATCGACAAGTTCAGCACGGCCCTGGGCCAGTCGATGATCCTGCCCGGTGCGATCCTGCTGATCGGTGTGGTGGCTTCGGCCCTGTTCGTCGGCGGCTCGGCCAAGAAGCAGGAGGCCGAGGCGGGCTCCGAACCGGAAAAGGCCGGTATCCCCGGCTGAACCGGAATCCGTACCGGATCGGAATTCACAGCAGTACTCGACGAGGTCCGCGCGGCTGCCACGCCGCGCGGACCTCGCGCTGTCGGGGCCCTGGTTCCCGCCACGCCACAGCCGCGCGAACGACGGCGAACAGCCGCGGTCGCCGGCCTCAGCCGACCCTGATCGTGCGCGCCGGATAACCGCTCGCCCCGTCCGGGATCACATCGGCGACCTCGGCGGTCTGGACCGTTCCGGTCCCGTCGGTGGCGCGGGCGCGGACGGTGTGGCTGCCCGCGGTGGCATTCCACTCGAAACTCCACTGCCGCCAGGTGTCGACGGACGGCTGGTCGGCCAAGCGCGCGGGTTGCCAAGGGCCGTTGTCGATTTGGACCTCGACGGCGTCGATGCCGCGATGCTGGGCCCATGCCACCCCGGCGATCGTCACCCTTCCCGGAGCGACGGCGCCGCGCGGGGTGTCGATGCGGGTTCCGGTCTTGATCGGTCCGCGCTCCGACCAGCCGCGCCGCGTCCAATAGGCTTGTGCCCGATCGAATCTCGTGATTTCCAGTTCGGTGACCCATTTGGTGGCCGAGACGTAACCGTAGAGGCCGGGCACCACGAGTCGCGCCGGATATCCGTGCTCCACGGGCAGCGGTTCACCGTTCATCCCGACCGCGAGCAGCGCATCGCGGCCGTCGGTGAGGACGGCGAGCGGGCTGCCGGCGGTGAAGCCGTCGGCGCTGCGGGACAACACCATATCCGCGTCCGGATGCGGTCCGGCCTCGGCGAGCAATTCGTCGAGCCGATAGCCCAGCCAGCGCGCGGTGCCGATCAGATCGCCGCCGACCGGATTCGAGACGCAGGTCAGCGTGACCAGCCGCTCCACCGGCTCCCGGCGTGCGAGGTCGGCGTAGCTCAGCCGGATCTCGCGCTCGACCATCCCGTGAATTCGCAGCGACCAGGTGTCGGTGCTCACCTGCGGAACGGTCAATGCGGTATCGATCCGATAGAAATCGGAATTGGCGGTCAGGTACGGCGTGAGGCCCGGAATGGGCAGATCGGCACCCGGAATCACCGGCGGCTCGGGCGACTTCGGCGTCGGTAACCGGACCGCCGCGCGCTCGGCCGACACGCTACGCACACTCGCGCCCAGTACCCGCCCGGCGATTCCCGCCGCCACCGCCAGCACGCCCACGCCGACGATGCTTCGCACCACCTGTCGCCGATCGACTTGTGCCGCAGCGGTTGTCGACGCACGCGGCCAGGGCGCCGCCCGGGCGCCGAGCCGGGCCTCGTCATCGGCGCCCGGCACCGGCGGATGATCTCGGTCGCCCGCGCCGAAATCGCTTCGGGCCGTGGGTTTTTCGGAGCCTTCCACAGCGCCGACCACGCGCTCGTCGTCGCCCGCCTCGATCCGCCCGCCGAATCCCGCTCGGGCGCCGCGCAATCGGGCAGTCGAACCTCCGGGCAGGGCAGCCTCGTAGCGCCGAATCAACCACCGCAGCACCACGATTGCCAGACCGACACCGATGATCGTCGGCAACACCCAGGTCCGATCGGCGGCCGGTCGTTCCAGCGCGGCCCACGCGGCCACGATCCCGAACACCGCGAACATCGTCGATCCGATCGGGCGCGACGTTCGCTCCACGATTCCGGCAACCGCCGCGACGATCAGGGCGACCACGCCCATCAGCAGCGACAACACCAGTTTGTCGTCGGTGCCGAGGGTATCGATCGCCCATTCCCGCACCCCGTCCGGAGTATGGTCCACGACCGTGGCGCCGATCGCCGACAGTGGCGCGCTGCCCGCCCCCACGGGCACCGACACCAACTCCGCGATACCCAGCGCCAATCCCGCGGCCACGATCCCGCAGGCCGCGCGCAGTCCCGATCCGGCCATACCCGCGAGCGTACTGCCGATTACGGCGTCTGACCGGCGCAGATGGTCACCACCGCAGCCGGAACCGAGCCGGTGACCCCGCCCACGCCGGGAGTTCCACGGCAAGCACCCAGCCGGTTCTCAGGAATTGCGCGCTTAATCGATACAGGACCCGGATCGCGCCCCGGGTCCGTGCCGAGATGCAGGATGTGACCGAACAGGACGTGATGACCGTGTATCCGAACGAGGGTGAACGGCCGCACCGGCCGGGACCGCACGAGACGCCGTCGGGAGCGTACGGTCCGCCACGATACCCAGGACAGCCGCCCTACCCGGGACAGTCGCCCTACCCGGGACAGTCGCCCTACCCGGGTCAGCCGCAGTATCCGGGACAGCCCCACCCCGGCCCGCACTACCCGCCGGATAGCCGCGGCCGGCGGCACGGCCTGACCTTCGGCCTGGTCGCAGCCCTCGTCGCGGTGGTCGCACTGACCGTCGCGCTGGTCGGCTCCCGCGTCGACGGTCACGGTCCCGACCAGGCCGGCCCGTTCGTCCACGGCCAGGGGTCGGTGGCCCAGCCGATCGACTCCCGTACCGGTTCGACGGCGCTGGAACAGGCGGCGAACGCGGTGGTGCCCGGCCTCGTCGTGATCGATACCGAACTCGGGATGCAGAACGGCGCGGGCGCCGGAACCGGCATAGTGCTCGCGTCCGACGGCACCGTCCTGACCAACAACCATGTCGTGGAGGGCGCGACCGATATCTCGGTGACCGATCTCGGCAACGGACGCACCTACCGCGGGACGGTCGCCGGATACGACCGGCAGGACGATCTGGCCGTGGTGAAGTTGCAGGGCGCGTCCGGTCTGCAGACCGCACCGCTCGGCGATTCGGACACCGTCAAGGTCGGCGACGCCATCGTCGGCGTCGGCAATGCCGGCGGCACCGGCTCGCCCACCGCCGCGGCCGGTCGGGTCACCGCACTGGATCAGTCGATCACGGCCAGCGACGAGTCGGCCGGCGCCTCCGAACAGCTGACCGGACTCATCCAGGTGGCCGCGAATATCCAGCCCGGCGATTCGGGCGGCCCGCTGATCAACAGCGCCGGTCAGGTAGTGGGCGTGAATACCGCTGCCTCGCAAGGGTTCCGACTCGGCACCGGCGGCGGCCAGGGCTTCGCTATCCCGGTGAACAAGGCGAAGTCGATCGCCGCGCAGATCCAGGCGGGTAAGAGTTCGGACCGCGTGCACATCGGCGATTCGGCGTTCCTCGGCATCACGATGAGCGATGCCGACGGTTCCGGCGCACTGGTCCGCGCCATCGTGAACGGTGGTCCGGCGCAGGCCGCGGGACTGGCTCCCGGCGATGTGATCACCGGCCTGGACGGTCACGCCATCGATTCCGCGACCACCATGACCAACACGATGGATCAGCACCATCCGGGCGATACGGTCACCCTCACCTGGGTCGACCGCTCCGGGCAGAGCGAATCCGCACAGACCGCGCTGGCCCGCGGGCCGGTCGGCTGACGAACCCGCCCGCCGGGCACACCCTCAGTCCGGCGGCGTCCAGGACAAGGCCGAACCCATCCCCCGCAGCAGGGCGCGGCCGGGCAGCATCCGCAGCGCCGCGTCGCGCGCCACGGCCGGAGCCGAGGTCAGCCGCGCCACCGCACCGATGCGGCGGGACCGCCGGGCGATCGCCTGCGTCCGGGGCCGCCGGATTCGGTCGTATTCGCGCAAGGCGATGTCGACGTCGTCCATGCGATCCAGCAGCGCGGCCAGCGTGACCGCGTCCTCGATGGCCTGATTCGCCCCCTGACCCAGATTCGGAGTCATGGCATGGGCGGCGTCGCCGAGCAGGGCGGCCCGGCCACGGACGAAGGTCGGCAGCGGCGGCAGTTCGTAGATGTCGTGACGCAGGACGTCGGCTTCGCCGACGGTCGCCAGCAGGCTGGGGATCGGCTCGTGCCAATGCCCGAACCGCCGCCGCAGCTCCCCCAGTTCGTCGCCGGGACTGCGCCGGCCCGCGGGGACGAGTGCCGCGCCGAACAGGTACACCCGGCCGTCGGCGATCGGAATCATCCCGACCTGCTCACCGTGTCCCCAGGTCTGCCCGCCCGCGCGCAGCGGCGGCACCCGCGGCGGCGTGATCGTTCGCCACGCGGTGATCCCCGAATAGCGCGGTGGTGCCGCCTGCGGGCAGACCCACCGGCGAACCTCGCTGTGGATTCCGTCGGCGCCGACGATCAGGTCGGCCGCCGACGTCCCCGCCTCGTGCACCACCCGGGCGCCACGGTCGTGGCCTTCGACGCCGGACACGGCGATGCCGACCCGCACGTCCAGGTCGTCGACCGCCGAGCGAAGAATGTCGAACAGATCGGCCCGGGGAATCATCACGACATCCCCGTAGCGCCGCACCAATTCGGTCGTGTCGGTGCGAATCAGCCACTGCCCGCGGGGATTTCGGATGCCGGCGGCGGTTTCCGCCATGGCTCGCGCCCGCACCCGGGTTCCCAGGCCGATACTGTCGAGCCCGCGCAACCCGTTGCTCCAGATGGTCAGTCCCGACCCCGATTCCCCGATGGCGGCCGACCGCTCGATGATTTCGACGTCCCAGCCGCGGCGGCGCAGCGCGACCGCCGCGGCAAGTCCACCGATACCGGCACCGACCACCACCGCGCGGCCCTTCCGGCTCGCCCCCATCCGATCCCCACCTATCGCCGCGCCTCCATTATCCGTGCGTCAACGATAACCACATCCGCCGCCGATGCACGGTGGGCGAGGACGCCACCGAATCAGACCCTCCGAGAAGGTTATTCGCCGCCGTACAGGTTGACCATCCACGGCACCGAGAACTTGTCGGTGACCATACCGAACTGCGCGGCCCATTCGGTTTTGCCGAGCGGCATGGTGACCTGCCCGCCCTCGGACAGCCCGGTGAAGATCCGTTCCGCCTCGGCCTGATCGTCCACGTCCAGACAGACGGCGAACGGCACGTTGTCGTGACCGACGCGCTGATCCGGCGGCGCGTCCGAGCCCATCAGCAGCTGATCCTCGCGCCAGGTCAGCGCGGCGTTGGCGATGCGGTTGCCGACCTCTTCGGGCAGACTGCTGCCGCCCTCACCGCCCATATCGCGGTAGCGGACCATCTGCAGTTCGCCGCCGAGTACGGACCGATAGAAGGTGAATGCCTCCTCGGCTTCACCGTTGAACAGCAGATATGCGGTAGCTGACTTCACGGTTGCCTCCTCCGGAATGGATACGGGCGTGCGACCGGCGGTCACCGCCCACACAGGAGACGGCTCGAGCCGGCGGAAATCATCGCTGTCGCAGAACCTACCGCCACTCCCGGCACGGGGCGCGGACCTTCGGAAGAATTCGGCCACCTCGCGATGCCTCGCGCGACCGAAAGCCGAACGGCCCGCTTCGCCGATCCGAAGCGGGCCGTTCGTACGGGGGCAGCGATCAGCTGTAGATCGCCTCGACCTCGTTCGCGTAGTTCTTCATCACCACATTGCGCTTGAGCGACATCTTCGGCGTCAGCTCGCCGCTCTCCTCGGTCCAGTCGACCGGCAGGATGCGGGTCTTCTTGATCGCCTCGGCGTGCGAGACCAGCTTGTTGGTGTCCTTGACCGCCTTGTCGATCTCGGCGACCAGCTCCGGCAGCTCGATCAACTTCTCGATCGGGGTGTCCTCGGGGACGTTGTTGCGGGACTTCCAGCCCGGCAGCGCCTCCGGGTCGAGGGTGATCAGCGCGCCCACGAACGGCTTACCGTCACCGACCACCATCACCTGGCTGATCAGCGGATGGGAGCGCAGGGAATCCTCGAGCATGGCCGGCGAGACGTTCTTACCGCCTGCGGTGACGATGATTTCCTTCTTGCGGCCGGTGATCGTGATGAAGCCCTGCTCGTCGATCGCGCCCAGGTCACCGGTCTTGAACCAGCCGTCGACGAAGGCGTCCTCGGTCGCGGTGGGGTTGTTCCAGTACCCGGCGAAAACGACCGGTCCGCGCAGCAGCAGCTCACCGTCGTCGGCGACCTTGGCGGCATGACCGCCGAGCGGGCGGCCCACCGAACCGACCTTCAGGTGCTCGGGGGTGTTCACCGAGACCGCGGCCGTGCTCTCGGTCAGGCCGTAACCCTCGTAGATGGTGACGCCGACGCCACGGAAGAAGTGGCCCAGCCGCGCACCCAGCGGGCCGCCACCGGAGACCGCGGACTTGCAGCGTCCGCCCATGGCCTCGCGCAGCTTGCCGTAGACGAGCTTGTCGAAGACGGTGTGCTTGAGCTTGAGCACCAGCCCGGGGCCGCCCTTGTCCAGGGACTCGCTGTATTCGACGGCGACGTCCGCGGCCAGATCGAAGATCTTGCCCTTGCCGCCGTCGTGCGCCTTCTGCTTGGCGCCGTTGAACACCTTCTCGAATACCCGCGGCACCGAGAGGATGAAGTCCGGCTTGTACTGACCGAACTGCTCGACCAGCGTCGACCAGTCGGCGGTGTGGGCGACGGTGACCCCGGCGTCGAAGGCGGCCAGCGCCACCGCGCGAGCGAAGACGTGGGCCAGCGGCAGGAACAGCAGCGAGCGGTGGCCGGGCTTGAGGAACTGCGGCATGGCGGCGCGGTCGGCGGCCGATTCGGCGTACAGGTTGGCATGCGAGAGCATGACGCCCTTGGGCCGGCCGGTGGTGCCGGAGGTGTAGATCAGCGATGCCGGGGAGGCGGCCTTGACCTGCTTGCGGCGCTCGTGCACGGCCGCATCGTCGAGATCCTTACCGCGCTCGATCAGGGTGTCGATCGCGCCGTCGTCGATGACCAGCGGCTCGCCCAGTTCGGGCAGCCCGTCCTCGATCTCGGCGATGGTGGCCCGGTGCCGGGCGTTCTCGACCACGATCAGCTTGGTGCCGGAGTCCGACAGGATCCAGCGCGCCTGCTCGGCCGAGGAACTGTCGAAGATCGCCACGGTGCAGCCGCCGGCCGCCCAGATGGCGAAGTCCAGCACCACCCACTCGTAGCGGGTGGCGGCCAGGATGGCGACCCGGTCACCGAGTTCGATGCCGGAGGCGATCAGTCCCTTGGCCACCGCGGTGACGTGCTCGGCGAACTCGGCGGCGGTGACATCCGTCCACCCACCCTTGCCGTCCGGCCTGTTGAACACCACCAGGCCGGGCGTGCGCTCGGCGTGCCGGAAGGCGCCATCGGACATATTGGCGTCTTCGGGGATGGTGTAGGTAGCCGGGACTTCGAACTCTCGCATCGGTGCCCTTCCACGTGGTCTACTCGCCAGTAATTTACGCCAGCCGTAACGGCAGGTTCACACCCGGCCGCCCGGTCGGTAATTCGACTCGGATGCGGCCGGGTGGAACCGGTTCGACCAGCTTCTATCCTATGGATCCGATTTGCGCGGGTCGCAGCGATTCCGCGAGGAATCCTGCCAGCTCACGGGCGGCGACCGCCGCGGGCGCCACGAGCGAGGCCTGCAACTGCGACACATGCCAGAGCCCGTTGGTCACCGAGAGCCGCACCGGCACCCCGGCGGACCGCAGCGCCGCCGCCAGCCGCACACATTGCGGATGCAGCAGCTCCTCGGCATCGGCCTGGATGTAGGTGTCGGGCAGCCCGCGCAGATTGCCGAGCAGCGGCGCGTAACCCGGATCCAGTGGATCGCCGTCGCCCAGATAGGCGGCCGCGCACAACCGCGACCATGCCTTGTTCACCACCAGGTCCCGATCGCGATCGGGCAACTCGTTGGGATCCGCCCACGGCGCGATCAATCCCAATGCGGCGGGGCGCATTCCGTGCACGTCGCGCAGCCGCAGCGCCAGGGCCAGCGACAGCCCGCCGCCGGCCGAATCACCGGCGACCGCGATCCGATGCGGCGCCAACCCGGTGGACACCAGTTCCAGGAAGGCGGCCTCGGCGTCGTCGACGGCGGCCGGATACGGATGTTCCGGCGCCAGCCGATAGTCCGGAACATAAACCGGACAACCGATTTCGCGGGCCAGATGGGCGGCCAGCGACCGATGGGTGGCGGGCGAACCGATGGTGTACCCGCCGCCGTGCAGATACAGCACCGCACCCGGACCGGCCGGCGCACCGGCGCTGACCCGCTCGGCGGGCCGGCCACCCAGGCGCATCCGGTGCACCCGGGTCCCGGCCGGCAGGGTTTGCAGCACCGAACCCGCGTCGAGCAGCGCCCGCTGGGTCACCCAGGGCAGGCGGTGATGCATCGAATAGCGGAACATCGGCCGCAGGATCGCCCGGGCCAGCGGCAGGGGCAACGACAGCGATTTCGAAAAGCCAGACATCACAGCGAACGTCACCGTCGAATCAGGGCAGGAACCGGCTGATGACCGTGGTCTGGATGCGCTGATAGTAGGAGGCGGTGGTGCGGACGAACAGGTCCAGCGCCTTGGCCTCCCAGCCGATCAGCACCCGGCCGTGCCCCTTGCGGACGCCCTCGGTGATGGTCTGCGCGGCCATCTCCGGGGTGTGCAGCGCCAGCTGCTTGTCGAAGAACTGGGCCAGCTTGGCCGAATCGAGTCCCTCGGCGTAGGTGGCGTTACGCGCCACCGCGGTCTTGATGCCGCCGGGGTGCACACAGGTGACCTTCACCGGGTACTTGTGCGCCAGCATCTCCTGGCGCAGCGATTCGGTGAATCCGCGCACCGCGAATTTCGCTGCGTTGTAAGCACTCTGGCCCGGAATGGCGATGAGGCCGAACAGGCTGGACACGTTGACCACGTGACCGTCACCGGATTCGATGATCGCCGGCAGGAAGGCCTTGGTGCCGTTGACGACGCCCCAGAAGTCGACATCCATGACCCGCTCGATGTCCTTGAACTGGGATTCGTTGACCTCGCCGTGGAAGGCGATACCGGCGTTGTTGTAGATCTGATGGATCACGCCGAAGTGCTTTTTCACCTCGTCCGCGTAGAGCAGCACCGCTTCCCGCTCGGCCACGTTGAGCCGATCGGACTTCACCTGCGCGCCCAGGGCCTCGACGCGCCGGACGGTTTCGGCCAGGCCCTCGGTGTCGATGTCGGAGAGGGCCAGTTTGGCACCGCGCCGGGCCAGGTTCTCGGCCAGCGCCCGGCCGATACCGGAGCCGGCGCCGGTGATCACGCATACCTTGCCCGTGAAGTAAGCATCATTGCTCACTGTGCTGCCACCACTTTCAGATCGGGCCGCGCGGCCCCGTCGGTCGATTGGGTTGTGTCGTACGCCGCGACGTCGAATTTCTCGGTCAGCTTGCGGAAGCGGAAGGTGAAATCGGGCCACAGCGTGGTGTTGTTGCCGTGCTTGTCCAGATACCAGCTGGCGCAACCACCGTTGAGCCAGACGCTGTTGGACATGCTGTCCTGCAGGTCGCGGTTGTACTTGTCCTGCACGTCTTTTCGCACCTCGACGGTGCGCAGGCCGCGGTTGTCGACGGTGGCGATCGCATCGGCGATGTAATTGATCTGCGATTCGATCATGTAGACCATCGAGGTGTGGCCGAGGCCGACGTTCGGGCCGAGCATGAAGAACATGTTCGGGAAGTTGTGGATCGCCGCGCCCTTGTAGCCCTGCTGGCCGATCTCGTCGAACACTTCGGTGAGGGTGCGCCCGTCCCGACCGGCGATGGTCTCGTAGACCGGTGAATCGGTGACGTGGAAGCCGGTCGCCACAACGAGGGCGTCGATCTCGCGCTCGGTACCGTCCGCGGTGACGATCGAATTCGCGCGGATCTCGCGGATGCCGTCGGTGACGACATCGACATTGTCGCGGCCGAGCGCCGGGTAGTAGTCGTTGGAGATCAGCATCCGCTTGCAGCCGATGCGGAAGTTCGGCGTGACCTTCTCGCGCAGTTCGGCATCCGGCACCTCCAGCCGCAGCTTGAGGCGGGCGATACCTTCCAGCGCCAGCATCGCCGGCGGGAATTTGGCGAGGCCGACGACCTGGGTTTCGCGCGCGGCGTAGATGGCCGCGCGCGACAACTTCTGCACCCCGGGAACGTATTTGAAGGCCAGCCGCTCCACCGCGGTGTATTCGCGGTCGAAACGCGGCAGCAGCCACGGCGCGGTGCGCTGGTAGACGTCGAGGTGGGCCACCTTCGGTGCGATCGAGGGCACGATCTGGATGGCCGAGGCGCCGGTACCGATCACGGCGACCCGCTTACCGGTCAGGTCGGCCTCGTGATCCCAGCGCGCGGAGTGGAAGACTCGGCCCTGGAAGTCGTTGATGCCCTTGATGTCCGGGAGGTTCGGCTCACACAGCGCACCGACGGCCGAGACCAGGATGTCGGCGGTGAACGCACCCTTGCTGGTCTGCACCTCCCAGCGCGCCTGCTCGTCGTTCCAGCGCGCTCCGGTCATCTCACAACCGAAGACGTGCTTGTCCCGCACGCCGTACTTGTCGGCCACGCTGCGGATGTAGGCCTGGATCTCCGGCTGCTTGGAGAACGACCGCGACCAGTTCGGGTTGAGCGCGAACGAGTAGGAATACAGCTGCGA
Organism: Nocardia veterana NBRC 100344; assembly: GCF_000308855.1. Classification (GTDB taxonomy): domain Bacteria; phylum Actinomycetota; class Actinomycetes; order Mycobacteriales; family Mycobacteriaceae; genus Nocardia; species Nocardia veterana. The sequence goes on along the minus strand of NZ_BAGM01000106.1, from coordinate 13,615 downwards.
CGGCACATCGCAGGCCGCACCCGGATAGGTGTTGTCGCGCCAGGTGCCGCCGACGTCGTTGCCGCGTTCGAGGACGAGGTAGTCGTCACGCCCCTGCTGACTCAGCCGGATCGCCAAACCGAGGCCGGAGAATCCGCTGCCGACGATCAGCGTGCGAACATGGCGGGCCGGCACGTTGTCTGTAACCCTACGACTCATGTACTAAAGCCTACGGTCTTATTGAGCGTGAGTCAACAGTATTGACTCGCGTTCAGTAGGATGGCGGACGTGAGTGACAACGGTCCCGGCACCAAACGGGTGCGGCTGAGCCCGGATGAACGCCGTGAGCAGCTGGTTTCCCTCGGGGTGAAGATGCTGCGCGACCGCACGCTGGAAGACGTCTCGATCGGGGAGATCGCCAAACAGGCGGGCATCTCGCGCGGTCTGCTGTTTCACTACTTCGCCTCGAAACAGGACTTCCAGCGCGCCATCGTCCGCCGCGCCAACGAGGAACTGCTGGCCCGGACCATGCCCGATCGCAGCCTCGACCCGATGACCATGTTGCGCGACGCGGTGGAGCGCTACGTCGACTACGTCAGCGAGAACCGGATCTCCTATCAGGGCCTGCTGCGCGGTCCGGCCAGCGGCAGCCCGGAACTGGTGGAACTCGCCGATGCCACTCGCGACGCGATCGTCGATCGGATTCTGGCCGAGACCCCACTGCATGCCGACGATCCGGAACTGCCGCGGCTGCGACTGGTCTTTCGCGGCTGGATCGCGTTCGTCGAGGAGACCACGCTGATCTGGTTGCGCGAGGAAAGGATCGGCCGCACGGAATTGATCGACGCGCTGGTCGGCGCGCTACCCGCACTCGCGATGCATCCGGCACTGACCGAATGGCTGCATGCGGCGGCCGGCGACAGCAGCCTGTCCGCCTGATTCCGGGCCGATCTCACTCCTCGGGCACGTATCCTGCCCGATCCCGGCGGCGCGGCAGCCACAGCGCCGTCACCGCGGCCGCGACCAGGATCAGGATCGCCGATACCAGCAGCGCCACCTCGAGGCCGCGATGGAACGCCTCATAGGTGGCGTGGATGACCCGGTTCACGATCGGCCCGTACACGGCCGACGCGGACGCGTCACCGCCGGCCGGCACGTTACCCGTTTCGATGGCGTCGATCACGATGGCCTGGAAGTTGGCCGGAACTCCGATCTGCCGCAACCGATCTCGCAGATCGGAATTGAGGAACGAGTTGACCAGCGAGCCCAGCGCCGCCACCCCCACCACCGCCCCGACCTGCCGCATGGTGTTGGTCGCAGCCGCCGCCATACCCGAATGTTCGGCCGGAACCCCGGACAGTACCGCCGAGGTCAACGGCACCACCGCGATACCGAAGCCGAGCCCGGCCAGCATCAGGGCCAGCGCCAGCGGCGTGAATTCGACGGTGACACCGAGGCATTCGCGAGTCAGCAGAATTCCGGCCGCGCCCAGCACACAGCCGGCGATCATCGGCGTTCGGGATCCGCGCAGCGCCACCCAGAAACCCGAGATCAGCGAGCCGACGATGATGGCCACCGCCATCGGGCCGAACACCGCCGCGGTCCGCCAGCCCGAATAGTTCACCACCTCCTGCAGATACAGCGCGGTGAAGAAGAAGATCGAGAAGATGCCGAAGTAGACCGCGAAGGCGACGACCAGCGCACTGCGCACCAGCGGGCGCTCCAGATAGCGGAAGTCGAACATCGGGTTGCGGACCCGCATCTCGACCACCAGAAAGGCGACGAAGGCGATCGCACCGATCACGAACAAAGTGATCACCGAGGGGGCCGAATAGCCCACCTGCTCACCGTCGATGGCCGCGTAGATCACGCAGCCGAGAAATGCCGCGCCCAGTACGAATCCGGCCCAGTCCACCGGACCCGGTTGTGGATCGGCGCTCTCCGGCACGAACGTCAGCGCCGCCACCAGCACCGCGACACCGACGATCAGGTTGAACCAGAAGATCGAGCGCCAACCGAAGGCGCCGACCAGCACCCCGCCGATCACCGGCCCCAGAGCCAACGCCAATCCGGACACCGCGGCCCACGCCCCCAGCGCCTTCGCCCGCGCGCTGCGATCGGGGAAGATGTGCCGAATCACCGACAGCGTGCCGGGTTCGGAAGCCGCCGCGCCGACACCCATCACCGCCCGCCCGGCGATCAATACCGACACGCTTCCCGCCACGGCCGACAACACGGATCCGACGCAGAACACCACCAGCCCGCCGACCATGACGCGTTTGCGGCCCCACCGGTCACCCAGGGTGCCGGCGGTGAGCATCAGACTCGCGAACACCAGCGTGTAGGCATTGACCACCCACTGCAGCGACACCACCCCGGCGTGCACATCGGACTGGATGGCGCCGAGCGTGACGCTGACGATCGTGGTGTCGAGGAAGGTCACGAACAGAACCGCGGTCACCACCGCGAGCGCCACGTACCGGCGCTTGCCGCGGACCGGAAACCGGCCCGCCGCAAGGGAAGCGGGGGCGGCCGGCGCCCCGGGTTCGGCGGGCATCGTTGCGGAATCCGGTGCGGCCGAGGCGGTGCCGCGCGACGCCCACCGCGATCGGATGCCTCGCCGGCCCCACGACGTCATCGCGTCCTCAACTGGTGGGCATGGGAACGATCGTCGGCACGCCGGGTACCGGGGCCGGGGTCGCATTCGGCGCACCCGGTGCGGCGCCGGGAGGCGGGGTCGCGTTCGGAGCCGAATTGCCGCCCGGGGCAGGCGTGCCCGGCGCGCCGCAGGCCGGCGGTGCCGCCCCTTCGAGGGTGAGCAGCGCGCAGAACGTCGACGCGGTCACCTTCCAGGTGCCGTCGATGCGCACCGCCCCACCCTGCTGGCCGGACAGCGCCGGTTTGCCGTTGAACAGCACATCGAAGGTGACATCGGCATGGTCGGTGCCGGTACTGGCGACACTCGTGACCTTGGCCGAGGCGGACTTGGCCAGCGGCGAATCCGCCTGCGCCCGGATCGCCTCGGCGAAGGCCGCGCCGTTCTCCAGCAATGCGATCTTCTCGTTGGCGGAGGTGGACCCGTCGAAGAAGCGCTCGACGTTCCGGCTGACCGCCTGCGTCACCGTGGGCGCTCCACTGCTCGATGATTCGGCGGACTTGGCGTCGGAATCATCGCTACCGCATGCGGCGCCGACGACGAGCAGTGCGGTAAGTCCGCACACCGCAAGCACTTTCGCCGCGAACGATCGATCGAACATTCCGGCCTCCCTCGGTGACGGTAGGCTCCGTGATCAACTCGCTCGAAGACTACTCGCCGGAGCGGGCCTGGGGGCGCTTATCCGGGACGAATGTGAAATCGGCGAGTTCGGCCAACACACCCGGCAACTCGGCGGCCACCGCCTGCGCGTCGAGCATCGCCGGATCCACCGAGAGGCCGATCCCGACTTCCCCGTTCCAGCTCAGCACACCCGCGACCAGGGGTACGCCGGGCGCCGCCGGAAGAATCGGAAAGACCTGGGTTATAGGCATATTCGCGAACGTCATCGGGATGTCCGGGCCGGCCATATTGGAGACGATCGCGTGGAAGAAGCGGCCACCGTACACCGACCGCGCGAAGGCCCCGACCACGGGCTCCGGCAACAGCTTCAGTACCCGAGCCATCACGAAACGGGAGGCGAGCGCCCGGGTTCCCGAATGCAGCCGATCGCTGCGGGTCCGGATGTCGGCCAGCCGGTCCGCGGGACTCATCGCGGTCAGCGGCACGTCGATCATCACGGCCGCCGTCGAATTGCCCTCCGCACCGGATGTGGGGTCGCGCACCATCAGCGGCACGGCCACCCGGATCCGGCCGTGCAACCGCTCCGCCAGGTCGGGCCGCAGCCGCTGCAGCGCGGTCACGGTGATACTCAGCAGCACATCGGTCACCCGGGCCCGATGCGAACGAGCCACGGCCCGAACGGTTTCCAGATCGAGTGCGCAGACGGTGAAGATCCGCCGCACGCAATCGTCGGGCAATGTTCCCTTCGGCTGAGCGTCGGCGGCCAGCTGCGCCAGCCCGGCCGCGGTGCCGGCGACGGTGCTCGCCCAGCCGGGCGGCTTACGTTCGGCCACCGGCAGATCGATGGTCGGCCGCAGCAACCGCAGCGCCTGCACCACCGTGCCGATCCCGTCGGCGACCACGTGATGCAGCAACAGCACCACGCCGATCGCACCCACCTCCGGGTCGCGCACCAGCACCAGCCGCCACAGCGGCCGGTCCTTCGGCAGTACCTCGGCCGCCAGATCTGTTACCACCCGGCTGATTCCGTGCACCCGCCGCGCGACGGCGCTCGGCGCCATCGTCGTGGCCGCGCCGGGTGGTTGCGCCGCTCCGGAATCACCGTTCGACGATGCCGCGCCGAAATCGTTTCCGGCCGCCGCGACGATATCGAAAGCGCCTGTGGCACCACTAATTCCGCTGTCGACGGCCGGAACCGCACGCGCCGCGAGCGCGCCGTCCGGCCGCGCACCGCCGGTCGGGCCGGAATGATCCGCGCCCGCGCCGTCGATCGACCGCTCGGTGACATGCCAATCCCAGTCGACCGGACAGTCCACCCAGCGCGCCCGCCGCCACCGTCCGGGCCGATCCAGACGCTGCTGGAAACGGGGCAGATGGGCCAGCTCGCCCCGGACCAGGTCCCGCACCGCCGCCAGGTCGGGCCCGCCGTCGGCCCGTGGCCGGAACACCACCATGCCGCCCACCTGCTGCGGGATACCGGTTTTCTCGATGTGCAGGAAGAACGCGTCCGCCGGCGGGACCACGGGGGGTCGCGCGTACCAGTGGTCGACCAGCCGGATGCTCGCCCAGACGAATACCACCGCGATTACCGCGTCGAGCACGAAATGGTTGGCGGTCGCGACGATCACATAACCGGTCAGGCCCACGTGCACGGCGCTGAGCACCTGCATCAGCCGGCCGCCGGAGACCCGGGCCAACACCACGCTCACCCACAGCGCCCACCCGACGTGCAGCGACGGCACCGCCGCCAATTGGTTCGCCCCGGCCACCAGCGACGACCCCCACGACCCCCAGGTATGCCCGGCCACCACGGTATCGGTGAAGCCGAGGTCCGGCAGCAGCCGGGGCGGTGTCACCGGGAACACTGCGAAACACGCGATGGCCAGCACGTTCAACAGCAGGAACGAATCGCGGGCGCGGGCGTATTCGGGGCGGCGGCGGAAGTACAGCCAGAACAACAGCGCGAAGGCGCTGATGATGTAGGTGAAGGCGTATTCGTAGTTGGCCAGCGTGGCCAGGAGGTCGCGCGATTCCAACCAGCGGTTCAGCGAGCGCTCGACGTCGATGCCGAGCCACTGCTCGAGGTCGAAGATGCGATGGGCGTTGCGGTCGGCCAGTTCCCGCCGAGCCGGGCTGTGCAGCGCATCGACCGCGAGATACAGGCCGAACACGGCCAGCCCGACCGCACAGTCCCGCCACAGCACCGGACGCGACGGATTGCCCACACAACCGTCATAACACATGCGTCGCAAGCTTTTACGACATCAGGCTGGGCGATTCATCGGTTATCTCCTTGTTACCGGCGTAGAACGCGCGGGCCAGCGGCGAATGGGCGAGCCCGCCGATACCCGCCGCGATCAGGGCGCCGGCCACCGCGACCCCGGCCAGCGAGCCCGCGGTGTGCGGCGGTGCGACCTTGAAGGCCAGGACACCGACCACATAGCTGACGATCGGATTCGTCACGCTCATCGCCGCGATGGCCCACGGCAGCGGCCCGGCCGCGAAGGCGGTCTGTTCCAGTACCAGCCCGCTCAGCGTGGAGACGGCGAGCAGATAGCCGGGCCAGTCCGCGGCCGTCGCGGGCACGCCGCGGTAGATCAGATCCTCGGTGGTCAGCTTCATGAACACCGCGCTCATGGCGAAGCAGACCCCGGCGGCGACCGCCACCAGATTCGCGGCCACCCAGATCGGGCATCGAATGCTGATCAGGGCCAGCAGCCCCACCAGCCCGGCCGCGGAGAAGGTGGCCAGCAGGACGCGGCCGCGGTCGGGGTCGCCCTCGAGCGGGGCCACACCCCCGACGCCGAACAACACGGCCAAGCCGGCACACACCAGCAGGGCGAACACGATATCGCGGCCGCGCGGCCGCCGGCGCCGGCCGAAGGCCTCCAGCGGAACCGCGAACAGCAACTGGGTCGACATCAACGGCTGCACCGCCGCCACCGAACCGAGATGCAGGGCCGCGGCCTGGGTCAGGAAGCCGGCGAGATTCGTCAGCCAGCCGCGCAGCCAGGTGCCGCTGCGCAGCAGCCGCTGCATGAGCGTGGTCATACCGAAGACCCGGGCCGCCCGAGGCTGTTCGGCGACCACGGTGCGTGCCGCGCGTTGCTGCAGATATCCGGCCGCGGCGAACAAGAACGCGGCCAGCACTCCCAACGCGATGACCAGGACCATGCGGACCCCCGCTCAGGTGATCTATTCGCACTGTACGCCCGAATGTATGCCGAACCTGATCATGAAGGATCGCCGGGCGTCCGGCGCGGCCGGGGTGGTCAGAGGGCGTGCTCGTCCAACCAGATGCGTGCCTGCTCGGCGGCCGGGGCGTGGTCGTCACGCACCCGCCGGACCATCGCGGCGAGGTCGGCGGTGCTCAGTTCGCCGGCCACATAGTTCAGTTTCTCGAGCTGCCGCTGATCCAGGGCGCCTTGCCGCAGCAGCGGGACGATGCTCTGGGCACGGAAGGCGTAGCCGGAATCGGTGGCCACGGCCAGATCGCCGGGACCGCCCGGTAGCAGGGCCACCGACGACGTGAACACGCCCGCGTCCACCCGCCCGTCGAGCAGCGCCGTGCGCAACTCGGTGTCGCTGCCGAATTCGAGGTGCCGGATGATGTCACAGCCGTAGGTCGTATGCAGCGGCGCCAGCACATCGCGCTGCGGATCCGGTGGGAGCCGCAGCGGATCCAGTTCGTGGCCGGTGGCGATGCCGACCGTCAGCTCAGCACAGTGGGGAGCCAATTCCGCGAGATCCGCCGGATAGCGGCTCGCGGCCGCCGGTGCGAGCGCAAACTGCGGGCGCAGATCGGTGGCGTCGGCGGGATCGGACACCGCCAGCCCCGCCGGCACCGCCCGGCTGAGATCGTCGGCGACCGAACCGGCGGATGGCGAACCGGGTGTGGCGGTGGCGGAGACGCCGGGCGCGAGCCCACCGTCGGTGGCCCTCTCGCGGGCGATATTCGCGGCCGCGGCCGAATCGGGCGCCGTGGCCCGGGAGGACGAGTCGAAGGTCCGCAGCAGATCGCCACCGGTGTCCCCGACCACGGTGATCGTGCCCGCGTCGAGGGCGGCCAGGTAGTCGGCCCGCCCGCCGAGATGTTTTCTGGTCACCGCGGGCGCCCCCGTACGGGCAAGTGCTTGCGCGTAGATCTCGGCCAGCAGTTCCGACTGTGCCGAGTCACCGGCGCCGACGGTGATCCGGGGGTGATCGTCGCCGTTCGCACATGCCACCGCGAGCGCGGCGACGGTCACGGCGACCGCCGCGCGGGCCGTCGCCCGCACCCATCCGGCCGATCCCATTCGGCGACACCCACTCCCGTTGCTCAGCGCGACATCCGATGGCCGGTCCGTCCCGGCACAGGAATCGTAGGGCGAGGCTCCGCGGTCGGGCATACCGCACCTGGACGCCGTCGGAGGACGACAGGACTTCGGCAGGGGCTCGACGGGCCTCCGATCGCATCACGCCGAGACATTGACCGCGAGTGTGAGGCGGATCACGATGGAACGTGGCCGTCAGTCCGGGCTCGACAACCAACCGACAGGAGGTCCGCTGTGGACACAATGAAAGCCCGCGACATCATGCATCGCGATGCGACCTGTATTCCGGCCGACGAAACTCTCGACCGAGCCGCGCAGCTGATGCGGAACATGGACGTCGGCGCGCTGCCGATCTGCCACGACGATCGGCTGATCGGCATGCTCACCGATCGTGACATCGTGGTGGGGTGCATCGCCGCGGGCCACGATCCGAGCCGGGTCCGCGCCGGCGATCTGGCACAGGGCACGCCGCGCTGGATCGATGCCGACGCACCGGTGACCGAGGTCCTCGAGTTGATGGAGGCCCATCGGATCAAGCGGCTCCCGGTGATCGACACCCGCCATGGGAAGGTCTTGGTCGGGATGATCTGCGAATCCGATCTGGCCCGCAACATCAGCGACGAACAGCTGGCCCGCTTCGTCTCGTCGATCGCCGTACCGCACTGATCGCCACCGCACCGACCGCACACGCGGACGAATCGGGCCTGCCGGGGTTCCGGCAGGCCCGACTTCTGCCGAGGCGGCCGGGCACGACCATCTCAACCCGAGATACCCCGAGTGCCCGCATCCCCGTACGGGTTGCCCTCCCACGGCCGCGACCGCTCGTTCGCGCGGCGCAGCGAGGCGATCTCCCGGGCCGCTCGCCGGTTCCGCTCGCGCCGGTCCGAGGTGTCCGCACCCGCCCCGCGACGCCGCGTCATCCGTTCGATGAATTCTCGAATCCCCAAGTGCACCAATCTGTTCGGACGTTCTGCGTACAGTCCATTCTACGTCGGCCCACCGACAGGTAACGGCCCGCGGGAGATGCGCAGCGGACTCTCGAGCGACATTCAGCCAGGTCCCAGCCGGGCCGACGAATAATGTGCGATGTGCAGCCCGGACGCATTCTGCTGATCGAGGACGCCGACGCCATCCGCACGGCGGTCGCGGCCGCGGTGCATGCCGCGGGGCACGAGGTGCTGGCCCGCGAGCACGGCGATCGGCTGGAGACCGATCTGGCGCGATTTCGTCCCGATGTGGTCGTCCTCGACGTGATGCTGCCCGGGCGGGACGGCTTCGGTCTGCTCGAGGTGGTCCGCGCCCGCAGCGCCGCCGGCGTGGTGATGGTGACCGCGCGCGACGGCGTCGAGGACAGAATCCGCGGATTGCGCTCCGGCTCCGACGATTACGTGGTGAAACCGTTCGACCTCGCCGAACTGGTGGCCCGCGTCGAAGCACTCCTGCGCCGGATGGGCCGGGGCCATCGCCGCGTCACCGTCGGGGATCTCGTCGTCGAGGCCGATACCGGTGTCGTGCTGCGCGGCAGCGAACCGATCACCCTGACCGCGACCGAATTCAAACTCCTCGAGTATCTGGCCGCGCACCGCGACCAGGTGGTCACCAAGACCCAGATCCTCACGGCGGTATGGGGTTACGAGGACTACGACCCGAACCTGGTGGAGGTCCACGTCAGCGCGGTCCGCCGCAAACTGGAGGAGCACGGGCCGCGGCTGCTGCACACGGTGCGCGGGATGGGATACGCGCTGCGGACGAGTCCACCATGAGCGATCGCGCGGACCACACCGCACCGGCAGCCCTGCCGACCGGGTCACTGCGGCGCCGGGTGACACTCACGGCGGCAGTGGTTTCCGGCTCGGCGTTGGTCGTGGTGGCCCTCGCGGTGCACGGTCTCTTCGGGATCGTGGTGGCGCGCAGCGAGAACACGGTGCTCACCGACCGCGTACAGCTGGCGCGCCAACTCGCACAGCAGGGCGTCGACCCCGCGGAATTGATTGCGCGGGTGGACAATCGCTCGGTGCGGGCGCGGCTGGTCCTGGGCGACGGCAGCGTCTACGGCAGTCTCTCGACCCGGCATGCGAAACAGACCCGCACACGAACCGTGGTGCTCAACGGCGCCGGCACGTCGGACCGGGCCCGGCTCACCGTGCAGGTCGACACCCCACTCCTGGACAAGCTGCGATCCCGGCTCGGGACGGTACTCATCGGGGTGACCGCGACCGCTCTGATCGTCATCACCGCCGCGCTATGGTTCGGACTGCGCCGGGCGTTGGCGCCCCTGGATTCGATGACCCGGCTGGCCGGCGAGATCGCCCACGGACGGCGGGGCCGCCGCCTGGCCCCCACTCGCAGGGATACCGAATTGGGCCGTACCGCCGCCGCATTCGACGACATGCTCGACGCCCTCGAGGGCGCCGAGGCCCGGGCCCGCGCCTCCGAACAGCAGATGCGCGCCTTCGTCGGCGATGCCGCGCACGAACTGCGCACCCCGATCGCGGGGATCAAGGCGATCGCCGAGGCCGTTCTGCACCAGCCGGCCGGTATCGAGACCGAACAGCGCGAACACATGTATCTCCTCCTGGTACGCGAAGCTCAGCGGGCGAGCCGGCTGGTCGAGGATCTGCTGGACATGGCCCGCATCGACGCCGGCCTCACCCTGTATCCACGGCCGGTCGACGTCCACGACCTCGTTCGCCACCAGGTGGACCGGATCCGGATCCTGCATCCCGAGATCGAGGTGCGGCTGACCGGAGGTCCGCTTCGTGCGATCGTCGACCCGGAACGGGTGGACCAGGTGCTGGCGAATCTGCTCACCAATGCCTGCCAGGCCATGCCGGACGGGGGCACGCTGACCGTCACCGTCTCTCGCACACCCGAGCGGCCGGGGTCCGGGGCCGACGCGGCGGCGCCTACGCCCGGCGAGCCGGAGTCGTTCGCCATCGTGGTGGCCGATACCGGCCCCGGGGTACCGCCCGCGGAGCGCGAGCGCGTCTTCGACCGACTGGTCCGCCTGGATCCGAGCCGCGACCGCCGCCACGACGGGGCCGGGATGGGTTTGGCCATCGCCCGCGGTATCGCGCGGGCGCACGGCGGTGATCTGCGGTGCGTCGCACCGCCGCCCGGCAGCACGGGCGCGGTCTTCATCCTCACCGTGCCCGTGGCCTCCCGATCGCCCGCGGACGTAGGCCCTCGACCTGCCGACGCAGGCCCCGAACCTGCGGACCTAGGCCCCGGCCGTGCCGACGTAGGCCCTGAGCTGTCGCCGGGGCCCGCCCCCCATTGCTGAAGGTCGGCTGAAGATCCGCCCGGTCCACTCGACGTCTTCAGGCTCCTATCAGATTCGGGGCGCAGATTCGGCAATCGACAACCATCCCGTCACGAATGGAGTTACCGGTATGAAGCGCACTGTCGCCGCCCTGCTGGCCGGGACCGCCGGCGTCGCCGCCCTGGCCATCGCCGTCCCCGGCGTCGCCTCGGCCGACGCCCCGCAGTGCAGCCCGCAGGCCCGCGCCCAGGTCCAGGCCCAGACCGCCCCGCAGGTCGCCGCCTTCCTGGCGAGCCATCCGGACCTGGCCGGCGAACTGGCCAAGGTGAAGGCGCTGCCGAAGGATCAGCGCAAGGCCGAGTGGAAGTCCTATCGACAGGGCCACCAGCAGGAGTTGCAGGACTTCCGAGCGGTTCGGCAGCCGGTGATCGACTACCACCGCTCCTGCCACAAGAACTGAGCCACTCGGCCGGCGCCTCGGCACCGGTCGGCCAACGGCGAGGGCGCCCCGGTTCGGGTGAACCGGGGCGCCCTCGCCGTTGGCGCGGAAAATCTTGTCAGGCAACACCTTCGGCGCGCGCCGCGGCGGCCACAGCCTCGGCCACCGCGGGGGCGACGCGCGGGTCCAGCGGGCTCGGGATGATCTTGTCCGGGGCGAGCTCGTCGGCCACCACGCCGAAGATCGCGTTGGCCGCGGCGACCTTCATACCCTCGGTGATCCGGCGGGCGCCCGCGTCCAGCGCACCCTTGAACACACCGGGGAAGGCGAGCACGTTGTTGATCTGGTTCGGGAAGTCGCTGCGCCCGGTGGCCACGATCGCGGCGTAGCGGTGCGCCACGTCGGGGTGGATTTCCGGATCCGGGTTGGACATGGCGAACACGATCGACTCCGGGGCCATCGAGGCGATCAGATCCTCGGCGATGGTGCCCGCCGACAGGCCCAGGAACACATCGGCGCCGGCCAGCGCCTCGGCCGCACCGCCGGTGATGCCACGCGGGTTGGTGCGCTGCGCCAGGTCGGCCTTCACCTCGTTCAGGTCGGCGCGGTCCCGGCTGACGATGCCCTTGGAGTCGAGCACCACCACATCGGACACACCCGCGGCCAGCAGGATGTTCGAGCAGGCAACACCCGCGGCCCCGGCGCCGGACACCACGACCTTCAGGCCGGAGATGTCCCGGCCCTGCACCTTGGCCGCACCGTTGAGCGCGGCGAGCACCACGATCGCGGTGCCGTGCTGGTCGTCGTGCATGACCGGGCAGTCCAGCGCCTCGACAACGCGCTTCTCGATCTCGAAGCACCGCGGCGCGGAGATGTCCTCCAGGTTCACCGCGCCGAAGCTCGGGCGCAGGCGCACCAGGGTTTCCACGATCTCGTCGACATCCTTGGTGTCGAGCACGATCGGAATCGAATCCAGCCCGGCGAACTTCTTGAACAGCGCCGCCTTGCCCTCCATGACCGGCAGCGAGGCGCGGGGACCGATATCGCCCAGGCCGAGCACCGCGGTGCCGTCGCTGACCACGACCACCAGCCGGTCGGTCCAGGTGTAGCGCTTGGCGAGGGCCTCGTCCTTGTGGATGGCGCGACTCACCTGCGCGACGCCGGGCGTGTAGGCGATGGACAGATCCCGCTGGGTCTCCAGCGGTGCGGACAATTCCACCGAAAGTTTGCCACCGAGATGGCCGGCGAAAATTTCCTCGTGCGTGATAGCGGACAGATCGGTCGTATCGGTTTCACGGCTCGCTGTAGTGGCATTCGGTGCGTCAGTCACAGATGACACGATTTCACTCCTGCTCGGTCCGGGCTGAACCGGCTCACGGTTACCGCCGGGTTTTTCGTATTGAAGGTCTTCGGAATTCGAACGTTGTGCACCGACCAGGCGTTCACGCGGCCGCGCAAAACCATTCGGTGATTACCTCGCGGTACGCCGTCGCCGGCACTGCATCAGCACCACTGCGGCATACGCGCGTTCGCGTCTTTGCGGGCTTGCACTTCACGGGTTGGGCCGCGCACGATCCGTCGAGCGAGAACCGGACGGGTGGTCCGGGCAAGGCTGCGGGGTGATCCGCGGATCGGAGCCGTGCGTCACGAACCGAAGGTCACCAACCGTCCCGGACCGGGCGGTGGCGTCGGCCGGGAATCCGCACATTCTGCCAGTAGCTGCGCGCGCTTGCCAAATCCGTTGCCTGATCACCCCTGGGAGGTCCTGCTGGTGACCGGATATGTACTGCCATCTCCCGAGGGTAGGGGCCGCGAATTACCTGCGCGTAAGGGGAAACTCGCCCGGGCCGCCGGGCCGCGGTGAACAGTCCGACGCCGCCGCCGGCCGGGATGTGAGGCCGGGTCGATCGGGCCGGGCTCACGCCGGCGCCGTACCGCTTCCGGCGCAGGCGGGACCGAACCCTTCCGGCCGTACCCACACCTCGTCCACACCCCCGGTGAGCAGGCGACGGCGCCAATCGCGCAGCACGCCGGGATGATCGGTGCGCCGATGCATCCCCCGCGTTTCGGTCCGCGCCAGCGCGCTGTAACCGGACCATCGCGCCACCGCCAGCAGCGCCGCCGCCTGCCGGCCCCGGACCCGATCGGCCCCGCCGCCATCGACCTCGAGGTCGGTCACCGGCCACAGGGCGTCCAGTTCGGCGATGCTGTCGCGCAGGCTGCCCGCACTGCGCCAATAGCTGCGCCGCAGCGGCAGCGTATGTTCCTGCACCAGCCCGATCACCGCGCGCGGATCGATCCCGGAACGGGAGACCACCGCCGCCGCCGGCACCGGCCGAGCCGCA
>NZ_BAGM01000107.1 GCF_000308855.1 Nocardia veterana NBRC 100344 | reverse complement strand
CGGGCGCACCGGGTCGCCCGCGGACCACCGCTGCGCCTCGGCCGGGGCGGCCGGTTGCCCGGGAACGCCCGGTGGCGGCATCGGCGCGGGCACCGCGGCCGGATCGCACGGATTCGGTTTCGGCGGTGGGCAGAAGATGCCGCACGGGATCGGCGGCAGCCCCGGAATGTTGATCATCACCTGCGTCGGCTGCTGCGGTGTCGGCGCCGTGGTGGTGGCCTGCGACGGCGGCTCGGTGGTGGTCGGAATCGTCCCGTTGGCCGCGAGGATGTCGGGGCCCGCGGGCGGCGCCTGCATGGTTCCCGGCGGGATCAGCTCGGGCGAGATCTGCACCTGGGTCGGCGCGCCGCCGGTCTTGTAGGCGTTGGCCCAGCTCAGCACGTTGGCGGCGTATGCCGTCGAGTTGTTGTAGCGCAACACCGCCCGCAGCTCCTGCTGCGGGTCGCGCAGGTTCAGCCCGCCCGAGCACAGGTACTTGCCGGCCGCGAGCGAGGCGTCGAACACGTTGTTCGGGTCCGCGACTCCGTCACCGTTACCGTCGGAGGCGTACAGCGACCAGGTGCCGGGCAGGAACTGCATGGGCCCGACCGCGCGCACGAAATTACCGTCCGCGGCCTTGATGACCTCGTTACCCGGCAGCGTGCCGTCGAGCGCCGGACCGTAGATGGTGCCGATGGTGGTGCCGGCGGCATCGGTGCGGCCGTGGCCGGCGTGATTGGATTCGATCCGGCCGATACCGGCCAGCAGACTCCAGCTCAGCCCGCAATTCGGTTCCGAAGACTGCAGGGTCAGTTCGGCATTGCGATAGGCGGCCAGCACGATCTCCGGAATTCCGAAGGCCCCGTTACCGCCCGGCAACGCGATGTCCTGCAGGGGGACCGTGCCGCCGAACAACGGCGCCCCGTTCGCGGGCGCCGTCATAGCTCTCAGTTTGCGAGGTGGTTCCGGGGCGGCCGGGACCAGGCCGACCGCCTGCGCGTCGGAGTTGCCGGCGTCGGTGGGGGAGCTCGCAGCCGCCAGGCGCGCCTCGGTCGTCTTGGGCGCACTCGTCCGGGCGGTCGTGTGCGCCGCCGAACCCGTGGCCATCAAACCCGCAACCACCAGCGCCGATACGGTAATCGGTCCAGATATTCGCATCGGCACAACCAATCCCCTCGTAGTCGTTGGGCGGCGATTCGCGCGATGCCGCCACGGACAACGTGATCCAGGTTACCTGTCGGTCAGCTCGTTGTTATCGATAATTGCGGTCAGCTGCCATCTATTTGAGGCGAAATCGGTACTCGACCCCTCTTTCGATCGGTACTTTTCTTGGACTTCGCCGTCTCGACAGCATCTTCGTCGTCCGCGGGGGTGTGTAGTGGGAGCCGCGCCAGCGCGTCTTTGATGTCTTCGAGCTCTCGGCGCAGATAGTCCCGGGTGGCCACCTCACCGACCGCGATCCGCAATGCGGCCAGTTCGCGGGCCAGGAATTCGGTATCGGCCTTGGTCTGCGCGGCCCGCCGGCGGTCCTCCTCGAGCGCGACCTTGTCGCGGTTGTCCTGCCGGTTCTGGGCCAGCAGGATCAACGGCGCAGCGTAGGCGGCCTGCGTGGAGAAGGCCAGGTTGAGCAGGATGAACGGGTACGGATCCCACTGCAGGCTGACGGCGAAGACATTGAGCCCGATCCACACCACGACCACGACCGTCTGCAACAGCAGATACCGGCCGGTGCCCAGGAATCGGGCCACCGTCTCACTGCCGCGGGCCACCGCTTCGGCGTCGATCTCGAACCGGAACCGCGATTCGACCGGAGTTTCCAGTCGCTGGCGGGCCAGCGGCTTGTCCGCGCGGGCAGCGCGTTCGGTGCGCTCGGTCATCGCTGTGCCTTTCCGGCGGTAGCCGTGGCGCCGCCCTCGGCCGCGCGTCCGGCCGCCGCGACCGAGTGGATGGTCGCCGCGGGTTCGGAGGCGTCCTCATCCTGCTCGCGCCAATCCTCCGGGAGCAGATGGTCCAGCACGTCGTCGACGCTCACCGCACCGAGTAGATGGTTCTCCTCGTCCACCACCGGACCGCAGACCAGGTTGTAGGTGGCGAAGTAGCGGGTGACCGCGGTCAGCGGCGCATCGGGATCGAGCTGGGTGAGGTCGCTGTCGACCAGACCGCCGACCAGCGTCGCGGGTGGTTCGCGGAGCAGCTGCTGACTGTGCACGCAGCCCAGATAGCGGCCGGTCGGGGTAGCGGTGGGCGGGCGGACGACGAATACCATCGACGCCAGCGCGGGGGTCAGATCCGGGTCACGGATGCGGGCCAGTGCTTCGGCTACGGTGGCGGCCGGGGTCAGGATCACCGGCCGGGGCGTCATCATGCCACCGGCCGTATAGGGCGAGTATTCGAGCAGTCGGCGCACCGGCTCGGATTCCTCCGGATCCATCAGCGCCAGCAGCGCCTCGGCCTCACCCGTGGGCAGTTCGCCGAGCAGATCGGCCGCGTCGTCGGGATCCATCGCCTCGAGCAGGTCGGCCGCGCGTTCGACGCCGAGATTCTGCAGTACGTCGACCTGATCGTTCTCCGGAAGCTCCTGCACCACGTCGGCGAGGCGTTCGTCGTCGAGGGCGCGGGCCAGTTCGATCCGCCGCTTCTCGGGGAGCTCGCGCAGCAGATGGGCGACATCGGCCGGGCGCAGGCCTTCGAACTGGCCGAGCAGCTGGGTGACGTCCTGGCCGGGCAGATTCAGTTCGTGCTGGGTCAGTCCGCGCACATCCGACCACTCCACGACATGCACCTCGCGGCGGCGGCCCAGCCGCCGGTGGCCGCGCACCGCCACCCGGGAGACCACCCAGTCGCGGGTGCGGCTCTGTTCGATGCCGAGATCGACCACGAATACGTCGATGCCCTCGAGATCCGGCAGTTCCGGATCGGCGACGCGCACCTTGGAATCGAGGACCTGGGCCAGCGCCAGCATTTCGCCGGGGCGCTGCTCGAACCGGCGCAGGCTGACGGTGCCGGTGTTGAGGTTGACCGAGTTCGGCTCGATCGCGTTCACCCGCAGCATGGGCACGAAAATGCGTTTGCGCGTGGGCAACTCGACCAGCAGTCCCAGCACCCGAGGTTGCTGGCGGTCGTAGCGGATGGAGATCACCACGTCGCGCAGCCGGCCGATAGACTCGCCGTCCGGACCCAGTACCACCAGGCCCGCCAGCCTGGCGGCGAAAACTTTCGTTGCTGCCATAACTGCAAGGCTATGTGGTGCAGCCCCGCGAGACGATTCAGGAGCCGCCCATGTCAACGCGTCGTTCGGTGCTCGCCGTACCCGGCAGTAATCTGCGGATGATCGACAAAGCCAAGGGTTTGCCCGCGGACGAGATCTTCCTGGACCTCGAAGACGCCGTCGCTCCGTCCGCCAAGGCCGCCGCCCGGGCCAATATCGTCGCCGCGCTGAACTCACCCGGCTGGGGCGACCAGATCAAGGTCGTACGGGTCAACGACTGGACCACCGAATGGACCTACGCCGACGTCATCTCCGTGGTCGAGGGCGCCGGGCGTGATCTGGACGCGATCCTGTTGCCCAAGGTGATCGACGGCGCCCAGGTGCGCGCGCTCGATCTGCTGTTGACCCAATTGGAGAAGGCCAACGGCCTCGAGGTCGGCCGCATCGGTATCGAACCGCAGATCGAGAATGCGGCGGGCCTGCGCAATATCGACGAGATCGCCACCGCCTGCCCGCGGGTGCAGACCCTGGTCTTCGGCCCCGCCGACTTCATGGCCAGTATCAATATGCGCACCCTGGTGGTCGGTGAACAGCCCGAGGGGTACGAACCCGGCGACGCCTACCACCACATCCTGATGACCATCCTGCTCGCGGCCCGGGCACACGGCCTGCAGGCCATCGACGGTCCTTATCTCCAGATCCGCGACCTCGACGGGTTCCGGCGCGCCGCGGCTCGCACGGCCGCCCTGGGCTTCGACGGCAAATGGGTGCTGCATCCCACTCAGATCGAGGCCTGCAACGAGATCTTCAGCCCCCGCCAGGCCGACTACGACCGCGCCGAGGAGATCCTGGACGCCTACGCCTACCACACCTCGACCGCGGGCGGCGCGCGCGGCGCCGTGATGCTCGGCGACGAGATGATCGACGAGGCCAGCGCGAAGATGGCGCAGGTGGTGGCGGAGAAGGGGCGCGCGGCCGGCATGACGCGGACAACGAGTTTCGTGCCGCCCGCGGGGTAGGTGGCCATCGAGCCGGCGTTTCGGCGAGATTCGACCACGGGTCACAACCGGGCGCTGCCCGGCTCGTGAAATGTGGGCAATGGCAACCGGATTCGTGGGCGCTCGGGTGCCCGCTGCCTAGGCTTCTCGGCAATTCGGAGTTCGAGGAGTGTGGGTTGACGCAGGCAACTACCGACGTGGCGGCGTATACACGTTCACTGGTGGGTTACGGCTACCGTGCGGACGACTACTACGAGGTCGGGCGGGAGAAGATTCGCGAATACGCCCGCGCGGTGCAGGATTACGGTCCGGTGCATCGGTGGGAGGAGGTCGCCGCCGAGTACGGCTATCCCGCGGTGGTCGCGCCGCCCACCTTCCTGTCGATTCCGGCGATGCTCGCCAACCGCCGGCTGTTCGAACGCGTCATCACCGGATACGACGTGTACGTGCAGACCGATCAGGTCTTCGAGTTCTACCGGCCGGTCGTCTCCGGCGATCGTCTGGTCAGCGATGTCGAGGTCACCGCGGTGCGCACGGTCGCCGGTAAGGATCTGATCACCGTCACGAACACCTTCGCCGACGAGTCCGGCGCGGTCGTCCACATCATGCACACCACCGCGCTCGGCGTCACCGGTGCCGATCTCGATTCCGGAATCGGGAACGCGATCGAGCGGGTGATCATGCACGGCATCCAGGCGCCGTCCGCGGCGGCGGGGTTGTCGGAGGCGGAATTGCTCGCCGCCGCTCCACCCCGCAACCGGAATCGTTCGGATGTGGTGCGAAACCGTGCGCTGCACAACGTGATTCGCTTCGACGATGTCGCCGTCGGGGATGTGCTTCCGGGCCGGACCGTCCGGCTGACCCGCGGTGATCTGGTGAACTACGCCGGTGTCGCCGGTGATGCGAACCCCATCCACTGGCACGAGGGCGTCGCCGCGCTCGCCGGTCTGCCCGACGTCATCGCCCACGGCATGCTCACCATGGCGCTGGGCGCGGGCTCGGTCACCGAATGGCTCGGTGACCCGGGTGCGCTCGTCCGGTACGCCGTGCGGCTGTCGAATTACGCGGTGGTGGAGGCCGCGTCGCCCAGCGCGGTCGAATTCGGCGGGCGAATCAAATCTCTCGATCCGCACACCCGTACCGCGGTGGTCGTGATCGGCGCGAAGTCGGCGGGTCGGAAGATCTTCGGCTTGGCCACCGCCGAGGTCCGGCTGGCCTGATCGGTCCGGTGATATCGATGTCCGTTTTCCGCGCTCGCCGGTAAAATCGGACACGCGGGGCGGCGGTGCGGTC
This sequence comes from Nocardia veterana NBRC 100344, assembly GCF_000308855.1. Taxonomy (GTDB): domain Bacteria; phylum Actinomycetota; class Actinomycetes; order Mycobacteriales; family Mycobacteriaceae; genus Nocardia; species Nocardia veterana. The sequence continues at coordinate 4,783 of NZ_BAGM01000107.1, read as the reverse complement.
GTCGCATCCAGCCGCAACGGCGATATCGACCTAGGATCGTAGAGTTATGACCAATCCGTTGGGTAGTACGAATCGCAATCGGCCCGGCTTGCCGACGCCGCCGTCGGGGTGGCCGGTCGCCTCGTATCCGACCTACGCCGAGGCGCAGCGGGCGGTCGACTATCTGGCCGACAACCAGTTCCCGGTGGAGAACATGACCATCGTGGGCGTCGACCTGATGCAGGTCGAGCGAGTTCTGGGTCGGCTCACCTGGGGCAAAGTCATTGGTGGCGGCATGGTTTCGGGCGCCTGGCTGGGCCTGTTCCTGGGTTTGCTGTTGAGCCTGTTCACCACCGGCGGGGTGATCGGGCCGCTTGTCGTGGGTCTGGTCGGCGGTGTCATCTTCGGGCTGATCTCCGCGGTGATCCCGTACGCGGCCACCCGCGGCACTCGCGACTTCGCCTCCACCATGCAGTTGGTGGCCGGCCGCTACGACGTCCTCTGCGATCCGAAGGTGGCCGAGCAGGCGCGCGACATGCTGGCCCGGCTGGCCCTGTAGCCGCGACCTCGCCCCGGCGCTCGTCGGCGGCGGTCCGGGGCTGTGGCACGGTAGACCCATGGAACTCGATCAGGTGCGGGCGGCGGTGCTGTCGCATTTCGATATTCCGCGCTCGGCGGCGGGATGGGACGACACCCGCTTCGATTCGGCGTCGGTGACCTTCCTCGGTCTCGAACCGATCGAAATCCTGCGCATACCCGACGGTGAGCTCGTGCACTACGTCACCCTCGGGGGCTCCCGGCATCCGATGACCGATTCCGCCGCGGCCCTGGCCGACCCGGTCCGCGGACCTCGGGCCGAGCTGGTCCTCACCCTGCGCGGCGGCGCGCCGGCCGGGCTGGCCCGCGGGCTCGGTGTGCTGATCGCCGCGCCGGCGGTGGAAGGTGTTGTGCTGCAGGCGGATGCGTTGCTGGATCTCGGAGAACCGATGTGGCGCAACGCGCCCTTCACGGCGGCGTTGCTGGGTACCGCGGAGATTCCCGAGGTGCCGCTGCCGGATCCGGCCGAGCCGGTGCGGTTCCTGTCGGTCACGCCGATCACCGCGACCGAGGCGGCCTGGGTCCGGATTCGCGGCGCCGCGGCGCTGCGCGAGGCGTGGACGGAGGCCGGAATCGACGTGCGCGATCCCGGCCGGGCCGCGGCGAATCTGTAAGGCTCACAGCCATTTGTTGCGGCGCAGCGCGATGAACAGCGCACCGCAGATGACCAGGATCACGAGCCAGACGAGCAGGTATCCGTAGGTCCACTTCAACTCCGGCATGTGCTCGAAGTTCATGCCGTAGATCCCGGCGATCATGGTCGGGACCGCCGCCATCGCCGCCCACGCCGAGATCTTGCGCATATCGGTGTTCTGCTGCACGCTCACCTTCGCCAGGGCCGCGTTGATCAGCGCGCTGAGCGCCTCGTCGAAGTCGCTGATCCGCTCGGCGACGGCGGTGTGATGATCGGCGACGTCGCGTAGATAGCGGCGGATCTCCTTCGGCAGCGGCAGTTCCGCACTGCGGCTGAGCAATTGCAGCGGCAGCGCGAGCGGGTTGACCGCCCGCCGTAACTCGACGACCTCACGTTTGAGCTGATAGATCGCCTCGATGGTGAGCCGGCTGCGAGGTGTGAAGACCTCTTCCTCCATGGTTTCCACGTCGTCTTCCACCGATTGGGTGACCAGCAGATACGTATCGACCACGTGATCGGCGATCGCGTGCAGGACCGCGCCGGGGCCCAGCGCCAGGCGTTCGGGGTGCTCCTCCATCTGTTCGCGGACCACCTTCAGCGCCGTATGTTCGCCATGCCGGACGGTGACCACGAAATCGGCGCCCATGAAGATCATGATCTCGCCCGTCTGCACGATCTCGCTGACCGAATTGGGATCGTGCTCGAGATACTTCACCGTGCGCAGAACCAGGAACAGGGTGTCGTCGTAGCGTTCGAGTTTGGGTCGTTGATGCGCGTGCACCGCATCCTCGACGGCGAGTTCGTGCAGACCGAATATTTGTGCCACCTCGGCCATCTGATCCGCGTCGGGCGCGTGCATGCCGACCCAGACGAAACCCTTGCCTTCCGCCCGGACCTGCGCCAAACCCGCGGCGGGTGTCGTATGGCCGGGCTGACGGTGGCCGTCGATGTAGACCCCGCAGTCGACGATGGCACGCGCGGTCGGCACCGGAATTCGGGGCAACCGCGGCTCGTGCCGCGACCTCCCGGAACCACGGAACGGCGGAAGTGGCGGAATGGACGGCACGTCGGCGATGCTAGCGGCCGGGCGCCCGGGCCGCTGCCGCAGCGCCGGTACCGCGGGGCCGGGTCCGGCGCTGCCGATCCGCCGCCGTTGGGCAATATGGAGCGCGTGCGCATCGACCTCCACACCCACTCCACCGCGTCGGACGGCACCGACACTCCCGGCGATCTGATGCGAGCGGCCGCGGCCGCGGGGGTGGACGTGGTGGCGATCACCGACCACGACACCACGTCCGGCTGGGACGAAGCGGTCGCCGCACTGCCGGCCGGTCTGCGCCTGGTGCGGGGGATGGAGATGTCGTGTGTGGGGATGGGGGAGGACGGCTGGCCGGTGCCGGTGCATCTGCTGGCCTATCTGTTCGATCCGGACGACGCCGCCTTCGCCGCCGAGCGGGAACGGTTGCGAGGCGAGCGGGTGGCCAGGGTGCGCGCGATGGCCGAGTTGATGGTGGCCGACGGGCTGCCGATCGATCCGGACGCGGTCCTCGCGGCCGCGGGTCCGGCCGCCGGCCGGCCCCATCTGGCCCGGGCACTGGTCGAAGCGGGGGTGGTGCCCACGGTCGGAGCCGCCTTCGCGGATCTGCTCGCGCCGCGCGGTCGCTACTACGTGGAAAAGGCCGACACACCGTTGCGGCAGGCAGTGGAGATGGTCGCGGCGGCCGGCGGGGTGACGGTCGTCGCGCACGCTCGGGCCCGTACCCGCGGCCGGCTGCTGGCCCTCGACGACATCCGCGAATTGGCCGCGCACGGACTGGGCGGACTGGAGGTCGATCATCCCGATCACCACGAGGCCGACCGCGCGGTGTTGCGCGAGCTGGCCCGGGAGCTCGATCTGATCACCACCGGCTCCTCGGACTACCACGGTGCGGACAAGCCGATCGAGTTGGCCGAATGCACCACCGCGCCGGGCCAATTCGAGCGCCTGGTGGACAAGGCGAGCGGGGTCGAGGTGGTCGCCTCGTGAGAGTCGTCCGAGCGCTGAGTGGGACCGTCGCGGCCGGGGTGGTCGTGCTGGCGATCGTGGTCGTGGGGGCGGCGATCGTGGGCGCGCGGCGCGGATTTCCGGGGCCGGGGCCGAGCAGTGTGGGCTGGCATATCGGAATGGCGGCGCTGGCGCTGGGAGCGCAGATATTTTCCGATCGACGTCGGGGATTTCCGGCATTTTTCGGATCGATGGTCGTGTTCGTGGCCGCCGGTTACCTATTGGTGACGCAATGGTGGAATTGAGCGCCGCGTAACAGTTGCGGTCGGATGAATTGTGGCCGAATATTTTTCTTTGTGAGCAGCCGTAGCCGGTGCACAATTCGCGAGGCAGTCGCGAGCGGCGCGGTACGCGGGCGGTGCCGAGGCGGGTGCGGGGGTGGTCGGTGACCCACGCGGACCGGCCGGATACGGGGGACGAGACGACCGCCGACGTGTTGGTGATCGGGGGCGGTCCGGCGGGGCTGTGGGCGGCCTCGGCCGCGGCGACGGCCGGCGCTCGCGTGATCCTGGTCGACAAAGGCCGCTGCGGTGCCGCCGGTCCGACGGCGAAAGGGCTTGTCTCCCTGTGGAATATCCCGCACGGTCCGGAACGTGAGGCGGCGGTCTCGCGCGGTCTCGCGCGCGGTGGCGGGCTCGGCGATCCGGAGTGGATGGACCGGGTGCTGGGGGAGTCCGCCGTGCGGCTCGCCGCTCTGCTCGGACTGCGCCCGGGCGCGGTCGCGGTGCCGCAGCGCATCGTGGTGGACGGCCGTCGGTATCTGACCGCGTTGCGACGCCACCTGACCGCGGCCGGTGTCCGGATCGCGGACCGGCATCCGGCGATCCAGCTGCTGGTCGACGGCGATGCCGTGGTGTGCGGGGCGACCGGGGTGGAGTTGGACGGCCGGCACCGGAGGTGGACCGTACGAGCGGGTGCGGTGGTGCTGGCCACGGGCGGCTGCGCATTCCTGTCCGGTGGCGCCGGGACCGAGGTGGCGACGGGGGAAGGGCTGTTGATGGCCGCCGAGGCGGGCGGTGAGCTGTCGGGGATGGAGTTCTCGACGGCCTACAGCCTGGTGGGCGGGGACCGGCGGTGGGAACCGCGCTTCACCACGCTCTACGACGAGTCCGGTGCGCCGCTCGACGGCGACGAATTCGACGTGCGCTGCACCGCGCTGGCCGCCCTGGCCGACGGCCGGCGGATCTACGCCGAGTTACCGGGCGGGGGCTCGGTGCGGTACGGACCCGCGGCCGCGGCTCCGGTGGGCACGACGAGTGTGGATCTGCCCGCCGATTCCGAGTCCGGCTCGCGCCCGGATGTGCTCGGCCGGGTCCCGCTGCGGCCGGTGCTCCAGGGCACCGTGCGCGGCTCGGGCGGGGTGCGAGTTATCGGATTCGATTGCGCCACAACTGTTCCCGGTCTGTTCGCGGCCGGTGACGTGGCGGGCCGCGAGGCGGTCACCGGCGCGATCGGCAGTGTCGAGGGGCCGGAGGCGGGCTGGGCGATCTGCTCGGGCTGGTGGGCCGGCGCGGGCGCCGCGCGCTTCG
>NZ_BAGM01000108.1 GCF_000308855.1 Nocardia veterana NBRC 100344 | reverse complement strand
AGAATATTGGATGGAGTTATATGTGCCGGAAGGCGGCCTGGACTCTCGATCTCGATGCGGTTATCGAATATTCGGATATGAATATCGTCAGCGATGCCGTAATCGCGATGGATCACCGCATTGGTGATAATTTCATGGATCGCTTCCCGGGGGTAAACTACAGCGCTCATACCTGAGACTTTTACGGCCTTCGACTCCTGTACGATATCGATAACCTTGTCGATTGTCGCGTATATTTGTGAGTATAGGCAGCCTTCGATGGTTATGGGGTCGAAGGCAAGAGTCTCTCGTGTCCCTTCAAGCTTGGTGGTCTGGTACCTGTATACTTTTATTCCACTACGTTTGGGGAGTGCTGTTTGCGGTTCGTCGGAGAAGAGCAAGACCGCAGCAACTGTGGGCAACCCAGCACGGATAAGAAGCTGCTTCTTAAGCCACGCCTCAGGGTCCACTGTTGGAATCAGATCTATCAAGAACGTTATTACGGCTTCGGAGTTGGTTAGGAATTCTACCGGATAGGAAATGGTTTCAGTTTCAAAAGAGCTGATTCCTTTGGTTCGTTTCAGAACTTCGATCTCGTCTTGAGAGGTCAGCGGTAGATTCTGGGCCCCGCGACGCTTATAGATCTTTCCGTCGCTCGCCTTCTTGATTGACGAAGATTTGTCGATCTCAATATGTAGGACAAGGCCTGGATAGGATGATGATGCGGACCTGAGAAACTCGTACCGGTGTTCGCCGCTCAGGGGAAACACGCTTTCGAGCGCCTGAATGTGACCGTTGGCCGCTTCAACGCTTTCGAAACCTTCCCAACGGTGGGGCGGCTGTCGATCCTGCCCCTCGGCGATGCCGACGAACAGCTCACCGCCGTCAGCGTTGGCGAACGCAGCGAGGGTCTTCGTCAACTTGCCGGGTGACACTGCTGTCGCCTTCACATCTGCGAAGTGACCCTCATCGATGCGGATGGCCTTGGCCACGTCGTCGTTCGTCACGTCCACGATCTCGATCGTCATACGTAAAGTCTAGGGCGGCAACGTAAGTAATCACGGTCGTGGCTTGCGGAGGCTAGGTCTCCGTGGCTTGTACGGCCAACGCACTGGGTCCAGGTGGTGGTCCGGCTACGCAACTCTGTCGAGTTCAGATTCGATGTGTAGGCAGCGCCCGTTTCGCTGCTGGTGGGGGTTGCTGTGTCCGGTGGGCTTGGGCCGGCCCGCGCCTGGTCAACGAAAATCGGGGTGTTTGACCTCGACTTGAACGACGAACACCCGGCGTAGACACGACGCGTGTGCGCCGAGACTCTGCACCATGCCGGGCCGGCCATCGCGCCCGTCCGGCTCCGCGAGCCCGACTCGAACGTAGTCCCACGACTCCGCGGCCGCGGGGTCACCGCAGACACAGCAGACGTATCGAGTTTCGTGCCCTTTCACGAGCGAGACAGTACCTGACCTCTCGTTTCGCTGTTGATCCGTGAGCACCGAGGGTTCCTTTCCCAATCCATCGGAACCACAGCACATTCGGTCTCATCCGTGGCGCCGGTCGACTTGACGAGCGAGGCAGAGGTTTGTCGGGCTTCGGAGTTCCGCAGCGGAGCGGCGTCTGCGAAGAAGTGGGCAGTGCTTGCATCGCTGCGCTGGTAGCGACTCCGCCGAGGCGCCCCACCCGATGTGCGGGTGGGGCCCAGTCGTTTCGCCCGCGCGGTGCGATGGCCGACTCGACGGCGCGGTGAAAATTCTTTCGGCTGCGGCGATGAGTTTTCCGGACCGCCTCCGTCCGAACTGGTGACCGCGCCACCAACCCGGCGCGACCGACCAAGAAGGAACAAGAAAATGACCGCCATCACCGCCACTCAGACCACCGCCGCCGTCCGTCCGGGCAAGATCCGCAACCGTGTGTTGTGGACCCTGCAGATCGTGCTCGGTCTGTTCTTCATCATCGCCTCCGGCGGGCCGAAGCTCGTCATCCCGCAGACCCTGATGGAAAACAACGCCACCGCCTTCTCGATCCCGTTGGCGCTGCTGGTCTTCATCGGTCTCGCCGAGGTCGCGGGCGGGATCGGACTGATGGTGCCCCGACTGACCGCGGCCGCCGCGATCGGCCTGGCGATCGTCACCTTCCTCGCCGCCGGCTTCAACGCGTTCCTGGCCGGCACCCCGGAACTGGCTCCGTTCCCGCTGGCGCTCACTGCGATCTTCGCCTGGATCGCCTACGAGCGCCGGGCCTCGATCAGCGCCCTGCGCGCGCTGCTCGAGCGATGATCCGCGCATAACGACCGGCTACCGGCGGCACCCAGCCGCCGGTAGCCGCATTGTGCGTTACGGGACAGTCCGGTCGGGTTGGTCGGGCTGTCCCATCGCCAGTCGCGGGGCACGTCGCCGGATCGGGCCGCCCACCGCGCGACACCCGAATCATGTGATGACAGCTTTGGTTTCGCGGCGGGCGTTGTGGTGCCCCAGCCGATGCGCGAGCCTGTGCGGTGCGCGGGCGAGTCCTGCTCATCGCTCCTTCGGCACCGTCATGGGAGCTGATACAGAATGTTGAGCGCGGCAGTCGATCTCATGCCGGGTTGGATCCATATGCGGCGGCGCGTCGGAGCCTTCCGGTCAATGGTCGGCGACCGGGGTGTTCTGGCAGAAGGTGAGCAGCCAGCGGCCTTCCTCTTTGGTCATGCCGTACAGCGGTGTGCCCTGGGACCGAAGTTCGCCGCTGTGGTTGAAGTACTGCTGGCGGACCTTGACCGCGGCCACGTCCGGTCGGATGAAGCGAATGAAGAAGGGCTCGTAGGTGGCGTAGCCATCCTTGGTTGCGCCCGGCAGTACGGCGCGGGTGAACTCGGAGATTTCGGAGAGCCCGTTGAGGAATTTGCCGGCGCCGGTGGTCCAGATGGCATCGGGGTGAAACAGCGCGAGGAAGGCGTCGGCGTCTTCGGTGCGCTGTGCCTTGTCCACCGCAGCGACGACGGCGTGGATGGCGGCGATATCTTCGGTCCGGCCGGGCTCTGTGGTTGTCATGCCACCATCTTCGAACCTCGACGCCACTCGAGGTCAATATCACGATCGTCATTTCCGCCCCCCGCTGCCGCGAAAGAATCTGCAGACCAGTGTGTTCGCCGGCAAAAGTCGCGACCGTTGGCGAATCGAGCGATCAGCGGATACTCGACGTCCCCGTAGGCGAGTTTCGTTTCGATGTCCGAGAAGGAGTGACCGAAGCGGCGCGGCCGGAAGGCCACGGGGTGGGCTCGCCGGTATCCCCGAAGTCCTTGTGTCCCATCGGTTTCGGTGGTCGGGACGCGTGGCTCTCCGCGGTGGCCGATGTAATGGTTGGGCTGGTGCGAGTCTGGGAGCAGACTGAGCCCCGTCCGGTTGCCGGGCGGGGCTCAGTCGATGTGCGGGTGGTTCGGGGTCTTGCGCCGGCCTCTTTGCGGTATGTGATCGGGCAGCACGGCAGGCGGTTCCGGGGCTGACCGGGCGCAAGGTGCACGCCCGCTACTGCCGGCCGCTCGGTCCGGCGGGCCGGGTGCAGCGCAGCCGATGCTTCGTCGTGCCGTATCGGTATCCGAATCCGCGAGCTGTCAGTTCTCCGATACCAGGGCGACGATGTCCTCGGTGCGTACGATTCGCCCGCGCGCTCCCCAATTGCCTTCCGGTACTTCGTTGATGTGCACCCACGCGGTACCGGCGTCGGCGAATCGGGCGGGTTCGTCGTCGGCGTCGGCGAGCACGCGGGTGACCCGTTCGACGATGTCGGTGCGCTTGTCGTCGTTCATCGAGCCGGCTGGAACACCCACTCGCACCACGTATTTCGGCTTTTCTCCGGCGGGCAGCCGGCGACCGCCCACGAACCAGGCATCGATCTCGTTGATCACCAGCCAGGAGATGGCGCGGGCGGTCTCGGTGTCCGGCGCTCCTTCGGCCAGCATCACCTCGGAGACCAGGCGCTCACCAATTTTCTGCTGCTGCTCCTGATCCAGTGAGCCCTTGGGGACGAACAATTCCACGAACGGCATCGGAGGGTCCTTTCATTGAACTAACGAGGTTTCGAGGCTATCCCGATTAAGTTCAATGAAGCAACCCTCTACACTGGGAAGATGCAACGAACCAGCTTCGCCGAGATGCACTGCTCGATCGGGCAGGCGTTGGAGCTCATCGGGGAGTGGTGGACACCGTTGATCGTCCGCGACCTCTATCTGGGCGTGAACCGGTTCGACGACATCGCCGAAAACCTCGGTATCTCACGCAATCTGCTGACCGGAAGGCTCGATGCGCTCGTCGAGAACGGCATCGCGGAGCGGCGGGTCTACCGGGAGCGACCGCTGCGGCACGAGTACCACCTCACCCCCGCGGGACAGGACCTGGTTCCGGTGCTGATGGCGCTGATGGCGTGGGGCGACAAGTGGGCGACCCCACCGGGCGGGCCGCCGATGCGGTTGGTCCACAAGGGTTGTGGCGGTGCGTTCACCCCGCAGGTTTGCTGCTCGGCATGCGGGGAGCCGGTTGCCGGTTCCGACGTGACCCCCTTGTCGGGTCCGGGTGCCGCGGCCGGGCCGGGTACGTGGGTGCTGGCCCGGCGGGCCGGGTCGGCAGACGATTAGCCTGTGATATCGCTGTCGGTCAGATGCGGAGGGCCGTGCGAACGAGGTCGGCGACGGCTTTGGATCTGCTGTGCGGCGGCCAGGCGACGACGGTCGTGACTGCCGGTGCGTCCGGTACCGGCACGGCGGCATGGCCCGCGCGGAGGTGGGTCCGGACGGACTCGGGCATGACCGCACAGGTCCGGCCGAGCGCGATCAACTGGGTCAGCTGCGTGTGGTCGCGAACCTGCGGGCCGGGACCGTCGGGGTAGCTCCCGTCGGGTCGAGGCCAGCGCGGCAGCGGCAGATCCGTCAGGGCGGAGACTTCGGCCATGGACAGCTGGGACCGCGTGGCCAGCGGATGCCCCGCGGGCAGGACCACGACCTGCTGTTCGGTGTGCAGGTCCTCGGTATCGAATCCGGCCGTCGAGTCGAAGGGCCGGTGGAGCAGGGCAACGTCGGCGCGGCCGTCGCGCAGGAGTCTTTCCTGTTCGCCGGGCCCGCACAGCATCACCTCGACGGGGGCGGCGTCCGGTTCGGCGGCGTACGCGTCCAGCAGCTTCGACAACAATTCGCTGGATGCGCCGGCCTTCGTGGCCAGCACGATGCCCGGCCGGTCGGCGGCCGCGCGGCGGGTGCGGCGCTCGGCGGCGTCGACCGCGTCGAGCGCGGCCCGGGCCTCCCGCAACAGCACCGATCCGGCCTCGGTCAACGTGATCCCGCGCGACGTGCGGTGCAGCAATTCCACTCCGAGCCGCCGTTCGAGCTGCTGGATCGCCCGAGACAGGGGTGGTTGTGCCATCGCGAGCCGCTGTGCCGCCCGGCCGAAGTGCAACTCCTCGGCGACGGCGACGAAGTATCGCAACTCCCGAGTCTCCACTGAGGCATCGTATCCGGCGCTGACCGCGGCCGATACCCGTGCGGTATGGCTGGGCACCGGGTCGGTCTTGGACGCGGCAGCCGAGGCCGGTTCAGGATCGACGGTATGAGTGCACAGACGATCGCGTTGGTGACCGGCGCGAACAAAGGAATCGGATACGAGATCGCGGCGGGCTTGGGGGCCCTCGGCTGGCGAATCGGTGTCGGCGCGCGGGATGCACATCGGCGCGACACCGCGGTGGAGAAGCTTCGTGCGACCGGAATCGATGCGTTCGGGGTACCGCTCGACGTAACCGACGACGCGAGTGTGGCCGCCGCGGCCGAACTTGTCGCCGACCGGGCCGGCGGCCTCGACGTCCTCGTCAACAATGCCGCGATCACCGGCGGTATGCCGCAGGCGCCCACCACGGTCGACCCCGCGACCGTACGAGCGGCCGTGGAAACCAACGTGATCGGCGTCATCCGCGTCACCAACGCGATGCTGCCCATGCTGCGCCGCTCGCCATCACCGCGGATCGTGAACATGTCCAGCAGCGTCGGCTCCCTCACCCTGCAGACCACGCCCGGTTCCGAGACCGGCCCCCTCTCCGCCGCCTACTCACCGTCGAAGTCCTTCCTCAACGCGGTCACCATCCAATACGCAAAAGAACTGAGCGACACCAACATTCTGATCAACTGCGGCTGCCCCGGTTTCACCGCCACCGACCTCAACGGCCACCGTGGCTACCGCACCCCGCAGCAGGGCGCGGCGATCGCGATTCACCTCGCGACCCTCCCCGACGACGGACCGACCGGCGGATTCTTCGACGACGCCGGAACAGTGCCTTGGTGACAGGCGCATTCGCGATGGCCGATTCGGTCCGGACCTGGCCCGGCGAGGGTATGGCACGTGGTTGCCGGTGATATCGAGTCGGCAACCGCTCGCCTCGGTGCTCACTGGTGGACGGTCGTTCCTGCGATGATCTACGCCGGAGCGAACAGGTCCAGCGCGGCAGGTGGTGTGTCGAACACGAGGAGACGGCAATGACGCAGCACAGCGATGGGTTCGGAGGCGGCACGAGTCGGGCGGTCCGACTCGAATCGTTCGGCGGCCCAGAGATACTCACTGTCCAGGATGTGCCCGAACCCGAGGCCGGCGACGGGCAGATCCGCGTCCGAGTGGCGGCGGCCGGCCTGAACCCGATGGACTGGCTCATGACCGCGGACGCCGAGACGGCGGCGAGGTTCGGCCTGAGCCTGCCCGCCGGATTCGGAACCGACTACGCCGGAGTGGTCGACCGGGTCGGCGCGGGCGTGACCGGCTATGCGGTCGGGGACCGGGTGTTCGGGGCGGCTCTGTCCCGAGCGCTCGCCGATTTCGTGGTGGTCGAGGCGAACGGGAACATCACCAGTGGCGTCGCGCATCACACGCCGGACGGGGTGGACGATCGCACCGCCGCCACGCTCTCGATCGCGGGCAGTACCGCTGCCGCCGCTCTCGACGTCCTCGACCTCGGTCCGGAGGACACGGTGCTGGTCGGTGGCGCGGGCGGCGGGGTGGGGGTGTTCGCCGTCCAGCTGGCTCGGATCGCGGGTGCGCGAGTCATCGGTACCGGCTCGCCGTCGACTGCGGAGTATCTGCGAAGCCTCGGCGCCGAACCGGTCGCCTACGGCGACGGACTGGCCGCGCGGGTCCGCGATCTCGATGCGGGACCGGTCACCGCGGCACTCGATCTGCACGGGGTGGAAACGGTATATGCCGCCCGTGAGCTAGGAGTACCGGACAGTCGGATCTGCACCATCGCGGCGGTGGTCGACGGGGTCTCGGCCGCCAACGGGGCCAACGCCGCACCGGACGCGCTCGACACCATCGCGAGCCTCGTCGCGGACGGCCGGCTGCGGGTACCGATCGCCGCGGCCTTTCCGGTTGACGACATCCGCGCGGCAGTCGAACTGCAGGCGTCGCGACACGTCCGAGGCAAGGTCGTGGTCGATCTCCGACCTCGGGACTGAGCGCCGGCGCGGCCGATGACGACGCGCCGGCGGTAGCAGGCGGATGGGATCAGGCCGTCGCGTCGAGCACGAGCACGACCGATGTCGCGGCCGAGGAGACGAGGAAGAGCGTGGCTCCCAGCAGGTTTCGATCGCCGCTGCGGAGGTGGACGCCGATCGCGCCGGCGAAGTAGAGCACCAGCCCGAACGCGGCGGCGATCGCGAGGGGTGGGAACCCGATGCCGCAGACGAGGCCGACCGCCGCCGCGATCTGCAGGCTGCCGAGCACGGTGAGCTGGGTCGTGGTGAGGTGCACCGCTTCGGCGAATCGGCGCAACCACTCCGGGCGCGTGAACTTCGTCGTTGCGGAGTGGAGCATCGCCAGAGCGAGCAGGACGGAGAGGATCACAGCTGCGATATGCATGCCGGCAACGCTAGGAATCCGAAAGGTACCTTTTGGTAACCTTCGGACGGTGAGCCCCCCTGCCGGAATCATGTTCATGTCCGACTGTCCGGCGCGTACGGCGATCGAGGTCATCGCGAACAAGTGGTCCGTGGTCACCCTGTATGCGCTCGGTGACGGCCCCAAGCGGCACAGCGAACTCGTCGCTCTGTCCGGCGGAATCTCCCGGAAGGTGCTGACTCAGACCCTGCGCCGGCTGGAGCGCAACGGCCTCGTCGATCGGCGTCGCTACGCCGAGGCGCCGCCACGGGTGGAATACAGTCTGACCCCGCTCGGCCGGACGCTCCACGAGCCGATTTCGATGCTGACCGAATGGGCGCGGGCGCACGGGGAAGAACTCCTCGACGTCCAGGAAGCCTTGTCGGCCGATCAAGCCGGCTGATCCGCTCCCCGCGACCCGGCGCGGGATGCGGCAGAATCGGGCGATGCGGTTGGTACGGGGTGTCGGGGCGCGCCTACGCGGGGGAGCGGTTCGGGTTTCGCGGTGGTCGGGCCGGATGAGATTGTCGCTGGCGGTCGCCTCGGCGGTGGTGGCCGGAGCGGCGCTCGCCGCGATCGCGGAAACGGTTCTGATTCTGGTCTTCCATCCGGGGCGGGCCGGCGGTAGCCCGATCGATGTCACCAAGCTCGCCTTCACGGTGGTCGGCGGGGTCGGCGGTGTCGTCGCGCTGGTCATCGCCTATCGCCGTCAGCGCGATCTCGAGCAGGGGCGGTTCGTCGAGCGGTTCGGTGCTGCCGCAGCGCAACTCGGGGCGACGGATGTCGCGGTGCGGATCGCGGGCGTATATGCGATGGCCGGTGTCGCCGACGAGTCGGAGGGGTTGCGGCGGCAACAATGTATCGACGTGCTGTGCGGATATCTGCGCCTGCCGGTTCCGCCCGAAGCGGGGGTCGGTCATCTGACCAAGGAGATTGTCAAACATCCTGCGGCCGAGGACTATCCGGAGCGTGAACAGCATCTCGAATATCGTCAGAACGACAGTGAGGTCCGCAAGACCATCGTTCGGGTGCTCGCTGCGCATCTGCGTCGCGGTACCGCGTATCGCTGGTCGGACAACGACTTCGATCTGAGCGGCGCACGTCTGGAGGATGCGGATTTCCGGGGCGCCGAATTCTTTGGCGAGGTTTCGTTCCGGCGCGCCACATTCTCGGGTGATACGTCCTTCGAGAATGCGGTATTCGCGGCCGACGTATCCTTCCAGCGCGCGCGGTTCGAGGCCGAGGCTTCGTTTCGCGGCGCGAACTTCCTGTCCTCGGTGTCCTTCGAGACTGCGGTGTTCTCCGGATACGCCTCCTTCGAGGGTGCGACCATGCGCGCCGACGCATCGTTTCGGCGGTCCGAATTCGGCGGTGCGGCATGGTTTCAGGGCGCGACCTTCACCGGTCCGGCCGGGTTCCAGGCCGCGGTCTTCTGCGCCAACACCTCGTTCGAGGGGGCCGCGTTCTCGGCCCGGGTCTCGTTCCGCAGCGCCGTCTTCGCCGACAACGCATGGTTCCAGGGTGCTTGCTTCCCCGGTGGGCTGTCGTTCCGGAACGCCGCCTTTCGTGCTCGCGCGGCATTCCAGGACGCCGCATTCGAGGCCGAAACCTCCTTCGAGGGAGTCGATTTCGGTTCCGCAGTCGTATCGTTCGCGTCGCCGCGTCGATGGGGCCCACCGTCACCACTGTTCGACTGGGGCAGCGACGCCGCCGGCAAGCCGGGCAATATCGAACCGCTCGAATGGCCACCCACCGCCCCGGTCGGAGTGCGGTAGTGTCCGTGCGGCCCGTGAGTCAGCCGGCCACCGGTTCGCCGAGCGCGGCCAGTACTGCCGAAGTGTCGTGATAGTACGGGCGGAATTCGGTGATCAGACCGTCACGGAAACCGATCCATTGCAGCAGCGAGGTTTCCAGGACATGGCCGGTGCGGCGGGCTCGTAGCCGGCCGCGACTGTGCACGACAACACGATCGCCGTCGATGACGAAACGCTGGTCGTCGAACCACAACCCGTCCCAGCTTTCGCCCATGGCGGCGATGAATTCTCGAAATCCGTGGTGGCCGTGCCATTGTCCGCCGTAGGGCAGGCTGTGCGCTTGATACATGACGACATCGGGCGCCAGATGGCGAGCCATTCGGTCGAATCCGGTTCCCGCGGTGAGGTATTCGGCCTCGGCGGCGTAGAAGGCGTGCAGCGTCGTCATCGGGTCGGCGGTCATGGTCCAGATTCTGGTGGTCGATCTCGTCCGCAGCTGGCGGAAATTCGACGCCGCAGTGCTCGTTCGAGTGCCGGGGCCGGTCGATCCGTGCCGGGATCGGCAGCGGCGAGTGGACTACGCTGGTCCCTCGACTATTCCGAACGACATGGGGGGAATCGGGCCGATGAATGATCCTGCGCCGCAGTGGAAGAGGCAATCACCGCCGCCAGGCCGGCGTCCACCGCAGGCGCTGGTCGATGCGGCGGCGGCGAATCCCGGGGGATCGGTGGTCGACATCGATCCGGCCTGGGTCGACGATCCGAACGGTTTCGTGCCGCCCGGCGCCGTGCGCGGGCGATATGAGGTCGATGAACGGGGCGGGTTGACCGGGGCGTATCACCGAAATCCGCATCACACCGCTCCGCGCGACGACGTCGGGAAGTTGCTCGCCGAGAATTGCCTGCCGTTGCTGCTGATGGGGACGGACCCGGGCGCCGCCCTGCGCGCGGAGATCCTGCGGACATTGACCGCGCAGATCGAGGGAACTCGGGTGGACTGGATCTGGGTGCACGACACGCCACGGCACCAGATCGCGGGAAAGCCCAAGGCGGACGGGTATCTGACGGTGAGCCGGGCCGCGTTGGGCGTGCCGTTCGCACTGTCGGTCCGGGCGCCCGGGCGGCGTCGCGAGGTGCTGGCGGGCACGTTCACCTGGATCTGGGCCGGACTCGATCAGCCCGATCCGAGTCAGCGGGTGTGGTTGGACCTGGGGATGTCCGCGGATTGGGCTCAGGACCAGTTCCCGTCCCGAATGTTCGAGGTCTAGCTCGCGCGGACCGAGCCGCGCGTCGCATGGCGGCTCAGTGGAACGGGATCGACGGGGTCGCCGTGAGGTAATCGCCGTGCTCGATGTCGGCGAGCAGGCCGGGGTGGGTGGGTACCCAGCCGAGCAACTCGCGGGTGTGGGAACTCGAGACGGGTGCGTCCGTGCCGTAGAAACGCGCCAGCGCGGGGCTGGAAAAGTGAACGGCCGCCTCGTCGGGTGTCAGCGAGGCTGTGGGCAGGCCGAGACCGCGGGCGATCACCTCCGCGATGCTGCGCAGTGTGATCGCGCTTTCGGCGACACCGTGCAGCATGCTTCCCGCGGGGGCCTGCTCGAGCGCCGCCCGGAACAACTTCGCCGCATCGAGTCGGTGAACCGCCGGCCATCGGTTCGCGCCGTCGCCGATGTACGCGGAGACGCCGGTCTTTCGCGCGGTGGCGATGAGCATCGGAATGAACCCGTAGTCGCCCGGGCCATGGACCGTCGGGGCCAGGCGGACGACACTCGCGCGTACTCCGCGCTCGGCGAAGCTCGAACACATTCGCTCACCCGGGATCCGGAATGCGGCGGCGCCCGCCGCATCGGGCTCGTCCTGTTCGGTGGTGAGCCGGCCGGTCGGCATCACCAGCGTTCCCGACGTGCTGACCAGAGGTTTCCCGGAACCTTCCAGAGCGCGGCCGAGGGTTTCGATCGCGGTGCGGTCGCGTCGCATCATCGCCTCGGGATCGCTGAAGTCGCCGCCGAAGGCCATGTGCACGACACCGTCGGCAGCCGCGGCCCCGCGGCGGAGGCTCTCCGGATCGTCGAGGGAACCGCGGTGCGGAACCGCGCCCAGGGCCTTCAGCTTGGCGGCCGCGGCGTCCGAGCGGGCCAGCCCGGTGACGTGATGTCCGGCCGCGATGAGCTCGCTGACGACAGCGGGCCCGGTCTGTCCGGAACCGCCGGTGACGAAGACGTGCATGAATCTCTCCCAAACGAGGGTCGGGTGGCGGCGCCCAACGTAGCGCCAGTTACTGACATTAACCCATAGTGTCAGTAACTGTCACTATGGGTTGCGTCAGTTACTGACCGATGAGGTAGATTCGACGAATGCCGCGGAGTGGGAAGCAGGCGCGCCGCCGCCTGCAAGAGGCCGCGCTCGAGCTGTACCGGGACCGTGGCTACGACCGGACCACGACCGCGGAGATCGCCGCCCGCGCCGGGGTCACCGAGCGCACCTTCTTTCGGCACTTTCCCGACAAGCGGGAGGTCCTCTTCGGAAACGAAGCCGAGATCCGCGTCCTGCTGACCGATGCGGTCCGCACGGCCCCCGCCGGCCTCTCACCCCTGGACGTCCTGCTGCACGCCTTTCGTGCGGCCGGACGGATCATCGCCGAACAGCGTTCGTTCTCCGTGCCGCGGTCCGAGGTCATCGCGGCCACGCCGGCGCTGCGCGAACGCGAGCTGGCCAAATTCGCCTTGCTCACCGAGGCGCTGGCGACGGCGCTGCGGGAGCGCGGCGTCGCCGACCGGTCGGCCGGCCTCGCTGCCCGAACCGGCTGGGCGGCCTTCGAACAGGCGACCGCGGAGTGGATGCGTGACCCGTCGGTCGACGTCGACGAACACCTCGACCGCGCATTCGCGGATCTGCGCGCCCTCGCCACCCCCGTCTGAGCGCCTGCGGCCACCGTTGCTCAGGCCACCTCTGTACTGCCGGGTTGTGGTTCGACCGCTCACCCCCGCAGACTGGGGGAATTACCGGCAACCATGTACAAAAAATTCTGATATGGCATAGAGTCCCAGGTAGATATGGTCTACGGATCGTCGGCTCGATATCTTTCACGGCCTGAGAGAGTTGTGTAGCGAGTAGTCCGCAAATCCCGTGGTCGCCCGAACGGCCGGAAAGGAACGGCGGATGGGCACCGTGATCGGCAGAACTCTCCCCCTGGCCGTGGCGATCGCGGTGAGCCCGCTGCCGATCATCGTGGCGGTCCTGATCCTGGTCTCCGGGCAGGCGCGCACCAAGAGCGTCGGATATCTCGTCGGACGAATCTGCGGGTTCGCCGTGGTCGTCACCGTGGTGGCGCTGCTGGTGGGCGCGACTTCCGGTGGAGATGTCCTCCCGCAGCATCCGTCGACCGCGGCCTCGATCCTGCGAATCTGCTTCGGCTGCGCGCTGATCGCGGTCCCGGTGGGGTTGTGGCGACGGCGCGCGGGCCGGGAGCGCGGCCCGAACCGGGCGCTCCAGCGGGTCGAGCGGGTCACCCCCGCGGGTGCGTTCGGGATCGGTCTCGCGCTCGTGGTGTTGGACGTCAGCACGCTGGTTCCCGGGATCATGGGCGGGCTCGATATCGGCGAGGCCAGGCTCTCGGCGGCCCGGGCGGTCGGAGCGGGCGCGATATTCCTGGCGGTCGCCCTCGCTTCGTGTATCGCCCCGATCGGTGCCTATCTGATCGCGGGCGACCGACTCGACGGACCGCTCGCCGCGGCCAAGACCTGGCTCGTCGCCAACGACCGCACGGTGATGACGGTGCTGGCGACCGTGGTGGGCGCGTTGCTGATCGGCCGGGGGATCGAGGCCCTGACGACGCCCGGCGGGTAGCCGCGTTTCACTGCTGCCCGGTATCCCATGCGGGCCCGGCCAGCACACCCGGATATGTGGCGAGCAGGGTGACGAGGGCCGTCGGGAGCCGTCGGTCCCAGGCGGTGCCGTCGGTCACCCGCAGCACGTCGTCGACGTAGTCCAGGGTGACAGCGCCGGTCACGTTGTCGCGCCAGCGGATTCGCCGCGGCATCCGGGCGAGGTCACCGTCGCCACCGCCGAGGAAGATCGAGGCGATCATCAACGCCGCGATGGCGGCCTGGATCGGAAAGAACAACCACCACACGAACCACCAGCCGGCCTGGCCCTTGTGGCCCACCATGGGCTCGCGCCCGACCGGCGTGATCGTCCAGCGGGTACGGAACCGTCCCCCTCGGCACCCCGGTTCCCGCATGACGGTGCCGATCGGTTCGCCTGCGCCACCGGTGATTTCGAAGACGGCCGGCCCCCAGCGCGTGCTGGTCCTGGTGGCGACCCGGGCGAAGACACGCTGCCGCGACGAGTCGGTCCACAGTACGAAGGCACGGCCGCCACGCTTGCGCAGCGCACGGTATTCGGCGAAGCCGTTCGCCGGCATATCGCGCTCGACATACACGGGATCCGGTGCCGGCCCGGTGTTCTCGTTCGCGTG
Source organism: Nocardia veterana NBRC 100344 (assembly GCF_000308855.1). Classification (GTDB taxonomy): domain Bacteria; phylum Actinomycetota; class Actinomycetes; order Mycobacteriales; family Mycobacteriaceae; genus Nocardia; species Nocardia veterana. The sequence continues at coordinate 65,886 of NZ_BAGM01000108.1, read as the reverse complement.
CCGGCCGACGCCCTCGAAGATCCGGTATACCGAACCCCGGCCGTTCGATGGAAACCCGACCGCAGGCCGCATCGACAGCTGAATCACAACCCCCACCTCCCGGGCGAACCCTGGATCCGACGAACGGCGACGACCCTACCGCCCGGATCGACGGGACCGAGTGGGGCCCTACCGCCCTCGGGCGACCGCGATGTCGCGGTGCTGTCGAGTTATACTCCGCCGAACCCGCGATAGGGATGCAGCGGAATCACGGTGAACTCCGAAACGCCCGCCGCGGCCATGGGGAGTTCGGCGACGATCGCGTGTGCCCGATCGGCGTCCTCGGCTTCGATCGTGAAGCAGGCGCCGGCGACATCACCGCGCAACCAGATCTGGCGGACCACACCGTCGAGGTAGAGCTTGCGGACATGGTCGGTCTCAGCGGGTAGCACCCGCTCGAAATCGGCGTCGGTGAACTCCTCGGTACGGCGGCGGCTCAGCACCATGAACTGCATTCTGACTCCGTCTGCTCGTCGGACTGTCGGGCCGTTCTGTCGGGCCATTGTCTCGCTGCCGACGACTGTGCGACTGCCCATCGCTGGGGTGCGAGAATGTGAAACCATCTATCTCACCGTTGACCGGGTTCGTGGGCATGCCTACAGTGATCGGGACCCGATCCGGCGCGCGGCGAGTGGTCTCGTGCCGAGGGCAAACCCGCTGTCCCGCACGGAGGTTCGAATGCACGACACGCGTCGGTACGTGGTGATCGGTGGCGGTCTGGCGGGCCTGGCGGCGACCGTGTGGCTGGCCGAGGCCAGCAAGCGGGTGACCCTGTTGGAGCGCCGGGCACGCCTGGGTGGGCGCACCCAGGCGATGACGGTGCCCGAGGTCGACGATGTGCCCGACAACGGGCAGCATGTGATCGCCAGCGGTTACCACCACCTGTTCCGCTACCTGCGCAGCGTCGGCACCGAACGGTATCTGGAATTTCCCGGCAGCGGCACGCTGCGCTGGCCCGGTGGCCGGGCAACGGCATTGCACACCAAGGGATTACGCGCGTTCGGCACGCTGTTCGGCGCGCATCCGGACGCCGGCCCGCTCGAACGCCTCGCCGCGGCCCGTGCGACGATCCGGTTGGGCCGGCAGTGCCTGTTCCAGCCCGACGATCTGGCCGACATCACCACCGAGCAGTGGTTCGAGCGAGTGGGTATGCCGGCGAAAGCACGGACCGCGCTGTGGGATTGGCTCGCGCTCGGCATCGCCGCCGAGCCGGTGCAGCGCGAATGCGCGAAGGTCTTCGCCGACGTGCTGGCGACCGGAATCCGGCTGGGAATTCGGGATCGGCGCGCGGTCACCATCGGCTACCCCACGGTCGATCTCGACACGCTCTTCGTCACCGGCGCGGAGGAGGTCTTCCGCAGGCACGGGGTGGAGGTGCGCTTCCGCGCGGTGGCGGATCGGGTGCGGATCGAGAACGGCCCTGTCACCGCCGTCGAACTGGCCGACGGCGGTACCGTCCCCGCCGATGCGGTGATCTGCGCGGTGCCCAATTCGCGGATCCGCGGTCTGCTCGACGAGCTGCCCGAGCATGCCGAAATCTACGCCGCCGCAGATAAATTGGGCTCGACTCCGATCGTCAGCACCAACCTGTACCTGGATCGGCCACTCGGTACCCGCAGCGCCATGGAGGCGATCATCGGCGGAACCGGAGTGATCGACGAGGTGTTCGACCGGCAGCGCATGCACGGGCGGAAACCGAACGGGACCTGGCTGTACTGCCTGACCACCAGCGGCGCCTACGAGCAGATTCACAAGAACAGCGAGGACATCGTCGCCGAGCAGACGGCCTTGCTGCGCCGCTACTACCCGGAGGCCGCCGACGCGCGGGTGGTGAACGGCCATGTCGTCAAAATGCCGAAGGCGACCTTTTCGCAGGCGCTCGGCACCGCCGGGCTCCGTCCCGGTCAGCGCACCTCGGTACCGACCCTGCTGCTCGCCGGGGACTGGACCCGCACCGACTGGTCGGCGACGATGGAAAGCGCGGTTCAGAGCGCTGCCCTCGCGGTGGCGGCCCTGCTGGAACTTCCCCCGGCACCCCCGCGGGACCGACCGCGCAGTCGCCGATCAGGGGCCTCGTAGCCGGTCCAGGAAGGCGCGGGCGATGTCGAGGTGGTCGTCGGTCAGCCCGGTATGGCGGTCGACCGGAACGAGCAGGGTCGGCGCCCCCGTGTCGGTGCGGCGATCGGCCCAGCTCTGGTCGGCCGGTTGGAATTCGTCGTCGAACCAGCACAGCGGCCGTCGCCGGGCCCAGCGGTCGATGGTCGGCAACTTGCCGTGGTGGCCGTCGCGATGCCGAATTCCGGTGTCCTCGAAGATGATCACCTCGAGCGGCGGCAATCCCAGGACCGGAGCGATCACGGTGTTCGCCGCGTATTCCCAGGCGGTGGCCCAGACGAGTTCGGCGTCGGTGGTCTCGGCCAGATCCAGTAGCCGGCGGCCCAGGCCGGTATTGAGCAGCACCTGCTGTTCGATCGGCGGAATCGCGGCGATGATGCTGTGCTGCAGGACATATGGGCGATATCCGTGCGGTGGTGGTGACGCCGGCCGGGGGTAGGGGTTGAGCGGACCGTCGATGTCGAGCAGGATCGCCGCGCGCGCTGCTTCGGTCATGCCGCCCTCCCCGGTCGTTGCACCCAGGCTACGACGCCGGGCGACGGCGATTCGGCCGCTCCGGCAACGGTTTCGTGTCGACCCGATAACCGGATGTGGACGGTCGTGGCTCGCCCGCCCGGCGGAACGCGACGCGCCGAGCGACACGCGGTCGAGGGCGTGGAATTTACGTCGCACCTGCAGCGTCGACAGCACACGTTCGGTTATCGTTCATCTCACTGTCCGATGCTGCTGCCGGCGCGCCAGGACTGGTCGTCGATCCGGAGCGTTGTGGCCGGTGTGACGATCGTTCGACGTGTCCGGAGTCCGTCCCGAAAGATCGAGGGAACGTGCCTGCACCCGTCATCCTGACCGGCCGCCTCGTGCGGCTGGAACCTTTGGCACCGCACCATGTTCCGGGGCTCGCCGAGGCGAGCGCCGTGGATCGCGATGCGTTCGCGTTCACTCCCGTCCCGCAGGGCCCGGTCGAGACGGCGGACTACATCGCCCAGGCCGCGGCCGCCCACGCGGTGGGGTCCGCGCTGGCGTTCGCCATCGTGTCGATCGCCGACAACCGGGTGCTGGGTTCGACCCGGTTCTGCCGGTTCGACTACTGGCAGGGCCCGATGGTCTGGCCGATCGTGCACGGTATGCCGACCGGAGATCCGCTGTTGGCCGTACCGGATGCGGCGGAGATCGGCAACACCTGGCTCTCGCCCCGGGCCCGCGGCTCCGGCGTCAATCTGGAGTCGAAGCTGCTGCTGCTCGAACACGCCTTCGACGTGTGGCGGGTGCGTCGCATCGCGATGCGCGCCGATATGCGAAATGTGCGCTCGCGCATGGCGATCGAACGTCTCGGCGCGACCAGCGACGGGGTGCGGCGGGCGCATTCGCGCGGGCTGGACGGGACCGTACGGAGTACGGCGTTCTATTCGATCCTGGACGAGGAGTGGCCGGCCGTGCGGGCCCGGATCACCGCCGAACTGGCCGGACTCCCGCGGCTGATGAACGCCTGACCGAGTAGCACTCAGCAACCGGATAGCGAATTCCGGATGTCGCGGCCCGATCCGGGCTCCTATAATTTCGGGGGTAACGGTCGGCCGCGGAGGAGATCGGTCCGAGTCGGGTAACTCGGCGGTCGGCAAGCTTCGGACCTCGTATCCGCGCGTTCACGGGAGGGTCGACGGCCCTCCCCGCCAGGAGTCCGCATGACCGACCCGGTGATTTCCCTCCAGCCCATCCCCGCGCCTCGGCTACCTCGCGATCGAAGCCATATCCGAATCTGCCTGACCGATTCCGCGCAGGATCCGATGGTGAGTCTGTTCGTCGTCCCGGAGCCCCGGGTGCGCGGCGCGTACATGCTGCATCTGCTCGAACAGGCGCCGGTCTCGGACGGTCCGCATCCGGACCCCGATCTGACCGAGGCGCTGGAATCGCGCACCCTGCCGGGCGCCGGCATCCGGCTGCTGCCGGGGGTCGCCCGGCATCCGGACGAGCGGGGGCTGCGCCACATCTTCCACGATCACTACATCGCCGACGGCCCGCTCGGGCTCGACGTCTGTGATCCCGCGGAGATGGCGCGACTGGCCCAGCTACCCGAGCGGCCGATCGGACCGCGCCGGATCGACGATTTCGCCGACGACTCGGTACGCCGGGCGATGCTGGCGGTGTTCCGCTATTTCGGTGTGGACCAACGAATTCCGCTGATGTACCACGGCTATGCCGATCCGGGCGGCCGCTGGCTCGCGGTACGGACCGCACTGGCCTGAACGTTCATCCGGCGGTGACGAAACCCTGCTGAACCAGCCAGTCCCGTGCGACGGTGGCCGGTTCGGCGCCGTCGACGTCGACCCTGCGATTCAGTTCGGTGATCGTCTCGTTGGTGAGCAGCCGGGAGATCGGTGCCATCACCTGAATCACCTGTGGATGCGCGTCGGCGAAGGATTTCCGCATCACCAGGGCCGCATTGTATTTGGGGAAGAAGTCGAGGTCGTCTTCGAGCTGCACCAGGTGGAGGGCCTTGGTCCGGCCGTCGGTGGCGGTGACGTCGCCGAATCGGCAGGTGCCGTTCGCGGTGGCCGAGTACACCAGGGAATCCTGCATGATCTGCTTGTGCACCCGATTCGGGTCGATGCCGTATTTGCGAGCCATTCCGGGAAACCCGTCCTGCCGCACGCTGAATTCGGTTCCCAGACAGGTAGGTCCGGCACTGGGATCGGAGTTCACCAGGCGGGCGTAATCGGAAATCGTGCGCGCGCCGGTGCGGGCGGCGTTGTCGGCGCTGGTCACCATCGTGTAGGTGTTGTTCATCGGCGCCGGATCCGCCCACACCATGGCGTGACCGGCCAGGTCCGCATCGCGCACCGCCTCGAATTGCGCGGTGGAATCCGGAATCGGAACCTCGTTGCCCAGGTAGTTGATCCAGCCGGTTCCGGTGTAGTCGTAGGCGATATCGACCTGGCCGTGCAGCTGCGCATCGCGCAGGCTGTTCGACCCGGTGATATTGGTCAGATCCCGCACCTGGGCCCCGGCCGCGGTGAGCGCGAATTCGATGAGGTAGCCGAGAATGTTCTGTTCGGTGAAATCCTTGGACCCCACCGTGATCGGCACCCCCTCGAGTGCGGCGATCGGCCTGATACTGCCCGGCCCGACCGGCAGCGGCACCGCGCCGCCGGCCTCCAGGCCGCAGGCGGCGACGGCACCGGTCAGCAGCATCGCGGCCGTGGTGGCAGCCAAGCGGCGCATCCCGCGCAGCCGCGGCGCTCGGCTCATCGCAACCCCCGGGGTTCGAGGAAGCGTTCGGCGAGCGCGCCCAGCCAGTCCACCAGCAGGGCCAGTGCCACCGCGAGGATCGCACCCACCCAGAGAGTTACGTTGTCGCGCAACTTGTATCCGGTGTCGATGAGGATGCCCAGACCACCGGCGCTGACCAGAAACGACAACGTCGCGGTGCCGACCGCCAGGACCAGGGAGGTGCGCAGGCCGGCCAGGATATAGGGCACGGCGAGGGGAAATTCGATGCGCCGCAACACCGTCAGCGCCGACATGCCCTGGCCGCGACCGGCGTCGACCACGGCGGGATCGACTTGCTGATAACCCAGAATCGTGTTGCGCAGCACCGGAAGCAGCGCGTAGAAGGCGATCGGTGCGACACCGACCCAGAAGCCGGTCCGTTCGGTCCACAGATAGGTCAGCACGATGAGCCCGATCGCCGGCGCGGCCGCACCGATATTCGCGATGCCGACCACCAGCGGGGTCAGCCGCCGATACCGCGGCCGAGTCAGCAAGGTGCCCAACGGAACCGAGACCAGCACCACGATCACCACCACGGTCGCGGTGATCGCCACATGCTGACGGACCACCGTGACGATGTCGGCGGCATTGATACTGGCCTGCTGCGTGGCGGTCAGGGTGCGGTCGAAGGCCCAAACCAGCACCCCGGCCGCCAGCGCCAGCGCCAGCACCGGCTGGGCGAACAGCCGGATCCGATCGGCGCGGCGCTCGTGCCGGCTCACCGGGCTCACGACTGCCCGCCCGAATCGGCCCCGGTGGCACGGTGTTCCGCTCGCATACCGGCCAAATGCGCGACCAGGGTGTCGACCGACACCAGGCCCAGGTACGCGCCGCGGGAGTCGGTGACGACCGCGGTGGCGGTACTCTCCGCGAGCAGCGACTCCAGGGCCGCCTGCAGGGTCGCGTCCGCCGTCACGGTCCCGGTGACCGGCACGCCCGCCTCCCGCAGTGAAACCGCCCGGGCGAGTTGCGGTTCGGACACCCAGCGCAACGGGCGGCGGTCGGAATCCAGAATCAGCCCCCACTGTCGATGGGGGCCGGCCAGCGCGGAGCGCAGGGCGGCGACCGGTTCGTCCTCGGTGGCGGTGACGCAGTCCCGCAAGGCGACATCGGCCACCCGGACCAGGGTCAGCTGTTTGAGCGCCGCGTCCGCGCCGACGAATCCGGCCACGGTCTCGTCGGCCGGGTCGGCGAGGATCGCGGCCGGCGTGTCGTACTGCAGAATGCGGGAGTGGTTGCCCAGCACGGCGATCCGGTCCCCGAGTTTGACCGCCTCGTTGAAATCGTGGGTCACGAACACGATCGTTTTGTGCAGTTCGGTCTGCAGCCGCAACAGCTCGTCCTGCAGCAGGCCGCGGGTGATCGGGTCGACCGCGCCGAAGGGCTCGTCCATCAACAGCACCGGCGGATCGGCGGCCAGCGCCCGGGCGACCCCGACCCGTTGTTGCTGACCGCCGGACAGTTGCCGCGGATACCGGCTCCGGAAGGTGTCCGGATCCAGCCCGACCAGCTCCAGCATTTCGTCGACCCGCGCGCTCACCCGCTTGCGGTCCCAACCGAGCAGTCCGGGGACGGTGGCGATATTGCGCGCCACGGTCATATGGGGAAAGAGTCCGGACTGCTGGATCGAGTAGCCGATGCGGCGGCGCAGCTTATCCGGATTCACCGCCGTCACATCGCGTCCGGCGATGGTGATGGTGCCGGAGGTGGGCTCGATCAGCCGATTGATCATCCGCATGGTGGTGGTCTTCCCGCAGCCCGAGGGCCCGACGAAGACCACGATCTCGCCGGCGGGGATGGTCAGCGAGATCCGGTCGACCGCCGGATCACGTTGTCCGGGATAGTGTTTGGTCACCGAGTCGAGCACGATCTCCGCCGGTGGATGCTCGGTGTGGATGGTCGCGGTATCAGTCACGGATTCCCCTCGCGGTGGTGAGCCTGCCGACCAGCACCAGAGCGGCGTCGAGCAGGAGGGCCAGCACGATGATCAGCACGGTGCCGGTGAGGGCCTGCGGCACGGCGGTCGGGCTGCCCAGTCGCGCCAGTCCGGTGAAGATGAGGTTGCCCAGGCCGGGGCCCTTCGCGTACGCGGCCATGGCCAGGATGCCCATACTCATCTGGGTGCTGACCCGCATGCCGGCGAGAATCGACGGCCAGGCCAGCGGCAATTCGATCCGCGTCAGAATGCGCAGGCGATTCATCCCCACTCCGCGCGCGGCATCCGACACCGCCGAATCCACCGATGCCAGCCCGATGATGGTGTTGCGCAGGATCGGCAGCAGGGCATAGAGGACCAGTGCCGCCACCGTCGGTCGCACACCCAGGCCGAGGACGGGTATCAACAGCCCCAGCAGTGCGAACGAGGGCACGGTCAAGATGATGCTGGCGGCGGCCGTGGCCGCGGCGGAACCCCACGGGCTGCGGAATACGGCGATGCCGAGCAGGACCGCCACGGCGGTGGCGATGAGCACCGACTGCACGACCGCGGACACATGGAGGTACGAATCGGTGAGCAGCTGCCGGCGATGATCCACCACGAAGGTCCACAGGGTATCCACCGGCGACGTCCTCCCAGAGCTCGGCGGCGTGCGTGCAGTCTATCGATCCGCCGGATCGGGCGCAGGCGACCAGCCGCGATCCATCGCGCTCGATTCCGCTCGGGAACCTTCCCGTCCGATCGCGCGTCCTAGCTATCAGGGAGGCCGACAACCGGTCGGGGACGGAGGAATTCATGGGTGTCGCGCAGGGGCGGGACGTCCGGTGGACGCGCTGGTTGTTGCCGGTGGCCCTGGTGGTGGTCGGCGTGCTCGCGGCGGGGGTGGTGGTCGGGCTGCCGTGGTGGCGGGATCGGACCGCGGCGATCGCCGGGGAGCGGCTCGAGGCCTTCCCGGACGTCGATGCGGCCGAGCTCGATCCGGCTCGGGACCGCGTCGTCACGGTATTGCGCACCGAATATGCGGATCCCGGCAACGGGCACAAATACGCACAGGGCGTGGATGAGCCATGGTGCGCCGATTTCGTGAGCTGGGTGCTGCGCGAAGCCGGGCACCCGCTGTCGAATCCGAATTCCGGATCGTGGCGAATTCCCGGCGTGGCGACCCTGCAGGAGTATTACGAAGTGAGCGGGCGATTCGCGGCGGTGGACTCCGGATACCGGCCGCGCCCCGGTGATGTCGTGATCTACGCGCCGGGCAGTCCGTTCGGTCAGCACACCAACTTCGTCATCGCCGCGAGCGACCGTTCGCTGACGACGATCGGCGGGAACGAGCGCGGCGCCGTGCGAATTCACCGCTACGACCCGGCAACGATCAGCGGTATCGTCGGGTTCGGCCACATGTGAAACGTTTTCGTCCAGTGGTGGGCGACCACGATTCGGTGGGGGAGGTGTCGCGACGCCGGACCCTACGATGTACCCGGCGGCGCCCGGCAGCGCCGTCGTCTGCGGTCCCCGTCCTGCTGTCCCCTCATCCGCAGGACGGGGATCTGCGTGTGTAGGTGATCGCGTGTGTAGGTGATCGTTGGCGAGGAGTGGGAGTACATGGCACAGCCCGGCGCGCACGACGGAACCGAATGGATCGACTACTCCGAGTTCGGCGAACGCTTCGTCGTACACGCGGTCAATCGCGACCGGATCGAGGCCGCGGTGTCGGGTATGGCCGGGCGGGGAATGAGTATCGGGCCGTTCTCGATCGGTCCGGCCGGCCTGGCCGGCCTGGTGGCCGAGGGCAAGGTCGGCAAGCCGGTCATCGCCCGCAGCGAACCGCACGTGACCTTCGAGGTCCGGGTGCCGGTATCGATGCACCTCACGGTGACTCTGGGTGGTCAGCAGTTTCGGATCGAAGCGACCGTCGAGATCGACCTGACCTTGCACGCGCGCACCGCCGACCCGCTGCTGATCGTGATCGACATCCCCCGGGTGCGTTCGCGGGACGTGAGTTTCGCGGTCCGGGCCGAGGCCGTCGGTGCGGCGGTCGACGTCCTGCTCGACCCGATCGCCTCGCTGGTTCGGCGCGAGGTCGCGAGCCGGCTCAACGCCATGCTCGCCGATCCGGCGGCCCGGCGCGGCCGGGTCTTCGATATCGAGGCGATCATGAACGGGACCCGGTCCGAGCATGTGGCGCGCGCGGAATTCGAGTGGATCGACTATGGCGAGTTCGGGCGGCGGTTCTTCCCGTTGATCGTGACCGCCGACCGGGTGCGCGACGTGGTCGAGGGGTTGGCCGGGCGCGTGATCGAGGTGGGCCCGATCCGTACCGGCCCGGGCGATGCGGCGACCGTCGAGGTGTCCGGAACCGTGCGGATGCCCCGGTTGTCGCGGCGGACGGGCGATGCCCCGGTGTCGTTCGATCTGATGATCCCGGTGGGTCTCGACATCACCGTCGACGTGCTCAAGGCCAATCGCTACCGCGCCGAGGTGGAGGTATCGCTCGTGCTGGTGGCCCGTGCCGCCGACCCGCTGCTGATCGTCGTCGACGTGACGCCACCACGCAGCGGTGATGTCAGCGTCGAACTGCAGGCCGAAGGGTGGCGGGCCAAGGTGCTGGGATCGGTCGGCAAGATTCGGCAGCAGATCGCCGCGCAGGTCGCCCAGGTGATCCGTGGTGAACTGGCCGATCCGCGCGGCCGCACGATCGACGTGGCCGCCCGCATCGACGCGGCCATCTCCTGACCTGTTACCTCTGGTGTTCATGTGACGTGGTTGGTCTAGCGGTTCACATGTGGGTGTGGTGAAATGAGTCCACGTTCGAGGCTTCCGGCGCGTGGATGACAGGCGTTGTCGTCGGGGAAGGCGCGCCGGGCAAGCTGGCATTTCCACCGGTCCGCGGGGTGGCCGGCAGCAGGTGAGATCTCTATATCGCTGTAGCGCGAAGGAGTTTTCGATGCGTTCCGTTCCGATGTCCCGCCGCACCCTCTTCGGATATGCCGGCGCCGCCGTGACGGCCGCCGGTCTGGCCGCAGTCGCCCCGGCGGCCGTCGCGCCCCGCGCGGTCGCCGACAAGGGCCTCGGCACTCTGCTCGACTACGCCGGCGGCGTGCCCGACGCCGCGGCGATCCGTGCGGCCGGCCATGCCGGCGCGATTCGCTACGTCTCCGACCGCCGTCCCGGCGCGGAGTGGATGGCGGGAAAACCGTTGCGCGCGAGTGAGGTCGACGCGCTGCACGCCGCCGGGCTCACGGTGGTGTCGTGCTACCAGTTCGGCAAGGGTGCCACCGCGGACTGGAAAGGCGGGCTCGAAGCCGGCAAGCGCCACGCCGACCGGGGACTGCAGCTGCACCGGGAGGCGGGCGGTCCGGACGGTGTCCCGATCTACGCGTCGATCGACGACAATCCGACGCCGGTGGACTTCGCGACGCTGATCGCCCCGTATCTGGAGGGCTGGAAGTCGGTGCTCGGCAACGAGAACGTCGGGGTCTACGCCAACGCGCCGACCATCGAACTGGCCCACGTGGCCGGCCTGGGTTCCTGGTATTGGCAACACAATTGGGGCACGCCCAAGGGATTCGTGCACCCGGCCGCGAATCTGCACCAGATCGAGATCGACGAGCGCTCGGTCGACGGTGTGGGGGTGGACGTCAACACCATCCTTACCCCCGAATACGGCCAGTGGTGAGCCGCGGCCCTCGACCTATGTCTGGCAGTGGCAGGTCGGGTCGGCGAGCAGGTCGGGCTCGTCCGGCACGACCGTGAGCCTGGGCCGCGCCTCCGGGGCGTCGCGCACGCCCATCCACGACAGCAGCGACCACCGCGACAGGCCGGAGAACGCGGAACCGAGGCTGAAGAACGATCCGGCCGATCCCACCGACAGCACCGATCCGACGCTGCCGATGGAGAGGATGGAGTAGGCCGAACCGATCGAGAGGATCGAGCGCTCGGAACGGATCGACAGGATCGAGCGATGGGATCGCGTGGACAGGACCGAACGATAGGACCGTCGCGACATCACCGAGCGGCGTGATCGTCCGCGCCGGGCGGAGACGCCGGTGTCCGGAGCGAGTGGTGCAGACCGTTCGAGCTGATCGACAGTCGACATACCTAGCGGTCTACCACAGTCGTGCGGCTGCCACGGCACATTGACGGCAAACGGCCCGGAGTGTCGCGTTCGCGAACTCCGGGCCGAAATCGGTGGCCGGTGACGGCCGCCGTGGGGATCAGTGCTGCGGTTGTGCCACCGCGGCGGGCTGGGTGGCGGCGCCGGCGGGGGCCTGCGGTGCGACGTGTGCGGCCGGGACCGCGGCGGGCTCCGGCGCGACATGGGCCGCCGCCTGCGAGTCGCCGGGAGCGACCGTGAACAGACCCAGGGTGGGCAGGAACGAGCAGGTGATCGGGGCCTGATCGGCGGCCGGCTGGGTCGTGAGCGACCCGGCGATCACGGAGACCACGCGGCCCGGGCCGGTGTCGACGATGGCCGAGAGGGTGGCCGGACCGTCGGGGTTGATGTGCGCCTCGTCGGTCAGTGCCACGGTGCCGCCGCGGTGGTTGTCCAGGTTGTACCACTGCACGGTCATCGGCGGGTTCTGCTGCGGGGTCAGGCCTTTGGTGCCCAGCGCGGTGAAGACGAAGCCGGCCTGCCCGGCGGCCGGGCCGGGCGGGGGCAGTTCGGCCGGGCCGGGGACGGCCAGTGCGGTGCCGACCGAGTCGGCGCCCGGGCCGATGCAGTTCTTCCCGATGGTCGGGTACAGGAACTGCGCGATCGCCGGACCGTTCTTCGGGATGTCGGGACCGCCGCCGCCGCTGCCGTCGAGGAAGGCGACGATGGCCTGCAGCGTCTGCTTCACCTGCGGCGGCAGGCCCGCGCGGTCGAGCAGTTGGATGGCCTGGTCGAGGATGGTCTGAGCGCCCGGCGAGGCGATATTGCCCGCCTGGGCGGCGGCGCCGACGATGGCCGGTGCCAGCGACGCGATCGCGTCGACCGGAACGCCCTCCGGAACCAGCGGAACATCGGCCGCCGAGGGCTTGGGTGCCGGTTCGGCAACCGCGGTCGTCGACGCGGCGAGTGTCGCGCCGGCTGTCAGGGCCAGCACGGACAATGCGAACCGCGTTCCTCTGGTGCGAAGCACTGGTGTTGCCGTCCTTAACCTCGGGGTTACCTCGTCATCGATGCGAGAACATCGGGCGATGCGGGCATCGCTTCGCGACACTCTAAAGACAGTGCCGCCGTGTTGTACAGCCGTGGGGTGATCTTGCCCGCACTGCTCGAGAATTCCGATCACCACGCCCGGCGAGTTATCAGAACATAACCGCATCGCGCTGTAACGCAAGTGAACAGTGATGCGTTTGTTATCCGCGCGCGACGCTCGCCGATTGCCCGAGGGGCCCGGACTCGCCGGAGCGAAGCGCAGGCAGAATGACAGCCCGTGACCCGACACCTCCGTTTGGCCGACCTCCGCGTGGCAGGGGCCGTCCTGGCCGTATCGGTGCTGGCCCGGCTGGTTCTCATGCTCGTTCTTCCGCACGGGCTCGACGTGGTCGACCTGCGGGTCTATGTCGAGGGGGCGGCCAATCTCGGCAGCGGGCATCTCTACGACTTCGTCTACGCCGACAAGACACCGGATTTCCCGCTGCCGTTCACGTATCCGCCGTTCGCCGCGGTGGTGTTCTATCCGCTGCACTGGCTGCCGTTCGGGTTGGTGACGCTGCTGTGGTTCGGGTTGATCGTGGTGGCGCTGTACGCGTGCGTGCGGATCACCCTGGCACTGCTGTTCGGCGCGGCCGCGGCCGAGCCGAGATGGCGTGCGGCGGCGATGATCTGGACGGCGGTCGGGCTGTGGCTGGAGCCCACCCGGACCACCCTCGATTACGGGCAGGTCAATGTCTTTCTGATGTTGGCGGGGCTGGCGGCGGTGTATTCGACGCGCTGGTGGCTGTCGGGCCTGCTGGTCGGGGTGGCGGCCGGGGTGAAACTGACGCCCGGGGTGACCGGGCTCTATTTCCTCGCGCAGCGGCGGTGGGCGAGCGCGGTGTGGTCGGCGGTGGTGTTCGGTGCGACGGTCGGAGTGTCCTGTGCGCTGTCGTCAGCGGAGACACGAACCTATTTCGGGCCGCTGCTGGGGGACGCGAACCGCATCGGCCCGGTGGGGTCGGTGGTCAATCAGTCGTTACGTGGCGCGCTGAGCCGGATCCTCGGCCACGATGCGGGGGCGCCCTGGTATGTGGCCGGGCACCGGATCCCGTTCGGGCCGTGGTGGCTGGCGGCGGTGGCGATCACGGTGGTGCTGGCCTGGTTCGCTTGGCGCGCGGTGGGTTTCGACGACCGGCTGGGTGTGCTGCTGGTGGTGCAGCTGTTCGGGTTGATGGTCTCGCCGATTTCCTGGTCGCATCATTGGGTCTGGCTGCTGCCGCTGATGATGTGGCTGCTGTACGGGCCGTTGCGGTCGGTCGCGGGCGCCCGGGTGGTGGCCGGGTTCTGGCTGGTGACCACGATCGTCGGAATTCCGTGGGTGCTGACCTTTTTCCAGCCGACGATCTGGGAGATCTCCCGGCCCGGCGGGCTGGCCTGGCTCGGTGCGATCTACGTCTTCGGCGTGGTGGTGACGTATCTGTGGATCATCCGGGCGGGGTCGCGCCGGGAGCGTGCGGGCACGACGGAACCGGCGCCCGCGCCGGGTTCGGTGGGCGCCGGTCAGCTCTGATCGGCGAGGCGGTCGATCTGGCCGGCCAGCGCCAGATCCTTGCGGGTGATACCGCCTTCGGAATGGGTGGACAGGGTGAAGGTCACCCGGCGCCACCGAATATCGATATCGGGATGGTGGTTGACCTTCTCGGCCGAATCGGCGACCCGTCGCACCAGATCGATCCCGGCCAGGAAGGACGGGGCTTCGACGGTACGGGAGATACTGGCGCCGGTGCGGGTCCAGCCGGGCAGTTCGCGCAACCCAGCGGCGATCTCGTCATCGGAGAGCAGTGGGGTACTCATACCTCGGTTCTACCCCAGCCGAGGCGGCTCAGGCCGCACGCGCGTGTTTGAGAGCCTTTTTGAGATCTTTGCCCTTGACCCCGGCGGCCTGGCATTTCTGCATTTTCGCTATCACGACAGGGCATTTCAGGCAGCGCTTCTTCTTGCGGCAGCACTTCTTCTTCGGTTTGAGGTGTGCGACCTCCTTGGCCTTCACCTTGCCCATGACCCCAGCCTAAGGGGTCGGACCGGGAGTGGCAGACCCGGAGCACCCGGGACGAATCCGATGCCGACAACGGCCGCCGGCCGGGTTTCGGTACTGTGTACCTGGCCGCATGCCCGGTGAGTCTCGGAGTCCACCCGTCTTGTTCGGATCCGCTACGGCGCGGGTCGGCCGCCACCCTTTCATTCAGCAGGAGGATTCAACGTGTCGTCTGTCGAGTTCCGCAATGTCGCCATTGTGGCTCATGTCGACCACGGCAAGACGACGCTGGTCGATGCCATGTTGCGGCAGTCCGGCGCGTTCGCCGAGCGGGCCGAGCCGGTCGACCGGGTGATGGACTCCGGTGATCTGGAGCGCGAGAAGGGCATCACCATTCTCGCGAAGAACACCGCGGTGCATCGCCATCACGCCGACGGCAGCGTCACCGTCATCAATGTCATCGACACCCCCGGCCACGCCGATTTCGGTGGTGAGGTCGAGCGTGGCCTGTCGATGGTCGACGGCGTGGTGCTGCTGGTCGACGCCTCCGAGGGCCCGCTGCCGCAGACCCGGTTCGTGCTGCGCAAGGCGCTGGCCGCCTCGCTGCCGGTGATTCTGGTGGTGAACAAGACCGACCGTCCGGACGCCCGGATCGAGGAGGTCGTGGAGGAGAGCCACGATCTGCTGCTGGATCTGGCGTCCGATCTCGACGACGAGGCGTCCGAGGCGGCCGAGCTGGCCCTGGACCTGCCGGTGCTCTACGCCTCCGGCCGGGAGGGCAAGGCCTCCACGAAGCGCCCCGAGAACGGCAGCGCGCCCGACGCCGAGAATCTGGACGAGCTGTTCGACGTGCTGCTGAAGTACGTGCCCGCGCCGAAGGGGGATGCGAGCAAGCCGCTGCAGGCGCATGTGACCAACCTCGACGCCTCCCCGTTCCTCGGCCGGATCGGTCTGGTCCGCATTCACAACGGCACCCTGCGCAAGGGCCAGAACGTCGCCTGGCTGAGCGCCGAGGGCACCAAGACCGTCAAGATCACCGAGCTGCTGCAGACCGTCGGCGTCGAGCGCAAGCCGGGTGAGGAAGCGGTCGCGGGTGACATCGTCGCCGTCGCCGGCATCCCGGAGATCATGATCGGCGATACCCTCGCCGACGTCGACAACCCGGTGGCGCTGCCGCGGATCACCGTCGACGAGCCGGCCATCTCGGTGACGATCGGCACCAACACCTCGCCGCTGGTCGGCCGGGTGCAGGGCCACAAGCTGACCGCGCGCATGGTGAAGGCGCGCCTGGATCAGGAACTGGTCGGCAACGTGTCGCTGCGGGTGCTCGACATCGGCCGTCCGGATGCCTGGGAGGTCCAGGGCCGTGGCGAGCTGGCGCTGGCCATCCTGGTCGAGACCATGCGCCGGGAGGGCTTCGAGCTCACCGTCGGTAAGCCGCAGGTGGTGACCAAGACCGTGGACGGCAAGATCCACGAGCCCTACGAAGAGCTGACCATCGACTGCCCGGAGGAGTTCCTCGGCGCGATCACCCAGCTGCTGGCCGCCCGCAAGGGCAAGATGGTGCAGATGAGCAACCATGCCGCCGGGTGGGTGCGGATGGAGTTCATCGTTCCCTCGCGCGGCCTGATCGGCTTCCGCACCGACTTCCTCACCGAGACCCGCGGCACCGGTATCGCCAACGCGGTCTTCAACGGATACGCCCCCTGGGCCGGTGAGATCCGCGCCCGGCACACCGGGTCGCTGGTCTCCGACCGGGCCGGCACCGTGACGCCGTACGCCATGATCCAGCTCGCCGACCGCGGTCAGTTCTTCGTCGAGCCGGGTGCGGACACCTACGAGGGACACGTGGTGGGCATCAACCCGCGTGCGGAGGATCTCGATATCAACGTCACCCGGGAGAAGAAGCTGACCAATATGCGCTCGGCCACCGGCGACGTGCTGGAAACCCTGGCCAAGCCGCTGCAGCTCGACCTCGAGGGCGCGATGGAGTTCTGCGCCGCCGACGAATGCGTCGAGGTGACCCCGGAGATCGTCCGGGTGCGCAAGGTGATCCTGAGCGCCACCGAGCGTGGCCGGGAGGCGTCGCGGCGCAAGGCCCGCGATCGCGCGGCGCAGGGCGCCTGAGGCTGTGGATTCCGGCGGCCCGGCGCGGTTCCGCACGCTGCCGTCTCCGGGCCGCCGCTCCCACCGCTAAGGTTTCCGATCGTGAAGTCGGGAGTAGGTAGCCGCGCCGTAGGGCGGGTGGCGGTTCTGTTGCTGGTGCTGGCGGTGGGCATGCTCACCGCCTGCACCGCGAATCCGCCGCCGCCGATCGAGAGCACCGACAGTCCGAAGACGACGCCGGCCAAGCCGACCAAATCGACCGTCGTGGTGGCGGTCGACGACATCGGGATCGGCTTCAATCCGCACCTGCGGTCGAATCAGTCCCCGGCCACCAATGCCGTTGCGTCCATGGTGTTTCCGAGCCCATTCCGGCCGGTGCCCTCGCCGACGGTGCCCGGTGGGACCGATTGGGTGCCGGACAACGCGCTGATGGTCTCGGCCGACGTGACCGCGCCCGAACCGTTCACCGTCACCTACAAGATCCAGAATCAGGCGTCGTGGTCCGACGGTGCGCCGATCGCCGCCGAGGATTTCCGGTACCTGTGGCAGCAGATGATCAGTCAGCCCGGGGCGGTGGATCCGGCCGGCTATCGGTTGATCTCGGATGTGGCCTCCTCGGAGGGCGGCAAGACGGTGACGGTGACGATGAGTCAGCCGTATCCCGCGTGGCGGCAACTGTTTTCGGATCTGCTGCCCTCGCATCTGCTCAAGGATTCACCGGGCGGATTCCAGAAGGCGCTCGCCGTGGAGCGCGGCCTGATCGATCAGAACCCGATCTCCGGCGGGCAGTTCCGGGTCAAGCAGGCCGATGCGGGGCGCGAGGAGATTCTGCTCGAACGCAACGATCGCTACTGGGGCACACCGGCGGTGCCCGATCAGATTCTGTTGCGGCGCGGCGGGACCGCGGCGCAGCTGGCCGAATCGCTGCGCGCGGGGGACGCGCAGATGGCGCTCGTCCACGGCGGTGTCGCGACGCAGGCGCAGCTGGCCGCGATCCCCGCGGTGCGGACCGCGATCATGCCGCAGGCCCGGGAGATGCAGCTGGTGTTGAACGGGCGCACCGGCGATCTGGCCGATCCGCGGGTGCGGCACGCCGTGCTGGGGCTGCTGGATCCGGCGCTGCTGGCCTCGGTCGGCGCCGAGACCGGCGCGTGGGTGGAGCCGGTGCGGGCCCAGGTTCTCGCCCCTTCGGATCCGGGTTATGTGCCGACCGCGCCACCGCGGATGGCTGCCGATCAGGCGTTCGGATTGCTCGGCGAGGCCGGATTCGGCCGGGCGCCGGAAACCCCGACGGCTGGCAACTCCACGACATCGCCCGCGCCGCAACCGCGTCCGGTGGCCAAGAACGGCCGCACCCTGACGATCCGGATCGGTGCCGTGGACAAGGATCCGACCACGCTGGCGGTCGCGAATACCGCCGCCGACCAGTTGCGGAGCGCCGGGATCGACGCCTCGGTCCGCAGCCTGCCCGCCGACGAGCTGTACGGCAAGGATCTGTCCGACGGCACGATCGACGCCGTGGTCGGCTGGGAGCGGGCCGGCGAGGATCCGGCGACGATTTTGGCCTCGCGCTACGGCTGCCCGCCGGTGGCCGTGCCGGGGCAGGAGGATACGTCGCAGGCCGATGCCGTCCGCAAGGCGCCCGGCAATGTGTCCGGTGTGTGCGACCCCGCACTGCAACCACAGATCGATGCGGCACTGCGTGGCGTCGACGTGCCGAAGGCGATCGGCGACGCCGAGCCCCGGCTGTGGGAGTTGGCGACCGTGCTGCCGATCGTGCAGGACACCGGGGTGGCCGCGGCCAGTTCCCGGATGGACGGTGTGTCGCTGAGCGGATCGATCCAGGTGGGGATCTTCGGCGGCGCCGCGACCTGGCGGCGGCTGTCGTGACCGAAACCGGCGGCCTGGTTCTGGTGCACGCCCATCCGGACGACGAGACCATCACCACCGGCGGCACCATCGCGCACTATCGCCGCCGCGGTTACCCGGTGACGGTGGTGACCTGCACGCTCGGCGAGGAGGGCGAGGTGATCGGGGACCGCTGGGCGCAACTGACCAGCGCCCACGCCGATCAGCTGGGCGGTTACCGGATCGGGGAGCTGACCGCGGCGCTGGCCGCGCTCGGCGTCGACGCGCCGTATTTCCTCGGCGGCGCGGGTCGCTGGCGTGATTCGGGGATGACGGGCACGACCGCCGATCCGAAGCCCATGGTTCCGACCCACCCGCGGGCCTTCGTCGATTCCGGTCCGGCGGCGGTGGCGGAACTGACCGAGGTGCTGCTGCGACTGCGCCCGCGGGTGGTGGTCGGCTACGACCCGCGCGGCGGGTACGGGCATCCGGACCATCTGCGCGCCCATCGGGTGACCATGGACGCAGTGGCGGCAGCGGCCGAAAAGGGTTGGGACACACCGAAGCTCTACTGGACCGTCACCGATGCCGACGTGCTGCGCCGGCATACCGAGGCGCTGGCCCGCCGGACCGTCGATCGGCTGCCCGGTGCGCTGCCGCGGGGGTGGCGGCTGCCCGCGACCGGTGAGCTGGCCTGCGTCTCGAGCGATACCGTGACCACCACCGTCGACGTGTCGGAGGTGCTGGCCGCGAAACGAGCGGCGCTGCGCGCGCATGCCACTCAGGTCACGCTCGCCCCGTCGGGCCGCGAATTCGCGCTGTCGAACAATATCGCCCAGCCGGTGCTGCCCGAGGAACACTATGTGCTGGTCCGTGGTCGGCTCGGTCCGGTCGGTCCCGACGGCCGCGAGGACGATCTGTTCGCCGGACTGGCCTGAGCGCCGACGGATCGGGCACGCGGGCTGGTCGCATCGCGGACCGGTCGGCTTAGACTGCTCGCATGTACAACTGGAGCCTGCAGGACGCCATCGTCGCGTTCGTCGAGAGCCAGAAGCCGAACTGGCAGGCGCAGCACGATCTGTACCTGTCGGTGCTCTACGGTTTCGTCGATCTGCAGAGTCATCTGTTGACCCTGCTCGGCTTCCCGCCGGTACCGTGACAACTGCGGTGACCAGCCGGGCGACGACGGAGCCCGGTGGATCGAGGTATGTCTGGCCGGTGCTGGGCGGGTTGCTGGCGGCGGTGCTGGTCTTCGACGGGTTTCTGTCGGTACTGCTCGAGGTGCTGTACCTGCCGCTGTACCTGGGCGCCACGCCGTTCCCGATCGCGGCGCCGGTCGCGGCGGTGGTGAACGTCGCCCTGGTGATGGGGATGCGCGCGGTGGCGACGCGTCCGGCGGCGATGGGGCTGCCGGTGATCGGCTGGCTGTTCGGTTTCCTGATCTGCTCGACCACCGGTCCCGGTGGCGATGTGCTGCTGACCGACACCTGGACGTCGCCGCTGCTGCTGGCCTGCGGCATCGTGCCGGTTGGTTTCTACCTGTTCTGGCAGGCGTTCCTGCGGCCGAAGGAGGTCGCCGCCGCGCGCTGAGCCGGCGCGTGTGCTGGAAACCTCTGTCCGGCAACGGATCTCCGCGATCGGCTGTAGCGCTTCCGAGGGTCGGTTAGTCTCTCAGCGTTATCTGTGGTTCTGCCGTCTTCGGGCGGTGCGGTGAGGAAGTGGGGGCCGGTTGCTCAGCTGGCCGGTTGGCTCGGGTGCGCCGATGTCCGAATGCGCGCGGGCGCTGCCCGACAACAGGAAGATCTTCCGTGGTTGAGTGGTCGAAGCTTCCTGGTCTGCCTGTGAAAAGTCGTTCGCGCTGGTTCGGTCTGGTCAGTCGCGGGGTGCGCGGCCGGGTCAGCGTGCGGGTGCGCCTGCTGGCGATCGTGCTGATCTCGAGTATCACGCTGCTCGCCACCGGCGTGGGTGCGGCCGGATATCTGGTGCGGTCGGGCCGCGATGCCCGCGACTGGGCCGAATTGGCGTCCAGCACCGCCGAACCCGCCGCCGCGATCATGACGACCTTCGGCGAGGAACGCCGGCTGTCGATGCTGCAGCTGGCGGGCGACCCCACCGCCGCGGACCGGTTGGTGGCGGCCCGGCAACGCTCAGACGAGGCCCTGGCCGCGCTCACCGCCAAAGGCGACGAGGCGCAGAAGATGAATCAGGACGGGTCCGGAGCCGATATCGCCGCCTACGGCCAACTGCTGGCGCAACTACCGCTGGTGCGCCGCGGCATCGACTCCGGTCAGGCGCCGCCGGAACAGGCCTTCGGCCTGTTCAGCACGTTCATCGCGGCGATCGTGGATGCCTCGATGCTCGCCGCGCGGCTGGCGCCGAATGCCGGAATCGCCGTACAACTCGGCTACGCCGTGGAGGTGCTGCGGGCGTCGGAGGCCCTCTCCAAGGCCGTCGCGGTCGGCGAACTGGCGTTGACGACCGGGGCGTCCACGCCCGCGCAGCGGACCCGGTTCACCGACTACCTGGGTGAGTTCCGCGGCCATGTCGGCTATGCGCAGACGGTGCTGAAAGGGGAGCGTGCGGCGCAGCTCGACGCGATCGTGCACAGCGGACCCTGGGGGCAGGTCAACGAGATGGCCGACGCGATCGCCGCCCGGGGTCTCGTTCCAGCCGAGGCGGATACCGAATCATCCAGCCGGACAAGTGATTCCGGGCGCGCGCACACCACGCGGGACGCGGTGCAGCCGGCCCTGCCGATGACGATGCAGGCCTGGCGGGACAGTTCCGCCCAGGTCGGCTCCGAACTGCTGCAGCTGTGGCAGGACAAGAGCCGGGACGCGCACGCCGCGGCCCGGTCGGAGGGTGATCGCACCGCGGTCGGATCGCTGTTCGGTGGCGGAGCGGTCCTGGTGATCTCGGTGCTGGCGTTTCTCGCGGCCCTGGTGCTGGCGAATCGATTCATCGGCCGGATGCGTCGCCTGCGTCGCGACACCCTGGAGCTGGCCGACGAGCGGCTGCCCGACATCATGCGCCGAGTGTCGGCGGGCGAGGCGGTGGACGCGGTGAGCGAGGTGTCCCGGCTCGACTTCGGAACCGATGAACTCGGTCAGGTCGCGCAGGCCTTCAACCGAGCACAGGTGGCCGCGGTATCGGCCGCCGTCGCGGAGTCGAATACCCGCGCCGGTATCAACACGATCTTCCTCGACATCGCCCACCGCAGCCAGGCGCTGGTTCATCGCCAGCTGGCGCTGCTGGATCAGGCCGAGCGGCGCGAGGAGAACGCCGATCAGCTCGAGTTGCTGTTCCAGCTGGACCATCTGGCGACCCGGGCGCGGCGCAATGCCGAGAATCTGATCATCCTGGGCGGCAAGCAGCCCGGTCGCCGCTGGCGGCATCCGGTGCCGCTGATCGAGGTGATCCGCGGCGCGGTCGCGGAGAGCCTGGACTACACCAGAATTCGGATCGGCCGCATTCCCCGCACGCGGGTCAGCGGTACGGCGGTCGCCGACCTGATCCACCTGCTGGCCGAGTTGATGGACAACGCCACCTCGTATTCACCGCCGCAGGCCCGGGTGGAGGTCCATGCGTCGGTGGTGGGTCGCGGAGTAGCGGTGGAGGTCGTCGACCAGGGCCTCGGAATGTCCGCCGACGAGCTCGATCGCCGTAACGAGATGCTCGCTCGCCCACCGGAATTCAGTGTCGCGGCGCTGTCCTCCGACACCAGGCTGGGATTGTTCG
Organism: Nocardia veterana NBRC 100344; assembly: GCF_000308855.1. Classification (GTDB taxonomy): domain Bacteria; phylum Actinomycetota; class Actinomycetes; order Mycobacteriales; family Mycobacteriaceae; genus Nocardia; species Nocardia veterana. The sequence continues at coordinate 43,677 of NZ_BAGM01000108.1, read as the reverse complement.
TCGTCGCGAAATTGGCGAATCGCCACGGCATTTCGGTGAAGCTGCGGGAATCGGCGTACGGCGGGGTGCGTGCCGTGGTGCTGATCGGCACTCGCGTGCTCGACGCCGGTGAGGGCGGGATCGAGTTCGACGAACCGGGTCCCGCGACCGGTGAATTCGCGGTGCTCGGCCCGGTGGAACGGGCGGCGGAGAGCTCGACGCCCGCTGCCGATGTGAGCCCCGAGAAGCATCCCGCCGGACCGGAACCCGCCGCGCCGGCCGACCCCGAGGACGGTCCACGCCGTTCGGCATGGTTCACCTCGGCGTCGGATCAGCGGGCTGCGAACGCGCCGGCGACGGGCGTGTTCGGCGCTCCGGTCACGGCACCGCCGACGGTGGTGCGCGCCGGGGCGGGCCGCCCGCCGCTGCCGCGCCGGATGCGCACGACCGGACGTGACGAGCCGCCCGCCGCCGGCGTGAACTCCGTCCGGCGGCGCACCGCCGACCAAGCTCGCAACCTGATCAGCGCCGTCGAGCAGGGAACTCGGCAGGGCCGCCGACCTGCTGCCGAATCCGGCTCGTCGACACCACCTTTCGACACGAACGAGGGCGAAGATGACTGATGCCAACCGCAGTGATGTCGGGTGGCTGCTCGATGATCTGGTGAAGGGTCTCACCGGCGTCCGCTACGCGGTCCTGCTGTCCACCGACGGCTTGCTGCTGGGTAATTCGGCACAGCTGGAAACCTCCGATGCCGAGCGGTTCTGCGCGATGGCCTCGGCGCTGCACAGCCTGGCCCGCAGCGCGGGACATCATTTCGACGCCGGCGGGGTCTGCCAGACCATGGTGGAGCTCGATCGGGCGGTGCTGTTCATCACGGCGGCCGGTGACAACGCCTGTCTGGGCCTGCTGGCCGCGGAGAACGCCGATCTCGGGATGGTGGCCTACGCGATGAATCAGACCGTGCAGCGGGTCGGCTCGCATCTGGCGGTCGATCGGCGATGACGCCGGGCCGGAGCCGGGGGCGGCGCGGCGTCCGCACGCCGCCGTCGCCGGTATCGGATCGGTCGCTGTCGGCCGGCCGCCTCGGGTGGCGGCCGTGAACGACGGGGACGCCTGGTTCGACGACGAAGCCGGACCGCTGGTCCGGCTGTACGCGGTCACGCACGGCCGGGGCCGCAGCACCCGGCCGGAGCTGGATATGCTCACGCTGGTGGTCGACAACGGCCGCGGTTCGGCCCTGCACCGCCACGAACCCGAATACGAGGCGATCGCGGAACTGTGCCGCACTCCGCAGTCGATCGCGGAAGTCGCCGCGCGGCTGGCGCTTCCGCTCACCATGACCAAGGTGCTGGTCGGTGATCTGATCGACGACGGGCGGCTGGAATTCCGGCAGCCGCGCCAGGCCGAGGCCGGCCCCGGTGACGTCAGCCTGCTGCGGGCGCTGCTGGACGGTATCCGCGGGCTCTGATCCGGCTCACCGCAGCCGCGCGGCGAGCCGTGTCGCGTTCATGTAGGCGATCGCCTCGATGGACACCATCGGGTTGACCCCCGACGCGGTGGGAAAACAGGAGGCGTCGGCAACGACGACATTCGGCACGTCCCAGGTCGCGCCGTCCGGGTCGACGGCCGACATGCCGGGTGTGCCGCCCATGCGCGCCGAGCCCATGATGTGCAGCGCGCCCATCGCGCACTGACCGGGTTCGTAGCCGGCGGCGGCGCAGGCGGCCGCGAATTCGGCGTGCGATCCGCTGCGGCCGGGCCGGTAGGACGGTCCCGCCTGGTGTCCGGAATAGATGCGCCGTGCCCCCGCGGCCTCGAGAATCTGTGCGGCTCCGGTGATTCCGGTGTGGAGATGACGGCGGTCGTAGTCGGACAGCCGGTACGAGACCACCGGTTCGCCGTCCTTGTCGATGCGGACGCTGCCGTGATCGCGGTCCCGGGTGATCACCCCCAGCGCCACCGATTTGTGCAGCTCCAGCAGGTTCGCGCGGTAGTCCGCGGCGCCCCGCCAGTTCATGAACCCGACGCCCATGCCCGGATGGATCGGCCCGGTCTCGTAGATGACGCCGTACCCGTTGCCGTCCAGATCGCGGTGCTCGCGGCTGATCCGCGCCTGCATGCCGCCCTCCCACGGCCGGATCGGCTCGTCGAACACCCCGAAGACCGCGGCTGCCGGATGGAGCCGCAGATATCTGCCGATGTTCTTGTTGGCCAGACCCGAGCGCCGCAACAGCGCCGGAGTCTGCACGGCCCCGGCGGCGACCACGACCGCGCGGGCCCGTACCTCGATCGGCGCGCCGGTCGAACTCGTCGCCGAAACGCCTTCGGCGCGACCGTGTTTCACGTCGATCCGGCGCACGTCGGCGTCGACCACGAGGCGGGCGCCGTGCGCGGCGGCATCGGCGAGCCAGGTCTTGGTGACCGACTGTTTGGCGCCGACGCGGCAACCGTAGGGGCACCGGCCGCATTCGACGCCGGCATCGCAGGCGTCGCCGACATTGCGGGGCAGGGTGTCGATATCCCAGCCCAACGCGGTGGCGCCACGCTCGAGCACACTGTCGCGCGCCGAGAGCGGGGAGTGGCGATCGTTGACGCCGAGGCGCCGGGTCACCGCCTGCAGGGCGGCGGTGTACTCATCCTCGGCGAACTGCGGCACGCCGAGGCCGGCCCATTCGGCACGCACATCGTCCGGGGTGGGCAGTGCGGTGCTCCAGTTGACGACCGTGCCGCCGCCCAGACAGGTCCCCGCGACGAGGGTGATCTGGCCTTCGCTGGTGGCCGGTGGTCCCGGTGCGTACAGCGCGAGCAGGGCGTCGAGTTCGCCGCGGCCGAAATCGCGGTCGTCGTAATAGTTTCCGCGCTCCAGCACGATCACGTCGAGTCCCGCCGCGGCCAGTACCGCGGCAGCGGTACCACCGCCGGCGCCCGAGCCGACGACGACGACATCGCAGCTCATGGTGGTCGCCGCCGTGGGTCGTACGACCGGTAGCGGCGGCGCCGGTGCCGAGGCGAGGGCGCCGGGCGGGCCCGGATAGTCGATGGCCTTCCAGAGCGGATGGCTGCCGGTCGGGCCGGGTGTGACGTTGTAGGACAGCAGCGCGGCCTGTTTGAGAGCCTGAAAGAGGATGCGCTTCAACGGAAGCCGGGAATCACCGAGGCGCAGCAGCACCTGTTCGCGTTCGGCCGGGGTGAGCGTGGAGAAGCGGCGGGCCCGGGTACCCAGCAGAAAGCCGGTGACCCGCATGTCCCAGAGGTCGAGCAGCGTGGTGAGCTGTTTGCGTTCGGCGGCACGGGGATTGCGGCGCAGAATCTCGAAAACCGTGTCCACGGAACCGAGTTCGGTGGCCGAGGGCAGCGTCTGCCCGTCGCCCGGGGTGAACGTATCGCAGATGATGCCCAGCGCGGCGCGCTGTCTCGCCGTCGGTTCCATGAAATCTCACCCTTTCACAACGTCGGGTGTGTTGTACCACGGAGTGTGAATAGGCGCTTACTTAATTGCGTAAAGTGCCGGAGCTGGCTGATTGTTCGCCAGAATTATCGCTTACATACGCGGTGCTGACGACCGCATCGGTCCCGGCGTGCGCGGTCGGCCCACGCTCGCCGAGCAGGCCCGGGGTGACCTGCTCGATCAGCGTCCACGCCCGCTCCACCGGCAGATCGACGATGCTGTATTTCTTCTTTCCGGCCGCACTGGCCGCGACCACGGTCGCCAACCCGGCTCGGCGTTGGAAGTAGCTGCGCCGCACGGTCCAGCCGATCACGCCCGGCGCCTCCAGACAGTCGCGATCGCGATCCAGCGATCCGCGGCGGGTGATCAGCCACACCGGTCGCACTCCGTCCGACGGAATCACCGCATGCCCCAGGCCGCGATAGCGGTCGTGGGCCAGCGCGGCGGAGGCCACGGCGAACACCCCGAGCACGATCCATGCCCACATCGGAACGGGCTGTCCCGCCAGCGATACGAGGAGCAATGCCGCCAGCCCGCCCCACACCGGAACGAAGGCCCGGGTGTACCGGCGCCATCGCGCTCGCGGCCCGTGCCGGTCGAGCGTCACCAGGGCCGGCGCGGCGGCCGTCGGCTCGTCGCCCCAGAGCTGGTCCCACCGCGGCGCGTTCTCGGGGGTGGCCGCGCCCGACCGGCGCGAAGGGCTCATCAGGAGGGCGGCGAGGGTGCGGTCGACAGCGGTGCGCGGCGCCTGGGGCAGCAGCTTCTGCCGCGGGCTGGTGCCGGTCATGATGGCCTCGAGTTCGGCGCCGCCCGCCAGTCGGAGCAACAACGGTTCCTGCACGGTCGCGCCGCGCAACCGGCTCAGGTCGAGGGTGGTCCGGCGGGTGGTGAACAAGCCGCTGCGGATATGCAGGGCCGCGCCGTCGTCCACCACCCGCAGCCCGAAATATGTGCCGAGGTAGTGGATGCAGGCGGCGATGGCCGCGATCACCAGCAGCGCCGCCACGGCCGCGGTGACGGCCAGCGCGATGAAGACCGCGCTGTGCCTGGTCAATCCCTGGATCGCATGGGAGCGCACCAGCACATCCGCCACGCCCACCTTCGCGCCCAGACCGATCACCGGCCCGACGATCGCCAGTCCGGTCAGCGACAGCGGCGCATAACGCACCCACTGTGGCCGCCAGTGCCCGATCTCGACACCGGCCTCGGGTTCGCCGTCCCCGCCGGTGAGCGCTCGCCGCAGCGCCGCCCGCCGGGCCGTTCGCGACGGGCGGGGCCCGGGCGCGAGGTGTTCGCGGCCGCGTTCGGATTCGGCGACCAGGTGGTCCGCGGCGTGAACGCTCGCCCGGGCGGTGCTGTCCTCGGTATCGGTGTCGCCGGGCTCGGCTCGTTTCAGCAGCAGCGCCCGCAGTTCCGGCACCTGGCGCGCGTCGACGCCGTCGAGATGGAAGCGTTCCTCGCGCTCGGCATGCCGGCCGGTTCCGATGACGAGCACCACCAGGCCGAGTAGTCGATGCATGACATCGGCGTGCACATCCACCGACCGGATCCGGGAGCGCGGCACGGTCAGGGTGCGGCGTTGCAGCAGGCCGCGGCGCAGCTGCACGCTATCCGGCCCGATCCGGTAGGCGGTGGTGAACCAGCGGGTGAGCGCGAAAACGACGATCACCCCGGCGACGATCGGGCTCCACGCCGGATTGTCGCTCTGGCTGCCGAGGACGACCGCGCCGAGCAGGACCGGAACGAATCTGACCAGCTCACGTACCGGATGGATCAGCAGCATCCGCTTGTCCAACCGCCGCCAGGGCTCGGGTCCGCTCATCGTGCACCCATCGTGACCGGTGCCGGTGCGGCGATCACGTCGCGTCCTCGCGATGCAGCGCCGCGATATCGGTCAACCGCCGCACGGTCCGTTCGGCCACCGCGAGATCCAAGGCCGCGATCCGCACCGCGCCCGCGGACGACGCCGTCGTGACGGTGACGGTGGCCAGACCGAACAGCCGTTCCAAGGGGCCGCGATGGGTGTCGACGGTCTGCACGCGGGTGATCGGCGCGACCCGGCTCTCCTGGGTGAACCACCCGGTGCGGGTGTACACCGCGGTGTCGGTCACCTCCCACCGGTGCACCGCGTACCGCCACAGCGGTACCACGACGACGGCCGCCACCCCCAGCATCGCCGCGGCGACGATCGAGGCCACCGCCCAGGCTCGGTGCCCGGCATCCAGTACGGCCCACAGGACCGTGCCGACCAGCATCAGCGCCCAGAAGACGGCCGGACCGGTGGCCCACAGCAGCGGTGCCCGGGTGCTCGCCCGCCATGCCGGTGCGGCCATGATCGTGCCCGGCGGTGCGATCTCCGGCGGGCTGCGCATGTCGCCATCGTGGCACGAACTCGCGGTGTCGCGCCGAAACCGGCGACGAAACTGGGTCGGCGATCCAGGAATAACCCGCGAAGGCCGCCGGGTTGACTCACGTCACAGGGCACCGAAGGGAGAACAGTCGGATGGTTGGCGCATGATCGACGGCGTGACAGAGCAACCGAACACCCCACCTCCGCCCTCGGCCATGCGCCGGGCGCTGCGGCGCGCGCGGGACGGGGCGACGCTCAATCTCGACGAAGCCGTGGTGCTGCTGCACGCACGCGGTGCGGACCTGAAGGATCTGTGCGCGTCCGCGGCGCGGGTGCGCGATGCCGGTCTGCGCGATGCGTACGGCGGCGAGGCGCTGCCCATCACCTATTCGCGCAAGGTGTTCATCCCGCTGACCCGCCTGTGTCGCGACAAATGTCATTACTGCACGTTCGTGACGGTGCCCGGCAAGCTGCGCGCCGCGGGGCACGGTATGTACCTCGAACCCGACGAGGTGCTCGAGATCGCTCGCAAGGGCGCCGAACTGGGTTGTAAGGAAGCGCTTTTCACCCTCGGTGATCGACCGGAGGAGCGCTGGCCGGAGGCGCGGCAGTGGCTGGACGAGCGCGGCTACGATTCCACCCTCGACTACGTGCGCGCGATGTCGATCCGGGTGCTCGAGGAGACCGGCCTGCTGCCGCATCTGAATCCGGGCGTGATGAGCTGGGCGGAGATGTCGCGGCTCAAGCCGGTCGCTCCGTCGATGGGCATGATGCTGGAGACCACCTCCGAGCGGCTGTTCACCGAACGCGGGCAGGCGCACTACGGCAGCCCGGACAAGGATCCGCAGGTCCGGCTGCGGGCGCTCACCGATGCCGGGCGGCTGAGCATTCCGTTCACCACCGGGATCCTGGTCGGGATCGGCGAGACCTATGCCGAGCGCGTCGACTCCATCCTCGCGATCCGCAAGTCGCACAAGGCTTTCGGGCACGTGCAGGAGGTGATCGTGCAGAACTTCCTGGCCAAGTCCGATACCGCCATGCGCGACACCCCCGACGCCGACCTGGCGGAATTCCGGGCCACGATCGCGGTGACCCGGTTGCTGCTGGGGCCCAAGATGCGGATCCAGGCGCCGCCGAATCTGGTCTCGCTCGATGAATGCCGTGCCCTGATCGAGGCCGGTATCGACGACTGGGGCGGAGTCTCGCCGCTGACCCCCGATCACGTGAATCCGGAGCGGCCGTGGCCGAACCTCGAGCTGCTGGCCGAGGTGACCGCACAGGCCGGCTATGTGCTGACCGAGCGCCTGACGGCCCATCCGAAATATGTGCTCGCCGGGAACCCGTGGATCGACCCGCGGGTGCAGGGACATGTTGCGGCCCTGGCGGATTCGCGCACCGGACTGGCACGTGCGGTGAATCCGGTGGGCCGGCCCTGGCAGGAACCGGATCAGTCCTGGGAGTCGCTGGGGCGTGTCGATCTCAATACCGCGATCGACACCGAGGGCCGCAATACCGAAGCGCGCAGCGACTCCGGGCTGGACACGGACGGGCTCGGCGCCTTCGGTGACTGGGAAACCGTTCGCGAACAAGTGCTTTCGTTGAGCGCCCCGGTGAAACTCGACACCGATGTGTTGAGTGCCCTGCGCGCCGCGGAGAAGGATCCGGCCGGACTCACCGACGATCAGTATCTGGCCCTGGCCACCGCCGACGGCCCGGAACTCGACGCCATCGCGGCACTGGCCGATCAACTGCGCCGCGACGCCGTCGGCGACGACGTCACCTATGTGGTCAACCGCAATATCAATTTCACCAACATTTGCTACACCGGCTGCCGGTTCTGCGCGTTCGCGCAGCGCAAGGGTGATGCCGACGCCTTCACCCTGTCCGCCGACGAGGTCGCCGAGCGTGCCTGGGAGGCCTACGTCGAGGGCGCGACCGAGGTGTGTATGCAGGGCGGTATCGACCCCGATCTGCCGGTCACCGGGTACGCCGACCTGGTGCGCGCGGTCAAGAAGCGGGTGCCGTCGATGCATGTGCACGCGTTCAGTCCGATGGAGATCGTCAACGGCGCTTCGCGCGGCGGTCAGAGCGTGCACGATTGGCTCGCGGCGCTGAAAGAGGCTGGGCTGGACACGATTCCGGGCACCGCCGCCGAGATTCTGGACGACGAGGTGCGCTGGGTGCTCACCAAGGGCAAACTGCCCACCTCGGCCTGGATCGAGGTGATCACCACCGCGCACAAACTCGGCATCCGATCGAGTTCGACGATGATGTACGGCCACGTCGACAACCCCAAGCACTGGGTCGGTCATCTGCGCGTGCTGCGCGGCATCCAGGACGAAACCGGTGGCTTCACCGAGTTCGTACTGCTGCCGTTCGTGCACCAGAGCGCCCCGCTGTATCTGGCCGGCGCCTCGCGGCCGGGACCGACGATCCGGGACAACCGGGCGGCGCACGCGCTGGCCCGCATCATGTTGCACGGCCGCATCGCCAACATCCAGACCAGCTGGGTGAAGCTGGGCGTCACCGGCACCCAGGTGATGCTCAACGGCGGTGCGAACGATCTGGGCGGTACGTTGATGGAGGAGACGATTTCCCGGATGGCCGGATCGGAACACGGTTCGGCGAAGTCGGTGGCCGAACTGATCGAGATCGGCGCGGGGATCGGTCGTCCGGTGCGGGAGCGCACCACCACCTACGGCGTTCCGGAACACCGGGTCTCGGCCCTGCCGCTGACAGTGGGCTGATCGGACGGCGGCGCCGCCCGGCCGTCGGGTCCTCCGCACCGACGGCGGCGGCGCCGCACCTGTTGCCGGACCGGCAGCTGAGACTCCACCGGCCCGGTGAATCGGACACCCTCGGATTCGGCGCGCCCCACCGCGCCGGATTCGAAAAGTTAGGCAAGGCTGACCAGTTGTAATGTGAGTCGCCGGGATACTGTTGCGCGGGCGGAAGTGTCCCGCAGGCAAGGACAGACTAGGAGAACGGCAGTGCCGTACATCATCGCTGAACCGTGCGTTGACGTGAAGGACAAGGCGTGCATCGAGGAATGCCCCGTGGATTGCATCTACGAGGGTGGCCGCATGCTGTACATCCATCCGGACGAGTGCGTGGACTGTGGTGCATGTGAGCCGGTGTGCCCGGTGGAGGCGATCTTCTACGAAGACGACACCCCGGATCAGTGGAGCGGCTACGTCAACGCCAATGTCGACTTCTTCGACGACCTCGGTTCGCCGGGTGGTGCGACCAAGGTCGGCAAGACCGACTACGACCCGCCGTTCATCGCCGCGCTACCGCCCATGGCGAACGAATAGGTAGCGCCCCGGTGATCCGCGATCGTGTGCGGGTCAGCAGTCTGCTGCCCGATTTTCCCTGGGACACCATCGCCGCGGCCAAGGCGCGTGCTGCCGAACATCCCGACGGCATCGTCGACCTGTCGGTGGGCACCCCGGTGGATCCGGTCGATCCGCTGATTCGCAATGCGCTCGCCTCGGTCGCGGAGGTGCCCGGATATCCCGCCACCTACGGCACCCCGGAGCTGCGCGCGACCGCCGTCGCGGCGGTGGCGCGCCGGTTCGGTATGACCGGGATCGATCCGGACGCGGTGCTGCCGGTGATCGGCACCAAGGAATTGATCGCGGGCCTGCCACGGCTACTCGGCCTCGGCCCGTCCGACCTGGTGGTGATTCCGGAGGTGGCGTACCCGACCTACGAGGTGGGTGCGCTGCTGTCCGGTTCGCGAATGCTGCGGGCGGACGGTATGACTCGGCTCGGCCCGGAGTCGCCCGCCCTGATCTATCTGAACTCGCCGTCGAACCCGACCGGTCGGGTGCTGGGGGTGGACCACCTGCGCAAGGTGGTTTCCTTCGCCCGCGAACGCGGTGCGATCGTCGCCTCCGACGAGTGCTACCTCGGGCTGACCTGGGACGCCGAGGCGGTCTCGATCCTCGACCCGCGGGTGAGCGACGGCGACCACACCGGCCTGCTCGCCATCCACTCGTTGTCGAAGACCTCGAATCTGGCGAGCTACCGGGCCGGGTTCGTCACCGGTGACGTGGCATTGGTGCGCGAGCTGCTGGAGGTGCGCAAGCACGCGGGCATGATGGTGCCCTATCCGATCCAGGCGGCGATGACCGCGGCCCTGGCCGACGATCGACACGAGGCGCACCAGCGGGAACGCTACCGCGCCCGGCGTGAGGTATTGCGAAAGGCATTGGTGGACGCGGGTTTCCGCATCGATCATTCCGAGGCGGGCCTGTACCTGTGGTCGACGCGCGGCGAGAACTGCCGGACCACCCTGGACTGGCTGGCCGAACGCGGCATCCTCGCCGCGCCGGGCGATTTCTACGGTCCGGCCGGAACCGAGCACGTCCGGATCGCGCTGACCGCCACCGACGAGCGGATCGCGGCCGCCGCCGTCCGGTTGTCCGCCTGAGCTGCCCGGCCCGTCACCGCGCGGGCGCGTGCACCAGATGCAGCAGCGGGTACGGGCGCCCGTCGGCATCCGCGCGCGGGCAATCGATCGGCAGCCTCGATCGCGCGACGCGCGCGGTACTTGCCGATTTGGCGCAGCCTCCGGCAACGACCGGACTAACCTGGGGTGATGGACGCTGTCACGGTTGTCCCGACTCCGGCGAACGAGCCGGTTCACTCGTATGCGCCGGGGAGCCGGGAACGAGAATTACTACTGGGCAAACTCGCCGAGATCTCCGGGCGCGTGGTCGATGTGCCATTGGTGATCGGCGGCAAGCATCGGCCGGGCACCGGCCGCCGCTCCGATATCGTGATGCCCCATCGGCACAGCCACGTGCTGGGCAGCTACACCGATGTCACGCAGGAGGAGGGGCGGGCCGCGATCGAGGCGGCGACGGCCGCGGCGCCGCAGTGGCGGTCCCTGCCGTTCGACGAACGCGCCGCGGTGCTGCTGCGGGCCGCCGATCTGCTGGCCGGACCGTGGCGGGAGACGGTCGCGGCGGCCACCATGCTGGGCCAATCGAAGTCGGCCTATCAGGCCGAAATCGACGCACCGTGCGAACTGGTGGATTTCTGGCGGTTCAATGTCGCCTTCGCCGGTCACATCCTGGCCCAGCAGCCGGAATCCGCTGCGGGCGGGTGGAATCGGATGGACTATCGGCCGCTGGAGGGGTTCGTCTACGCGATCACGCCGTTCAACTTCAGCGCGATCGCGGGAAATCTGCCGACCGCCCCGGCCCTGATGGGCAATACCGTGGTGTGGAAGCCCTCGCCCACCCAGACCCTCGCCGCCTATTACACGATGCGGGTGCTGGAAGAGGCCGGGTTGCCGCCGGGGGTGATCAATCTGGTCACCGGGGACGGTCTCGAGCTGTCGGAGGTGGCGCTGACCGATCCACGGTTGGCCGGTATCCACTTCACCGGATCGACCCGGACGTTCCAGCACCTGTGGCAGCAGGTCGGTGCGAATATCGGTAGATACCAAGGATATCCGCGGCTGGTGGGGGAGACGGGCGGTAAGGATTTCGTCCTCGCCCACCGCTCGGCCGATCCGGATGCGTTGCGGACCGCGCTGATTCGCGGCGCCTACGAATATCAGGGGCAGAAGTGTTCGGCCGCCTCGCGTGCCTACCTGCCGCGGTCGCTGTGGCGGGAGATGGGCGACGATTTCCTCACTCAGGTCGACGAACTCGCCTACGGCGATGTCGCGGATCTGACGAACTTCGGTGGCGCGGTGATCGATCGGCGTGCATTCGACAAGAATGTCGCGGCGATCGAACGGGCGCGCGCGGCCGGGCTGGGCATTCCGGCCGGCGGCACCTACGACGACAGCGAGGGGTGGTTCGTCCGGCCGACCGTCCTGCTGGCCGATACCCCCCGCGACGACGCGTTCACGACCGAGTACTTCGGGCCGGTCCTGGCGGTGTACGTCTACGACGACGATGATCCCGAAGCCTTCGATTCGATGCTGGCGGAGGTGGATTCGGCCGCGCCGTACGCGCTCACCGGTGCGGTCTTCGCGCGCGATCGGGTCGCGATCGACCGGGCCGCCACCGCGCTGCGCTTCACGGCGGGCAATTTCTACATCAACGACAAACCCACCGGCGCCGTGGTCGGCCAGCAACCCTTCGGCGGTGCGCGCGCCTCCGGCACCGACGACAAGGCCGGGTCGTATCTGAATCTGCTGCGCTGGGTGGCGCCGCGGACGCTCAAGGAGACCTTCGTCCCGCCGACCGATCACCGCTATCCGCATATGGAGTCCGAATGAGCGGCGAACCGGTGGCGGGCGCCGGCGCGGCGGTGCGGCGATGAACCCGTTACGCCCCGCGATCCTCGCCGCCGCCGGTTCGTCGCGAATGAAGCGGGCCATCACCGGTTTTCCGGTGACGGCCGAGGTCGTGCATCGCTTCGTGGCGGGGGAATCCCGGGCCGACCTCGCCCCGGTCGTGGCCGAGCTGCTGGCGAGTGGCCGCATGGTCAGCGTCGACTTCCTCGGCGAGTACACCACCGAACGATCGATGGCCGACGACGCGGTCGCCGAATATCTGGCCCTGATCGACGAACTGGCCCGCTGGCGGCGAGCGGCGGGCCTCGACCGTGATTCGACTGCCCGGCCGCGCGGTGCGATGCGCCGGCACGTCGACGGGGAAGCGGCCGGGCCGCGGCCGGACGGTTCCGGTGGCGGGAACCGGGCGCGGCAACCCGGTGCGACGACCGCCGGGGCCGCTGTCGACGCTTCCCGCGCGGAACCGGGCACGCCCCCTCGGCCGGCGCAATCCATTGCGCCGGTGGAGGTTTCGGTGAAGCTCTCGGCGCTCGGTCAGTCGCTGGGACTCACGGGCCCCGAGATCGCCGCAGCCAATTTACGGACGCTGTGCGAGCGAGCCCAGCAGGCTGGGGTGTGGATCACCGTCGACGCGGAAGATCACACCACCACCGAAACCACGGAGTCGACCGTGCGGGCGCTGCGTCCGGACTATCCCTGGCTTGCGGTGGCCACCCAGACCTATCTGCGCCGGGCCGAGGAACGCTGCCGGATCGCCGCGGCCGAGGGCGCTCGAATTCGCTTGTGCAAGGGCGCCTATCGGGAACCGGAGAGTGTCGCCTATCAGCGCGGCGCCGATGTGGACGAATCCTATCTGCGCTGCCTGGAACTGCTCATGGCCGGCTCCGGATACCCGATGGTTGCCACCCACGATCCGGTCATGATCACCGCCGCCCACGACCTGTCCGGCCGCAACGGCCGCGCCCCGGGCGATTTCGAATTCCAGATGCTCTACGGCATCCGTTCGATCGAACAGCGCCGGCTCGTCGAGGCCGGTCACGCGGTGCGGGTCTACGTGCCCTACGGCACCCAGTGGTACGGCTACCTGATGCGCCGGTTGGCCGAACGCCCGGCCAACCTCGGCTTCTTCCTGCGGGCGCTGGCCGAGCGTCGATGAATCAGACCAGCGGCCGGCCGAATCGGCGGCGCAACCGCATATCGGCGAGATAGAAGTTGAACGGAAAGATCCGGACGACGGTGGGCATGCGCCTACACACCGCCGAGATCGCCCGCAGAACGAACCGGAACCGGCGTTCGTCGCGCGCGGTCCAGCGCATCCCCATCTGGTCGCGCAGATGCTGCGGGAGCAGCGCGGTGACGGTGAAGCGGTGGAAGCGCCCGGCCAGCAGCTGGATCAGGCGCGGCTGCATCTTCAGATCGATCAGATCGTCGAAATAACGCCGCAGCGGTTCGTCGATGGTCTTGGTGGCGAGGTTTTCCTCCCAATACGCGTAGAAGGCCTCCCGGTCGGCCGGCCACAGCTCCGGCCGCATCTGCAGACCGGTACCGAGCCGGATGCTGTAGCGGTAGAACCGTTCGGCGAGTTCGGGATCCATCGGTCCGCGCATGCGCTGATACAGATCGTCGACGCCCCAGTACAGGCAGGCCGCCACCCACAGCTGCAACTTCGGATCGAAGGCGTTGTACTTGACCGGGCTGTTCGGGCCCGAACGCACCGGTCGATGCGATGCGTTGACCGCTTCCCGGTAGCTGCGCACGTCCTCCTCGTTGCCGAGCCAGGCGACAGCCAGATAGGTCAGCGTGGTGCGCAGCCGCTTGATCGGGTGCAGCGTCACCTTCCCGCTGTCGACCGTGCTCTCCAGCACGCCGTAGCCCACGGGCGGGTGGCTGAGCTGCATGATCACGTTCGCCGCGCCGCCGAGGAAGGCGGCGACGCCGTCGATGTGTTCGCGCACCGTCTCGGGGGTCAGCTCGTCGCCCGGAACCTCGGGCTGGTACTCGCTCGCGCGCAGGGGGGCGGTCATCGTCGACTCGTCTCCTGTTCCTCCTCGCCGACCGGCGAGAGAATATGAGAAGCTTTCATATAAACCTTCTCATCGGGTCGGCATCGTGTCAATCGGGGTGCCTGACCATATGGGATGATGAGAATGTCACCGTGTCCACGACCCGGGCGGATGAGAGGAAGGGCCATGACCGAATCGACCGGACTGTCGACTCGGCTCTTGCCGCTGGTTCGCGGCGCGGGCCCGGAGGATCGCAATCAGACCACGGTACTGGACGCCGCGCTGCTCGCATTCCTGGATTTCGGTATCAAACGCACCAGCATGGTCGAGGTGGCCCGCCGCGGCCGGCTGTCGCTGGCGACGCTGTACCGGCGCTTCGCCGGGAAATCCGATCTGATTCAGGCGGTGGGGTTGTGGCAGGCGCGCCAGTTCGTGGAACAGGTCGATGCCGCGGTGCAACGCCAGATCGATCGTGATGCCAGCGCGGAGGATCAGATCGTCGAGCTGTTCGTCGCCTTCCTGGACGGGTTGCGCGGCAACAAGTTGCTGGACCGGTTGCTGACCACCGAACCGGAGATCGTACTGCCCTATCTGACCGTGCGGGGCGCACCGGTGATCGAGCTGGGTCGCGATTACGTCGCCGAATTCATCGGCCGGTTGCAGGCGGAAGGCAAACTGCCGCAGTACGATCCACGCCCGCTGGCCGAGCTGGTCGCCCGCAACGCGTTGTCGCTGGCCCTGACTCCGCAGACGCTGATTCCGGTGGACGACGAGGCCGCGTGCCGGCAGTTCGCCCGCGACCACGTGGTACCGGGATTCCGGATTCCCTGATCTCGAATCCGAATGTGGCCCTCGGGTTTCGACGCTTCCCGAACGGCTACACCAGCCGCAGTCCGAGTCGCCGCCGCATGCGCATATCGAACAGGTAGAGGTTCACCGGGAACATCTCGAGCTGCCGCGGAACGCGTTGCTCCACCGCGCCGACCGCGTGCAGCAGCCGAGCCAGGCGTCGATCGTCCGCATCACTCCACGGCATATCCATCTGGGTGCGCAGGTGCTGCGGGAGCAGGCCCGCGACCATCCAGCGGTGAAAACGCCCGAACAGCAACGGGATCGGCTGCGGGAACATCTTCAGGTCCACCAGGTCGTCGAAATAGGCGCGGATCGGCGGGTCGATGTGCGTGGCCGCGAGCTGTTCGGACCAGTACCGGTCGAAGGCCGCGCGATCGACCGGCCACATCGCCGCCGGCATCTGCAAGGTGGTCCCGAAGCGGGCGGCGTGCCGATAGAAGGCGTCGGCCTCGGCCGCGGGCATCGGACCGTGCATCCGCTCGTAGAGGTCACGCGCGCCCCAGTACAGGCAGGCGGCCACCCACAGCTGCAGCCGCGGGTCGAAGGCGTTGTAGCGCACCGGACTGTCGGCCGTCGAGCGCACCCGGCGATGCTGCCAGTTCACCGCCGCGCGATAGGCGGCGCGTTCGTCGTCGCTGCCCAGCATGGCCACCGCCAGATAGGTGAGGGTGGTCCGGGTGCGTTTGACCGGATGCAGCATGACCTTGCCACTGTCGACGGTGCTCTCCACCACGCCGTAGCCGACCGGCGCGAGCGACAATTGCATGATCACGTTGGCCGCGGCGCCGAAGAAGGCGGCGGATCCGTCCAGATGGGCGGCGACGTCGTACGCGGCGGGCGGTTGCGTCGCGGTGCGAAGTGCTCTGGTCATCGTCGACCCCCAGCTCGCGTGAGAAGGCTGTAGGTCAACGGTCTCACCGCCTCAGGGTGGTGTCAACGCCCGGCCGCAACGGCAATGAATTCGCAATCGGCCGGCTGCTGGGCGGTGTTGATAGGTTGATGCGGTGCGCCACAGTTCCTCACCGCTGTTGCCCTCGTTGAATCCGGCCGCCGTGGCCGCCGGGTACGACATTCCGGATGCGGTCACCATCGACGGTGTGACCCTCTCGCGCAGCGATCTGGTCGGCGCGGCGACCTCGGTCGCGGAGCGGATCGCGGGCGCCGACCGGGTGGCGATCCTGGCTCGGCCGACCGCGACGACGGTGCTGGCCGTCCTGGGTTGCCTGATCGCCGGCGTCGCCGCGGTTCCGGTCCCGCCCGATGCCGGAGCGGCCGAACTCGACCACATCCTCGCCGATTCGGGCGCGCGCGCCTGGCTGGGTGCGGCGCCCGAGCAACCGAGCCTGCCGGTGATCCCGGTTCGCAGGCATGCCCGTTCGTGGCACAGCTATTCCGAACCAGCCCCGGACACAACGGCTTTCATTCTCTATACCTCGGGGACGACCGGAGCCCCCAAGGGCGTCGTGCTGAGCCGGGGCGCGATCGCGGCCGGGCTGGATGCCCTGTTCGACGCCTGGTCGTGGACCTCGAAGGATGTCCTGGTGCACGGACTTCCGCTGTTCCACGTACACGGCCTCATCCTCGGCGTCCTGGGGCCGCTGCGGATCGGGAGCCCGCTCGTCCACACCGGCAAACCGACTCCCGCGGCCTATGCCGCGGCGGCGGGCACCATGTATTTCGGGGTACCGACGGTGTGGTCGCGGATCGTCGAGGACCCCGCCGCGGCAAAGGAATTGGCGAAGGCGCGACTGCTGATCTCCGGTAGCGCGCCGCTGCCGGTGCCGATCTTCGAGCGGTTGCGGGAGCTGACCGGCCAGGCGCCGGTGGAGCGCTACGGGATGAGCGAAACCATGATCACCCTGTCCACCCGGGCCGACGGCGAACGCCGGCCCGGCTGGGTCGGGCGGCCCGTCGCCGGCGTCGAAACCCGGCTGCGCGACGAAACGGGTGCGCCCGTGCCGCACGACGGGGAGAGCATCGGTGGTCTTCAGGTGCGCGGCCCGATGCTGTTCGACGGCTATCTGAACCGCCCCGAGGCCACCGCGGCCTGCTGGACCGAGGACGGCTGGTTCGTCACCGGTGATGTGGCGGCCATCGATCCGGAGGGATTCCATCGCATCGTCGGCCGGGAGTCGGTGGATCTGATCAAATCCGGCGGATATCGCATCGGCGCGGGCGAGATCGAAACCTGTCTGCTCGGCCATCCGGCGGTCGCGGAGGTGGCCGTGGTCGGCGTCGAGGACGCGGATCTGGGCCAGCGCATCCGCGCCTATGTGGTGCCGCGGGCGGAGACGGCGATGTCGGAACGGGAACTGATCGACTTCGTCGCGCAACAACTCTCGGCGCACAAGCGCCCCCGCGAGGTGCTGATGGTGACCGAGTTGCCGCGCAATGCCATGGGCAAGGTGCAGAAGAAGCTACTGGGGTGAGCCGTCGGTCCCCGCCGCCTGGAACGGGGCGGGGTTGACCTGCACCGCACTCGAGGTTCTAAGGTCGGCGCATGATCGCAACGCTGTCTGCAGCCCAGATCGAGTATCTGGCAGGTCAACGCCTGGGCCGGCTGGCCACCATCCGCCCGGACGGCTCGCCGCAGAACAACCCCGTGGGGTTCCGCTACAACGAGGCGCTGGGCACCATCGACATCGCGGGCCGCGATATGGGCGCCTCGCAGAAATTCCGCAACCTCGACAAGGAGGAGCGGGTCTCCTTCGTCGTCGACGATATCGCCTCGGTGGACCCGTGGCAGGTGCGCTGTCTCGAAATCCGCGGCGTGGCACAGGCTTTGCGTGATGTGGACACCTATCTTCCCGGCGGCTCGCGAGAGCTGATCCGGATCACGCCGCAGCGGGTGCTGGCCTTCGGGATCGAATAGCCGAATTCCCCCACACGCGCGATGCCCCCTTCCGAACCGGAAGGGGGCATCGCGCGGACGGATCAGTTGGCGTGCAGTGCCGCGTTGAGCTCGATGCCGGTGCCCTTGCGGGCGACCACCTCGACGCTGCCGGTCAGCGAGTTGCGCCGGAACAGCAGATTCGACCGGCCGGACAGTTCGGCGGCCTTCACTGTGCCGCCGTCGGGCAGGGCGACCTTGGTACCGGCGGTGACGTAGAGGCCCGCCTCGACCACGCAGTCGTCGCCCAGGGAGATCCCGAGTCCGGCGTTCGCGCCGAGCAGGCAGCGTTCGCCGATCGAGATGACCTGCTTCCCGCCACCGGACAGGGTGCCCATGATGGACGCGCCGCCGCCGACGTCCGAGCCGTCGCCGACGACCACACCGGCGGAGATGCGGCCCTCCACCATGGACGCGCCCAGGGTGCCGGCGTTGAAGTTCACGAAACCCTCGTGCATGACCGTGGTGCCCTCGGCCAGATGCGCACCCAGGCGGACCCGGTCCGCGTCGGCGATGCGCACGCCCGCGGGCAGCACGTAGTCGACCATGCGCGGGAACTTGTCCACGCCGTACACCGTGACCGGGCCACGGGCGCGCAACCGGGCGCGCACCAGCTCGAACTCCTCGACCGCGCACGGGCCGTGGTTGGTCCACACCACGTTCGCGAGCAGGCCGAACTGGCCCTCCAGGCTGGTGCCGTGCGGCCGGACCAGGCGATGCGAGAGCAGGTGCAGCCGCAGGTAGACGTCGTGGGTGTCGATCGGCGCCGCCGACAGATCGGCGATCGTGGTGCGCACGGCGACCACCTCGACCCGGCGAGCCTCGTCGGGGCCGACCAACTCGGCGAACCGAGCGTATTCGGGGTCGGTGGGGCTCAGCTGGGCGGTGCCGGATTCGTCGAATTCGCCCAGTTCCGGGTACGGGTACCAGGTGTCGAGGACCGTCCCGTTCACGGTCACCGTCGCTAGGCCGACTGCGGATGCTCCCTGAGTGCTCACGGCAGCTCAGCCTACTGGGTGCGGGTCACGCGGTGGTGGGCTGCCCGGCGGGCCGTTCCGCCCGGTCGTGAGGCGAGCGAACAATTAGGCTGGTCCGGTGACCATCGATCTGCGCGCCGACCCGATTTCGATCACCGCGACCCTCGTCGACATTCCCAGCGTCTCCCGCGACGAGGCGGCGATCACCGACACCGTCGCCTGGGCGCTGCGGGAGCAGACCGAGGGCTTCGAGGTTGTGCGGCACGGCAACACCGTGCTGGCGCGCACCAACCGCGGGCTGCCCACCCGGGTGATCATGGCCGGACACCTCGATACGGTGCCCATCGCGGACAACGTGCCGGGTCGATTCGAGACGATCGACGGCGAGGAGGTGCTGTTCGGCTGCGGCAGCGTCGATATGAAATCCGGCGATGCGGTGTTCCTGCACCTCGCCGCGACCGTCGCCGACCCGGTCTGCGATCTGACCCTGATCTTCTACGACTGCGAGGAGATCGCCGCCGAATACAACGGCCTCGGCCGGATCGAGCGGGAACTGCCCGAATGGCTCGAGGGTGACCTCGCCATCCTGGGGGAACCGTCCGGCGCCTGGATCGAGGCGGGATGCCAAGGGACGCTGCGGGTTCGGCTGGGACTGTCCGGTACGCGCGCCCACACCGCGCGAGCCTGGCTGGGCGACAACGCGATTCACAAACTCGCCCCGGTCCTGCAGCGACTGCGCGACTATTCGCCGCGCGAGGTCGAGATCGACGGCTGCACCTACCGCGAGGGATTGTCGGCGGTCCGCGTCGAGGGCGGCGTGGCCGGCAACGTGGTGCCCGACGAAGCCGAGGTGCTGGTCAATTTCCGCTTCGCCCCGGACCGCAGCGTGGACGAGGCCACCGAGCATGTGCGGGAGGTGTTCTCGGGTCTGGACGTGAGCTTCGAGCGCACCGACGGCGCGCCGGGGGCCCTGCCGGGGCTGTCCGCGCCGGCGGCCAAGGATCTGGTCGAACGGGTGCACGCGCACGGCGGTGGTGGCGTGCGGGCCAAATACGGCTGGACCGATGTGTCCCGGTTCGCCGCCCGGGGCATTCCGGCGGTCAACTTCGGTCCCGGTGATCCGAATCTGGCGCACAAGGTCGACGAGCGGGTACCCACCCGCCAGATCACCACGGTCACCGAGATCCTGCGCAACTATCTGACCGGGCAGCGGGCCTGAACCGGTAGGTTGGCGACTATGTCCACCGACTCCGACGCCGTACCCACCAGATCGCCGAAGTCGACTCCGAGGTTCCGCGGCCCGATCATGTTGCGCCGGGAGCGTAAACAGGGGGTCGGCACCACCGACCAGCATCTGCTCGACGGTCGCGGCCCGACCGACTGGGTGCATACCGACCCCTGGCGGGTGTTGCGGATCCAGAGCGAGTTCGTGGAGGGCTTCGGGGCACTCGCCGAAATTCCGAGGGCGGTAGCGGTTTTCGGCTCGGCGCGGACACCGGTCGACACCCCGGAGTACGAGGCCGCCCGGGCGATCGGCGCCGCCCTGGCCCGTGCCGGTTTCGCGGTGATCACCGGTGGGGGACCCGGTGTGATGGAGGCGGCCAACCGCGGCGCCAGCGAAGCCGACGGTTATTCGGTCGGCCTCGGAATCGAATTGCCGATGGAACAGGGCCTGAACGAATGGGTCGACCTCGGCATCAACTTCCGGTACTTCTTCGCTCGTAAGACGATGTTCGTCAAATATTCGCAGGCGTTCATCTGCCTGCCCGGTGGCTTCGGCACCCTGGACGAACTGTTCGAGGCGTTGACACTGGTGCAGACCCACAAGATCACCCGCTTCCCGATCGTGCTGTTCGGCACGCGGTACTGGGCCGGACTGGTGGACTGGTTGCGGGATTCGGTGGCGGGTTCGGCCAAGATCGCACCCGCCGATCTGGCGTTGCTGCACGTCACCGACAGCGTCGACGAAGTCGTCGAGATCGTGCTGCGGGCGGCCGAGCGGCGCGAGCCGGGCGGCGCCGGTCCGGAGGATCAGTGGTGAGCGGGCGGCCGTTCGCGGTGTGCGTCTACTGTTCGGCCAGCGCCACCGATCCGGACGCGTTGCGGCTGGCCGCCGAGGTGGGCAGTGAAATCGCCCGCCGGGGTTGGGAATTGGTCTCCGGCGGCGGGCATGTGTCGATGATGGGCGCGGTCGCGGTCGCCGCCCGGGCCGGCGGGGCGCGCACCACCGGTGTGATTCCGAAGCGGCTGGTCCACCAGGAGGTCGCCGATGTGGACAGCGACGAACTGATCGTCACCGACACCATGCGCGAGCGCAAACAGATCATGGAGGATCGGGCCGACGCGTTCCTGACCCTGCCCGGCGGCATCGGCACGCTGGAGGAGTTCTTCGAAGCGTGGACCGGCGGCTATCTGGGCCTGCACGGCAAACCGCTGGTGGTGCTCGATCCGCACGGCCACTATCGGGGGCTGTTCGCGTGGCTGGACGAGCTGAGTGCGAACGGCTTCATCGGACGGCCCGCGCTCGATCGGATTACGGTGACCGCGGATGTGGCATCCGCCTTCGAAGCCCTGACCACGCCGGTCTGAACCGCCGGCCGGCAGCCTGCCGCACCGTCGCGGCGGCCGAGAACCGTTGGAGGAGAATGTGTCCGCCGAGGGCCGCAACACCGTCAGTCTCGTCGATCTGGTGCGCAACCTACCCGCGATGGCCCTCGAGCTACCCGGAATGATGCGCGGCGCCGCCGGCATGCTGGTGCGCTCGGACGACAAATCCTCGGTGGGACTGTATTTCCAGCGTGCGGCCCAGCGGTATCCGAATCGGCCGTTCCTGCGCTACGAGGGACGCGAATACACCTACGCCGAAGCCAATGCCGAGGTGAACTGCTTCGCGCAGGTGCTGCAGCGGCGTGGTGTGCGGCGTGGCGATGTCGTCGGTGTGCTGATGACCAACCGCCCGGAAACGCTGTTCGTGGTGCTGGCGACGGTGAAGTTGGGGGCCACGGTGGGCCTGCTCAACCACAATCAGCGCGAACAGGTGCTCGCGCACAGTTTCGGCCTGCTGAACTCGGTGGTCAACGTGATCGGCGAGGAATGCCAGGAGGCGGTGCGCTCGCTGCCGGAGCCGCCGGCGAATCTGCTGTACTCGGCCGAACTGCAGGAACTGGCCCGCGCCGCCGATCCCGCCGATCCGCCGGTCTGCGCCGATATCCGGGCCCGCGAGCGAGCGTTCCTGATCTTCACCTCCGGGACCACCGGCCTGCCGAAGGCCAGCGTCATGACCCATCTGCGCTGGACCAAGAGCATGGCGGGGCTGGGCGGGCTCGGTATCCGGCTGCGCGGCGACGACACCATGTACTGCTGCCTGCCGCTCTACCACAACAACGCGCTCACCGTCGCGCTCGGCGCCGTCCTGGGCGCGCGGGCGACGCTGGCGCTGGGCCGCAAGTTCTCGGTGTCGAACTTCTGGAGCGAGGTCATCGCGACTCGCACCACGGCCTTCATCTACATCGGCGAGCTGTGCCGATATCTGCTCAACCAGCCGGAATCACCGCGCGAGCGGGAACATTCGGTGCGACTGGCGGTCGGCAACGGATTGCGGCCGGAGCTGTGGGACGAATTCCGGCGGCGGTTCGGGATCGGCCGGGTGGTCGAGTTCTACGGGGCCAGCGAGGGAAATATCGCCTTCATCAACGCCTTCGGCGTCGATCGCACCGCCGGCTTCGGCCCGCTGCCGTACGCGGTGGTCGAATTCGACGAGGCCACCGGGAAGGCGCGGCGATATCCGGACGGCCGATTGCGGCGGGTGCCCTCCGGCGGCGTCGGCCTGTTGCTGGCGAAGGTCACCGCTCGCTCACCCTTCGACGGCTACACCGACAGGTCCGCGACCGAATCCAAGTTGGTGCGCAACGCCTTTCGCGAGGGCGACTGCTGGTTCGACACCGGTGATCTGGTGCGCGACCAGCATTGGCGCCATATCGCCTTCGTCGATCGGCTCGGCGACACCTTCCGCTGGAAGGGCGAGAACGTGGCGACCACCGAGGTCGAGGGCGCCTTCGACGGTGCGCCCGGAATCACCGAGGCGGTCGTCTACGGCGTGGACGTCCCGGGCGCCGACGGTAAGGCCGGTATGGCCGCGATCACGCTCGATCCCGGTGCCGAATTCGACGGCCGGGCGTTGGCGAGCCGGCTCTACGACCGCCTGCCCGGCTACGCCGTCCCGCTGTTCATCCGCGTCGTTCCGGAGCTGGAAACCACCTCGACGTTCAAGAGTCGCAAGGTGGACCTGCGCAAACAGGGCTACACCGTCGACGAGCACACCACCCTGTACGTGCTGACCGGCCGGGAGCGCGGCTACGTCCCCTTCTACGACAGTTATCCCGACGAGGTGGCCGCCGGCACCGCACCGCGTGGCTAGGTTGCGCCCGATCGGCGGAATCGGGCCGGCAATTACACTCGGCTCCATGAGCTCTCCGTTGTCGACCTTGTGCGGGAAGCCGGTGGCGACGGATCGGGCGCTGGTGATGGCGATCGTGAATCGCACACCCGACTCCTTCTACGACCGGGGCGCGACGTTCTCCGACGAGGCCGCGATGGCGGCGGTGGCGCGCGCGGTGCGCGAAGGCGCGGATCTCGTCGATATCGGCGGGGTCAAGGCCGGCCCGGGGGAGGAGGTCGACGCCGCCGAGGAAGCACGCCGGGTGGTGCCGTTCGTCGCCGCCATCCGGCAGCGCTACCCCGAGCTGTTGATCAGTGTGGACACCTGGCGCAGCGGGGTGGCGCGGGCCGCGGTGGCCGAAGGCGCCGATCTGATCAACGACACCTGGGCGGGGGCGGACCCGGACCTCGCGGGGGTGGCGGCCGAACTCGGGGTCGGCATCGTCTGCAGCCATACCGGGGGTGCGCGGCCGCGGACCCGCCCGCATCGGGTGCGGTACGCCGATGTGGTGTCCGAGGTCACCGATACACTGGTCCGGGCCGCCGAGGCGGCGCGGACCGCGGGGGTGGCGGCGGATGCGATTCTCATCGATCCGACCCACGATTTCGGGAAGAACACCTATCACGGGCTCGAACTGTTGCGGGCCGTGGACATTCTTGTAAATACCGGATGGCCGGTCTTGATGGCGCTGAGCAATAAGGATTTCATCGGAGAGACTCTTGGTGTCGGACTTTCCGAGCGATTGGAGGGCACATTGGCGGCAACCGCCTGGGCGGCCGCGGCCGGCGCGAGAGTCTTCCGAGTTCACGAGGTCGCCGCAACCCGGCGCGTGGTGGACATGATCGCGGCGATTCAGGGCATCCGGCCCCCCGCACGAACCTTGCGAGGTCTGGTATGACGTTCGATTGGACTGCCACGAATACGTGGGATCGGCCACAGTGGGCGATCGACGAATTGGTCGACGCGAAGGACGGGCGCACCGTCTCGGTGGTATTGCCCGCATTGAACGAGGAACGCACCGTCGCCGATGTGGTGGGCAGTATCCGTCCCCTGCTCGGGACGCTGGTCGACGAGCTGGTGGTGTTGGATTCGGGCTCCGTGGACGCGACCGCCGAGCGGGCGCGCGCGGCCGGCGCCCGGGTGATCAGCCGGGAAGAGGCCGTGCCGGAATTGGAACCGGTGCCCGGCAAGGGTGAGGTGCTGTGGCGGTCGCTCGCCGCCACATCGGGTGATCTGGTCGCGTTCGTGGATTCGGACCTGATCGATCCCGATCCGATGTTCGTACCCAAACTGTTGGGCCCGCTGCTGACCGTGGACGGAATGCACCTGGTGAAGGCCTACTACCGGCGTCCGCTGCGGCAGGGCGCGGCGGTGGAACAGCACGGCGGCGGCCGGGTGACCGAACTGGTGGCGCGCCCGCTGCTGGCGGCGCTGCGACCGGAGCTGTCGAAGGTGTTGCAGCCCTTGGGCGGTGAGTACGCCGGCACCCGGGAACTGCTGACCGCCGTGCCGTTCGCGCCCGGCTACGGCGTGGAAATCGGTTTGCTGCTGGATACTTTCGATCTGCTCGGACTGCAGGCGATCGGGCAGGTGAACCTGGGCGTGCGCACCCACCGTAACCGCCCGCTCTCGGACCTCGGAGTGATGAGCCGGCAAATCCTCGGAACGGTGCTGGGTCGCAGCGGGATTCGTGACTCGGGTGCCGCGCTGACTCAATTCCCGCTGGTCGGCGAGGAATTCACCGCACTCACCACCGATGTGCGGCTGGCGGACCGACCGCCCATGATCACGCTGCGGCCGGAGCAGGTCGCCGCCTGAATCCCGCGGCGGAGCGAACGACCGCTCGGTGGCGACAGCGATTCAGTGGCGATAGATGGGGGTCAGCAGATCCGCTTCGATGGGCTCACCGGTATTGCGGTCGTAGCGCACCCCGACCACGGCGGAGAACGTTCGCGTATCCGCGCGCTCGTGCAGGGTGGCCAGCCGGGTCGCGAGAAGCCGTACCGCCCCGAGTGATCCGGGCGGGTGCAGTCCGTCGATAACCAGCACGGTGCCGCGGCGATCCGGCCGCGGCAGCCGGGCCAGATAGGCGATGTCGTAGGGTTCGGTGCCGCCCGGACGGTAGATCCGCCGCGCGGCCCGGTCCTCGATCGCTCGTCGGACCCGCCCCGCGCGGGCGAGTGTGCGGCGCAGGCGCGGATCCGCCGCCACCAGATAGCGCAGACTGGGTGACAATTCGGGTCCGCCCAGGATGATCAGCCCGTCGCGGTCGAGGTTCAGCGGTCGGCCGGGCAGAAATCGCTCGACGGTGACGGTGAATCCCAGCTCCCGCAACAGTTCTGCCAATCGGTTCGGCGCGGCCGCGTCGGGTGCGCCGACCAGCGGTGCGGTGCGGGTGGCGGCCCGTTGGTCGGGCGTGAGGACGGTCAGCGGTCCGTGTCCGAAGAACAGGCCCTCCGGGACCGGGCCCTGGGTGCTGACCTGGTGAATCCGGGCACGTGAAAGTCCCGCTGCCGCACCGATCCTGGCGAAGGTCCAGCCCTCGGCATGCAGGTCCCGGATCACCGCTCGGCGGATGCGGGTGAGTTCGTTGATGGTCTGCTGGGCCGCCGCGACCCCTTCGGTGGCAGCCTTGAGACGCTCGACCTTGTCTTCGATCGCGAACACCCGTGCCACCTCATCGGCTGACATGTGCGAAGTCTAGATAGCTCGACAGCCGGATGCGTCTAGTCCGGTTGACGAATTCCGGGCTTCCGGTGAATCCGGTGAGCACAGCGGGCATTTCGCCGCTTCGGTAGCTGTCGTGATGCCCGGCCGATCAGGTCGCGTCGAAATCGATCGGTGGTTTTTCGTTGCGTTCGAGCGGTTTCGGCGGTTCCGGGACCGAATAGTTCGGCGTGGACGCGGAATTCGCCGGACCGGAATTTCCGCCGGCGGAATTACCGGAGCCGTTCGCCGAGTTCGCCGTGCCGAAGCTACCGGTGAACAGCGAGCCGTCACCGTCGAAAAGATGTTTCGTGACCACCGACCGCGGGGTCATCCCGCGCAACCCTTCGAGCGGTTTGCGCAGTTCGTTGAGTTCCTCGAGCGGTTTGCGCAGCTCGTCGAGTTCGGGTCCGAGGTCGTTTCGCAGCTGGCTGGTGGCGCCGGAGGCGTAGTCGCGAACCTGACGCAGACTCTGCGCGGTCCAGCGAATCGCCCCCGGAAGCCGCTCCGGGCCGAGAATCACCAGCGCGGCGACCACCAGGATCACCATCTCGGGCCAGCCGATATTGAACATAAGACCAGGCTACTGGGGCGGTTGCGGGGCGTTCTTGTCGGATTCCAGGGTCACCGGGACGGTGACCTGACGGCCGTCGCGGATCAGCTGTAGATCCACGGTCTCGCCGATCCGATGCGACTGCACCGCAACCGTGAGCTCGGCACGCTCGGTGACCTGCCGGTCACCTACTCGCACGATGATGTCGCCTTCCTTGATGCCGGCCTTTGCAGCCGGGCTGTTCGCCACGACGTCGGCGACCGCCGCACCACTCATGGCGTCGTTCTCGACCTGCTGGGTCCGTGCGCTGACACCGAGCCATGGGTGGTACATCACACCGTCGCGAATGAGGGTCTGCGACACCTCCTGGACCAGGTCCACCGGGATCGCGAAGCCCAGCCCGACCGAGCCGCCGCTCTCACTGCGGATCGCGGTATTGATACCGATCAGCCGGCCCTCGCCGTCGACCAGCGCGCCACCGGAGTTGCCGTGGTTGATCGCGGCGTCGGTCTGCACCGCGTCGAAGGCGCCCGCGGTGTCGTCGCCGGCCTCCGGGCTCTCCTGGATGGCCCGGTGCAGGGCGCTGACGATGCCCGAGGTGACGGTCTTGCTCAGACCCAGCGGCGAACCGATGGCCAGCACGTCGTCGCCGACCTGCACCTCGGAGGATTTGCCCAGCCGGGCCACGGTCAAATTCTTGACGTCGACCTTCAGCACGGCGAGATCGGTCTTGGGATCGCGCCCGACCAGCTGGGCGGGGGCCTTGGTGCCGTCGGAGAAGCTGACCTGGATCTTGGCGCGGCCGGACTTGTCCTGCGCGGCCATCGAGATGACGTGGTTGTTGGTCACGATGTAGCCGTTGCCGTCGATGACCACACCGGAACCCAGGGCGCCGTTGTCGCCGACGGTTTCCCGGATCGAGACCACCGACGGCAGCACCGCATCGGCCACCTTCGCGACCTGGCTGTGCGGCTTATCCGAATTGGACTCCTGCTGCAGTGCCACCTTGCGGGAGGTCAGCGCGGAGGTGTTCTCGGCGGTGAACCGGCCGACCAGGCCACCGACCACCCCGATGACCAGAGCTGCCACGCCCAGGATGGCGAGGGCCTTGGGCGCGACCTTGCCGCCGAACAGGACTTCGCGGGCGCTGAGTTTGGTGCCCGGCGGCAGCGGCTGCGGCGCGGGGGTGTGGATCGCCGGCTCGCCCAGCCGGGCGGCGGCCTGCGGGTCGCGCCAGGGATCGGCCGGGACGGCGGAGGCGGGGGCCTCGGTGGCGGCGTCGGGGTCGCGCTGCAACAGTTCGTCGGACCCGGCGGGGCGGCCGAACGCCTCGGCCAGCACCGCATCCGGCGGCCGATTGACCAGTTCCGGGGTGTCGTGGCGCGGAGCCGCGGTGGCCGTGGCGTGTGGGGCGAAGGATCCGACCTGCCCTTCGGGGCGGCGGAAGGCGCGTGCGGTGTGCTTGTCGATATCCGGGCGGTATACCGGGCGCGGCCCCAGAACGGGCGCGTCCGACGGCCTCAGGTTCCCCCTGTGGGCCGCCGAATCCGAAGGGGTGGACGGCGTCGATTCGGTGGTCACGTTCGTGAACTCTACTTGCGCCACCATCCCGTCCACCGCCTGCTCTCGAAACCGATTTCTCGATTCGAGGAGGAGGCGAAACGGAACGAATCCGCCCGCAGGCCGAGGAAACTCGCGCCACGAGACATGTTTTCGGAGGTACTTCCGGTGAGGTCGGCCAACGGGATCCGGCTGAGCGTGTCCTGGAGGCCCGTGGGTGCGGAGATCTGCATCTGCGCGGCCCGGCGCAGCGCGACCCGGGCCTGCTGCTGTGCTTCGACCTCGGCCGCGCATTCCGGGCAGCGGGACAGATGTTCGGCCGCGCGCAGATAGGCGTTCATTCTCAGCTCGCCGTCCACGTAGGCGACGACGGCCTCACTGGCCAGGTGTTCGGTGGGGGCGAAACGACCCTCGCCAGTCATACGGATGCACACCCTTCCGACGGACTACAGCTTCGCCGGGCAGTGCCACGGCGCCTCGAGACGCTGTTTACCCGACCTTCTCCTCAGCGGTGAACCGCTGCTGAGAACCATTATGCGCAAGGTAGTCGCGCAGTGCCTGACGGCCGCGATGGATCCGGCTGCGCACGGTACCCAGTTTCACCCCGAGGGTAGCGCCGATTTCCTCGTAGGACAGGCCCTCGATATCGCACAGCACCACGGCGGCCCGGAATTCCGGCGCCAGCGCGTCGAGCGCCCGCTGCAGGTCCGGATCCAGCCGGGCGTCGTGATAGACCTGCTCCGGCCCGGGGCCCTCGGACGGCACGCGGTCGTAGTCCTCGGGCAGCGCCTCCATCCGGATGCGATTGCGCCGGCGGACCATGTCCAGGAACAGGTTCGTGGTGATCCGGTGCAACCAGCCCTCGAAGGTGCCGGGCTGATAGTTCTGCAGCGACCGGAACACCCGGATGAAGGTTTCCTGGGTGAGATCCTCGGCGTCCTGCGGATCGCCGGTCAGGCGGTAGGCGAGCCGGTAGACCCGGTCGGCGTGTTCGCGGACCAATTCGTCCCAGGACGGCATCACGGACCGGTCACCGGTGGCGTCGAAGGCGGCGGTACCGCTGAGCGCCTCGTCGTCGACGGCGGCCTCGAGCCCATCGCCGGGCACACGGGTATCGTCGAATTCTGTGCCGGTGTTCACATCGGGTCCGGCCGCACCGGGCAGCTCGTAATCCGACGAGACGCCGATCGGCAGACTCGACTCGGGCAGGGTGGCGTATTCGCGCGCCGCATCGACCTTGTGGATGGGGTGACCTCCTACTCGGGACCGTGGTAGGCGCACGACGACTGGTGGTCGTCGCGTACCGGGTACAACCCGCGACCTGAGTCCGGTGTTCCCGGGCGCCGTCCGGCGGTCGGCCGGCCCTTGCTTGGTCATTACTCTGGCGGTTCCCGATGTGCCGGTGGTATGGGGAGGCTGAGGGACACCTGAGAAAAACAGCGGCCGTCGTCGCGCCCCCGGGGTCGCACGCCGTTAGCCTCATATTCGTGAGCCACAACCCAGCGGCATCAGCCCTGCAGCGCAACCTCGCCTACGTGGAGGAATCCGTGGTCGAGGACGAGATCCTGATCGCCGCGCGCGAGCGGGCCACCGAACTGGGCGCCGCGCCGGTGCCGCCGTCGGTGGGCGCACTGCTCAGCATGTATGCCCAACTGCTGGGCGCCCGGGCCGTGGTCGAGGTCGGCACGGGCGCCGGAATCAGCGGATTGTGGTTGCTGGACGGTATGCGCGAGGACGGCACGCTGACCACCATCGACTCCGAACCCGAACATCAGCGCGCCGCCAAGGACGCCTTCCGGGCGGCCGATATCGCACCCGCCCGTACCCGGCTGATCAACGGCCGCGCCCTGGATGTTCTGCCGCGTCTCGCCGACGGCGCCTACGATCTCGTCTTCATCGATGCCGCGCCGCTGGAACAGCCGCAGTACGTGGAACAGGCCGTACGTTTGCTGCGCGAGGGTGGCGCGGTGCTGATGTACAACGCGTTGCTCGGCGGCCGGGTGCCCGATCCGGCGCAGCGAGACGCGGCGACGCAGGCGGTGCGGGCCGCGACCCGGGCCATCGCCGAGGATCCGGACCTGACCAGCGTGCTCATCCCGGTCGGCGACGGCTTGCTCTGCGCTTCCCGCGGCTGACGGTTCGGTCGTCCGTGACGGGCGGCCCGGCGGCGGTGCTGTCCGGAAATAGCTGATCCGACGCTGTAGACCTGCGCATTTACCTTTTCGGATTCCCTGACGGGAAAGTATTGCGTGCCGATTGAACGAGTGTTTAGTATATTGAACATGTGTTTAAGGGAGCAGCCGTACCGGAAGGATCCGCCTCGGATCTGAGCACGCCCGCTCGGATCCGGGACGCGGCGATCGTGGTCTTCGGAGAAGAGGGATTCGGGGTCGGGGTTCGGGCCATCGCC
The DNA here is from genome assembly GCF_000308855.1 of Nocardia veterana NBRC 100344. Lineage (GTDB taxonomy): Bacteria > Actinomycetota > Actinomycetes > Mycobacteriales > Mycobacteriaceae > Nocardia > Nocardia veterana. The sequence goes on along the minus strand of NZ_BAGM01000108.1, from coordinate 13,249 downwards.
AAGGCGGCGGGGGTCTCGCCCGGACTGGTCAATCACCACTTCGGTTCCAAGGACGGCCTGCGCGAAGCGTGTGACGAGCACGTGCGGGCAGTCATTCGGACAGCGAAGACGGAATACGTACAACAGCCCTCGCCGAATTCGACGTGGAAGGCCCTCGCCGAGATCGAGGAGTTCGCGCCCTACACCGCCTACCTGATGCGCAGCTTTCAGGCCGGCGGAAAGCTGATGACCTCGCTGTTCGATCAGTTGCGCGCGGACGTGGAGGCCTATCTCGAGATCGGTATCGCGGCCGGCACGCTACGCCGGCCCCGAGACGTCGCGGCGACGGCGAACTACCTGGCGGTGCAGAACGGCGGCGGATTCTTCTTCTACCTGCAGCTCTACGCCGCCCGCCATGAAGAAAAGCTCGACTTTCGACAAGCGTTGCGCGAGTACGCCGACCAGATGATGCTGCCGGCGATCGAGGTCAACACCCACGGTCTGTTCGCCGACTCCTCGGTGCTGGACTCGCTGCTCGCCGAAATGTGAACCGTCATCTCACAAGGAGATTCGATGTCAGCGGCAATCGAGGTCCGGAATCTGCGCAAGGATTTCGGATCGGTACGGGCTCTCGACGGCCTCGATCTGGAGGTCGCCGAAGGCGAGGTACACGGCTTCCTCGGACCCAACGGAGCCGGCAAATCCACCACCATCCGCATCCTGCTCGGCATTCTCGCGCGCACCTCCGGGCAGGCGCGGGTGCTCGGTCGCGATCCGTGGACCGATGCGGTCGCGTTGCACAGCGACATCGCCTATGTGCCCGGCGATGTCACGCTGTGGCCGACGTTGTCGGGCGGCGAGACGATCGACCTGCTGGCGCGGATGCGCGGCGGACTCGACGCCGGGCGGCGAGCCGAGTTGATCGAGCGATTCGAACTCGATCCGCGCAAGAAGGCGCGCACCTATTCCAAGGGCAACCGGCAGAAGGTCGCCCTGGTTTCGGCCTTCTCCTCGAATGCCCGGCTGCTGTTGCTCGACGAGCCGACCTCCGGGCTGGACCCGTTGATGGAACAGGTGTTTCGGGAATGCGCGCGGGAGGCCGCCGAGCGCGGGTGCACCGTCCTGCTGTCCAGCCACATCCTCTCCGAGGTGGAGGTGCTGTGCGAGCGGGTGACGATCATCCGCGCGGGCCGGACCGTGGAAAGCGGCACGCTCGCCGATATGCGCCACCTGAGCCGCACCTCGATTCAGGCCGAATTGATCGGTGACCCGGGCGATCTCGGTGCCATCGCGGGGGTCGAGGATGTCACCGTCGAGGGTCATATGCTGCACTGCCAGGTCGACGGCGAACATCTCGGCGAGCTCATCCGGGTGCTCGGCGATGCGGGGGTGCGCAGCCTGGTGAGCCAGCCGCCGACGCTGGAAGAGCTGTTCCTGCGCCACTATTCGCTCGACGGGCAGCCCGCCGCCGATTCCCGCGAAGCCGCGGACCGCGCACTCAGCGAGGCGGCGAAATGAGCACCGCCACCATCGCCCGCCCGTACGGTGGTTTCGCCGAATCCGCCCGGGGCGGTTCGGAATTCACCGGCACCGGCCAACTGCTGCGGCTGGCGCTGCGCCGCGACCGTATCGTGCTGCCGCTGTGGGTGCTGCTGTTGTCGCTGCCCCTGGGCAGTGTGTACGTGGGCAGCATCGACAAACTGTATTCCTCGCCCGCCGATCTGGAAGGTTTCGCGCGGACCGTCCTGTCCAGCCCCGCCCAATTGGCGATGTACGGCCCGATCTACAACACCACCCTCGGCGCGGCCGGTGTGTGGAAGGCCGGGGCGTTCTACACCCTGATCGGCATCGCCACCATTCTGACCGTCATCCGGCACACCCGCGCCGAGGAGGAAACCGGCCGCGAGGAACTGCTCGCCTCCACCCGGGTCGGACGGTTCGCCCCGCTGACGGCAACCCTGCTGCTGACCTGCGGCGCCTGCCTAGCTGTCGGACTCGTCGCGACGGTGAGCATCGCCGGAGCCGGGGTCCCGGTCGACGGCTCGCTGGCCTTCGGCGCCGCACTGGCCGCCTCCGGTATCGTCTTCGCGGCCGTCGCGGCGGTGACCGCGCAGCTCAGTGCCGGCGCCCGGATCGCCCGGGGGATCGCCCTGGCCGTTCTGGCGGTGACCTTCACGCTGCGCGCGATCGGTGACGCCCGGGCCGCCGACGGTCCGACCGACATCCTGACCTGGTTGTCCCCGCAGGGCTGGTCGCTGCAGGTCCGTCCGTTCGCCGGCGACCGATGGTGGGTGTTGGTGCTGCACGCGGTGGCCGCGACCGTACTGATCGCCGTGGCGTACACCCTGCTGCGCCGGCGCGACACCGGCGCCGGCCTGATCGCCGAACGTCCCGGTCCGGCGGCCGGCTCGGCCCTGCTGAGCGGACCGCTCGGGCTGGCGTGGCGGCTGCAGCGCGGCACCCTGCTGGCATGGACGGTCGGGCTGGCACTCTACGGCCTCATCATCGGCAGCGTCATCCACGGCATCGGTGACGAGATCGGTTCCAGCCAGGCCGTGCGCGATGTCATCGCGCGACTCGGCGGTTCGCAGGGTGTGGAACAGGGCTTCCTCAACACCGCCTATTCGATGGTGGGGTTGGCCGCGGCGGCCTACTCGATCTCGGCCGCGCTGCGAATGTTCGCCGAGGAGAGCAACGATCGCGCGGAAATCGTGCTGACCGGAGCGGTCGGCCGGATCCGCTGGGCGGCAACACATCTGATCTTCGCCTTCGGCGGACCGGTGCTCGCGCTGTTCATCTCGGGCGCGATCGGTGGACTCGCCTACGGGATCGCCGCCGACGATCTGGGCGGCAAGGTCCCGCAGACCCTGGGCGCCGCGCTGATCCAGGTTCCGGCGGTCTGGGTCTTCACCGCCGCCACCGTGCTGCTGTTCGGGCTGCTACCCCGGTGGACCCCGGTCGCGTGGGGGGTGTTCACCGCCGGCGTCGCCGTCTATCTCCTGGGCTCGATTTCCGGTGTGCCGCAATGGGTTCTGGATGTCAATCCCTACGCTCACCTGCCGAAACTGCCGGCCGAGGAGTTCCGTGCGACGCCGGTGCTCGCGCTGGTCGCGCTCGCCGCGGCCCTCACCGCCGTGGGGCTGGCGGGCTGGCGTCGACGCGATCTGCGCTGAACGCCATCGCAGGTCACCGCCCGGCCGCGACAGATTTCGCGGCCGGGCGGTCCGCTTCCGGGAGCGGTCGCGGTGCCGAGCCGATACCATTGGCACAGTGGGTAATTCGGTGCGGGGAGGCGGGGAGTGTACGAGCGCGGAATACTGATCGAGGTCGCGCCCCGTGGCTGGCTGATTCTCGCCATCGTCTGCCTGGGCGGCGCGGTCTTCGTGGCGCTGCTGGTGATGCTGCTGGTCAGCAATGACAAATTCGACGATCCGTCGCGAGCGCCGACCGTTCCGCCCGGAACCTGTACGCCGTTCTGCTACCGCCCGGGCACCCCCGGCGTCACCCAGCCGCCGCCTCCGGCCCAGTACCCGATGCCGGGTCGCTGACGGTCGGGTTCAGACCCACACACCCTTGCCGACGGTGACCACGCCGCCGTTGCTCACCGCGAACCGTTCCCGGTCGCGCTCGAGGTCGACGCCGATGATCTCGCCCTCGCCGACCATGACGTTCTTGTCCAGAATCGCGCGGCGCACCACCGCGCCCCGGCCGATCCGCACACCGGGCATCAGCACGCTGCCCTCCACGGTCGCCCCGTCCTCGATGAGCACGTTGGAACTGAGCACCGAATTGCGAACCGTCGCCGCGGACAGAATGCTGCCGGCCCCCACGATCGACTCCTGGGCCAGTCCGCCCTGGGCGAATTTCGCCGGCGCCAGATTCTCCGCCGCGCCACGGATGGGCCAATGTTTGTTGTACAGGTTGAAGATCGGATGGACCGAGACCAGATCCATATGGGCGGCATAGAAGGCGTCGATGGTCCCCACATCACGCCAATAGCCGCGGTCGCGGTCGGTCGAACCCGGGACGTCGTTGCGGGCGAAGTCGTAGACACCGGCCTGGCCCTGGGCGACCAGCGCCGGAATGATGTCGCCGCCCATATCGTGGTCGGAATCGACGTCGTCGGCATCGGCGCGGATCGCGTCGACCAGCACCTTGGTGGTGAACACGTAGTTGCCCATCGACGCGAAGGTCATATTCGGGTCGTCGGGGGTACCGGGCGGATGGACCGGCTTCTCCAGGAATTGCGTGATGCGTCCGGACTCGTCGGAATCGATACAGCCGAACGCCCCGGCCTCGCTGCGCGGTACCCGGATCCCCGCGACCGTGACCCCGGCCCCGGAGTCGATGTGGTGGGCCACCATCTGTTCGGGATCCATGCGGTAGACGTGGTCGGCGCCGAATACGACGATGTAATCGGGGTCCTCGTCGTAGATCAGGTTCAGCGACTGCATGATCGCATCGGCGCTGCCGGTGTACCAGCGCGGTCCGAGGCGTTGCTGGGCCGGCACCGGGGTGATGTATTCGCCGCCGAAACCCGACAGCCGCCACGTCTGGGAAATGTGCCGGTCCAGGGAATGCGATTTGTATTGAGTGAGTACGCAGATGCGCAGATATCCGGCGTTGACGAGGTTGGAGAGGACGAAATCGATCAGGCGGTAGGCGCCTCCGAACGGGACCGCGGGCTTGGCGCGGTCCTTGGTGAGGGGAAAGAGTCGTTTACCCTCACCACCGGCTAGCACTACCCCGAGTACGTGCGGCTGGCTCCTCACGGAATTCAACCTACCGTCCGAGGCCAGAGCCCGTCCGATGCCGGTTCGTCCGGCGTGGCCGTCCGGAGCGGGATGGCGGGTCGAGTGTGGTGGCGACCGGGCGCACGGATTAGGTTGGACCGGTGAGTTTCGCGGATGGCGGCCGCGAGCCGATTCTCCCGGTGGACGCCGACCGGCTGCGGGTCGCGATGCTGACCCGTGAGTATCCACCCGAGGTGTACGGCGGGGCCGGGGTGCACGTGACCGAGCTGGTCCCACAGCTGCGTCGGCTGTGCGACGTGACGGTGCACTGTATGGGCGCCGAGCGTGCCGACGCGGTGGTGCATCAACCCGATCCGATGCTCTACGCGGCCAATTCCGCCCTGCAGATGATGTCGGCCCAACTGCGGATGGCCGATTCCGTCGGCAACGTCGACGTGGTGCATTCGCACACCTGGTACACCGGGCTGGCCGGACACCTCGCGGCCACCCTCTACGGCATTCCGCACGTGCTCACCGCCCATTCGCTGGAACCGCGGCGGCCGTGGAAGGCCGAACAGCTCGGCGGTGGATACCGGCTCTCCTCCTGGTCGGAACGGGCTGCGATCGAGAACGCCGACGCGGTGATCGCGGTGAGCGAGGGGATGCGGCACGACGTCCTCGACGCCTACCCCACGGTCGATCCGTCCCGCGTCCACGTGGTGCACAACGGCATCGACACCCGGGCCTGGTTCCCCGGTGGACCGGTCGCGGAGGCCCGGGACGTACTCGCCGAGCTGGGGGTGCGCACCGACGCGCCGATCGCGGCCTTCGTCGGGCGCATCACTCGGCAGAAGGGCGTCGCGCATCTGCTGGCCGCGGCCCGCGATATCGATCCCGATATCCAGCTGGTGCTGTGCGCGGGTGCGCCGGACACCTCGGAACTGGAGGCCGAGGCCGAGCGCGCGGTGCGTGAACTCGCCGAGATCCGCGGTGGTGTCTTCTGGGTGCGCGATATGCTCCCGGCCGAGCAGGTTCGGCAAATCCTCTCGGCCGCAACGGTATTCATCTGCCCGTCGGTCTACGAGCCGCTCGGAATCGTGAACCTCGAGGCGATGGCCTGCGGTACCGCCGTGGTCGCCTCGGATGTGGGCGGAATTCCGGAGGTGGTCGCGGACGGTCAGACCGGTCGGCTGGTGCACTACGACCCGCGGCGGCCGCGCGAGTTCGAACGCGATCTCGCCGCCGCCGTGAACACGCTGGCCGCCGACCCGGATACGGCCGCGCGCTACGGCGCGGCCGGCCGGGCCCGGGCGATGGCGGAATTCAGCTGGGCGCAGGTCGCCGCCCGCACCACCGACCTCTACGACCGCATCCGTAAGGGCTGACGCCCGGGCAGGCAACGCTGCGCCGGGCGCAGGGCCCACGAGGCGATCGTCAGGACCGCCAACACGGTCAGCACCGCGACCTCGCCCCGGGCGTAGCCGGTCGTCAGATGCGAGACGATGGCACCGGTGTAGACGAAAAACGTTCCGGCATAAGCCCATTCCTTCAGCAGCGGCAGGCGCGGGAGGGTCAGTGCGATCGCCGCCGCCAGTTTCCAGGCGCCGAGGAGGACCAGGAAGTATTCGGGATAGCCGAGGTGGGTCACCACATCTCGGACGAACGGGATGCGGGCGATATCCCAGATGCCGCCCACCGCCGCTTCGGCGACGACGGCCGCGGTGGCGACCCGGTACCCGATGACGCGGTAGCGATCGGTCGTTGCCGCGCGTTCCGTGGATGGCGTCCGATGGGCGCCGGGCACGGACCCGGTGTCGACCGAATCGGTGTGGGGAAGGTCACTCATGAGCGTCTCCTCGCTGGCTATGGTGGACGCGGATACCGACACCGCGCCGGGCCCCGCAGGATGCGAGGGGACCGACGGCAGTCCCACGGATCCACTGATACGGCGGATCGCATGCCGAGGATGTGACGGGTGAGCGAGCGCGAACAGGCCCTGCGCCGACTGCACGAACAACGCCCGCGGCTGCGCGCCCTGGCCCATCGCATCCTGGGGTCCGCACGCGATGCCGAGGACGCGGTCCAGGAGACCTATCTGCGGATCCACCGCAGTCCACCGCACGGCGTCGGCAATCTCGACGCCTGGCTCACCACCGCCGTCGCGCACACCTGCCTGGACCGGCTGCGCGCCGAACGGGCCCGGCCGGAGCTGCCCAGCGGTACCGTGCTGCCGGATCCACTGCTGGTGAGTACCGACCACGGCCCGGAAGAGCAAGCGCTACTGGCGGATTCGATCGGGCTGGCCATGCAGGTGGTGCTGTCGCGACTGGCACCGGCCGAGCGGATCGCGTTCGTCCTGCACGACAGTTTCGGCGTGCCGTTCGAGCAGATCGCGGTGCTGCTGGACCGAACGCCGGCCGCCGCACGCCAATTGGCCGGCCGGGCCCGCCGCCGGGTGCACGAGGCTCCTGTCCCCGACGGTGATCGCGCGGCGCAGCGGCAGGTCGTCGACGCCTTCTTCGCCGCGGCCCGGCGCGGCGACTTCGATGCGCTGGTGGCTCAGCTGGATCCGCAGATCACCCTGCGGGCCGATGCGGGCCGGGGCACCGGTTGGGAAATCCACGGACCGGGCGATACGGCGCGGCGGGCACTGCTGTTCGCTCGGCCTTCCTCCGATGTGCGTCCGGTGCTGGTGAACGGCGCGGCCGGCGCACTGATCATGTTCGACGATCGGCCGGGAGTGCTGATCGGCTTCACGGTGACCGGGGGACGCGTCGCCGACATGTCCGTCTATGCCGAGCGGGAGCGGGTGGCTGCACTGCTCGGATGAGAGCGGCCGGCCATCGGTCCGGGCGGCGGACGATGGAGACCGGCATCGCCGAGCGCGGGAATCGCGATCGGCTCAGCGGTGGTAGGTGGTGACGGTGACCGATGCGGTCACCGGGACCGGGTTCGGGAGGGCGGCGATCAGATCGTGGCGGGATTCGGCGGCGTGGTGGGCCGACGGGCCCATGCCGACCACCTGCGCCACCGCCGCGTGCGCCAAGGTCATCGGATATTCCACGGTGTTCCGCTCACCGAGCCGAAAATGCGCGGACAGGGCGCCGGTCAGCCGCTCGTCCTTGTCGGCCTGCACGCCGACCATGCCGAGCGGCGCAATGAGCTCACCGAGATGGCGCGGGGTCGGCGTGACGACGACGAACCTGCCACCGGGCCGGAGCACGCGCGCGACCTCCTCGGGGTTGCGCGGCGCGAAAACCGACAGGACCCGGCTCAGCGCGTGATTCCGGATCGGCAGCCCACGCCACACGTCGGCAAGGACCGACGCCGCGCGGGGATGGACGCGAGCGGCTCGGCGCGCCGCCGGCTTCGACACGTCGAGCGCGATACCGCGAGCCTCCGGGACGGCATCCAATGCGGCGCACAGGTAATAACCGGTTCCGGCCCCGATCTCGAGGATCGTGCCGCTGTCGTCGACGTCCGTCGGTCGCGCCACGGCGTCGGCCACGGCGCGGGCGATGGGTTCGAAATATCCGGCGGACTGGAACCGGGCACGGGCGTCGAGCATGTCGGCGGTATCACCGCTCATCTTGGTCGCGGCGCCGGTCAACAGGCTGACATAGCCCTGTCTGGCGATATCGAAGCTGTGGCCGGATGCGCACAGGAGGCGGCGCTCTCGCACCACGACATCCGCGCGGCATTCCGGACAGGCCAACGCCGGGGCGACGGCCGCCAGCGGCGAAGCGGCGGCCGGGTGCCGATCCGTTGCCGACGATGCCGCACCGGGCATCGGCGCAGGCGTGAATTCCGGCTCACTCATGCCATGTGACCGGGGGACCGGCTACTCCGCCGAGCGGATCGAGGTGGCGCGCGCAGATCCGGCCATCGCAGCGGCCGGATCTGCGCGCACGGGGCCGCGCCGGCAATTTCGTCACCGGTTGTTTCGGTTGGGTCGAGCGGCTAGCTGGTGACCGCGGTGAGCTCTTTGCCGAGAGCTGCCGCTTCCTCCGGCGTGAGCTCGACGACCAAACGCCCGCCACCCTCGAGTGGAACCCGCATGACGATTCCACGCCCTTCCTTGGTTGCCTCGAGGGGACCGTCCCCGGTGCGGGGCTTCATGGCCGCCATCCTCTGCTCCCTCCAGATCCGCGCGGTCTGCTGCGCACTTCTCGGAACTAATGTGTGTTGTCACCAACAGACAGCCGCCGGACGCGAGGCACGCGTCCGGTGGGCTGCACCATGCCTATTCTTCCTTATCAGCGAACCGGCCGGGTACCTGAGTTCGAAAACCGACCGGCGTGGCGCGCGATCAACGCCGCAGATCGACCCAGCAATCGGCCAGATGATCGTCGACCATTCCGGTCGCCTGCATCAGCGCGTAGGCCGTCGTCGGGCCGACGAAACGAAACCCTCGTTTCTTGAGTTCTCTTGCGAGAGCTACGGATTCGGGTGTGACGGCGGGCACGTCGGCCAGTGTGCGCGGGCGCGGTCGCGCCGGCGGGGCGAAGGACCAGAGCAGCTCGTCCAGTCCCGGATTCAGCTCCAGCGCAACCCTGGCATTGGCGACACACGCGACGATTTTGGCGCGATTGCGCACGATGCCGGGATCGGCCAGCAGGCGTTCCACGTCGGCGTCACCGAATTCGGCCACCCGTTCGATGACGAAGCCGTCGAAGGCCGCTCGGAACGCGGGCCGTTTGCGCAGGATCGTGATCCACGACAATCCCGACTGGAACGCCTCCAGGCACATCCGCTCGAACAGCGCGTCGTCCCCGTGCAGTGGCCGGCCCCACTCGGTGTCGTGGTAGTCCCGATACAGCTGCGACGACTGCGACCACCCGCACCGCACCTTCCCGTCGGCGACTGCCGCCTCGACGCTCAACGCGGTCCTCCGGTGGCCGAATTCGGATCTCCGGGCAGCGGTGGGGGAGCCCAGGACCCCGTCGACCCGAGATCGGACGGCGCGGTGAATCCGCCCTGCGGGCCGCTACCCGGAATCCCGGTATTCGAGATTCCCGGACTCGCGGGCCCACCGAGGCCGGGCGGCTCCGGGACCGCCGGGATGCCCGGTGCGGTGCCGCCGAACCCAGCGGTGCTCGAACCTGGCCCGGGTTGGGCCGAGCCCGGTGCCGCGGGGGCCGGGAACTCGCTGGTGCCCGACGGCGGGACGGCGGCGCTGTTCGCGCTCGGTACGGCAGCGGCACTCGGATGCGCGGCGTCGAAACCGTTCGGGTTCGGCGATGGGCTGGGGCCGGGACCGCCGCTGGGCGTACCGGAGCCGGATGCGGGGATCGGGCCGGCCGGTGCGGGGCCGAACCCGGTGGCGGCGGGTGACGCGGGCTGTGCCGTGCCGAACGGGTAGGCGTCGGATGCCGCCAGGGTGGGCGGGTACGCGCCGCCGAATCCGTTCGTACCCGCAGCGCTCGCCTGGGGCGGCACGAAGCCCGCGCCGGGGGAGGCGGGGCCGGCCGGCGTACCCGGGAACGTGCCGGTGACGAAATTGGATGTGGTCCCACTGTCGGGCCCGAGGGTGTTGTACGGAGTCGAATTCGATTGGGGCGGTGCGGTTTCGGTGTGCCCGGCGGCGATCGTGGGGGCGCCGGCCGAGGTCCCGCCGCTGCTCTGCGCCAGCTGCGCCTCCAGCTCGTCGATGCGCGCGGCCAACCGGCTCAGTGCCCAGTCGACCTCGCCCGCCTTATAGCCCCGGAACACCTGCTGGAATCGCAACGCGCGCACGTCGGCCCCGCGAATCCCGGTGGCCGGCAGCACCGTCACCGTCGTGCCCTCGGGCAGCGGACCCAATTCCTCCCCGCGCCCGAACACCGCGCTGGCCACCAGGAACAGCAGCGCGGCCACCAAGCCGACGATGAGCACGTACAACAGCAGCGTGAGCATGTGTCGAGCTTAGGTGGCGACACCGACAGTGATCCCGGCAGCCAGGGCCGTCGCGGCGGCGTACCGGGGCTTCGCGGCGCGCAGCCGTGCGGGCGCGCCGCAGCCCTGTCCGGGATGGGCGCGTGCGCCCGGGCTTCTACAGGTGGCGGGTGGTGTCGATGCCCAGCGACATGCCCGCCAGACCGCGACGGCGCACGGCCAACTTGTCGGCGATACCGCGAAGCGCTCGAGCGGCAGGGTTTTCCGGGTCACGCAGCACGATCGGGGTGCCTTCGTCGCCGGCTTCGCGCAGTTCCTGGGTGATCGGAATCTGGCCGAGCAGCGGGACGTCGGCGCCGACCGCGCGGCTGAGGCGATCCGCCACGGCCTGGCCGCCGCCGGAACCGTAGAGGTCCATGCGGGAACCGTCGGGCAGGTCCAGCCACGACATGTTCTCCACCACGCCCGCGATGCGCTGGCGGGTCTGCAGGGCGATGGCGCCGGCCCGCTCGGCGACCTCGGCGGCGGCGGGCTGCGGAGTGGTGACCACCAGGATCTCGGCATTCGGGATCAGCTGCGCGATGGAGATCGCGACGTCGCCGGTGCCGGGTGGGAGATCCAGCAGCAGGACGTCCAGATCACCCCAGAACACATCGGCCAGGAACTGTTGCAGCGCGCGGTGCAGCATCGGGCCGCGCCACACCACCGGCGTATTGCCCTGGGTGAACATGGCGATCGAGATGACCTTCACATCGTGCGCGATCGGCGGCATGATCATCCGCTCCACCTGCGTGGGGCGCTGCTCGGTGCCGAGCATGCGCGGCACCGAGTGACCGTAGATATCGGCGTCGAGAACACCGACGGACAACCCGCGCGCGGCGAGCGCGGCGGCGAGATTGACGGTGACGCTGGACTTGCCGACGCCGCCCTTACCGGAGGCGACGGCATATACCCGGGTCAAGGAGCCGGGCTGGGCGAATGGGATGACCGGTTCGGCGGAATCGCCGCGTAACTGCTTGCGCAGTTCGGTGCGCTGCTCGTCGTTCATCACGTCGAGGTCGACCGTCACCGCGCCGACCCCGGCCACGTCGGCGACCGCCTTGGTGACCATGTCGGTGAGGGTGGTGCGCAGCGGGCAGGCCGCCGTGGTGAGGTAGATCTCGACGTGGACGCTGCTGTCCTCGCGAACCACGACGCTCTTCACCATGCCGAGTTCCGTGATCGGCTTGCGGATCTCCGGGTCGTTCACCTTTGCGAGCGCGCCCCGCACATCCGTTTCCGTAACCACTGGCATACGGCTGAGTCTAGCGACCGGAGCGACGCGGCCGGAGACGGCAGCCTGCGTAACCACGGAGGCCGCCGCGAAGGTCGCCAATTGATACAGCGACCGGAGCGACGCGGCCGGAGGCGGCAGCCTGCGTGACCGGGTCTCGCTCAGATCCGCGGTAGCTGGCTCGGCTTGGGGGCGACACCGGTGCGGTAGGCGACTTCCCAGGCCATCACGTTGGCGACATACGCCATCGAGTTGTTGTAGCGCATGATCGCCTTGGACTGCTGGGACAGATCCGACATGTCCAGTCCGCCCGAGCAGAGGTAGTTACCGGCGGTGAGGGCGGCGTCGAAGAGGTTCTGCGGGTCGGCGATCCCGTCGCCGTCGCCGTCCCCGGCGAACTTGCGCCAGGTTTCGGGTAGGAACTGCATGGGGCCGACCGCGCGGGTGTAGCCCTGCATCCCGCCGTCCAGTTCGTCACCGGTCGCGTGCACGACGTTGTTGCCCGCGAGGCTGCCGTCGAGGACCGGGCCGTAGATCGGTTCGAGGGCGACGCCCTTCGAGTCCGCCTTGCCGTAGGCGTGGTGGGATTCCACCTGACCGATACCGGCCAGCACCGACCACGGCATATGGCAGTCGGGCTGTTCCTGCGCCAGAATCCGTTCCGCGTTCTGATATGCCTCGTAGGCGATACCCGGAATGCCGTTCGGGCCGGCCGGCAGATCGGCGGCGACCCGACCCGCCGGCTGCGCAACGGTTTTCGAGATCGGGGGTCCCGGATGTTTTGCGGCACGCAGCGTTTCGTCCGCGGCCTCTTTTTTCTCGACGGCCTGCCGGGCGCCGTCGGGAGTGTGTTGCGGCAGAGCCACGGCGGTGAATTCGCCGGTGTTCACCTCGGCGGCAGAGGCGCCGACGGCGACGAGTCCCGCGGGGACGAGTCCGGTCAGTGCGATAACGGATCCGCGCCGGACAGGGGTGGCCGGCTGCTTACGGTGACGTCCCACGATGTGGTGACCCTCCAATGCTCGCTGTGAGCTTTTCGTGACACAACGAGATCAGATTACCGCATCCGAGACCTTTTCGTTACTGCTTCGTGACCGGGTGTCCCGTTTACGCCGAAACCCCTGCCTCAGCAGGGGTTCCGATCGTCGCGCGAGGGGGTGCGGCCTATCTCGGTGGGGCCGGCGGAGCGGGCAGCGGAATCACGATGCCGAACGGCAGCGTGATCCCCGGCGCCTGGGTCGGCGGGGGCGGTGCGGCCGGTGCGGGAGCCGCCGCCTCCGGCCCGGGTTCCGGTGTCTTGGAAGGCATTTGTGCCTGCTCCGGAGCCGGGCTGTCGTCCGGCCGGCCGGGCGCGGGCGGCTGCGCCGGGGCCCCGGGTGCGGCCTGCCCC
>NZ_BAGM01000109.1 GCF_000308855.1 Nocardia veterana NBRC 100344 | reverse complement strand
GCCTCCCATGAACGCCACCTCGATCGCTCCCGCCGCCGCCCTCGCTCCGGTCTGGCGCGAGGTTCTCGCCGACGCCCACCGCGCACTCGCCGATGTAGTCGCCGGAATCGGCACTGCCGAACTGGAGCTGCCGACACCGTGCTCGCAGTGGACGGTGGCGCAGGTCGTTCAGCACGCGGCCGGTGACCAGCTCGCCTACGCGGCCGCTCTCGGCGTCGGTACCGGACCCGCGTACGACCCCTTCGCCCCCTCCGGCGTCCTCGACCGCGCCGGTGCCGCCGCCCTGGTCTCCGATGCCGTCGACCGAACGGCCGCCGCCTGGGCCACGGTCTCCGAGGACACCGAGTCGGTGCCCACCCCACTCCCGCACGGCGCCCTGCCGACCCCGGTCGCCGCCGTGATGTGCGCGCTGGATGCCGCGGTCCACGCCTGGGATATCGCCGTCGCCACCGGCCGACCGTCCCCGCTCGGCGAGCGGATGGCCACCCATTTGCGCACGGCCGCAACGGGTCTGATCGAGCCGCTGCGCCAATGGGGTGCCTACGCAGACGTTGTGCCGGCGCAGCCCGGAGACGATGCCGTAGCGGCCCTGCTTCGCTACCTCGGGCGGAATCCGAGCGCCTGAGGCCGGACGCTACCTGCGGATTCGTGCCCGATTCCGGTCGGCGTCGTCGACGGACGGAGGTGAAGGAGCGGTTGTCGTTCCCTGGCTCAGTACTCGGGTCAGCAGGTGGGTGAGGTGGTCGCGCTCGGCGGTTGTCAGGCTGCCGAAGATGTCGTCCTGGGCGTCGGTCAGCGCCGCGTCCAGTTCGCGCAGGCGGTGGTGGCCGGCATCGGTGAGGGTGATCAGGTTGCGCCGGCGGTCCTGCGGATCGGGTTGTCGCACAACGTATTCCTGTGCCTCGAGTTCGGCCAGCATCGCATGCATATCGCTGCGGTCGATCCCGCAGCGCTGCCCGATCGCGATTTGGCTCGCGGGGCCGAACTCGTCGAGTGCGGCCAGTATCGCGAAGTGGTAGCCGCGGGCGCCGGCGGCGGACATGACCTCTCCGATGTGCCGCTGGGTCAACGCGGCGGCCTTGCTGATCAGCCAGCTCGGTTTGGCACGCAGGCGTGCGGGCGCCTCATCCATGGATCGAGCCTAGCTATTCGTTGGGATTGCCAACAAATCGGAGTATCGTCGCTGACGAAACGTTGGAACGACCAACAATTATCGGAGGCGAAGAATGCTGCTCACCCTGGACGAAGCCCATGCCATCAGCGACGAAGTGCGCGCTCACGCGGCGAAACTGAACGCCCGGGTGACGGTCGCGATAGTGGACGAGGGCGGCCATGTGCGGGTTCTCGATCGGATGGACGGCGCGCCGCCACTGTCGGCCCGAATCGCCCCGGCGAAGGCGGCCGGAGTCGCGCTGTTTCACCGCGACGGTGGAGAGCTACAGCAGCTACAGCAGTCCTGGCCCGCCCTGTTCGACCGGCTCGACCGGGTGGCCCCGATGCCGATCATGGTGGGTGCGGGCGCACGACTGATTCGCCGCGACGGAGTCGTCCTCGGTGCGGTCGCCGTCAGCGGCGGACGGCCCGAACAGGACGACGAATGCGCCGACCTCGGCCTCCGTGCCGTGGCGGGGTCGGCGCCCGGCCCTCGATAGGTCGTGCTCGGCGTCGATACGACGCCGGCTCGTCCGACGGCAGATCAGGCAGGCCGCGAACGGTATTCGTGCCAGCGCTGCACCGCGGTCTGCACGGCCTCTTCGTCCTGGGTCGCATGGGCGCCCGACGCGCCGGCGGCCCCGACGACCACCCCGTTCTCGGTGACCAGCACACCACCCGCGAACGGGATGTAGTCGCCGCCGTAGAGATGCTGAATGCTGTCGACGATCTCACCCGGCAAGGGGATCCGTCCGGAAGGCTGCAGGGTCAGCAGGGCGCTGCGCGCCTTGGCCACCGCGAGCCGGCTGGTCACGGGCATGCTCCCGTCGGCGCGGCGTAGCGCGATCACCGCGCCGCTCACATCCGTGACGGCGATGGCCAGGGGTGGAAATCGGCGTTCTGCGGCGACGGCCAGTGCGGTGGAGACCAGCCAATCGGCGTCGGCCAAGCACAATCCGGGAAGTCGAGGGATCTGCGACATGGGTCGACCCTAATGCGGCGGCGCGTACGGCCCACTCCGCAAGGCCGGTGGGCACCTCGTCCGAGCGGCCGCGACCTGGGCAGATTCAGTCGGTGACCGAGTGCCGCGTAGACTCTTGCACTCGTGAGTCTCACCCTCGGTATCGTCGGCCTGCCCAACGTCGGAAAGTCGACGCTGTTCAACGCGCTGACCCGCAACGACGTGCTCGCGGCGAACTACCCCTTCGCCACCATCGAGCCGAACGTCGGCGTGGTGCCGTTGCCCGACCCGAGGCTGGACAAGCTCGCCGAGATCTTCGGCTCCGAGCGCATCGTCCCCGCGACCGTGTCGTTCGTCGACATCGCCGGCATCGTGAAGGGCGCCTCCGAGGGTGCCGGCCTGGGCAACAAGTTCCTCGCCAACATCCGCGAGGCCGACGCCATCTGCCAGGTCGTGCGCGTCTTCGCCGACGACGACGTGGTGCACGTCGACGGCAAGGTCGACCCGCTCAGCGATATCGAGGTCATCGAAACCGAGCTCATCCTCGCCGACCTGCAGACCCTGGAGAAGGCGGTCGTCCGCCTCGACAAGGAAGCCAAGGTCAAGAAGGACCGCAAGCCGGTCGCCGACGCCGCCAAGCAGGCCCAGGACTTCCTCAACGAGGGCAAGACCCTGTTCTCGGTCCGCGACAAGCTCGACGCCGAACTTCTGCGCGAACTGTCGCTGCTGACCACCAAGCCGTTCCTCTACGTCTTCAACGCCGACGAGTCGGTCCTGACCGACGAAGCGCGCGTCGCCGAGCTGAAAGCCGCAGTCGCCCCGGCGGATTCGGTCTTCCTCGACGCCAAGGTGGAAGCCGAACTCCTGGAGCTGGATCCGGAGTCCGCCCTCGAGCTGCTGGAATCCATCGGCCAAACCGAACCCGGCCTGCACGCCCTCGCCCGCGCCGGCTTCCACACCCTCGGCCTCCAGACCTACCTCACCGCCGGCCCGAAAGAGGCCCGCGCCTGGACGATCCACCAGGGCGACACCGCCCCCAAGGCGGCCGGCGTCATCCACACCGACTTCGAACGCGGCTTCATCAAGGCCGAAATCGTCGCCTACGACGACCTGGTCGAAGCCGGCTCCATGGCCGCCGCCAAGGCCGCCGGCAAGGTGCGGATGGAAGGTAAGGACTACATCATGCACGACGGGGATGTCGTCGAGTTCAGATTCAATGTGTAGTAAGCTGCGCGCATTAGGTGTTGTTCGTCGCCATTGCGGCAGCGAATTGTGCCTCAAAGGCTGTCCCTTTTTGATAGGCTGCCTTATTTCCCTGCAAGCCAGGGACGCGCTCGATTGCGTTCATCTTCATTAGTCTCTTGAATACTTCCTTAGCGGTATTTTCAGAGGTGATGCCGGTCAACTCCCTGAGCTTTGCATTTGCAATGGTCTCGTTGTGGCTGAGATATTCCAGGCAAATCGCCTCAGGCGACCCCAGGCGCTCGTGCCGGATAGTCACGAGTACGGAGTTCTCCTGTTCAGATATCTCTGGATTCTTTAATTTCAATGCACGCATGGCGTCGAATGCCGTGTTTAGTCCTTCGCCTACGTCCTTGTTTGGTGGATCGGGGAACTTGTTGATGTAGCGTACAACAGCGCCGTTGCGCGAATAGCGTTCCTTTAGATCTT
>NZ_BAGM01000110.1 GCF_000308855.1 Nocardia veterana NBRC 100344 | reverse complement strand
GGCGGAAACCCGCGGCGGCCGCTCGGCGACCTTCTCGGCGACTTTTCCGCCCGCACGCCGCGCGGCCCGCGCGGCTTCCGGCTCCGCCGACCGCTTGGCCGTCGCGCGCCCGGCGGCGTCACCGCGCTTGGCGGTCTTGGTGGCCTGCGTGCCATGCTTCTGGCTCCGGGACGTGCCACGCAACGTCTCCCCGGCTCCGGCCTCGCCGCGGGCCCGCCGTGCCCGACCGGCCGCCGAGCGCGGATTCCAGCTGTCGCTACCCCGGCGTTCCCGAGTCGGCCTGCCGCCGGTCTCGGCATTGCGGTGCAACCACACCCGCAGCGCGCCGACGCCGAGGACCAGCACGGTGGCGAGGGCCATGGTCGGGAATCTGTTCACCAGCGGTATCGCCAGGTTCAGCAGGACGTCCTTCACCGAGGTCGAACTGCGGCCGGTCAGCTGCTGATAGGCCAGCGGGACGGCGATGAACAGCAGTAGCGGCGGTGTCACCATGGTGGTGAACAGGCCGCGATAGCGCACCACGCATGCCGCGATCAGACATCCGATGATGTAGAACGCGGCGAACACATGGGTCAGCTCCTTGCCGCTGTTTCCGGAGTCGATGAAGAATCCGATGAAAGTGCACGCCACCGCGATCAACACCGCGGCGCCGGCGGGGACACCGGGCACCGAGGGGACGATCGAGAGGTGCGAGGCGGGTACATCGGATCGCTCGCGTTGGGTAGCTGCCACGTAGAGCACACTATCTGCCGCGGCCGGAACGTGTGTCGAGGCCGGGCGGGGGCCGGAGTTACTCGTTGGTGTCCGAGAAGCCTACCGCGCGTGGCCAGGACTGGACGGGAGCAATTGCCGGGACGGCCCGGTCGCCGATGTCGAGCTCGTGCAGACGGCGCGCGGTGACCATGACCCGCGACTCGATCGAGGCGACTGTGTGGTTGAAAGCGTCGACGGCCTTACCGAGTTGGGTGCCCAGCTTGTCGAGATGGGCTCCGGTCGTGGACAGACGGGTGTACAACTCGCGGCCGAGTTGCTGAACGGTTGCCATGTCCCGCGACAAGGCTTCCTGCCGCCAACCGAAGGCGACCGTGCGCAGTAATGCGATCAGAGTCGTCGGCGTTGCGAGGATCACATTGCGGCCGAACGCGTATTCGAGAAGTCCCGCATCGGCGGTCAGCGCGGCGTCGAGGAACGGATCGCCGGGGATGAACAGCACCACGAACTCCGGGCTGGGATCGAAGGCCTCCCAGTAGGCCTTGGCGGCCAACTGGTCGACATGTGCCCGCAGATGTTTGGCGTGCCGGGCCAGATGTTCGGTACGCCGGGCCGGGTCCGTCTCACCGGTGGCGTCCAGATACGCGGTCAGTGGGACCTTGGCGTCGACCACCAGGTGGCGATCTCCGGCCAGGCGAACGACCAGATCGGGCCGGATGCTGCCGTCCCGACCGGTTCCGGTGACCTGGGTGTCGAAATCGCAGTGTTTGGCCATGCCCGCCAGTTCGACCACCCGCTCGAGCTGTACCTCGCCCCAGCGGCCGCGCACCTGTGGCGCGCGCAGCGCGGAGACCAGCTGTCCGGTCTGGGTGGACAGCTGCTGCGAGATCCGCTGCATCCCCGCAACCTGTTCGCGCAGGCCGGAATAGGCGTTGATCCGGTTGTGCTCGACCTGCCGGATGTGCTGATTCAGCGTGCCCAGGGCCTCGCGCAGTGGTTCGACCAGGGTGCCGATGGCCTGTGAATTGTGCCGTGCCGCATCGGCGCTCGCCGCGCCCAGGGACTGCCGCACCAACTGTTCGTTCTCGCGCAACGCGGCCAGCTGCGCCTCGGCCGCAGCGGCACGCTGCCCCGCTCGGGCGGCATGCCCCAGCCACCCGAGGCCCGCGCCGGCGCAGAACACCAACAACAACGCACACAGCATCGATGCGGTCATAGCCGAGATAGTGCCCGACGCCACCGACAAGTTCGTGGAGCCGGCAATTTCTCGGCATCGTCGCCCGGCCCTGAACACCCGGCCGAACCGGCCGTGAGCACCCCAACACGCCGGACACGCGGCAAACCGAAAATCGAGGTTCGAGGGCCGGGATCCGCGGCAGCGAACCGGAGGCGATTCCACACTGTCGGTGCGATGGCTTACCGTTTCGCGACATGCGGATGCTGCACACTTCGGACTGGCATATCGGCCGTACCTTTCACGGTGTCGACCTGCTGGCCGATCAGGCGCGCGCATTGGCCTCGATCGCCGAGCTGGTCGCCACCGAACGGGTGGATGTGGTCGTCGTGCCGGGCGATGTCTACGACCGGTCGATTCCCAGTGCGGATGCGATCGCCGTGTGCAACAAGGGCTTCGAGGCGATCCGGGAGGCCGGCGCGGTGATCGTCGCGACTTCCGGTAACCACGATTCGCCGACCCGGCTGGGTGCGCTGGGCAGCTTCGCGGCGGCCGGTGGCCTGCATCTGCGGACCTCGGTGGCCGAGATCGATCGGCCGGTGCTGCTGTCGGACGAGTTCGGCCCGGTCGCCTGTTACGGCATCCCTTATCTGGAACCGGAGATCACCCGCGCGGAACTCGGTGTGCCGCAAGCGCGCTCACACGCCGAAATCCTGGACGCCGCCATGGCCCGGATCCGCGCGGATCGGCGCCGTCGCGGCGAACCGCGGACGGTGGTGTTGGCACATGCCTTCGTCGTCGGTGCGGAGGCGACCGGGTCGGAGCGTTCGATCGCGGTCGGTGGGGTGGAGACGGTGCCGATGAGCGCCTTCGACGGGATGGATTACGTGGCGCTGGGACATCTGCATTCGCCGCAGACGCTCTCCGAGTCGGTGCGGTATTCCGGTTCACCGCTGCCGTATTCGTTCGCGGAGCGGTCTCACCACAAGGCGGTGTGGATCCTCGAGCTGGACGGTTCGGGCGTGGCATCGGTGCGCCGCCACGATCTACCGGTGGTGCGCGGCCTGCGCCAGCTGACCGGACCGCTGGACGAACTGCTGACCGAGCCCGCCTACGCCGACGCCGTGGACGATTACGTCTCGGCAGTGCTCACCGACCACGCGCGTCCGGTGGACGCGTTGCGCCGGCTGCGGGAACGCTTTCCGCACGCGGTCCATGTGGAATGGTCTCGGCCGCAGGGCGATACCGAATTGCGCTATCGAGAGCGAGTGCACGGTCGCGGGGACGGTGAGATCGCGCGTAGTTTCCTCACCGACGTCCGTGGCGAGCCGACCCCGGGGGAGATGATGCTGATCGAGCAGGCGCTGGCCGCCGCCCGCCGCGAACCGGCGGCGGAATTCGCGGTGGCACGCACCCTCGCCGACGAGGAGCTGTCGGCGTGAGCGGCCGGCCTCGGGCGGTGGCGGCGTGAGGCTGCATCGGCTGGAGCTCACCGCATTCGGCCCGTTCGCCGAAACGGCCCGGGTGGATTTCGACGAGCTCGGCGCCGACGGTTTGTTTCTGCTGCACGGACATACCGGCGCGGGTAAGACGACGGTGCTGGATGCGATCGCCTTCGCGCTCTACGGCCGGGTTCCGGGGGCGCGCGGGGAGAGTAAGCGGTTGCATTCCGACCACGCCGACCCGCATACCCCGCCGCGGGTCGTACTGGAGGCCACGCTCGGCGGGCGACGCCTGCGTTTGACGCGGTCGCCGGAGTTCGAACGGCCGAAGAAGCGCGGCGTCGGTACCCGGATCGAACAGGCCGCGGCGACCCTGGAATGGCTGGACGGCCGTGGGCAGCACCTGTCCCGCATCCCCGATATCGGCGACGAGGTGACTCGGCTGCTGGGGATGAGCGCCGATCAGTTCTTCCAGGTGGTCTTGTTGCCGCAGGGCGATTTCGCCCGCTTTCTGCGGTCGGACAACGAGGATCGGGAGAAGCTGCTCGAGCGCCTGTTCGATACCGAACGCTTCGGAACCGCCGAGCAGTGGCTGGCGCAGCGGCGCCGCGACAGCGCCGCGCAACTGGACAGTCATCGGCAGGGCGTGGATCGCCTGATCGCGCAGGTAGCCGTTACCGCGGGCCTGGGCGCGACCGAGACAGCCGGGCCACTGGAGGCCGTGGAATGGTCCGAGCGGCTGATCACCGAGGCGCGGGCGGAGGCCGAGCGGGCCGCTGCGGAACTGCGGCGCTGCCGAGAACTTTCCGCGGAGCTGGTCGCGACCGCCGACGAACAGCGCCGGCTGCGGGAGCGGCGCGAGCGGGCGATGCAGGCGCGTCGTCAACTCGAGGAATTCGCGGCCGGTGCCGCCGAACGTGAACGGCTGCAGGCGGATCTGGAACGCGCGCGCCGGGTGGAGCCGGTGGCCGTTGCCCTCGACGAGGCCCGGACCGCGGCCGTGGCGCTGCGGCGCCGCGACGACGATGTGGCCGAACTCGCCGAACGACTCGCCGCTCGGCTGCTGGAACCGGAGAGCGCGGAACTGCCCGGAACATCGTGGGCGGCGGCCGATCTCGCGTCGGGGGAGCTGCACGGTACGGAAACGGCCGAGGAACTGTCGGCCCTGTGCGAGCCGGAGGCGCAGGATGCTTCCTCTGTCGATCGCGCCGCCGCGAGCAGGTCCGCGCCCGGACCCGAGGCCGAGTTGTCCGGCGACGGTGCGAAGCTCACCGACACCTTGTTCGAGATCGTGCTCGACCAGCCCGACGCACCCGTGCGGGTCGACGAACCCGTCGAGTTGGAGTTGTTCTCCGTCACCGTCACCCAGGCTGCCGAAGCGGCCGAGGCGTCGCCCACGGAAGGTGCGGTCGCCACGGAGGGTTCCGGGAACGAGGCCGTCGCCGCCGACGACAACGGCACCGACGGCAGTGCGCCGCGGGGCATCGACGCCGCCGTACAACGCTGGTCCGCGCATATCGGGTCGCTCGAAGAGATTCGCAGCGACGCCGAATCCGCCGGTCGGCTGTCGGCGGAACTCGCCGAACTTCGCGCCGAGTACGCGGACGCGACCGCGCAGCTGGCCCGGCTGACCGAGCACCGCGAGCAGTTGCCGCGCGCCATCGCCACGGCCGAAGCGTCGTTGCGCACGGCCGCCGATGCGAAGGCCGCACTACCGGGCCTCGAACGCGAGTGTGAACGGGCCCGCGCCGCGGTCCAGGCCGCGGTCGACCTGATTCGGCTGCGAACGGAATTGGCGAGCGCCGAGGCGGAATTCGAGCAGGCGCGTGCCGCCCACGCCGACGCGCGGGAACGCACCCTGGACATCCGGGAGCGGCGGCTGGCCGGAATGGCGGCGGAACTGGCCGGAGCGCTGCGGCCGGGGCAGCCGTGCGGCGTCTGTGGTTCCACCGACCATCCGGCCCCGGCGCAGCCGACCGACGAGACCGTGGCCGAATCCGCGGAGGCCGAGGCCGTCCGGGCGGAACGGGCCGCCGAGCAGCTACGCGACCGAATCCTCACCCGCCGAACGGAATTGGAGCGCCAGGTCGACCTGCTGATCGAGCGCGGTGGTGACGGTGATCCGGCCGATCTGGCCGCTGCCCTGGATGCGGCGACCGAACGGTTTCGAACCGCCCGGCGGGATGCCGCCGCCGCCGACGAACTCACCGCCGAGGTGGCGCGGCTGCGCGCCGCCGAGACCGAGTCGAACACCCGGCTACGGGATCTGGAGAGCCGGCGCAGCGCGGTGCAGGAACGAATTCTCGCCCACGACCGCCGGCTGGCGGAGCTCACCGAGCGGATGCGGGTCGCCGCGGGCGCCGACGGCACGGTGGAACGTCGCCGGGCACGGTTGCAGGGACTGATCGCCGATGCGAGCGAGCTGCGCACCGCCCGGGCGGAGGCGATCGCGGCGCGCGATCGGTTCGCCGATCTCGCCCGCCGCGTGGAGCAGGCGGCCCGCGCCGCCGATCTTCCGGTAGCAGGAAGCGACACCGCCGGGCCGTCGGCGACGCCGGACACCGCCGCCCTGGCCGCCTACGCGAAAGACGTTGCGGCCGTATCTCGGTCGGCGCAACAGCAAGCGGCCATGGAGGCCGAGCTGGTGGCCGCCGACCGGCAGCGCACACACGCCGAAGCGGTGCTCGCCGAGCCCGAGGTGCGTGCGGCCGCCGAGGCGACACCCGTCGACCCGGCGGAACTGGAGGCGGCCGTGGCCGCCGCCCGGCGCGCACTGGACGCCGCGGTCGCCGCACACGCCGACCGCACTCGCCGCGTCGCTCAACTCGAAGAGCTCGGCAGTCAGTTGTGGGCGGCGGCGGATCGGCTCGCGCCGCTGGAACGCGCACATGCCGAACTGGCGGAACTCGCGGAGGTGGTGGCCGGCCGGGGCACGAACAATCGCCGGATGTCGCTGCGGTCCTATGTGCTCGCGGCACGCCTGGAGGAGGTCGCCGTCGCCGGCTCGGCACGCCTGCGCCGAATGTCGGGCGGTCGGTACGAGTTCGTCCACACCGACGCCGCCGGTCCGCGGGGCCGCCGCGGCGGGCTCGGCCTGGACATCCGTGACGACTACACCGGCGCGGTCCGCCCGGCGAAAACCCTCTCCGGAGGGGAGACCTTCATGGCGTCACTGTCGCTGGCGCTGGGACTGGCCGATGTGGTCGCCGCCGAATCCGGGGGTCTGGTCCTGGACACCCTGTTCATCGATGAGGGCTTCGGCAGTCTCGACGCCGACACGCTCGATGCCGTCATGGGCGTGCTGGACGAATTGCGTTCCGGCGGCCGGGTTGTCGGCGTGGTGAGCCACGTCGACGAGATGCGACAGCGCATCCCCAGTCGGCTGCACGTCATCCGCGAACCCGACGGGTCGAAGCTACGGACCGTCGTGGCCTGAAACCGGTTGCCCGAACCCGGCCGCCCGAACCGATCGAAGGTCAGGTCGCGCTGCGGCGCCCCGAGGCCCGCAGCGCCCGCAGCTCCTCGGCACGGGGGTCGGCCACCGTCGCCGAGGTGGGATGGTCGAAGATCCGGACCCGGCGCTGTTCGTCGAACGGTTCCCACCCCGGGTCGCCGTGAGTGGCGAAATGCACCCACGCCCGGTGGATCTCGTCGGCGAGCGGCTGTGGCGGGTTCGGCCCGGTCAACGGCTCTGCCTCGGCGAGTTTGTCGAAGACGAACGGCACCTCCAGGACGTGGCAGGCGCCCAGATCGGGAACCCCGCTGCGCCAGCCGAATTCGTAGACATGGGTCGGCGCACCGGCGGCCGCGTTGAGCTCGGCGATGCGCAGCGAATCGTCCCGGAACACGACGTCGGTGATCACCGCGGCGAAGATGTCGGCCGGTGTGGCCTGCGGCCGCTGGGCGGCGTAGACATCCGCGACGGCGGGGTCGACGCCGTAGCGGGCGAGCACGGGGCCGAGCGTGTCGGCCGTGACCGCGGCCGCGATCCCGGTGGGGAAGGTGAAGAACCGGAATTCTTCGGCTGTCCAGCCGATGAGCAACGGGACCGCGCACTCGGCGCTCCGGGCGAGTACATCGACCGGGCGGTCCTCGATCAGTTCGCCGTCGATCACCGGGAAGAAGCTGAGTAGGCCCATCCCGTTCGAAATGATCGAGGGCCCCCACCGCTGCGGGTCGGGATCGGTCATCAACTCCAGCGCCACCGCATCCTGCGCGGTGCGCAACCGATCCGGTCCGAGCTCGCCGAAGGCCGCGACCGTCGGCTCGATTCCCAAAGTGCCGGCGAGATTTTCGGCGACCTTGGCCGCGTCCTCCGCGGTCGCTACCGCCGACCCGTTGCCGCTCTGCACGATGGCGCGGCGGAACAGGCCACGCGCGGGCGGGGCGGCGATCAGGTTCACCACGCTCATCCCGCCGGCCGATTCGCCGAAGATGGTGACATTGTCCGGATCACCACCGAAGGCGGCGATATTGTCCCGCACCCATTGCAGCGCGAAGATCTGATCGCGCAGGCCGCGGTTGAGCGGAGCGCCCGGCACGGCGGCGAATCCCGAGATCCCGAGCCGGTAGTTGATCGACACCACCACGACCCCGTCGCGGGCGAAGGTACTGCCGTCGTACATCGTGCGCGCGTTGGAGCCGCGGGTGAACGCGCCACCGTGGATCCACACCAGGACCGGTAGGCCGGAACCACCCACATCGGGTGTCCAGACGTTCAGGTTCAGATACTCGTCGCCGGGCAGCCCGTCACTGCCGATCAGGGCATGAATCGGCGCCGGATACGGTGACTGCGCGCAGGTCGGGCCGTAGCTCAGCGCGTCCCGCACGCCGTCCCATTCCGGCACCGGCCGGGGCAGGTCGAACCGGGCCGGGCCGACCGGAGCGGCCGCATAGGGGATGCCGAGAAATGTGCTGATCGCCGTGTCGGTGACACCGCGCACCTTGCCGCCGCTGACGGGCACGATCGTTTCCATACCGAACTCCTTCGTCGTCTGCGCATTCTGCCCGGTGGCGCCGGCGCGCGCGGCGAAGTCGCCCGACACGACGGGTCAGTACAAGGTGCGGGTGCCGGTCTCGTGGGCGAGCAACCAACGCTTGCACGCCAGGCCCCACCGGAACCCGCCGAGGCTGCCGTCGGTGCGCAGGATGCGATGACACGGGACGAACAGCGCCGCGGCGTTGCGCGCGCAGGCGTTGGCCGCGGCGCGCACCGCATCGGGGCGGCCGGACCGGTCCGCGAAGGCGGTGTAGGTGATCGGCGTTCCGGCCGGCACCGCGCGCAGGATCTGCCAGGCGTGTTCGAGGAACGGGCCCGACTGCTGCCGGACCACCACGTCGTCGATGGCCCGCAGGTCGCCCTGGTGGTACTGCTCGACGGCATCGGTGATCTCGTCGAGCGCGTCGTATCGGCGCAGGGCCGAGGGTCGCAGCCGGGGATGGATCAGACCCCGCAGATTCTCCGCATCCGCGGTCCAGCCGGAGGCGAGGACCGCACCGTCGGCGTCGACGATCACCGTGAACGGTCCGACCGGGCTGGGGACCGTCGCATAGTCGCCGGCGCTCATCGCCGCGCGCTCGGGGCTGCTGCCGTCCGGCGGGCGAATTGCCCCTCGATCAGGTTCCGCCCGCCCGACGCTTCAGCGACGGTGATCCCGTTTCGCGCGACCTCCGGGCGCAGTTCGTATGCGGGGCGAGCGCCACGCGCGGGCCGGGCGGCATCGTCGCGCCCCGCCGGCGATCCGTTGCCGCGCGGGAAGGCAGCGGGCCGGGCGAGCGCGCCGGCCGCGGCGGAGCGTTCGGCCAGTGCGCGTTTCCACAGGTGCATCGACAGATAGGAGCGCCAGGGCGCCCACCGCGCGGTATCGGTGAGATCGATGCCGTAGTGCGCCGCGCCCTGGCGGACCACCAGATCGGTGTGCAACAGGATGTCGGGATCGGCGAGCAGGCGCATGGTGACATAGTCGGCCGTCCACGGCCCCACCCCGTCCAGGGCGAGCAGGTCTCGGCGCACATCGGCCGCGGTGCGTCCCGCATGCAGCCGGAGTTCGCCGGAGGCCAGCGCCCTGGCCGCGGCCATGATCGACGCGATGCGCCGGGCGGGGCCGGTCAGCACATCGGCACCGCGTTCGGCGATGGCCTCGGCCGTGGGGAACAGCCGCGGCATCGGTCCGCCGATGTTCTCGCCGAGGGCGTCGACCAGGCGGGCGGTGTGTGTGGTCGCGGCCGATACCGAGATCTGCTGACCGATCATGGTGCGCAGCAACAACTCCGGGCCGTCGAGGCAGCCCGGCACCCGGATTCCGGGGGTGATCGGCGTACCGGTGCCGAACCCTTCGGTGAGGGCGGCGTCGATGCCGACCGGATCGGCGTCCAGGTCCAGCAGGTG
Organism: Nocardia veterana NBRC 100344; assembly: GCF_000308855.1. Lineage (GTDB taxonomy): Bacteria > Actinomycetota > Actinomycetes > Mycobacteriales > Mycobacteriaceae > Nocardia > Nocardia veterana. The sequence goes on along the minus strand of NZ_BAGM01000110.1, from coordinate 5,098 downwards.
CCGCAGGCGGGCCACGGTCGGCGCGAGATCACGCATATCGTGCAGCGCCAGTTCGGCCCGCACATGTCCGGGATGAATACTGGCGCGAACCGTCGCGTGCCCGTGCGGCGTGCGAAGGCTGCGGGTGTAGACGCCGTCCTCCCAGCTTTCCAGTCCGGGGACGGCGTGGGCGGACAGGAACCATTCCAGCCAGCCGGCATCGAGCGGTTCTCGATAGGGCAGCCGCAGCGTGAGGGTTCCGTTGGTGGCGGGCAGGGCATCGCCGCGCATTCGGCGTGCCTCCTCGCGCAGCACCGTCGGGCTCACCACGAAGACCTCGCGCACGGTGTCGTTGAACTGCCGGATACTGGCGAATCCGGCGGCGAATGCGATGTCGGACATCGGCATTCGCGTCGTCTGGATGAGCAGCCGGGCGGTGTGGGCGCGGTGGGCGCGGGCCAGCGCGAGCGGTCCGGCACCGAGTTCGGCGGTGAGTACCCGGGTGAGCTGGCGCTGCGAATAGCCGAGCTTGTCGGCCAGTCCGGGCACCCCGCTGCGTTCGATCACCCCGTCGGCGATCAGTCGCATCGCCCGGGCCGCCAGATCGGCGCGGGTGTTCCACAGTGGTGAGCCCGGTGCGGCGTCGGGCAGACAGCGCCGGCAGGCGCGAAACCCGCTCTGCTGAGCGGCCGCGGCCGTGGGGAGGAACGTGACGTTCGTACGCTTCGGAGTGATAGCAGGACACGATGGCCGACAGTAGATTCCGGTGGTGCGCACCGCCGTGACGAACTGCCCGTCGAACCGGGCATCGCGGGTGGCCACCGCTCGATAACAGCGCTCGAAGTCCAGACCGTTCACACTCACGTGGTCCACCTTGTCAGCCCGAGGCCGCCCGCGCTAGCGGGAAATGGACAACTACCCCGAATGAACAACGTTTCAGCGACATAGCCACGAGCTATCACTGCACCGACTGCTGAGAGCTATCGGACATAACCGCCGACAAACGGGCTATTGGGCAGCGTCACAACGTTTTCCGTCATCGGCTGGGCGCGAACGGGCGCGAATGCCTGCCTTCGGTATGGACCGAGTCCGGGCAGCGCGGTGCGCCGAACCCGAGCGACGAGCGTGGCCCTGTTCCGGGCACGGCCGGCAATCACCTGGATACCGTGGCGAGCCCGCGACGGAACAGGCCGGAGCCGGCGCGAACTCGCCGGACGCTGTCCGGCGCATCCGAACACGACGCACCGGTTCAGCAGCAGCGGGTCCCGGGATTGCGGTCGGCGGCGGCGTGGCGCTCGCGCCAGTACTCGCTTTCGCTCGGGATCGGCCGGTCGGGGTGCACCCGACGCAGATGTGCCACATAGCGGGCGTAGTCCTGTCCGCCCAGGACGGCGTTCAGGTACCGGGCGGCAGCGCGCGCCGCGCGCACCGGCGCGAGGAGAATCGCGGCGGCTCTGCGCTGCGAGCGCGCGCCGGTGGCAACGGATTCGGTTGCTACGTCGCGGGTTCCGGAGCCGGCGCGTGGGCTGCGCCCGGCACCTTCACCGCTCCCGCGCGTTCCAGTTCCGCCCATTCCCGTTGCACCTCCTTCTCCGCCTTGGTCGTCACGAAGCCCGAGGGGCCGAAGATCTCCGACGGCACCTCCGGGGTCTCGGTGGTCGTGCCGCCGCCGCGGCGAGCCGCTTGCACACACACGATCACCCCGACCAGCGCCACGATCAGCACCAGCACCGCGAAGACGATCGACAGGGTGCCCTGGATGAACGTGTTGCGAACCACCTTGTCCATATCGGCCATACTCTTCGCCGGTGCCAGCACCTTCCCGGCCTCGCGGGCGTCACTGTAGATGTGGTGCTGGGTCCAGTAGCCGATGTTCTTGTCGCCGGAGAAGATCTTCTGCCAGGAGGCCGTCATGGTGACGACGAGATCCCAGATCAGCGGCAGCGCCGGGATCCAGGCCCATTTCAGCAGCCCCTTCTTCACCACGATCACCAGCACCACGGTCAACGCCACCGCCGCCAGCAGCTGATTGGCGATACCGAACAGCGGATACAGCGTGTAGATGCCGCCGAGCGGGTCGGTGACACCCATCAGCAGCACCGAGCCCCAGGCCGCCACCACGAGGAACGTGCACAGCCACGCTCCGGGACGCCACGACGGATCCTTGAACTTACTTGCGGGTCCGCCCAGGTTGCCGAGAGTGTCGGAGAGCATGAAGCGCGCGACGCGCGTTCCGGCATCGATCGTGGTCAGGATGAACAACGCCTCGAACATGATCGCGAAGTGGTACCAGAACGACTTCATCGCGGTGCCGCCGATGAAGTTGTGCATCACCTCGGCCATACCGACCGCCAGCGTCGGCGCACCACCGGTGCGCGAATAGATGGCCTGCTCACCGACGTCGTGGGCGGCCTGGTTCAAGTCGCCGGCGGTGATCGGAGTACCGCCGAGCCCGAGCGAATTGACCTTGTCGGCGGCGGCCTGCGCGGTGGTGAGGCCACCGGTGTTCATCGCGAAGTACAGATGCTGGTCGAGAATGCTGGCGGCGATGATCGCCATCACGGCGACGAACGATTCCATCAGCATGCCGCCGTAGCCGATCATCCGTGCCTGCGACTGCTTTTCGAGCAACTTCGGTGTGGTTCCCGAGGACACCAGCGCGTGGAAGCCCGACAGCGCACCGCAGGCGATGGTGATGAACAGGAACGGGAACAGGCTGCCGGCGAACGCCGGGCCCTTCGAGTTGCCGGCGAACTGGGAGACCGCGGGGGCGTGCAGTACCGGCATGGTGATCACCACGCCCAGCGCCAGCAGCACGATCGTCCCGACCTTCATGAACGTCGACAGATAATCGCGCGGCGCCAGCAGCAGCCACACCGGCAACACCGAGGCGATGAAGCCGTAGATGATCAGCATCCACGCGATGGTGGTGCCCGACAGGGTGAACAGGTCACGGCCCCAGCCGGATTCCGACACCCAGCGCCCGGAGATGATCGCCAGCAGCAACAGCACGAAGCCGACGATCGAGATCTCGCCGACCTTGCCCGGCCGCACATACCGCAGATACAGACCCATCAGCACGGCGATCGGGATGGTCATGGAAATCGAGAACACACCCCAGGGGCTGCCGCCGTGCAGGTGCCCGTCGGCGCCCTTGGTGGCGGCCAGCGCGTTGACCACGACGATGCCCAGGACGGCCAGCAGGATCACCATGATCACCAGCACCGCGACCAGCGCCGCGATACCGCCGACCACGCCCAGCTCGTCGCGGGCCATCTGCCCGAGGCTGCGGCCGCGCCGCTTCACCGATGCCCACAGCACGAGGTAGTCCTGCACCGCACCGGCGAGCACCACGCCGATCACGATCCACAGCGTGCCCGGCAGATAACCCATCTGCGCCGCGAGTACCGGCCCGACCAGCGGTCCGGCGCCCGCGATGGCGGCGAAATGGTGACCGAACAGGACGCGCCGATCCATCGGCATGTAGTCCTTGCCGTTCTCCAATTCCTCGGCGGGGGTGGCGGTGTCGTCGCGCGGCTTGGTGATCTTCCACTCGATCAGCCGGGCGTAGAACTGGTAGGCGATGATGTAGGTACACACCGCCGCGATCACGATCCACACCGCGTTGACGTTCTCGCCGCGGGCGATGGCGAGAACGGCCCAGGCGACCGCGCCCACGACCGCGATCGCGGCGAATATCGCCTTCTTCGCCGGTGTGATGGGCCGACGATCCACGACTCCGACGGGAGGTAGGTCCGGTTCGGTTCGGAGGTATTCGATGGTCGCCATGCGAGCTACTCTCCCGTGCTGGTCTCGGTCCGATCGAGGACGAGCTACCCCCGCCCGGCCGGACATTCTGCGGAACTGACTCAACGTAGCCGAAACCCGCCGAACCGGGCGAGCCCCTGTCTCGAATCCGCACCCCGTCCATCCAACCGGCCGGACCGCGGCGCCCCGGACTCCATCGAGCCGGCCTGTGCGCGGAACACAACCTGCGCAAGCAGCCGGTGATCCGGGTGATCTACGACCGGCTGTTCCGAGCGGCATGCTCTGCACGGTCCGGTGTGCGGGTTCGGCAGGCTTATTCGGGCGTGACGGCCGTCGAATAGCGCCGCGCCAAGGTCCGGATGTGGTCCACGAGTTCGGGTGGTCCGTCGACTCGGAAGTCCATCATCAGCATGCTGAGATAGATCGCGATCGTCTCGAGGGTGTCGGCACCGGTGTACAACACGCAGGAGTGGTCGTCGATCGGTTCGACGACACCCACCGTCGGATTGATGCGGGTGATGACCGTCTCGGCGGATGCCGCGACGGTCACGCGAGCGTGCACTCGCCAACCGGCCCTGGAGATTTCACGCAGGACGAAGGCCACCAGGTCCTCGTCCGGTAGGGCACGGGCGGCGAAGTGGTGCGTTGTGGTTGTCACCTCGTCGAGAGAGGCCACGGGCAGCGCTCGCCAGCAATGGCTTTCGAGCGAATAGGCCACCAGGAACCAGCGGCGCTGCCAATTGATCAGTCGATACGGCTCGAGCCGTCCGCCGTCCACCTCGAGCGCTCGGGAGCCGCGGACGGCCGCAGCGATGGTGGCGAGCATCTCGGCCGGTACCGGGGCGTCGGGCTCGCGCGATCCGGTGACAGCGGGTCCGATCTCGGTTGCGGCGCGCAGTGCGGACACCTTGCGCTGCAAGCGAACCGGCAGAATTCGTTCCAGTTTCGCCAGTGCCCGCGCCACGTTCCGATCGATATCGGCGATTCCGGTGGACCCGTCCTCCGCGAGCCCGATCGCCACGGCAACCGCGACCGCTTCATCGTCGTCGAGCAGCAACGGCGGCATGGTCTTGCCCTGACCCAGTCGGTAGCCGCCGATCGCGCCCCGCTCGGCATGGACCGGATAACCGAGTTCCCGCAATCGCGCGATGTCCTGACGCAGCGTGCGGTCGGAGACCTTCAATCGGTGTGCCAGTTCTCGGCCCGTATAGGTGCGCTCCTGTAACAGCGACAGCAGCCGGAGCACCCGGGTTGTGGTGGAAGTCACAGAAGAACCGTTCCCCGCTCGCCGGTTATTAGGAAGAAAACAAGCCTAATTGGTCCATAGGCTCGGTTCGACGCCGAAACGACA
>NZ_BAGM01000111.1 GCF_000308855.1 Nocardia veterana NBRC 100344 | reverse complement strand
GGCCATTCCGGCGCCGATGCCGGCCCCCGCTCCCGAGCCGGTGCTGCCGCCGCCGCCCCCGCCGGCCCCGGTCTACCCGGACAACCTCGACGGCTGGATCCGCAACGCCCTCGACATCATGGCCGCGCACGGAATCCCCGGCAGCTACGACGGCATCTACCGCAACATCATCCGGGAGTCCTCGGGTAACCCGCAGGCCATCAACCTGTACGACATCAACGCCATGAACGGCATCCCCTCCAAGGGGCTGCTGCAGGTCATCGACCCGACCTTCCAGGCCTACCACGTCGACGGCACCTCCTGGGACATCTGGGATCCGGTTGCCAACATCGCGGCCGCCTGCAACTACGCCGCGCACCGTTACGGCTCGATGGACAACGTCAACTCCGCGTACTGAGTTGAACGCCCACACGGCGATGACCCCGCTCACATCGGACGATGAGCGGGGTTCCCGCTTCTCAGCCGCTTTCGGCCCGGCTCTAGGCTGGTCGGTATGACCGATGATCAGCTGGGGTTCTCCACACGAGCCGTGCACGCCGGATGCGATCCGGACCCGCAGACCGGCGCGGTGAACGTGCCGATCTACGCCAGTTCGACCTTCGCCCAGGACGGCGTGGGCGGGCTGCGTGGCGGCTACGAGTACGCCCGCACCGGCAACCCGACCCGCACCGCGCTGGAAGCGAATCTGGCCGCGCTGGAATCGGGCGGTTACGGGCGGGCCTTCTCCTCGGGGATGGCCGCCACCGACTGTGTGCTGCGGGCCACGCTGCGCCCGGGCGATCATCTGGTGATCCCGAACGACGCCTACGGCGGCACGTTCCGGTTGATCGACAAGGTGTTCACGCACTGGGGTATCGAGTATTCGGTGGCTCCGGTGACGGATCCGGACGCCGTGCGAAATGCCATGCGCCCCAACACCAAACTGGTGTGGCTGGAGACGCCGACCAATCCGCTGCTCAATATCGGTGATATCGCGGCGCTGGCCGACGTCGCCCACGGTGGAGGCGCGAAACTGGTGGTGGACAACACCTTCGCCTCGCCCTACCTGCAGCAGCCGTTGCTGCTCGGCGCCGATATCGTCGTGCATTCGACCACCAAATATCTGGGTGGGCACTCGGATGTGGTCGGCGGCGCGCTGATCACGAACGACGCCGAACTGGACAAGGCCTTCGCCTTCCTGCAGAACGGCGCCGGCGCGGTGCCCGGACCGACCGATGCCTTCCTCACCCTGCGCGGCATCAAAACCCTTGCGCTGCGGATGGACCGGCACTGCGACAATGCCGAAACCCTGGCCGGATTCCTCGCCGATCACTCGGCGATCAGCCAGGTGATCTATCCCGGCCTGCCCGAGCATCCGGGAAATGCGGTGGCGCAGAAGCAGATGCGTCGCTTCGGCGGGATGATCTCGGTGCGTCTGGCCGGTGGTAAGCAGGCGGCGCACGATTTCTGCGCCCGCACGCAGATCTTCACCCTCGCCGAATCGCTCGGCGGCGTGGAATCGCTGATCGAACACCCCGGCGCCATGACGCACGCCTCGACCGAGGGCTCCGAGCTGGAGGTGCCCGCGGATCTGGTGCGGCTGTCGGTCGGCATCGAGGACATCAGCGATCTGCTCGCCGATGTGGAGCAGGCGCTGAAATAGGTCGACACCGCACGCCGAACGACGAACGGCCGCACCGATACGGTGCGGCCGTTCGTCGTTCCGGACTATTTCAGGCGTTCGGCCAGGCTGCTGCCGACCCGGCCGAATCTGCCCAGGACGGCGCGCAACAGGCCCAGAACGGTGTCACCGACCGGATTGGGGTGGTCGTCGTCCGGGTCGCCGGAGCTGCCGGGGATTCCACTGTTGCCCGCGTCCATGGCCCGCCTCAGCTGTGGTAGGGCTCGGCGCTGACCAGCGTCACCTTCATCATGTTGCCGTTCGGCAGGCGGTATTCCCGCGTCTCGCCCACCTTCGCGTCGATGAGCGCGCCGCCGAGCGGCGAGCTCGGTGAGTAGGTCTCCAGATCCGACCGGCCCAGGCCCTCCTCGCGGGTCGCGATGAGGAACGTCTCGGTGTCGGTCTCGTCACCGTCGTAGTAGACCTTGACCACCGAGCCGGGCAGGGCGACGCCGGACTTCGACGGCGGAACGCCGACCTTGGCATTGTTCAGCAGCTCCTGCAGCTGCCGAATGCGAGCTTCCTGCTGGCCCTGCTCCTCGCGGGCGGCGTGATAGCCGCCGTTCTCCTTGAGGTCGCCTTCTTCGCGGCGTTCGTTGATCTCGGCCGCGATGACCGGACGGTTGGCAATGAGCGCGTCGAGTTCGCTCTTGAGCCTCTCATGCGACTCCGGTGTGAGCCAGGTCACTTGCGTCTCAGTCATCTCGATCACTCCCTAGTAGTTGTTCCCGGCGCGCCGGGTTCCGTGATACCCGTCGCCGGTGTGCGGGCACACGTCCGCGCACAGCAACGGTCGACGGCTAGAGCGATCCGGGGGGAAGTCCTCGAACCCCGACGGTGTCGCGGGCATTGTGTGCCCGGGAACCGGCAGCGCTGGCCGTCAATGCAGCAAACACGGCTCCGAACGTTCGGAACCGTGTTCGCGCCATTCTAGCACGAATTGGAAATGTGCAGGTAGAAGGCTTGATTCTGGGGTGTCAGCCCGCCTTCAGATAGGGCGGCACCTGATCGCTGCATCCGTAGATGTTGCCGTTGGCCGGTCGCGCGGTGGTTCGGACCGTGGTGGTGAGCTCGACGGTGCCGCTGCTCGACCCCGGAACGAGGACCTCGCGGCGGCCGACTTCACTGCCCCCGGAATCCATGCCGCGCACCAGGCAGACGACCGGCTGTTCGGGGTGTTTACGGGTCACTTTGAAGTGGACGGTCAGAGTGGAGTCGTCGACGACGCCGTACCCGAGTTGATCCGGCTCGATATCCTTGGGGCCGTACTGCCGATACCCCGCGTAGGCGACGATCAGCCCGAGGATCACCACCCCGATGCCCAGTGCGATCGGAATCCAGCGGCGATTGCGAACCGGCCCGGCGCCGTAACGATCCGATACGCGGTCGGAGCCCGTGCCGGTGGTGGCGTCGGCAGTGCGCCCGTCCGGATCGGTCCGGTCGGACTGCGGCGCCGCCTCGCTCATGATGTGGTTGCTCCCGTGGTCGATCAGGGGGTAGGTCGGAACAAAAGACCCGTCGGATGGAACTATAGGGAATGCAGTTCGGACACCCGCGTGCCGCTCGGGCACGGCGGACGGCTATGAGGTGAAACGGTGAGCAACGAGGTGAACGAGAAGTGAGCGGCAGCTTCGATCGGCCGCTGCGCCTCATGGCGGTCCACGCCCACCCCGACGACGAGTCGAGCAAGGGCGCCGCCACCACCGCGAAATACGCCGCGGAGGGTGACGAAGTGCTGGTCGTGAGCCTGACCGGCGGTGAACGCGGATCGATTCTCAACCCCGCGATGGATGTGCCCGGCATTCTCGATCGCATCCACGAGGTGCGTCGCGAGGAGATGGCAGCCGCGGCCAAGGCGCTCGGCGTCCGGCACCGCTGGCTCGGCTTCGTGGACTCCGGGCTGCCGGAGGGGGATCCGCTGCCGCCGGTTCCGGAGGGCAGCTTCGCGCTGGTGCCGCTCGAAGAGGCCACCGAGGCGCTGGTCCGGGTGGTGCGCGAGTTCAAGCCGCACGTGATGACCACCTACGACGAGAACGGTGGCTATCCGCATCCGGACCACATCATGTGCCACAAGGTGTCGATGGCGGCCTTCGAGGCGGCCGGTGACCCGGAACGCTTCCCCGATGCGGGTGAGCCGTGGACGCCGCTGAAGCTGTACTACAACCACGGCTTCAGCCTGCAGCGGTTGGAGATCTTCGCCGACGAGTACGAGCGGATCGGCGAGCCCTTCCCGCTGCGCGACTGGATGGAGCGCATCCGTGAGCGCGCCGCCGAGCACGGCGACGTGATGTCGCGGGTGACCACGCAGGTCGAATGCGGTAAATACTTCGCGCAGCGGGACGAGGCGCTGCGCGCGCACGCCACCCAGATCGATCCCAACGGCATGTTCTTCGCCATCCCGCTGGAGATGCAGCAGCGGTTGTGGCCGACCGAGGAATTCGAACTGGCCAGGACCCGGGTCCGCACCGCGATTCCGGAGACCGACCTGTTCGCCGGAATCCGCGACGCCGACGACGTCCCGGTGGCCGAGCACGCGGTCGAAGGCACGGTTCGATGATGGTCCTGTTCGCGCACACCGCCCTGCTGGCTCAGAACACCACCACCAACCCGACCGGTCCCGAGTTCGGCAAGGCCTCGCCGCTGGGTCTGGTGATCATCCTGGTGCTGCTCGCCGGCACGGTGCTGTTGATCCGCTCGATGAACAAGCACATCAAGCGGCTGCCCGCCGATTTCTCCCGGGAGCACCCGGAACCGGATCAAGAAGCCGACGAGGGGACCGAACCCGGTGTGGCCGGCCGCGACCCGGAATCGCAGACGGATCCGAAGGCGCCGGAGAACGAACCGCACGGCGCGAGCAACGGCGGCGGCGAGAACGGCCCGAAACCACCGCCGGGCACGGCCGGACCGTAACCGGTTCGGCTTCGAATCTCGGCCCGCGCCGCACCGGGAACGTCGGCCCGATCATGCTGGGAGCCATCCGATTCCGATAGGCGGCCGGAGGGCTGGGTACTCGGCGGGGGTGACGACTACCAAACACTTCCTCGCGATGCTGAGCGCGGTCGTTGTCGGCGGCGTCCTCGCGCTGACGGCACTGCCCTCGGCTGCGGCCGCACCCGCGGCGCATGTGGTGAACGAAGCACCCCTGGGCCCGGCGGCCGTGCAGCTCGACGTGTACTCACCGTCGATGGACCGCGTGATCACCAACCGCGTGATCCGTGCGGCCGGCGGCGGACCCGCGCCGACGCTGTATCTGCTCACCGGAATCGGCGGCGGCGTCGACAACATCTCGTGGTGGGACGACACCGATGTGCGGGCCTTCTTCGCCGACAAGCACGTCAATGTGGTGATGCCGGTCGGCGGACCCAACAGCATGTACACCGACTGGATCGCCGACGATCCGGTGATGGGCCGCAACCGCTGGCAGACCTACCTCACCCAGGAGCTGCCCGGGGTCGTGGACGCCCAATTGGGAACCAGCGGACGCAATGCCATCGCCGGGGTGTCGATGAGCGCCGCGTCGGCCGTGGATCTCGCCATTCAGGCGCCGCAGCGTTACGACGCGGTCGCCTCCTACAGCGGCTGCCCCTGGGCCGACGATCCGGCCGGAATCGCGATGGTGAGCGCCCAGGTGATCCGCGGCGGCGGTAACCCGGGGAATATGTGGGGACCGCCCGGGGCCGGTGCCTGGCCCGCCCACGACGCCTTCGCACGGGCCGGGGCCCTCGCCGGTAAGGCGATCTACCTGTCCGCCGCCTCCGGCATTCCGGGCGGCATCGATCGCGGTTTGCCCTTCCCGCCGGTCGAGGCCGTCGCGAGCGCGTGTACCGGGGCCTTCGCGAGTCGTCTCGCCCAGCTCGGAATCGCGGCGACCTATGTCGATCGGCCGGAAGGATCACACACCTGGGGGCTGTTCGAACAGGACCTGCACGATTCGTGGCCGACGCTGGCCGGGGCGCTCGGCGCCTGAGCGGGAGTCCCGGCCGGGCATGCTTGCCCGGCCGGGATCGTTCAGAACGGCCAGTCGGCGTTCGCCCCCGCTTCCAGCAGCGGGATCATCCCGAAGGCCGCATCGGTCAAACCGCCGAATACGTGCCGGTTGTGCGAGCCGCTCGGCGCGTGGCCGTAGCGGTAGCCCGCCAGATTCCAGGTGTAGAGCGGTACCGCCGCCGGGACGGCCCGGTTCACCTCGGCGCCGGTGGCCTGCTCATCGGTCAGGACGACCACCCGATCGTGCCCGGCGTAGTGGGTGCGAACGGCGCGGGCGGTGTCGGTGCCGCCGCCGATGAAGTAGCCATCGGACTTCCATCGCTCCACGGCCCGCAGCAGGGGCTCGGCACGACGCAGCTCGAAGACTCGACTCGCGGCGTAGGTGCGGCCCTGCCACGTCCCGGCCTGCGAGAACGACACCACATCGGCGGCCTCGCACCGGCTCGCCAGGGCGATCCCGAAGATCGCGGCCGCATCCCAGCGCCGCAGCGAACCGTCGGCGGAGAACTCCGAATCCATCGAGCCGGAGGTGTCGACCAGCACCAGGGTCCGGCCCGGCAGCCTAGGAACCGTCGCGAGCGAATGGCCCAGCGCGGTTTCCAGCGCGTGCCCCCAGCGCAGCGACGGCGCCGCTCGATAGGCCGAGAGGAACCGCATCGGCAACTGCCGGGACCGAGCGACCCGCTCCGGATCGGCGAGTTCGGCCGCGACCTGCGCGGCGACCGCGTCGCTCACCCCGGCCTGGTCGAAGTTGCGCAGGTTCCGCAGCAGGGCCATGTAGCCCATCGAGGGAATCAGCGCCTCCCAGACGCGGGCGTCCAGCGGGCCCTGCAGCCAGCCGGCGACCGACTCCCAGGTCATCCCCGCCGCACGCAGGGCGTCGCGGGCCCGTGCGCCGTCCCGGAACAGCCGACGGCGGTCGTCGACGGGCAGCGCGAGCAGTGCGGCCCGGGCTCGCAACACCGGCAGTGCGTCGGGCACCGCATCCCCGCGCTGATGGCGCCGATTCAGCGCGTACCGGAAAAGCTCTCCCTGCCAAGGCTTTTCGGGTGCGGGCGCGGGGTGGGTCAGATCCAGCACGTCACCGAACCGCACCGCGTGCGCGTCCGAATCCCACTTGATCAGGGATCGCTCGTCGTAGAGGCGGCGCACGGCGTCGCCGATCCCGCGCTTGACCGGCTTCGGCAGGGCGCGCCCGTAGGTGGCGAACCAGTAGGCGATCAGTTCACCCGGCTCGTCGGCGCGCTGCAGTACCGAGTCGACGACCTGCCGGGAGCTGCCGGACAACCCGGCATCCAGGCGGGCCCGGGTGAATTCGGCGGCGCCGACCAGTGCGGCGCTCCGCATATTCGCGGTGCCGCGCAGCCAGCGGAGAAACCGGGCAGTCCAGTCCGGGTCGAGAAGCGTCACTTCGCGCACCAGCTCGGCGTAGCGGCTGTTCCGGTCGGTCGCGGATTCGTAGAAGGCGTCCTCGCCCACCATATTCGTCACCGCGAGCAGGAAGAGCTCACCCTGCGGCGTCCGCAGAAACCCCGGTGCGCCCTCGGCCGTGTGGCCGGCGGGCAAGCGTGCGGATCGGATCGGAGAGGTGGCGGCCCGGGCCGCGTGCCGCAGCCGAGCGGAATTGAACTTGCCCATACGGAAACCCCCGTGGTCCACCGGGGACGGGCAGCTGTGGACGCCCGCCTCCCGAATTCGGCGTCGGCACGTCCCCCCGCGCCGACTTCGCACCGGGAGGTGCGAAAGTGAGTGCGTCCGAGAACTGTTCGGCCACGGTTCCGATCCCCGGCGGAACCGGGGATCGTGCAGGAATCGAACCCGCTGACGCCAGAAGTAACCGTGATCTGCGCACCGGACGCGTGCGTCAGTCTATCGGCGCGGCAGTGCGGCGCGCATCCGATTTATCGGCGCCGAGAAAACCGTTCGAGCCCGGATATGTTGCAGCCCGCGAGGATTCGATGTGCGGAATCGAGCGAGGGACGACGGGATGCGCCCGAGATCGATGTCGGCGACGGTACGTAGATGCTCTGCCGACTGAGCTACCAGGTGGATCACCTGGGCGGGACTCGAACCCGCGACCATCTCCGCAAGAGGAAGTAACCGCTGCCTGCGCACCGGGCGCACTCGACCACAGTAGAAGACCGCCCGCGCCGCGGCATCCCGTTTTCCGGCAGCGGATTTCACCTCCGCGCCGTCACACCGCGGTCGGCCGGAACCGCCGATGGCATATCTCGCAATCGCAATCGAAGTATCCGAGTCCCGCATTGCCGTGTGCGCCACGGCGTTCGGCCTCTTCCAGATCCGCGAACCAGGGGCGCCGCCGCGCCGGTGCCGGCCGGGTCTGCGCAGTGTCGTCCATGGAGCCGGAGTACCCACCGGCGCCGCCGGATACGGTCACGTTTTCGCCGCGATACCGGGGTGGGGTGCCCCGCCCGACGGCCGTCGCGGTGGATGTGGTGATACTGGAATCGATGGTGCAGACCGGAGGAGATCGTCAGCCCACGGAGTCGGGCGCCGGGTGGACGGCGGCCGACCGTGCGGCCTATCGCCGGTTCGTCCGCAGTGCGCATCCGGACGTGGGCGGCGATCCGGCGGCATTCCGCGAGGGCCTGGCCCGCTTCGCCGCCGCCCGCCGCGAGGCACGCAACGACCCCGACCCCCGCTACGACCGCCCGATCCGGTTCGTCGCCCGACCGCGTGGCTGGCGTCGCGCCGTCCGGGTCCTGCGGCCCCGCCGGCGCGAGCGTCGGCTGCGTTGAGGCCGGGCCGGCTCAGGACGTGTGGATGTCCAGCACGGCCTTGCCCCGCAGCCGGCGGTTGGCCAGCGCGTCGGCGGCCTCGGCGATCCGGTCCCACGGGCCGCGCCAGGCGATCTTCGGCGTCAAGCGGCCCGCGGCGACCAGCCGCAGCAGTGCCTCGAGTTGGGCGGGCCGGTCGGTCAGACCGGAGCCGTTGTAGACCGAGGTGATCGATACCGGAGTCGGACGGCCCAGTGTGGATCCGGGTGCCAGCACCGCCGGCTCGCCGGCGGCCCACCCGACGCTCTGCAAACTTCCGCCCGGGGCCAGCAAGCCGTAGGCGGTGGCCAGCTGCGGCCCGCCCACGTTGTCGATGACGACATCGATCGGGCCGTCCACATTCTCCGGCCCGAGGACCACCTCGTCGGCCCCCAGCTCGTCCAGGCCCTTCCCGCTCTCGGGCGAGCCGACCGAGGCGATCACATAGGCGCCGGCGATGGCGGCGAGCTGCACCGCGAACGAGCCCACACCACCGGACGCGCCGGTCACGAGCACCCGCCGACCGGCGATCGGCCCGGCCTGCCACAAGGCCCGCAGGGCGGTGCCCCCGGCGACCGGCAGAGTCGCCGCCTCCGCCAGCCCGACCGACTCGGGAACCACCGCCAGGTCGATCACATCGACCGCCCGGCGCTGCGCCCAGCCACCGTCGGCGGCGAAAGTCACCACCCGGCTGCCGACGGCCGGTCCGGATCCGTCCTCGGCCGCCCGGACCACGACACCGGCGGCGTCGAACCCCAGCACGGTTCCCGGCTGCGAGCGTTCCGCGAAGTACAGTTCCGCCGCGTTGAGCGACGAATGCTGCACCTCGATAACTACTTGGCCGGGGCCGGGAACGGGCTCGGGAACCTCGTCCAGGCGGAGTTTCGCGGGAGCGGCCGGGTCGACGACCAATGCGCGCATGAACAACTCGCTTTCTCGTGATTGCGGGTGCCTCATCCGCCATGTCGCCGAACGAACATGCTCGTCGAAGCGGCACGAATGTATCGCGAAACGCCGGGCTGCGCCGGGCCGGCTTTTGCCGCTGCCGGGAACTCTCGCGACCGCCGAAGACGCAGGTGGGGCGGACTGGTCCGGGGGCCGGCAGCTGTGGGGCCCGCTGGCCCGGCGCGGGTGTGGGAGGCTGGGGAGGTGAACGAATTGACCGGTGCGACATCGCCGTATCTGCGTCAGCACGCCGCCAATCCGGTGGATTGGCGGCAGTGGGGTCCGGCCGCTCTGGCCGAGGCGGCCGAGCGGGACGTGCCGATTCTGTTGTCGGTCGGTTACGCCTCCTGTCACTGGTGTCATGTGATGGCACACGAATCGTTCGAGGACGAGGCCACTGCCGCGTTGATGAACGCGAACTTCGTCTGTGTGAAGGTCGATCGGGAGGAACGTCCCGATATCGACGCGGTGTACATGGCGGCGACCGTCGCCATGACCGGGCAGGGTGGCTGGCCGATGACCTGCTTTCTCACCCCGAGCGGGGAGCCGTTCTACTGCGGCACCTACTACCCGAAGACACCGCGCGGGGGAATGCCGTCGTTCACCCAGTTGCTGACCGCCGTCGCCGACACCTGGGCCAACCGCCGCGAGGAGGTCGATCAGGCGGCCGGGCAGGTGGCCGAGGCGCTCCGGAGCCAGGGCGCGGGGCTGCCCGCGAGCGAGACCAGCGTCTCCCCGGAACTGCTCGCCCACGCCGTGGCCACCGTGTTGCGTGATGTCGACGACCGGCACGGCGGCTTCGGCGGGGCGCCGAAATTCCCGCCCTCGGCCTTGCTCGAGGGGTTGCTGCGCCACTATGAGCGCACCGGCGAAGACGAAGTGCGGCAGGTGGTTTCGCAGACCTGCGCGGCGATGGCGCGGGGTGGGATCTACGATCAGCTGCGGGGTGGTTTCGCCCGCTACTCGGTCGACGCGGCCTGGGTGGTCCCGCATTTCGAGAAGATGCTCTACGACAACGCGCAGCTGCTGCGGGTCTACTCCCATCTGGCGCGATCGGCGGCGCGCGATCCGGAAGCGAATTCGACCCTGCCACAGCGGGTCACGGCGGAAACCGCCGAATTCCTGCTGACCGATCTGCTGACCGACGAGGGCGGATTCGCTTCCGCCTTCGACGCCGACACCCACCTGGAACCGGGCGCGCCGGGAGTCGAGGGCGCCACCTACGTCTGGACGCCGCGGCAGTTGACGGAGGCGCTGGGACCGGTCGACGGCCCCTGGGCGGCAAGCGTTTTCGGGGTCACCGCGGAGGGGACCTTCGAACACGGGACGTCGGTGCTCACCCGCTACACCGATCCCGGCGCCGGCCCGGGGCAGGATCCCGCAGACGCTCGGCGTTTCGACGAGATCCGGCAGCGGCTACGCGCGGTCCGCGACCGCCGCCCCCAACCCGAGCGGGACGACAAGGTCGTGACCGCCTGGAACGGGATGGCGATCACCGCGCTCGCCGAGGCCGGCGCGGTGCACGATCGACCGGAGTGGATCGCGGCCGCGGCCCGCTGCGCGCACTACCTGCTGGACCGTCATCTGGTCGACGGACGCTTGGTGCGCGCCTCGCTCGGTGGGGCGCCCGGCTCGGCGCCGGCTGTGCTCGAGGATTACGCCTGGCTGGCGACCGCGCTGCTGGCGCTGCATCAGGCCACCGGTGAGCTGGGCTGGCTGAACCGGGCGCAATCGCTGATCGACACCGCGGTCACTCTTTTCGACGATCCCGAGCGGCCGGGCAATTGGTTCGACACCGCCGCCGACGCCGAACAACTGGTCGCCCGCCCCCGCGACCCGCTCGACGGCGCGACCCCCGCCGGCGCCTCCGCGTTCGCCGAAGCGCTGCTGACCGCGTCGGCGTTGAGCGCCCCCGAGCAGGCGGTCCGCTACCGGGCCCTGGCCGACGCCACCCTGAACGCCGGCACCCTCGTACTCGCCCGGGCACCGCGATCCGGCGGCCAGTGGCTCAGTGTGGCGGAAGCGGCGGTGACCGGGCCGATCCAGATCGCGATCTCCCGGCCGGCCGACGATCAGGCCACCGAACTGCTCCGTACCGCACGCCGATTCGCTCCCGGAGGGGCCGTAGTCGTTGCGGGACAAGCCGATTCGGTTCCGCTGTTGGCCGATCGGCCCGCGCTCGGCGTGGCTGCCGCCGCCTACGTCTGCCGCGGTGCGGTGTGCGACCTACCGGTTTCGGATCCGTCGCGGGTACGCGCCGCGCTCGTCGGCGACTGACATCGGCCACGGGCGGCGCTGCGCTTGCGTCGCCGATGCGGGCCGACCGCCGTCAATCCGGCGCGTCGGTTTCGCGCGGCTGCACGCCCACCGGCTTGTGATCGGTCCAGCAGGCGGTCGGCTCTCGACGGCCGCGCAACTGGATCTTGTCGTAGAGCACCCAGCGGGATCGCTCCGATTCGGTGGCCGCGTCGATCACCGCCTGGCTGGCCAGAATGCGCCGCGGCACCTCCTTGGCCTCGGCGGTGAGCCGCGATGCCTCGTTGACGGCATCGCCGATCACGGTGAATTCCAGCCGGGTGTCGGTGCCGATATCGCCGGCGAAGACGGTGCCGCGGGCGACTCCGATGCCGATGTCGAATTCACCGCCGAGGGCGACCTCGTCCCGGATGCGCCGGGCCGCGCGCAGTGCTGGAGTCGCGTTGTCGCCCAGGGCGATCGGAGCGCCGAAGATGCACAGGGCCGCATCGCCCTCGAATTTGTTGACCAGACCGCCGTTGTCTTCGGTCGCCGAGACCACCACCGCGAGCAGCCGGTTCAGCTGCTCGACGAATTCGTGCGGCGCCAGCTCGGTGGCCATCTCCACCGATCCGGTGACATCGACGAAGAGCGCGGTCACCACCCGCACGTCGCCGGTCAGGTCGACCCCGCCCGCCAGCGCCCGTTCGGCGACCTCGTTGCCGACGTGGCGGCCGAAGACATCGCGCATCCGCTCGCGTTCGGACAGGTTCTCCGCCAGCTCGTTCACCGACAGTTCCAGCCGGCCGATCTCGCTGGCACTGGTGATCGGCACCCGCGCCGACAGTTCACCGCGGGCGATGCGATCCAGCGCCCGCCGCAGGGTGCGCAGCGGCGCGGCGACCGAACGCGCCAGGGTGGCGGTGGTGAGCGCGCCGACCACCAGGCCGACCAGCGACATGTACAACGCGGTGCGCACCCGATCGCTTGCATCGGCCACCGGATCGCCCAGCACGGTGATCAACATCAGCAGCGGCATCGCGCCGGCCACCGCCCAGGAGATCACCAGCCGGTTCAGTACCGTGGCGCTCCAGTGCGAGGTGCCGCCGAGTACCCGGGCGATCACCGGAATGGTCGGCCGGATGAGCCGGTCCACGACCAGGAAGGTGAATCCGGCCGATTCCAGCGCGCCCAGGAAGAACATCGCCCCGATGGCCCACAATGCACGGGTCGGCACCACCTGCGCGAACAGCGCGGTCGCGATGGCGACGCCCGGAATCCAGATGCCCAGGGCCCGGGCGGTGATCGCGATCGGCAGTTTGAGCAGCCGCTCGGCCTCGGGCCGGGTGGGGCGGCGGGTCTGGTCGATCCACCCGAAGTAGTACACCCGATCGCGCACCGCTAGCACGATCCCGGCCAGTGCGCCCAGGACCGGGTAGATCGCGGTCTGGGCGACGGCGCGCAGCCAGTCCTCGCCGAGATTGGCAAGAAATCCGCTGAGCCACAATTCGACGACGATGACGCCGAGGCCGCCGAGGTTGCAGACCATCACCACCGTCGAAAGGCCCCAGCGCGCACGCAGGGCCCAGAGCACGAGTCGACTGGTCATAGCCCCTGGCAGTGGTCTGGTTCGGTATCACCGGTTTCGGACGTATAGCACGAACGAGCATAGATCCCGCGCGCATCGACGCGACGGGTTACCGGCGATCTTGCCCTACGACAATACGACCAGCCAGATCGCCGCGTAATGGCACAGGGCGGCGAGAACCGTTGCCGCATGGAAGAATTCGTGGTGACCGAAGATCTCCGGCCAGGGGTTGGGCCATTTCGTGGCGTACAGGATCGCGCCCACACTGTAGGCGATTCCGCCGATCAGCAGCAGAATCATCGGCGCCACCCCCACGTTGTGGGTCAGTGTCGCCGCGACCGGCACGATCGCCCAGCCCAGCAGCAGATACAGCGGAACGCCGACCCACCGCGGCGCGCTGGGCCACAGCAGTTTCAGGGCCACCCCCGCGACGGCGCCGCACCAGACCACGCTCAGCAGCGTGATTCCGGTGGCCCCGGGCAGGCCGAGCAGTGCGAACGGGGTGTAGCTCCCGGCGATGAACAGGAAGATCATCGAGTGGTCGGCGCGCTTCATATGGGTTCGAGCGCGTGGGGTGCGCCAGGTCACCCGGTGGTAGACGGCGCTCACCCCGAACAGTCCGCAGACCGTCAGGCCGTAGACGAGGGTCGACCAGCCCGCGGTCGCCGAGACCGAGGCCGCGACGCTCACCAGGACCGCGACCGCCACCGCGGCGATGCCGGCCGCGTAGGTGTGGATCCAGCCGCGCATCCGGGGTTTCACCGCCAGGGTGCGCAGGCCCTCCCGGGCCAATTCCTCGAAAGCCGATCCCCGCGAGCCGGAGGCGGCGTGGTCGCCGGGGGCCGGATTCACCGAGCTCACCGTTTCGGACACTAGTTACCTCCTGAGTAACCTACGGTCCCGTAGGTTAGTCCTGTAGCCACTGTACCGGCACTGGGCTCCGCGTGCCGCCGGACGGAGCGATATGGTCGATGAACCGAGGAACTGATTCGTGGTGTCCGCTGCCATCCCTGCGCGGCAGAGTTGGCGGAGAGCTCGGGCGGCACGCGAGAGGTGGATAAGGTTGGCAGCCGTGAAGCTTGCTAGTGGGGTGCTCATCGGTAAGGTGCGCAGCCTGCCCTATCGCATCTACGAGGCGCAACTGTCGAAACAGCTGGCAGGCAAACAACATCCGCGGCACGTGGCGGTCGTCTGCGACGGAAACCGCCGCTGGGCCCGCGAGAACGGCTTCACCGACGTCACCCACGGACACCGGGTCGGCGCGCTCAAGATCGCCGAACTGGTCGGCTGGTGTCAGGCCGAGGGCATCGAGATGGTGACGGTCTACCTGCTGTCGACTGAGAACCTCAGTCGTTCCGCCGACGAACTGGAAACCCTGTTCGAGGTGATCACCGACGTCGTCGAGGAACTGTCCGCGCCGGAGAACAACTGGGGAGTGCGGATCGTCGGATCGCTGGACGGCCTGCCCGAGGATGTGGCCCGCCGGATGCAGAAGGCCGCCGACGAAACGCACGGACGCGGCGGGGTGCACGTCAATGTCGCGATCGGATACGGCGGGCGGCAGGAGATCGCCGACGCGGTGCGTTCGCTGGTGCGGCAGGAGATCGCGGCGGGGGAGACCGGCGAGGACCTGGTGCAGTCGATCACCGTCAACGCCATCGGCCAGCACCTCTACACCTCCGGGCAGCCCGATCCCGATCTGGTCATCCGGACCTCCGGTGAGCAGCGGCTGTCCGGATTTCTGCTGTGGCAGAGCGCGTACTCCGAGATCTGGTTCACCGAGGCGTACTGGCCCGAGTTCCGGCGGGTGGACTTCCTGCGCGCGCTGCGCGACTACGCCGCCCGGCACCGCCGGTACGGCATCTGATACCGCCGGTACGGCATCTGATCGCGGATCCACCGCATGTGCCGGTCGTAGATAACGGCCCGGCGCAGGATGGGTTGCATTGCATGATCATCGCCCGGTGGGCGGCGCCATTCGCGTACCGTCGCGAACATGAGCGAGATGCGGGGCGGTACGCGGGTGACGGAGCCGGCCGAGTCCCCGTTGCCCGAGGTCAGCTATGCCGAATTCGGCCGCCGATTCGTCGCCTATGCCGCCTCGGAGCAGCGTATCGCCGCGGTGTTCGGCGAATTGGCAGGTAGCGCTTTCGATTTCGGGCCGATCGGGGTGGGTCCGGCGCATCTGGCCAAGGCGTCGGCGCAGGTGCAGCTGGGCGAGCCGGTTCTGCAGCGAACGGTGGGTGAGCTCGTCACCTTCGATCTCGCCGTTCCGCTGGAGATCGACCTGCTCCTGGACCTGGCCGTCGACCGGCACCGCTTCGAGGTGACGGGTTTCGTGCACATTCGTCTGACGGTGCGCACGGCCGCGCCGCTGCGGATCGTGGTCGACATCGCCGAACCGCGGCCGGGCGATGTGCGCGTCGACGTCGCCACCGCCACCCGGCGTGGTCAGCTGCTGCGGCTGCTGGCCAGCGTCGATCACGAGATTCGCCGGTTCGTGGCGCGCTACGTCGCCAACGAGATTCGCAAACCCCATATCGCGGCGGTCCGCGATATCGACGTCGCCGCCCGATTGGACGCGGCCTGGCCGGCCTGATCAGAGTTTGCGCAAGCGGATCCGGTTGATGCTGTGGTCGGAATCCTTGCGCAACACCAGGGTTGCCCGCGGCCGGGTCGGCAGGATGTTCTCCACGAGGTTCGGCCGATTGGTGGCATTCCAGATCTCCTGGGCGGCGATGGTCGCCTCGGAGTCGGTGAACTTCGCGTAGTGATGGAAGTGCGAATTGGGATCCGCGAACGCCGTTTTACGCAGGGAGAGAAACCGATCGATGTACCAGCGCTCGATATTCTCTATGCGGGCGTCGACATAGATCGAGAAATCGAACAGATCCGACACCATGAGCCGCGGCCCGGTCTGCAGGACGTTGAGCCCCTCCACGATGAGGATGTCGGGCTGGCGCACGCAGTGGAATTGGTCCGGCAGGATGTCGTAGGCGATATGGGAATACATCGGCGCGTACACTTCCGGCGCCCCGGATTTGACCTCGGTGACGAAGCGCAGCAGTTTGCGCCGGTCGTAACTTTCCGGGAAGCCCTTGCGGTGCATGATGCCGCGGCGGGTGAGCTCCGCTGTGGGATAAAGGAATCCGTCGGTGGTCACCAGATCCACGCGCGGATGGTGATCCCAGCGGGCGAGCAGGGCCTGCAGCACGCGGGCCGTCGTCGACTTCCCGACCGCCACACTGCCCGCGATACCGATGACGAAGGGCACCTGGTGATCGGGATGGGTTTCGCCGAGAAAGGTAGCGGTGGCGGCGAACAGGCGTTGCCGCGCCGCTACCTGTAAATGGATCAAACGGGCCAGCGGCAGATAGACCTCGGCGACTTCTTCGAGATCGATCTGCTCGCCGAGACCGCGCAGCCCGATCAGCTCTTCCTCGGTGAGGATCAGTGGGGTCGACTTGCGCAGGGTGCGCCATTGTTTGCGATCGAATTCGACATACGGACTCGGCTCGCTCATCCGCCCCACCTACTTACACTCCCGGTCCGGCGTCCCTCCGCCGGGCGGGCGCACGGTGGGCCGACCCGATTTCACCGATAAGTTCTCACCGATGCCGTGCCCGGCGTGGTGAGATCCGCTCGACAGTCCTCGCATAGGCGAATTCTCCTCGGGGTCGGCACCCGGTCGAACGCGGGGTGTTATTACTCGCCGGTAACTATGGGTGACATTTCTCTCGCCGGCGCCGGGTTTCGCTCGCCGACCGCGCTGGGAACGGGCCGGCCGCTATCGTCGGATGTCATGCAAGCGCATCCGCTCGTCACCGAATATCTGCGCCTGGGACTGGCATTCGACCGGCTGGAACCCGGATTCGTCGACGCCTACACCGGCGATCCCGCGCTGCGGCGGGCCGTCGAGTCGGCGCCGGCGCCGCAGCCGCGCGAGTTGGCGCATCGCGCAGCCACATTGGCCGAAGCGCTGCCCGAGGCCGGTCTGAGCGAGCAGCGGACGGAATTCCTCGCCGCGCACCTGCGGGCACTGGAATGCTCGGCCCGCAAGTTCGCCGGGGACGAGATCACCTTCGTCGACGAGGTCCGGGCCTATTTCGACGTCGATATCGAACTCGGCGACGAGGCAGACTATCGGGAGGCGCATCGTCGGCTCGACGAGGTGCTGGCGGGCGATGGTCCGCTGCTCGATCGCATGATCGCTCACCGGCGGGCCGACGAGATTCCGCCGGACCGGCTCACCGAATGCGTCCAGGCCTTCTCCGGCGCGCTGCGCGAATTGGTGCGCGAACGCTACCCGCTGCCCGACCACGAACAGGTCGAATACGAGATCGTGGGGGACAAGCCCTGGTCGGGGTTCAACTACTACCTGGGCAACTTCCGGTCCCGAGTCGCGATCAATTCCGACCTCAAACAACATATGGCGCAGCTTCCGGCGCTGATCGCGCACGAGGCGTATCCCGGCCATCACACCGAGCACTGCCGCAAGGAAGCGGGACTGGTCGCCGCCGGGCAGGCCGAACAGACCCTCTTCGTGGTCAACACCCCGCAGTGCCTGATGGCGGAGGGGCTGGCGGATCTGGCGCTGAAATCCATCGTCGGGCCGGACTGGGGGCGGTGGGCGCAGGAAATCTACGCCGATCTCGGCCTGCGGTTCGACGGTGAACGCGCCCAACAGATTTCGACCGCCTCGGCGAACCTGCTGGGCGTGCGTCAGGATGCCGCCTTGCTGCTGCACGATCGCGGGCGCGGGGCCGACGAGGTCGCCGAATTCCTGCAGCGCTGGAGCCTGACCACGCCCGCCCGGGCCCGCCAGTCGCTGCGCTTCCTGTCCTCGCCGCTGTGGCGGGCCTACATCAGCACGTATGTGGAGGGCTACCGGCTGCTCGGCGGCTGGCTGGACCGTGCGACCGATGCCGCCGACCGAGTGGCCCGGTTCGGCCGCCTGCTCGACGAGCCGCTGACCCCGGCGGCGCTGCGCCGAATGTGAGCCGCCCGCCTGCGAGCCGGCCGAATCCAGCGGCTCACATCGGCATCATGCAGGGCGCGCCGGACACCAGCGTGCACAGCATGTTGTGCACCCACAGCAGCAGGGCCTGCAGGGGATCGGTGGGGACGAATGCGGGCTGCACGGGGCTCCTCCTCGGTATCGGCGACGGACGGTCGGGCCGCCGGGCTCGCGAGATAGGCTCGGCTCCCTCCGGGGTATCGGCGGGCCCGGGCATTCGGTTAGCAGGCGGGTGAGCCGCGACGTCCGGGCACTTCGGGTCCCGCAGTGGCCACCACATAGACTGTCCGCGTGACCCAGACGACCGCCGCTTCTGTCAACACCCAATCGCTCGCCGATCTCGATCCCGAGCTCGCCGCCGCGATGGCGGGCGAGCTCGCCCGTGAGCGCGACACCCTCGAGATGATCGCCTCGGAGAACTTCGTGCCGCGCGCGGTGCTGCAGGCGCAGGGCAGCGTGCTGACCAACAAGTACGCCGAGGGGTACCCCGGCCGGCGCTACTACGGCGGCTGTGAGCACGTCGACGTGGTCGAGAACCTGGCGCGCGAGCGGGTCAAGGAGCTCTTCGGCGCCGAATTCGCGAACGTGCAGCCACATTCCGGGGCCCAGGCCAATGCCGCGGTCCTGATGTCGCTGATGAATCCCGGCGAGAAGCTGCTCGGTCTGGACCTGGCGCACGGCGGTCACCTCACCCACGGCATGCGGCTGAACTTCTCCGGCAAGCTGTACGAGGTGCACGCCTACGGCGTGAGCAAGGAAGACCACCGGGTCGATATGGACGAGCTGCGCAAGCAGGCGCGCGAGGTCCGGCCGAAGGTGATCGTCGCCGGCTGGTCGGCCTACCCGCGGCACCTCGACTTCGCGGCCTTCCGGGAGATCGCCGACGAGGTCGGCGCCTACCTGTGGGTCGATATGGCGCATTTCGCGGGCCTGGTCGCGGCCGGGCTGCACCCCTCGCCGGTGCCGCACGCCGATGTGGTGTCCTCGACCGTGCACAAGACGCTCGGCGGACCGCGGTCCGGTGTGATCCTCGCCAAGCAGGAGTACGCGAAGAAGCTCAACAGCGCTGTCTTCCCCGGTCAGCAGGGCGGCCCGCTCATGCATGTGATCGCGGCCAAGGCGGCGGCCTTCAAGATCGCCGGAACCGAGGAGTTCAAGCAGCGGCAGGAGCGCACCCTGTCCGGCGCCAAGATCCTGGCCGAACGCCTCGGCGGGGCCGATGTCGCCGGTAACGGCGTCACGGTTCTCACCGGCGGCACCGATGTGCACCTGGTCTTGGTGGATCTGCGCAACTCGCAGATGGACGGCCAGCAGGGTGAGGATCTGCTGCACGAGGTCGGAATCACGGTGAACCGCAACGCCGTTCCGTTCGATCCGCGCCCGCCGATGGTCACCTCCGGCCTGCGCATCGGCACCGCCGCACTGGCCACCCGCGGCTTCGGCGATGCCGAATTCACCGAGGTCGCCGACATCATCGCCACCGCGCTGGCCGGGAAGGCCGATCTGGCCGCGCTGCGGGCGCGAGTGTCCAAGCTGGCCCGGGACTTCCCGCTCTACGAGGGCCTGGAGGACTGGAAGCTGCTCGGCTGAGCTACCCCAACCAACCGGCCGCGGTGCCATCGGCCCGCGGCCGGTTCGTTTCGTTTACCGGCGCCGCTCGCTGCCGATCCGGTGCGGACCGTACTCGTCGCCGAGGGGGTTCGAGCGATCAGGACGATGCGGCGTCGAGGAGATGGCGCCAGCGGCGAGCCGAGCGCTCCATATCTGCGCCGATGTGCTCCAGGTAGGCGGCCATTGCGCGAATGCGCGCCCCGGCCGCGGTGCCGGAGGGTAGCAATTCCGCGCCGCGGCGCGCGGTCTCGGTGAGGGTGTGGTTGGCGCGGACCCCCGCCATGGTGGTGCGATACCAGACGGCGGTGTCGAGGGTGTAACGGTCGCGGCGGGTGCCGGGCTCATGGCTTCGCCGAATCAGTTCGTGCGCTTCGAGCGTCGCGACCGCGGTGGAGATCGTCGCCGGGCTCACCCGCAGGGCCGCGGCCAGTTCGGCCGCGCTGCTGCTGCCGGTTTCGCTGAGAATCAGTCGTGCCACGATCGCCGCGCCGGTCCGCGGCACCCCGGTCCGGACCAGAACGTCGGTGAGCTCGCCGGTGTACGCCGCGATCCCGTCGTCCACCGGGGTGGGCTTCGGCGCCGAAGATAGTGCGGGCCTGTGGATTTCGTGCTTGCGCGGGCGGCGGGCGCGGGAATCGGTGGCGCGTTGGGCGCGTTCGGGCCGATAGCGGCCCGGTCCGCCGTTGCGGTTGACCTCCCGGCTGACGGTGGAGGTGGGCCGGCCGATCCGTCGCGCGATTTCGGCGTAGCCCAGATGCTCCGCGAGTCCTTCGGCGATTCGCCGGCGATCGTTCGCGGTCAGCCTGCCGCCGGGCATTTCGTCTCCTGGTCGGTCGTCGTCGCACGGTCGTTGCACAGTATGTCCGCGAAGACTCCATCATTGCAACGGGCGTCTCACTCCGTTGCATTGATCGGCAGGCCGGTTGCACTGATATATCTGCTATTTACCAGCGTATAAGGGCTCAATCCCGCGCCCGTAGCGTTGTTGAATTGTTGAATGCAACGTAGCGTTCTGTTCAGTCCGAACAGTGAACGGAGCGCTCGCCATGTCCCTCCCCGAAGCCCCCTCGGAACCGGTCCGACTGCCCACCGACCGCCCCTCCGGTTGTCCGTTCGACCCACCGGCCGGCCTCGCCGAGTTGCGTGCGCGCAATCCGTTGCAGCGCATGCTGTTTCCGGACGGTCACCGCGGCCGGCTCGCCACCGGATACGACACCGCGCGGGCGATTCTGGCGGATCCGCGATTCAGTTCGCGCGTCGAGCTGGCGCACTATCCCTTCGCCGATATCGGTGCGATTCCACCCGCCCCGCTCGGCGATCTGACCGGTATCGACGCTCCCGAGCACACGCGCTATCGCAGACTGCTGGCGGGAAAGTTCACCGCCCGGCGGATGCGCCTGCTCACCGAGGGCATCGAGCGGATCACCGCCGATCGGCTCGACGCCATAGCTCGATGCGAAGAATCGGTGGATCTGGTGCAGGCCTTCGCATTTCCGATTCCGGCGCTCACCATCTGCCGGCTGCTCGGCATCCCCTTCGACGACGAAGTGTCCTTCCAGCGCATGGCGGCCGCCATGGGCGGCGTCGACGCCACGCCCGAACAATCCTATGCCGCCTATGAATCGATGACCGCGTACCTGCGAGACCTGGTGCGGGACAAGATGTCCGAGCCTACGGACGATCTGCTCGGCGATCTCGCCGCGAGCGGGGAGTTGACTTTCGACGAGTTGGCCGGTGTCGGCGCATTCCTGCTCGCCGCCGGGCTGGACACCACCGCGAACATGCTCGCCCTGGGCACCTATGCCCTGCTGACCCACCGCGACCAATTCGACCTGCTGTGCGCCGAACCCGGTCTCGCCGCGGGCGCGGTGGAGGAGCTGATGCGGTATCTGTCCGTGGCGCACACCGCGACCCGGGTCGCGCTGACCGATGTCGAGGTGAACGGGCAGGTCATCGGGGCGGGGGAGACCGTCGCCGTGTCACTGCAGGCAGCCAACCGCGATCCGGCACGGTTCGACGATCCCGATGTATTGGATGTGCGGCGCGATGCGATGGGCCATCTGGGTTTCGGGCACGGCGCACATCTGTGCCTCGGTCAGCAGCTGGCGCGAGTCGAAATGCGAGTAGCCCTGCCCGCCTTGGCTTCTCGCTTTCCGACGTTGCGCCTCGCGGTCGATCCCGTCGACATCGAGTTGCGGCAGGGTACGGGTATCCACGGCGTGGACCGCCTGCCGGTCACCTGGTAGTGGTCAGTCCCGGGTGCTGAGATATTCGATGTACAGCGGGCGCAACGCCTCGGCTATCTTGCCCTCGCCGGCGTGCACGTAGTCGTCGAGCATGGGCAGTACGTATTTGATGTCGGCCTCGCTCTCGCCGATATCGCCGGTCGCCGCCTGGGCGGCCGGAATCTGTTCGAGCAGGCGCCACAGGAACTTCACATCGCCGTGGCGCACCGCGTATTTGACCGCCCGATCGTGCAGTTCCTTCGACGACAGCTTCTCCAGCTCCGCGACATCGCTCATGTACCGACTCTAGCGGGTTCGGTCACCACCGCGGGCAACCTTGTAGCTGACCGATAGCTACTGGTCGGCGTTAACTACTTGTTCATCGACACGCCTGTCATCTCGGGAGCCGGAATCGCGAAACCGCAGTACCGTCGAAGTGCGAGCCGCGTCGGTGTGGCTCGTCCGGGAGGTCCTGATCGTGGCTGAGCAACTCAGTACGAGGGGGCCGGTACCCGGCCCTCGGGTCGTTTGACCCCAGGGCGGACCGGCCCAGCGAGAACGTCCGTGCGGGTATGGCACGGACAACAAAGGAGCCCACCGTGACTGATGCACGCTCCGTCATCGCTCCCTCGAAAGCCCGCTCCGGCAAGAGCGGAGGCTCCGGAAAGGGAGCCGGCACCTCGCCCCGCAAATCCTTCGTGATCGACACCTCCGTGTTGTTGTCCGACCCCTGGGCCATGACGCGCTTCGGCGAACACCACGTGGTGTTGCCGCTGGTGGTGATCAGCGAATTGGAGGCCAAACGGCACCATCACGAACTCGGCTGGTTCGCCCGCGAAGCCCTGCGCAACCTCGACGATCTCCGCCTGGCACACAGCCGGCTGGATCAGCGGGTTCCGATCGGCACGGACGGCGGCACGCTGCAGGTGGAGTTGAATCACACCGATCCCGCGGTGCTGCCGGTCGGGTTCCGTACCGACACCAACGATTCCCGGATCCTGGCCTGCGCGCTCAATCTGGCCGCGGAAGGGCAGCGGGTGGTGTTGGTGTCCAAGGACATTCCGCTGCGGGTAAAGGCGGGCGCGGTGGGCCTGCCGGCCGAGGAATATCACGCACAGGACGTGGTCATCTCCGGTTGGACCGGAATGACCGAACTGGATGTCTCCGCCGCCGTCGTCGACCGGCTCTACGCCGAATCGGTCGTCGATCTGGACGAGGCCCGGGACCTGCCCTGCCACACCGGAATTCGACTGCTCGGCACCAACGGCAGCGCGCTGGCCCGGGTGACGCCGGACAAGCGAGTGCAGTTGGTCCGCGGCGATAGGGAAGCCTTCGGCCTGCACGGCCGGTCGGCCGAACAGCGCATCGCCCTGGATCTGCTGCTCGACGAGAGCGTGGGCATCGTCTCCCTGGGCGGTAAGGCCGGTACCGGTAAATCGGCGCTGGCTCTGACCGCCGGACTGGAGGCGGTGCTGGAACGGCGTTCTCAGCGCAAGGTCGTGGTCTTCCGGCCGCTGTATGCGGTGGGCGGCCAGGAGCTGGGCTACCTGCCGGGCAGCGAGAGCGAGAAGATGGGCCCCTGGGCGCAGGCGGTCTTCGACACCCTGGACGGGCTGGCCAGCCCGGAGGTGATGGAGGAGGTGCTCTCCCGCGGCATGCTGGAGGTGTTGCCGCTCACCCACATTCGGGGCCGGTCGCTGCACGATTCGTTCGTGATCGTGGACGAGGCGCAGTCGCTGGAACGCAATGTGCTGCTCACCGTGCTCAGCCGATTGGGCAGTGGCTCCCGGGTGGTGCTGACGCACGATGTCGCCCAGCGCGACAACCTGCGGGTCGGCCGGCACGACGGGGTGGCCGCGGTGATCGAGAAGCTCAAGGGCCATCCGCTGTTCGCCCATGTCACCCTGACTCGCAGCGAGCGCTCGCCGATCGCCGCGCTGGTCACCGAGATGCTGGAGGAGTACGGCCCGAACGCCTGAGGCGTTCGGGCAATCCCGCCGACCGAGCGCGGGCGGGAAAAGGTGTGGGCCAGCAAACATTCGGAATATGGTTCATCCCACACGGTGGCGGGTATATTTCCGCAAGAACCCTGTTCGGAGCGGTTGTCGGTGTTTCACAATCGATTCGCCGAACCGTAGCCCGAGCGCTGGCCTGACGGTCGGTGGCGTCGCAGCCGCGGCGCCACCGGCTCTCACCTTCGAGAGGATGGACATGCACCACTTCGCTCGACGCTCCGCCGCTGTCGTGATGGCTTTCGCCGGAACGGCACTGCTGTTCACTGCCGCCTGTAGCAACGACAACAACAGCTCGGGGACGAGCACGCATGCCGGGATGACCGAAACCACCGGCGCGATGGCTTCGGGCACCGAGACGTCGGCCCCGATGGCCTCGGGCACCAACACCTCCGGGGAGACGCCGTCCGGCAGTGCCGCGGCATCGGAGACCAAGATCGCCACTCAGAACGGCCAGGAGATCACCGTTTCCGGCCACATCCTCACCAAGTACACCGAGATGGGCGGGGTGCAGAGCCCGCTCGGTGAGCCCACCGGCGCCTCGGTCAACGGCCCGAACGGCGGCTCGTGCCAGGAGTTCACCGGCGGCGCGATCTGCTGGAGCGAGCAGACCGACGCGCACGTGGTGTGGGGCGACATCCGCCAGGCATGGGAGGGCAACGGCGGAGTGAACGGCAAGCTCGGCTACCCGACCAGCGACGAGAAGGACAACCCGACCGGTAAGGAGAGCGACTTCACCGGCGGCACGATCACCTGGAACTCGTCGGACCGTCAGACCACGGTGACAACCAAGTAGCCCATGGGTGTACCTCCGCGGCCGCGGGACCGGATCACGGTCTCGCGGCCGCGCCGCTGTGTATCGCACGGTGTGGGACGCAAATTTCCCCGCTCCGGGCGAACAGTCGGTAGGTTGTCCGGGTGCAAACTCTGATGACCGACCGTGAGCTGCTGGAATCGCTTGCCGGCGCGGTGGAAGACAATCTCCGGCGTCATATCGACCGGGCCGACGGCTGGCAGCCGCATGAGTACGTGCCCTTCAGCGACGGACGCAACTTCGGCTTCCTCGGTGGCGTCGACTGGGATCCGGAGCAGGTCGCCCTCGGAGAGGTTGCCGCGGTGGCGCTCACGGTGAGCGTGCTGATCGCCGACAATTTGCCGTCGTATCACCGGGAGCTCGGTAAGTACCTGCGGACCGGGCCGTGGTGGCGCTGGGTCGGCCGCTGGACGGCCGAGGAGAACCGGCACGAGATCCTCATCCGCAACTACCTGATGGTGACCCGCGCGGTCGATCCGGTGGAGCTGGAACGAGCCCGGATGGCGCATATGACCACCGGCTTCCGCCGCCCGCCCATGCATCTGCTGGACGTGCTGGCACTGTGCGCGTTCGAGGAGGCCGCCTCGGCGGTGCGGCATCGCAATATCGCGGCGCTGCAGGAGAATCCGATGGTCACCGCGATCGCCGAGCGAATCGCGCTCGACGACGAACTACAGTCCGAGTTCTTCGCGAATCTGGTCGACGCGGCGCTGGAGCTGACCCCCGATCAGACGATGCGGGCGATCGCGGACCGGATCGCGGAGTTCCGCGTCCCCGAACTGACCCTGCCCGATGGCCGCAACAGCACCGATGTGCTGGCCGAGGCCGGGATCTACGAGCCCGCGCGGGCCGGCGAGCTGGTTTTCACACCGCTACTGCAGCGCTGGAACATCTTCTCGCGCAATGATTTCGGGGCCGAAGGGGAAGCGGCGCGGGCCGAAGTCGCGCAGCTGCGCCCCTGATTATTTTCCGAGCGGTCGTGGTCGCGGCTGCGCACCACGGCCGCACCGATGCGACACCGGGGTTGCCCCGGTGTTCGCCGCGGCACCCGGTCAGCGGCGGCGGACCAGATTCCACAGTCCCGCCGCGGTGCCGCGCAGGACGTTCTCCCAGCTGAAGTGGTCGTGCCACAGGGTGATCCGGCCGTCGACCAGTTCGAAGGTGCCGCACACCCAGAACTCGATCTCCAGCGGGCCCATGCGCAGGTAGTCGGTGCGTTCGGTGAGCACGGTCTCGCCCTCGACCGCGGGGGCGGCACCGGTCTCCGCGGCGATGTGGTGCATGTCGGCACGGAAGCCGAAGGCGTCGCGACCGAGTCCGCGCAGGACCGCGCCCACGCGGTGGATCCCGCGAATATCCGGCAGCGAGGTGTTCTTCCACACGATGTCGGCATCCAGCAGGTCCAGTGCCTCGTTCACCGCGCCCATCTCCATCGCGGCGAAGAATTCGCGCACCGTGGTCACGGCGTTCTGCTGTAGCTCCGGTAGTTCGGCCATAGTCAGACTGTAGGCCCGCGGACGCGCCGACGGGGGATGATCGCGGTCGTTTCGCGCCCGGGTCGGCTCGGTCCGGCCGGATGCCACACCCGTCCTCGCGCTGATTTCGCCGGTTCGAATTTCGGTCCTCGATTCGTCCGGGCTGTCGAATCTTTCGCCATTCGATATTGCTTCGTCATTCGATCCGGCTATGTAAGCGAATGTGCGAAGGCTGCTCGGAACGTGGCCCGCAAAGGCCTCTCACCTGCACTGTTCGGCAGTAACGAACACCCTGACCGGATTTTGTTCATTGATCAGCTCGGACGCTTGGTGTGATCTGAACCATGGCAGCGCATCCGGCGGCCGCAGCATCTGCACTACCGATGCCGGCCTGCGAGAGACCGATACGGCAATTGCGCGCCGAAAGGAAATCACACATGAAATTGTCCAGCGTTGTATCCTCAGCTGCCCTTGTCGCGGGCACGGTACTCGTGTCGGGTCCGGCGGTCGCCGACCCCGGCGTCGGGGTCTCCGATGTCTCTTCGGTGCATTACACCGCCTATCGCCGCGGCGACTCCGCGGTTATCTCCCTCGACAGTGGGAGCATGTCGGCCGAGCATGGCCGGTTTCGAATCATGGGAGCGAACGGTGAGCTCCTTGCCGGTATCCCACTCGAGGTCGATGTCGACGACATCGCCTTCCCTGTCGAGGCCCGTATCGACGGAAGGACGGCCACACTGACGCCGGTGCTCGACCCCGCGCGGGCCCATTACAAACCCGCCGCGTTGCCTTTCGAGGACCAAGCACCGTGGAAAACGCCCTACGACCGAGAAGCCGCCGCTTGGAGCCGGCTGACGACCACCATCACGATGGGAGCCAGTTTCGGGGCGATGGCGGGCGCGCTGGCGGCCGGTGTGCTCGGCTGCCTGCTCGGCGGAGTGACCGGCGGGATCGTTACCGGGCCGCTGGCCACCCTGTTCGGCGCCGGGCCGCTCGCCGGATGCTTGATCGGTGCGGCTGCCCTCGCCCCCTTGGGCGTCCTCGCCGGCTCCATATTCGTCGGCGCCCCCATCGCCGCCGCGGCCGTCATTCAGTATTTCACCACCATAAACGCGCCGTTTCCGAAGAAATGACGACGACAGGCGGGCTTCGCCTCCGCGTCGGTGGCCGAGGGTCCGGTGGATCGCGAGCCGTTACCGATGTGAACCGATAGGTAGAACCGAATTGTCCGACCGTGTTTCGGCTATTGATCACGACCACGTCCTGGTGTGATCTGAAGCAGGTTCGGATTTGGCAGCCAGTGCGCCACCCAGCATCCGGATGGCAGCACTGAGGAGAAAAGATATGACGACTTCCGCTCAACTGGCCGATGTCAATTCGAGAGCGGACAAGAAACCACAGATCCCCGCCAAAGCCTGGATTCTCGTGCTGTTCCTGTTCCTCTTCTTCACCCTGAATTTCGCGGACAAGGCCCTGATCGGGCTGGCCGCCACCCACATCCGTCACGATCTGCACCTCTCGGCAAGCCAGTACGGGCTGCTCAGCAGCGCCTTCTTCTGGCTGTTCGCCCTGGGGGCCGTGGCATTGGCGATCGTCCTCCGCAAGATCACCTACGTCTGGGGCGGGGTGTTGCTGATGTCGGCGTGGGTGTTCACCATGTTGCCGCTGACCGTGCCCACGACCTTCGGCGTGTTGCTGGTCTCGCGGATGCTACTGGGCTTTTTCGAGGGCCCCGCGCACGCGTTTTGTCAGTCCGTTGTCGCCGACAGATTCCCGCCGGAACGGCGGGCCTTCGCCGGGGCGCTGGTCAATTCGGGGTCCTCGATCGGTCCCTTGGTGGCCGCACCCACTCTGACATGGGTGATCCTCACGTGGTCGTGGCACACCGCCTTCTTCGTTCTGGTTGTCGTCGGTGGGCTCTGGATCTTGGCCTGGGTCCGGTTCACGGACCGAATGCCCTTCCGGAACTCGGCCCATCCCGGCACCCGGACGACCGTGGGCTCCGGCGATCTCGATCCGAATGGTCATATCGTCGTGCCGTTCTATCGGCTACTGATGTTGCGCAGTTTCTGGGGACTCGTCCTCATGTCATTTGCCGGTTACATGATTTCCTCGCTGAAGGTTTCCTGGCTGCCCGCTTATCTGCACGACGGCCTCGGGTACTCCGAGCGCGTCGTGGGCGCGCTGTCCTCGATCCCTTATGCGGCGGCTGTGGTCGTGCTGTTGTCCGCGGGATTGCTGTCCGGTCGGCTCCTGCGCATCGGTTACAGCGCCAGACTCGCACGCGGTGCCCTGACCGGCCTCTACCTACTCGGCGGCGGGGTGGCGATGATCGCGTTCACCCAGACCGGTGCAGGAATTATGCAACTGATTCTGGTGACCGTGGCCTTCTCGGTGAACAGCGTCGCCTTCTCGGTGGCCTTCGCGGGCGCAGCCGATTTCCTGCCCGCCCGGCAGCGAGTGGCGTTCTTCGGCTGCATCATCGCCGCGTACAGCGTGGCCGGAATTGTCGCACCGTACGGTCTCGGACTCCTCGTCGACCCTGCGCCGGACCCGGCCCAGGGATACGCCACGGGATTTCTGACCGTCGGTATCGCCGTCTGCGTACTGGGCGTACTCGGAGCGTTGATGTTGAACCCCGAAAAGGCGCGCGCCGATCTCGAACGACTCAGTGCCGCAGTCGCAGTTCGGAAGGAGAATTGATGTCCACACGCGGACCTCTGCACGGAATACGGGTGCTGGACTTCGGCCAGTACATCGCCGGCCCGAGCGCGGGGCAAACGCTGGCGGATCTGGGTGCCGACGTTGTGAAGGTGGAGAGTCTCCGGGGTGACCAGGCACGCGGCGTGGGCACATTCGGTCGAGCGATGGTGCAGGCCTACAACCGCGACAAGCGAAGTCTCGCAATCGACTTGGCTCGGCCGGAGGGCAAGGGTGTTCTACACGCACTGCTCGAACGGGCCGACGTCCTGATTCAGAACTTCCGCGCCGACTCCGCCGAACGAATGGGGCTCGGCGCCGAGAGCCTACGGGCGCAATACCCCCGTCTGATCTATGCCGGCATCACCGGATTCGGCACCAGAGGCCCTTCTCGGCGCCGGCCGGGCCTCGACATCGCGGCGCAAGCCGAGTTCGGGTTGATGCACACGACCGGGCCCGCGGACGGTAGCCCGCAGCGAGTCGGTTTCGCGGTTGCCGATGTTTCGGCCGCCAACGCGCTGGCCATGGGAATCTTGGCCGCACTGTACGAGCGGCACAGTACCGGGCGCGGTGCGCAGGTGGAGACCTCGCTGATGGAAGCCGTATTGTCGATGCAGGCCGCGACCTGGGGCGAATACCAGCTCACCGGAATTCCGCTGCGCCGCAAAGGCAATGGGCAGGCGAATGCGGCACCGGCCGCGGACCTTCTCGAAGTTGCCGATGGCGCCGTGGTCCTGTCGGCGTATACCGATGACAAATGGGCAGCACTGTGCACCCTCATAGACCGGCCGGACATGATCGAGGACCCGCGCTTCGCCGACAACCCGGCCCGGGTGCGCAATCGCGGGGAGTTGCTTGCGGCGCTCAACGACGCCTTCGCCGGAATGACTCGCGAGCAGGCGACGAAACTTCTGCAGTCGGCGGGCATCGTGTGCGGCGCCGTCCGTGCTTTCGACGAGGTCGCCGTGGACCCCGATGTATCGGCGGCCGGGGTGCTGGTATCGGTCGCCGGGCGAGACGGGGGCGAAATAACCTTCCCCGGTTGCCCTTTCACGATCGACGGCCGCCGGCGGACCGTTTCGCGCCCCGCCCCCGCCGTGGGTGAGGACAGTGCTCGGATTTTGCGCGAGGTCGGCTATTCCGACGAAGACATCACCGTACTGGTCGAGGCCGGGGTGATCTCCGCTCTCGACCATCGACCAATGGAAAGGCGCTACGCATGATCGATCCCGCTGTCGAGGGCCTCGGTTTCGAAGAGTACCTGCAACGGATAGCCGAATTCACCGATACCGAACTCATCCCCTCGGAACCGGAAATGGTTGCCGACGGTGCTGTGCCGCAGCACATTGTGGAGCGGATGGCGCGGCTGGGGTTGTTCGCAGTTTCGATTCCGCGTCGCTACGGCGGCCTGGAATGGTCGATGAGTCAGCAGGTGCGGCTGACGTTCGAATTCACCCGCGCCTCCTGCGTTTACCGTTCACGCTTCTCGACCGTGATCGGGCTGTGCTCGCAGGCGATTCTCGACCACGGCACCGAGGATCAACGGCGACGTCTGTTACCGGCGATGGCCGCCGGTGAGCTCGTCACCGCCTTCGCGCTGACCGAGGCGGAAGCCGGGTCCGACGCCGCGCATCTCGCTACCACTGCCACGCGCCAGGGTGAGAACTATGTGATCGAGGGCGAGAAACGCTACATCACGAACGCGGCTTGGGCCGACGCGTTTCTCGTCTTCGCTCGAACCGACCCGAACGAGCCGGGAGCCGAAGGTATTTCCGCATTCATCGTCGACGCGCAATCGCCAGGCATAAGCACAGCGCTACCGGAGATGATGAACGGGCACGCCGAGGCCCCGGTGGGCGAGATCTTCTTCCGGAACACACGAGTACCCGCAGGCAATCTGCTCGGTGGCATCGAGGGCCGTGGCCTCACGCAAGCGCTGCGCGGTATCAACCACGCCCGCCTCCATGTCGCGGCGACATGTGTCGGTCAAGCTACCCGGATGCTCGAGGAGACCACCGCCTATCTCGACCGGCGCCATCAGTTCGGTGGCCCGTTGTCGGAATTGGGTGCGGTGCAAGCCGAGCTCGGGCGGAGTTTCGCCGAATTGGAGGCCGGGCGGTCGATGACGCTCGACTGTGCGCAGGCTTTCGATGCCGGCGATATTCCCCGCCACCGGATCGCGGCGGCCAAGTTGTATTGCTCGGAGATGGCGAGCCGAGTCGCGGACCGCTGTGTCCAATTGCTCGGTGGTGCCGGTATCGTCGGGCCGCATCCCGTGCCACGGATGTGGCGTGACGTGCGGGCACTGCGGATTTATGAGGGATCCTCGCCGGTCCATGAACGAAATCTTGCGAAGGCGATGATCAAACAGGTCGGGATGGACGGCACGCTGCCCGACAGCTTCCGGGTCACCCGACGGAAGTCTGCTTAGCAGGCAGGAGCGAGTATGGAATTTCGGCAGCTCGAGTACTTTCTCGCAGTGGTGGAGCAGCAGGGAGTCAATCGGGCGGCACAGCACCTGCACATCGCACAGGCGTCTTTGTCGCAGAGTATCCGCCAGCTCGAGCGTGAACTGGGCGTGCCGTTGTTCCATCGCACCGGACGCAATCTCGTTCTCAGTCCCGCCGGGCAGCTGCTGGTCGAACCGGCGCGGACCGTTCTCGCCGACGTGCTCGCGGCGCGTGACATCATGCGCGCGGCACGAGATCTCCAGGTGGGTGCGATCACCGTAGGGACGATGCCCGAGATGTCGAGCGAAGCGGTCGCGGCGTGGAGTTGGTCGTTCACGCGCATGCATCCGGGCATCCGATTGGACCTACTCGAATTCACCGACGCCGCGCAATTGTGCGAAGAAGTGGCGAGCGGCAATTGCGAATTGGGCTTCACCACCTTTCCCGTGCCACTGGCGGGCCTGAAGGCAGTCGAGCTCGCCGAACAACGGCTACTCCTCGTGCTTCCGCCGGGCACCGACATCGATCCGAGCGAGTCGTTCTCCCTCACCCGACTCGACGATGTCGCCCTCATCGCCAGCAGCTCGGCACAGCGGGAGAACAACATCGTGACGACCACACTGCGCCGAGAGACCGCGGTTCCGCGGATCGTGGCCCAGGTTCCGAACCGTCACGCGCAGCTGACCTTGGTGCTGGACGGGATCGGCGGCGCTTTTCTGCCGTTGCGTATGGCCACCGGCGCGGCGCGTTCGGGGGCGGTGGTGGTGGAAACACGGCCCGAACTGCGCACCCCCTTCGGAATCATCCACCGCCCCGAAGCTCTGGGGCCGGCCGCGCAGAGCTTCGTCATCGAGACCAAAGCGACGCTCGACCGGTGGAACAGCCGCATTGCAGCACTACGCAAGGAAGGCGCGTCGCTGCTGGAGGCGGCGATGCAGGCAGACGACGAACTCCACGACCACCGTCGGCGGACCGCACCAGCGACGATCTTCGGCGAAGACGGAGTGAGAATGTGACCGATCGGGAACCCGACTATCGCTTCACCCTCGCCAACGAGCGGACCCTGCTGGCGTGGGTGCGGACGGCATTGGCCTTGCTCGCAGGCGGCGTCGCCGTCGGGCAGTTGTTGGCTCCCGAGTTTTCCGAGTCGGCCCGGCGCGCGCTGGCTCTGACCTGTATCACGCTGGCCGCGGTGATCGCCGTCGGTGCGTTGCTGCGGTGGCGCTGTGTCCAGCGTGCCATGCGACACGACGCGCCGCTGCCGAGAACCCCGTTGACGTCGATACTTGTCGGCGGAGTCGTAGCGGCGGCGCTGATCTGCGCGGTGGCAGGTGTGGGATGACGTGCGCGAACGCACCCCGCGACCCCGGTCTCCAACCGGAACGCACAATCCTGGCTTGGCGGCGCACCGGTCTGACCGCCGTCGGCGTCGCCTTCGCCGTGTTGAAACTGCACGGCGAACACGGCGAGTTTCCGGCCGCATCGATTGCGGCCCTGGTCGGTGTCGTTGCCACGACGATGGCGGGGCTACGGCTGCGCCGCAACCGGTACGCCAGGGACCCAGGTCACCCCTCGCCGATGCCTACCGCGGTGGTCGCATGCTTATGCCTCGGGATTTCGTTGGCCGCGCTCTTTTCAGGAGTGAGTATCGTGTTCGACCGGCCTCGATAGCCGGCGGAACGAGTCAGGCCTGTCGCCGCGCGATCAGTGCGGCGACCCCGTCGAGGATGCGTTCGATGCCGTAGCTCAAGGCGGCGTTGCGGTCGTCGTCGGCGGTGTCGGCGAAGGCGGCGGCGACCTCGGGGAAACGGTCGGCGTGGGTGGTCAGGACCTCGCCGACCTGGCGAGCCATCTCGCTTTCGGCCTGTTCCGGCCCGGCGCCGGTGGTCTGCTGCACCAGGCTGCGGACGTGGCCGTTCAGCAGCACCACGGTGTCGAGGCGTTCGGCGCCGCGCAGTCCGGTACCGGCCAGCGGCGCGAGCGCGGCCTCCGTCCAGCCCAATTCGTTCGGGCCCATCGGGCGCGCGCCGGGGGTGAGCTCGATGGTCCAGGGGTGCGCGCGATAGCGCTCGTACAGGGCGTGGGCCCACTGCCGCAGCGGCTCGCGCCACGGTTCGGCATCCGGACCGCCGGCGGCGCCGTCCTCGGTGGCCGTCGGGTCCGGCGGGCTGCCCATGCCGTAATCGAGCATCAACGCGGTGAGCTCGGTCTTTCCGGGCACGTAGCGGTACAGAGCCATCTTCGCGCACCCCAGCCGCTCGGCCAGCCGCTGCATCGAGACGGCGGCCAGACCATCGGAATCCGCCAGTGCGATCGCCTCGCCGACGATGCGTTCGAGGGACAGAGACGGTTTCGGGCCGCGACGTGGGCGCGCAGTGGCGCCCCACAGCAGTTCCAGAGCGGTCGGTGCGGTCATGACGACATCCTCTCCGAATTCCGGCTTGACGAGAAACTGCGTCCATCATACGCTAATTAGCGTCCATCAGACGCAGTTAAGAAACGAGGGTCGCCATGCGCACCACATCCGTCCTCATCTCCGGTGCCAGCATCGCCGGACCGGCACTGGCCTACTGGCTGCAGCGCTACGGGTTCGCCGTCACGGTGGTCGAGCGCGCGCCGGAATTGCGGCCCGGTGGCCAGGCCGTGGACTTCAAGGGGGCGACCCACCGCACTGTGCTCGAACGGATGGGGATCTGGGACGAGATCCATCGGCGGCAGACGGGCAAGACCGATATGGTCCTCGAGGACGCCGA
Organism: Nocardia veterana NBRC 100344; assembly: GCF_000308855.1. Taxonomy (GTDB): domain Bacteria; phylum Actinomycetota; class Actinomycetes; order Mycobacteriales; family Mycobacteriaceae; genus Nocardia; species Nocardia veterana. The sequence continues at coordinate 11,114 of NZ_BAGM01000111.1, read as the reverse complement.
GGGCCGCGAATCGGCCGTCATCTCAGGGGAATTCACCGGCGGCGATGTCGAGATCCTGCGCGGCGATCTGGCGGAAATCCTCTACGAGCGCACTGCCGAGGGGTGTGAGTACCTGTTCGGCAATTCGATCACCGCGCTGCGGGAAACCGATGCGGGCGTGCAGGTCGAATTCGAGCGCGCACCCGCGCGCACCTTCGATCTGGTGGTCGGATGCGACGGCATCCACTCCCGGGTGCGGGCGCTCACCCTCGGACCCGAGAGCGAGTTCGTGAAGCATCTGGGCTACTACTACTGCACGGCCGGTGCGGCGGGATGGGGCCACGATCCGAACGGCCCGCGTCGCCGCAACCGGTCGGTGGCCTACAACGAGCCCGGCCGCCTGGCGGTGCGGGGCGGCAACAAGGCCGCCCACATGTACATGTTTGCCGCCGACGTGCTGGAGTACGACCGCCGGGACGAGGCGGCGCAGCGTCGTCTACTGGCCGAGGCCTTCGCCGGAGCCGTGGGGCCCGTGCCGGCGATGATGGCCGAGCTGGCCGATCTCGATTCGTTCTACCTGGATTCGCTCGGTCAGGTACGGATGAAGGGCGGCTACACCAAGGGCCGGATCGCACTGGTCGGCGATTCGGCCTACGGAAATACGCTGGGCGGCTTCGGCACCGGGCTCGCGGTCGTCGGTGCCTATGTGCTCGCGGGCGAACTGGCCCTGGCCGACGGTGACCACACCGTCGCCTTCGCTCGTTACGACGAGGCCATGAAGCGCTACGCCAAGATCGCCGGCAAGTCCAATGCCGGTCGCTTCCTCGCCCCGCGGACCGCGCGCGGCATCCGGATGCGGAACTGGTTCGTCGGCTCGCGCCTGTTCGATCTGATGCTGAAATACAGCGACAACGCCGCCAACGACATCGACTTGCGCGACTATCCCGCCCTGGTCGCGGCCGAGCGGTGAGTTCGCGCCGGCCTCGGAATCCGATGCGGAGCCCGGAACCCAGGGCCCCGCACGGTGATCCGGCCGCTGCTCAGTCCTGCTCGTCGACCTTCGCCATCGACAGCACATCGAGCCGGCGATCGAGTTCTTCCTCCGACAGGGTGTCCCCGATCAAGCCGCGATCCACGACCGTTTCCCGAATCGTCTTGTTCTCGCGCAGAGCCTGTTTCGCGACGGCGGCGGCCTCCTCGTAACCGATGGCGGAATTCAGCGGCGTCACGATCGAGGGTGACGACTCCGCCAGCCGGCGCAGCCGCTCGACATCGGCGGTGAGCCCGGCCACGCACTTGTCGGCGAACAGTCGAGAGACGTTGGCCAGCAGGCGAATCGATTCCAGCACGTTGCGGGCCATCATCGGGATGTAGACGTTCAGTTCGAAAGCGCCGTTGCCGCCGCCCCACGCCACCGCCGCGTCGTTACCGATCACCTGGGCGGCGACCTGAGTGACCGCTTCGGGGAGAACGGGATTCACCTTGCCGGGCATGATCGAGGAACCCGGCTGCAGATCCGGAAGCTGGATTTCGGCCAGTCCGGTCAGCGGGCCGGAACCCATCCAGCGGATATCGTTCGCGATCTTGGTGAGGCTGATGGCGATGGTACGCAGCGAACCGGAGATCTCCACCAGGCCGTCGCGGGCGGCCTGGGCCTCGAAGTGGTTGCGGGCCTCCGACAATTCGTCGAGTCCCGTCGTCCTGCGCAGTTCGGCAACGACCTTCGCGCCGAAGCCGGTGGGCGCGTTGAGTCCGGTGCCGACCGCGGTACCGCCGATCGGCAGCTCACCCAGCCGGGGCAGGGCGGCGACGAGTCGTTCCATCCCGGCCTCCACCTGCCGGGTGTAGCCGCTGAACTCCTGTCCCAGCGTCACCGGCACCGCATCCATCAGGTGGGTGCGGCCGGACTTCACCACCGTGCGCCATTCGGTGGCCTTGTCCAGCAGCCGCAGCCGCAGGTGGTCGAGGGCGGGCATCAGCTCCTTCACCACCGCTTCGGTGGCCGCCACATGGGTCGCGGTGGGGAAGGTGTCGTTGGACGACTGCGACATGTTGACGTCGTCGTTCGGATGGACCGTCACGCCGCGGGCGGCGGCCAGGCTCGCGATCACCTCGTTGGCGTTCATATTCGAGCTGGTGCCCGAGCCGGTCTGGAAGACATCGATCGGGAACTGGTCGTCGTGGCGGCCCTCGGCGATCTCGTTCGCGGCCGCGATGATCGCCTCGGCCTTCACCCCGTCGAGCAGGCCCAGATCGCGGTTCACCGTCGCGCAGGCGGACTTGAGCAGGCCGAGCGCGCGGATCTGGGCACGTTCGAGGCCGCGCCCGCTGATCGGGAAGTTCTCCACCGCTCGCTGCGTCTGGGCCCGCCACAGCGCGTTCACCGGAACGCGGACCTCGCCCATGGTGTCGTGTTCGATGCGGTACTGCGTCTCGTCGGTCATACCTCGAGGTTACGGCGGGAGCGGGACCGGTTGAGCTGCCACGCCTGAGGCCTTTCGCACAGGGGACAGGGGAATAGCAGTCCCCGTCCCCGGATGATCGGCAGCGGCGATATCGGCTACGGCTGCCCTGCCACGGACACGGGATTCTTCGGCCGCGCGCGCACGTGGATTCGCTCGCCTTGTCCACCGAACAGGCTGAGCACCTCGACACTGCCGTGCCCGGTGGAACCGAACCAGTGCGGGTGCCGGGTATCGAACTCGGCGACCTCACCGGGGCCGAGAACCAGGTCGTAGTCGCCCAGGATGAGCCGTAGCCGGCCGCTGAGCACGAACAGCCATTCGTAGCCGGCGTGGGTGCGCGGATTCGGCTCGGATTCGTTCGCCGGGATCGTCAGCTTGTACGCCTTGGGTTCGCCCTGATTTCGCGACAGCGCGACGATCGTGCGCCCACCGCTGTGCCGGGGTTGCTGCGGCATTCGCGGGTCGACGATGCGTGGGGCGGCGACGATGTCGTCCAGCGGTACCGCCAACGCGGCCGCGATCGGCAGCAGCAATTCCAGACTCGGTTTGCGTCCGCCGGATTCGAGGCGGGACAGCGTGCTCTTGGAAATGCCGGTCCGGCGGGCCAATTCCGACAGGGAGACGTCCTGTGCCTCCCGGATTCGGCGCAGTCGCATGCCGATCTGTCCGAGCGTCGCGTCGATGGCGGGGTGGTTGGTCACCGCGCCAGTACACATCAGCGTTCCTGTTTCGGCAACGATTCGTTGCCGCTCGGTCGGGCGTCGAGCAGTGTTCGGGTCATGAATTCGATGCCTGAGAGCAACGCAAGAGGTGAGATTCGTTGAGTGTCCGCACAGCGGCCCCACCGGCCGGCGCCGATACGCGCCGGCTGCCGGGTGGCGTATACCTGTTGGCCTTCGGTCTTTTCGCGATGGGCAGCGCCGAGTTCCTGCTCGCCGGGCTGCTACCGGCGATCGCCACGGATATCGGTGTCGGTCTCGCCACCGTCGGCGGTCTGATCACCGCCTTCGCCATCGGCGTGGTGATCGGCGGACCGCCGTTCGCGATCGTGAGCCTGCGCTGGCCGCGCCGCACCGCGCTGGTGTGCACCCAGGTCGCCTTCGCCGGGTGCATCGCCGCCGGTCTGATCGGTGGCAGCTACACCGCGCTGCTGATCACCCGATTCCTGGCGGGCCTCGCCTACGCCGGATTCTTCGCCGTCGCGGCGGTGACGGCCGTCGGCCTGGTGCCGGCGGAGCGCTCGGCCCGCGCGTCAGGGGTGGTGATCAGTGGGCTCGGCCTGGCGATGATTCTCGGCGGTCCGGCAGGCACGGCGATCGGCTACCGCCTCGGATGGCAGGCCGGTTTCTGGTTGATCGTCGTTCTCACCCTCGGCGCCGCAGCCGCGGTCGCCGCGGTGCTGCCTCCCACCCGTGCCGCGGAAATGCCCAGCGTTGCACGGGAATTGGCGACGCTGCGACAACCCCGGTTGTGGCTCGTATACCTGGTGACGCTACTGAGCACCGCGGCTTACATGGTGGTCTTCAACTACCTCAGTGAGCTGCTGACCACCGTCACGGGCGTCGCGTCCGGGTGGGTGGCGCCGGTGCTCATGCTGTTCGGTGTCGGCGCGTATATCGGCCTGGCGATCGGCGGCCGGATTTCCGATCGCCGACCGCACCGCGCACTGCTTACCGGTGCCCTGGGGATCGGCGTGTGCTCGGCCCTGATCGCGATCTTCGCCGCGCACCCGCCCGTCGTGGTCTCGCTCGTCGTGCTGCTCGGAGTCTTCGGATTCCTGCTCAACCCCGCCATCTACGGCCGCGTGTTCGACATCGCCGCTGCCGCACCGACTCTCGCCGGTGCGACGACGGTATCGGCCTTCCAACTGGGCATCAGCCTGGTTCCGTTCGTCGCGGGCGCGGCATTGCACGCCGGTGCGTCCGTGACCGCTATCGGATGGATCGGCGCCGGCCTGGCGCTGGTGACCGTCGTGTGTGTATCCATCGAGTACAAGTCCGCCGTGCGGCGGCAAGGGAGTCATTCATGAAAAGGGCAATTCGGATCATCGTCACGGGAGTAACGGCCACGGCGTTCATGGATGCCGCAGCCTTCGCCCTGCACAAGGCGTTCGGGGTGGTGTCCCTCGATTATCGGCTCGTCGGGCGCTGGCTCGGGCATATGCCGCGCGGGCGGTTCGCCCACGGTTCGATAGTCGCGGCACCACCGATTCCCGGGGAGCGGCAGCTCGGCTATGCGGCGCACTATGCGATCGGGGTCGGATTCGCCGGGGTACTCGACACCGTGGCCGGTGGCCGGCCCGGACCGGGTACCGCGATGGCGGTCGGGTTGGGCAGCGTGGCCGCGCCCTGGCTGGTTATGCAGCCCGCGTTCGGAATGGGCGTTGCCGCATCGAAGACGGCGAATCCCGTCCGCGCGCGGGTCGGTAGTCTTCGGGCGCACGCCATCCACGGCGCGGGTCTCTGGGTGGGCGGAAAGCTCGCTGCCGCGATAACCGGCGGTATGCGGGGATGAACGCGGAGCAGTTCTGCTCCCACGACGGCCGACGGCAGGGGCCGCAATCCGTCGTGAACTCATAGCCGTCCGGGACGGGCGCACGGTGCCCCGATCGGCGAATACCGAAACGGCCGTGGTCCCTTCGCTTTCGACGAAGCGACCACGGCCGGCTCGGATGAATCCGCTCAGGGCAGCGGCGGGATCGCGTCCTCGTCGCCGACGAAGTCGACCGATGCGTACTCGTGCAGCTTGGTCAGCCGGTGGTAGGCGTCGATCATGCGCACGGTGCCGGACTTCGACCGCATCACGATGGATTGGGTCGAGGCGCCGCCGCTGTAGTAGCGGACGCCGCGCAGCAGGTCGCCGTCGGTGACGCCGGTGGCGGAGAAGAAGACGTTGTCGCCGGAGACCAGATCCTCGGTGTTGAGGATGCGGTCGAGGTCGTGGCCGGCGTCGAGCGCCTTCTGCTTCTCCTCGTCGTCCTTGGGCGCCAGTTTGCCCTGCAGCGCGCCGCCCATACAGCGCAGCGCGGCAGCGGCGATGATGCCCTCGGGAGTGCCGCCGATGCCGACCAGCATGTCGGTGCCGGAGTCGGGACGGGCGCAGGCGATCGCGCCTGCGACGTCACCGTCCGAGATCAGCCGGATGCGCGCACCCGCGTCACGGACCTCCTGGATGTGGCGGGCGTGCCGCGGGCGGTCCAGCACGCACACGGTCAGGTCGGATACCGCCGAATTCTTGGCCTTGGCCACGCGGCGCAGATTCTCGGCGATGGGTGCGGACAGGTCGATCACGTCGGCGGCTTCGGGGCCGACCGCGATCTTCTCCATGTAGAACACCGCCGAGGGGTCGAACATCGCGCCGCGTTCGGCGACCGCGAGCACCGAGATGGCGCCGGGCGAGCCCTTGGACATCAGCGTGGTGCCGTCGATCGGATCGACCGCGAAATCGACCTCCGGGCCGGTGCCGTCGCCCACGGCCTCGCCGTTGTACAGCATCGGTGCTTCGTCCTTCTCGCCCTCGCCGATCACGACGATGCCGCGCATGGAGACGGTCGCCACCAGCTGTCGCATGGCGTCCACCGCGGCACCGTCGCCGCCCTCCTTGTCGCCCCGGCCGACCCAGCGGCCCGCGGCCATCGCACCGGCCTCGGTCACCCGGACCAACTCCAGTGCGAGGTTGCGGTCCGGAGCCTCGCGGCGGCGACTGGTTGCGGGTGTGGGTGCCGTCATGACGGTGCCTCCTCGAGTTGTGTATTGCTGCGTGAATTGTCGCAGAACGGTCGGATCCGTCATTCAGGTACTGCTGTTCCAGATCGGCGCGCGATCCGTCCGGGCCGGTCGGGCGGCTGTGACGTCGGCCTCGTGCCCCGGGGGCCCGCGGAGCGCGAGCCGCGCTGCGTGGATACTTGGGGCGTGTCGCAGAAACCACGCATCATGAACGACTATCGGGATCTGATCTGGTCGTTGATCCCGCTGGTGTTGATCTGCGTGGTGCTGGCCGCGGTCGCCAGCCAGTGCAGCTTCGCCGCGCACGGCCCGACGCCCGGACAGGTCCCGAACTTCGATGTGCAGTCGGCGTTGCACGACGACGCCGAGACCCTGTCCTTCCCGATTCGCGACCCCGAGGTGCCCGCCGACTGGAAGCCGAACTCCGGAAGCCGGGACACCGTCACCGGCCCGAGCGGCGGTGCGGTCAGCACGGTCGGATACATCACCTCGAAGGGTACGTATCTGCAGCTGAGCCAGTCCAACGCCGGCGAAAGCGCGCTGGCCGACCACATCGTGAGCACGCGCAGCCCGTCCGGTTCGCGCATGGTGGGCGGGCAGAAGTGGACCGTCTATCACGTCGCCGGCAGTGAGCCGGGCTGGATCGCCGACTTCGGGACGAGCCGGGTGCTGATCAAGGGCGCCGCCGACGAGGCGTCCTATCTCGCGCTGGCCCAGGCGGTCGGGGCCGCGACACCGCTGCGGCCCTGAATCGGATCAGCGGTGGCTCACCACGTTGACCACCGTCCCGTCCGGATCGCGCACGAAGAAGCGCCGCACCCCCCACGGTTCGTCGCGCAGCGGATAGACCACCTCCGCACCCGCGGCGACCATCCTGTCGTGGGCGGCGTCGACATCGGCCACCTCGATACTGATATCCGGTTGCGGCGCCTCGGTATTCGCGTCGAGGAGCATGATCTGCGCGGTCGGATTGTCGGGCGAGGCCAACGTCACGGCCCAGCCCAGATCCATCACTTCCGCTAGGCCGAGGGCCCGGTAGAAGGCACGGGCGCGCTCCATATCGGCGACGTGCAGATCCGGGACGATCCGGCGGACGGTCATTCCGAATCCCCGTCCTCGCGACGCGACAGCGCTTCCTCGACCCGGCGACGGGCCCCGGCCAGATGGGCCTCACAGCGATTGGCCAGGGCCTCGCCGCGTTCCCACAGGGCCAGCGAATCGTCGAGGTCCATGCCGCCCTGTTCCAGCATCTTGACGACATTGACCAGCTCGTCGCGGGCGCGTTCGTAGCCGAAGGTCGCGATTTCGGCGACTTCGCTCTCGGTCATGACAACTCCTCGTGCTCGGGTCCGGGTGGCGCGGAGGTGGGTGGTGTGCCGGCGAGCGGGTTCGTCAGCGCCTGGCTGCCGAGCGCGGCGGCCGTGACCGCACCATCGGCGACGCGGATCCGCAGCTGCGTGCCGGGCGGCGATTCGGCGACCGTGCGCACAACGTGGCGTTCGGTCCCGGCGACCCGTTGGACGACCGCGTAGCCGCGGGCCAGGGTGGCGGCCGGGCCGACGGCGGTGAGTTTTTCCCGCAGATGCCGCGTCGTGGTGGCTTCCGCGGTGAGAGTGTGCTCGACCGCCCGGCGGGCCGCGCTGCGCAGGCGTTCGACTTCGTCGTGGCGCTGGTCGAGCAGTCGCAGCGGGTCGGCGAGCACCGGCCGCGAGCGCAACTGCTGCAAGGCGCGCGCCTCGCGGTCGACCCAACCGCGCAGGGCCGCGGCGGAACGCGCGCGCAGTTCGCGTACCCCCGCCAATTCGGCGGCGGCATCGGGCACCAGGCGTTTGGCGGCATCGGTCGGCGTGGCCGCGCGCAGGTCGGCGACATAGTCCGACAGCGGGTTGTCCGGCTCGTGGCCGATCGCGCTCACGATCGGTGTGGTGGCGGAAACGATGGCGCGGCAGAGGGTTTCATCGGAGAACGGCAGCAGATCCTCGACGCTGCCGCCGCCGCGGGCCAGCACGATCACCTCGACCTCGGGATGATCGTTCAGCTCGGCCAGCGCGTCCAGTATCTGCGGGACGGCGGTCGGGCCCTGGACGGCGGTGTTGCGGATCTCGAAACGCACTGCGGGCCAGCGTTGCCGGGCGACGGTCACCACATCGTGTTCGGCGGCGCTCGCGCGGCCGGTGATCAGGCCGATCACCTTGGGCAGGAACGGGATCGGGCGCTTGAGCCGTGGATCGAACAGCCCCTCGGCGGCCAGCAGGGCCTTCAACCGCTCGATGCGGGCCAGCAGCTCGCCGATGCCCACGGGTCGAATCTCGGTGACCCGCAAGGAAATAGTGCCGCGCCCGGTGAAATAGGAAAGCTTGCCGTACACCACCACCCGGCTGCCCTCCTGCAGCGGTACCGCCGCGGCGCGCAACAGCTGCGGATCGCAGGTGATCGACAGCGACATGTCGGCAGCGGTGTCGCGCAGCACGAGGAACGCGGTGCGGGTGCCCGGCCGCGCGTTGATCTGGGTGATCTGACCTTCCACCCACACGCTGCCGAGCCGGTCGATCCACTGCGCGACCTTCATCGCGATGCTGCGGACCGGCCAGGGCTGTTCGGCGGAGTTGGCGGGGCGGGCAGCAGAACGCGCCGGTTCCCCGGAAGCTCGGCCCCCGGTCGCCGGCGCGTCGGCGTGTGATTCGGTCACTTGGCCTGCACGGTGGCGATCCGGTTCGTCAACATGGTCACGAACGGCGCCCGGTCGAAGGTCTGCTGCTCGTACTCCAGCAGTGCGGTCAGATCCTCGACGCTGAGCATGCGCAGCCGCGCGCGCAGCTGGGCCAGCGTCATATTCGCGTAGTCGTAGCGGGCGGCGACCTCGGGCTCGACCACACCGCCGCGCTCGGCCGGCCCTTCGGCAGCGGACGCTGTTTCGGACTTCCCCGCCCCGCTGTGGTTCGCCTCGGTCGCGGCATCGCCGGTGTGAGATCCCGCATAGCCGTTGGTCGCGGTCGAGGTGATCGATGCCACCGACGCCGCGGTCTCCGCCGCCGGATCCGGGTCGGCATACCTGTCGAAGCGGCTCAGACGCGCCGCGAAATCGTCGTCCCCGCGGCCGGCCCGACCGGAACTGCCGAACGGTTGCTCATCGTCGAGGTCCTCGTCGAAGGTCGCCCACTCCGGCTGCTCCACCGGGCGGTTGGCGAGCCGGTCGAAGACCGCGTCGCCCTTGAGCGCGAGGCTGGTCACGAACTGCTGCACATGCATCGAGGTCTGCAGCAGCTGACTGATCGCGGTGATCGGCAGATGCAGTGCCACCGTGGGTAACCGGCGAGTTTCCTCGAGTGCGTAGACGGCGGCCCCAGCGGCGACCCGGGCCAGGTAGGGAGGTCGAAACATGCCCCTAGCCTGCCCGAAACGGCCGGTGATGCAAAGAACAGAGTTCACATGCTCCATTGTCGCGCCTCCCGGGCCGGGTCGCGGGCCCGCCGCGCAGGCGACACTGGCCGATCCGGGCCGCGCACGTAAGCTGTGGTCATGTCCTCGGCTATCCCACTGAATGTCGGAATCGCCCGCTCGGCCGATGCGGCCGGTGCCGGCGCGGGCAAGCGGGTGCTGCTCGCCGAACCCCGCGGCTACTGCGCGGGTGTGGACCGCGCGGTGGAAACCGTGGAACGCACCCTCGACAAGCACGGCGCGCCGATCTACGTGCGCAAGGAGATCGTGCACAACCGGCACGTGGTGGAGACGCTGCGGGAGCGCGGCGTGGTCTTCGTCGACGAGACCGAAGAGGTTCCGGAGGGCGCTGTCGTGGTGTTCTCCGCGCACGGCGTCTCGCCGGCCGTGCACGAGGCCGCCGCGGCGCGCAATCTGCACACCATCGACGCCACCTGTCCGCTGGTGACCAAGGTGCATCAGGAGGCCAAGCGCTTCGCTCGCGACGATTACGACATCCTGCTCATCGGCCACGAGGGGCACGAGGAGGTCGAGGGCACCGCCGGTGAGGCGCCCGACCACGTGCAACTGGTCGACGGCCCGGACGCCGTCGACGGGGTGCGGGTGCGGGACGAGAACAAGGTGATCTGGCTGTCCCAGACCACCCTGTCGGTGGACGAGACGATGGAGACGGTGCAGCGGCTGCGGCAGCGCTTCCCGAAGCTGCAGGATCCGCCGAGCGACGACATCTGCTATGCCACCCAGAACCGCCAGGTGGCGGTCAAGGCGATGGCCCCGGAATGCGATCTGGTCATCGTGGTCGGGTCGCGCAACTCGTCGAATTCCAAACGGCTGGTCGAGGTCGCGTTGAACGCCGGTGCCGGCGCCGCCTACCTGGTCGACTTCGCCCGTGAGGTGGATCCGGCCTGGTTCGACGGGGTGACGACGGTCGGCGTCACCTCCGGCGCGTCGGTGCCCGAAATCCTGGTCCGAGGGGTCCTGGACCTGCTCGCCGAACACGGCTACGGCGAGGTTCAGCCAGTCACCACCGCCAACGAGACCCTGGTCTTCGCCCTCCCGCGCGAATTGCGCAGCACCGCCCGCCGCTGAGCGGGCCGGCCGCCGGTGGTGCACCCGGCGCCGTCCACCGGCAGGCGACCGCCGACTTCTCGGTAACGACCCGTACCCGGCGGTGACGAAAGCCCCACGCCGCGAAGCCCTTCCGGCGCCGCCGTCATCGCGCTGCCGATGGTGCGGGTTGCGGCCGTGACCACCCGCCGCCGTCCGACGATCCACGGCGCCCGCCGCGCCACCGTCCAGGTAACGCCGTGTCCGCACGAAACGATGTGTGGGCGTGGGGAATTCGGGGACGGACGAGGAATTCCGCTCAGCGGTCCCGGTAGCGCACGTTCGGGCGGGGATGCGGGGGCACATCGCTCGGCGGCTGGGGCCGGCCACGACGGGGTTGCGGTTCGGCGACCCGCGCGCGTTCGGCGGTGCGGGTGCGGTCGCTCGTCCGCGGGTAGGC
>NZ_BAGM01000112.1 GCF_000308855.1 Nocardia veterana NBRC 100344 | reverse complement strand
GGTCGCTGGAGGCTCTCGCACCTCCCTGAAACCATAAAAACACATTGGAGTATTTGTTTTCAAGTGGAGATCTCGGGTAGGTCCGCTGTCTGAGGTGATCGACCGGTTGGCATTTCCGCGCCCCAGGGCGGCAGCGGTTATCGTCATCGGGGGGGCGACGCTTGGGTTGAGTCGGAGCCTGTCGCGCGTGGTCGGACGGTTCGACTTCCACGTCTTCTATACGGAACGGCGCGTGTCGGCCGTTCGAGTCTTGCTGGTGCGCCCGGCCGATCGAGGCTGCGACCCGCCCTCCGGCTTCATACAACTCGCGCCGTGCGATGACGTTATTGCCTCACTTCGGCATCGATGCTCCTACTCGCTTTCGTCACGGCCGGGCGATGGGGCTGATCGGCGTCCATGGTCGGCCCCCGGGTAGTGGTGGGTTGCCTTGTGGCAGCGTCAGTTTCGTAGCTGACCTGCCCGACTGGCTGCTTGGGGAAGTATGGCGCATGACTTTCGGAATATTTTGAACGCCAAGAGCTTTCCGCACCGCGCGCGCCGCGTCAGCCGGGGTAGTCACGTTATCGACTTCGATGCGAGGAATCCCAGAGCGATGGCGACCGGGCACACCAGCCGTCAGCCCCTTCAGCTGGATCCTGGTGAGGTTGAGCATCGCGTGAATCCGCTTCAAGTCACCGGCGGCCGCGGCCTGCTTCTTACGATGGTGCACCAAACCAGCGCCAGCCCCAACTTCTTGCGCGGTAAGGCAGAGCAGTGATACCGGATAGCCCAGCGCGTGCGCGTAAAGCTCGAGCCGATCGCCGGTAACGCCCAACCGCCCAGCTTCTGCCCGACTCACGTACCCCTGACTAACGCGGCCGGCCGAGTCCGCCAACTTCTGCATCAGCTCGGCCAACTGCCCCTGTGTCAGCGACCGCGACTCGCGCGCAAGCACCAACATCCGCGGATTCGCCACCTCTGCAGCGCTGGCCTTCATCCCACCTCCACCTATCTCTCAAGAATGTACTGGTGCTCGGCGGCGGTATCGGAGCGCATAACCCTCGGGCAGCACCGCCGCGTCCCGGCCACCACTGGCAAGACGTGAGCTGCGCAGGGCTCATGGTCGGCAAGCCGGATCAGGCGCAGGGCGCGCTGAATCGGGCGCGGCGGGTGGCCCCGCAGCAAACCCACCTGCACCCGTCCGTCCGGGAGACGGTTTACGGAATTTGGTGCGGCACAACGCAGGCAGACCAACAGCCTGACCGGATTCGCCTCCTGGCTGGGTGTACAACTCTCCGGAAGCTGGCAGCGCAACTCTGTGTCACAAAGCGTTGCGGCTGTGGATCCGCCAAGCCGAGGCCGATGCCGGTGAGCGAGGCGATCGTCCGACGACCGACATGCCGGCCGAGAACCGGGCCTAGAAGAAGCGGGTCGCGGAGTTGGAACAGGTGAACGACGTATTGCGTGATGCGAGTGTCCATTTCGCCTCGGAGCTCGGGCAGGCCCGGCGGTGTTCGTGGCGTTCGTCAACGAACACCAGGGCGCCCGGCTGAGCTCGTACTACGAGTTCTGGGCATCGCGTCCCCGACCAATTACGCGCTGGCGGGCGACGCGATCGTTCTATGGTTTCGCGCCGCAGACTTCGAACCCGCCGGCGCAATGATGGCACGGCATTCATGCTCTCCGTGTTCACCTTGTGGACACCCCCCACACCTTGACCGCATCCACTCGTGTGCTCCGCTCGGCCAAGACCTGGAAGTTCTGGTGCTTTTCCCAGTTCTCGTAGTCACCGATCACCACCAACCGCCGCCGTGCCCGAGTCACGGCCACATTGAGCAGATTCGGTGGATGGGCAGCCCAATCACGCGACTGCCGCTGGTCGCTGGCGGTGCCCAGGACCAACAGCACAATGTCTGCTTCCTTGCCCTGGGTGGTGTGCACCGTGCCGACCCGGTTCCAGTTCGAGGGCAGCACCGTGCCGAGCGCCCTTTGCAGTTCTCGGACGACATCGCGGAACGGGCTGACTACGAACACAGCCTCCCGCAGCCGCCGCTCGAGCTCGGCCTCTCGGTCCGCATCCGTCAGCGACCAGTCCGGCAATTGCGCCTTGGCCAGTTCGGCATTCATCTGGTCCTCGATGCGGTCCCGGATTGTCTCCAAGGTCTTGCGTGCGTAATCGCCTTCGACTCGATTCCACTTGCTGCCGCTCGGCTGCGCTGGGACATCGAGCCAGGTGCTCCGGGTCAGAAGGGTGAATTCCGTCTTGAACGAGACGCCGTAAACCATCATGTTGTCGTAAGCGATCTCATTGCTGATATCGAACATGAGCCGTTCGCACCGACGGTGTACGCGCAGGGGGGATCCCACCCATGTCTCGCCGAGCCCGTCCGGTTCGGGCAGCCACGTTCCGAATATGTTGAGGCGGTCCGCCATCGTCTGCACGGACGCGTTCTGCGGTGCCCACTGGCCGTCGACACCGAACTGTCGGCACAGCCGTTTCTGTCCCGACCACGGCAGGGTGACCACCGGTTCGAGCTGCAGCGGGTCGCCGACAACCACTGCGCGTTGTGCACGCCACAGCGCGCCTACCGCTGACTGTGGGGCCGCCTGCCCGGCTTCGTCGATGAACACCCAGCCCAACGCCTCACGCCCGAGCGCGGCGAACATCCGGGACAACGAGGCGAAGGTCGTCGACACTACTGGCACTACCAGAAACAGCAGTTGCCACGCTGTCAAGACCGTGGCGGCCGGAAGATCCGCCGGCGCTTCTCCTTTCACGACGTCGGTCACCGCCCAGAGGCTCCATCGAAGCTGCTTCGGCGCGTTGGTGAGCACCGCACGGTGGAGCTCGAGCGCGGCGAGGAAGGCCCGGGACCGAGCCTCGGCGAACTCTTCGTCCATCCACGGTGAGGACTTTTCGCGCTGTTCCATCGGCTCACGATCATCCGGCGCCGCATCCCATTCGGCGCCAGGAACCGTGCGCGGCCAGCGGCGGCGTGCATCCTGCAGCCGTTGGGAGTCCTGCTGTACCATCGCCTCTCGCTGCGCAACAGCTCGGTCAGCGTCACCTACTGCCCGTACCGCCGACTCGAGATCTCTATCGCACCGAGAAAGCTGTTCCTGGGCATGTCTTTCCTTCTCGGCGGCCTCATTCAGTGCCCGCTGCCTCACGGTCAGTTCGGCACTCTGCTCACTACGCCACGCCTCGGCTCGAGCAGCCAACTCATCGGCCGCCGTCACCTGGGCAGCAAGGAGTTGCGCACCGCCTTCCCAGTCGCTGAGGGCATTTCGTGACCAAATTCGCCGGAGCATGCCCGGCCTTGTCTGCGCATAGTCGCGGAGGGCGCGCTCGGCGGAACGGACGGCTATCCCCGCCTGAACAACACGTGCCTCGGCGCTGTCGAGCGAACGCCGTGCGTCGTTGACCTCTTGTTCGGCGCGCGTGCGGTCCCTTGCCATGGCCGTCGCGTGTCGCTCGAGGTCACCGCGATAAGCCTGCAGTTTCACGATGTAGTCGCGATGGTCGTCCGCCTGCTGGCGCAACCGCTGCAAATGTAGGTCGAATCCGCTGGTTCGCTCCAGAATATCCGCGATGACCTGCCGTTGCGCGGCCAGTCGCTCGACCTCGGCGACTGCCTTCTCGAACTGTTCGACGGCAGTACTCCACGGAACAACCCGGTACTTCTCGTTATCGGCCTTGGACTGCTCGAGGGCATGCAGAATCTCGTGCAGCCCGGGAATCTCTTTGTCGCCCTCTCGCTTCCGTTTGCCTCGTGGCTGGTTGCCGCGCCAGAACCGATCGACGAATTCGGACCGATTGCTGCGGTTTCCCAGGCGGGCCGCGATTGCTCCCCAACACTCCGTATCGGCCAGCAAGGTCGCCGGCCCGGACCAATAATCTGCATCCGGGAACGACTCTCGATGAATCGCCTTTGTGGCGGGAACCTCGAGGGTGATGTTCTCCACAGCACCGTTGTTCGCGGAGGCAACCACCATCTCGAACCCGGTGAGTTCAGGGATCAGCGGATGGAACTTACGTGTCCGTTTCGAATCCTCGGTCCGCCACTCCAGAGCAGCCTTGCTGAACGCATCACGCGGATCCTTCAACGTCGCCAGCCGCAGTGCGCGCTCCACGACCACCGCAGCGATGAGATCGCGCAACATCGTCGTCTTGCCGGTACCAGGAGGCCCGTTCACCGCGTAAAGGCCTCGTGCTGCTGGATCTTTCAGATTCTTGCAGATCTCGTTGATCGCGAACTGCTGACTCAGGGCCAGTGGACGATCCGCCTGCTCCGGCCACCGCCCGATCGGCATCGATCGAGGCGCCACCGCTTGCAGGACTCGCCCGGGGTTCGTGCGCACGTCTATTCGCCGCTTGGTGTCGATTCCGATGTTGTCCCGCAGATACGATGACAGAACCTCCCCCACGTCGCCGGTAGTCACCGCATCCGCCACTCGCTGGAGGTCCTCGGCGAAGAAGCTGTTCAGAAACTCGTCGGTCGAACCGCTGTCCTTGACTTTCACCTGACGACTCTTGACTCGAATCGAGTTCGGCTGCAACGCTTCTTCTACCCCCATCGTCTCGGCGACCCAGCGTGTGATCGCAGCCAAGTCGGTCACCCCAAGCACCTTCGCGCTCAGTTCCGACGGCGGCTTCTCCTCCGAGTCACCGGACGCCGCCTGAACGGACGTCGAGTCATCATCCTCCTGTCTACTGATCTTCTCCTTCACAGCCTTTGAGATCGTTTCCGTGGCGTCCTTGGCCAGGGAATCGCCGACCTTTTCCACGACCTTGCTGCCGATCGCGCCGATCACCGGTGTCAGTGCCAGGCCGGCAACGGCGGGGAGTGCTGAAATCCCCCCGGTCGCAACGTCCAATGCCACCCGTGCCGCCGTTCCGGCAACCAGACCGAGTCCCTTGCCGCGCCGAGCAGTGGCAGCCGAACCCGCCTCGACCGTCACCTTTCCGTCGCCGATCTGGAAGATATATTCCAGCAAGCGCTTTTGGTCGTCATCGAAGCCGTCGAGCCAGCGGTCACTGCCGGGCCCGGGCGTGATGGTCCGACTTACCGCCCATCCGCACGTGGATAGAGCGACACTGTCCTTTATCAGATGACCTGTGTCGTCCACCGCGAAACTCAACAGCGCACTCTCGCCGCTGATACGGCCATCCAAGTCATGCTCGGCGTCGGGCACCCGCAACGCGTTCTGCAGCACCTCGCGGACCTTCGCGATCTCGAACACGCCTGCGTAGACTGTGTGCCGCCATACGCATCCATCCCTCGCTGGCTCCGATTCCCCTGGCTCCCAAGGCAGTTTTCGTTTGATGTCGACGGGCCGGACGCCCTTCCGAGGATCTAGGCGATCCACCTTCGGCGGGCTGAAGTACTCCACGGCCCGCCAATAGCGCAAGATTTGCGCCTGACGATCGGACTCCGAGGCTTCCCCACTCATAACCCCCACCACTAACACCAGATCGATTGCAGCAGTGCATAAACGGTACACGACTACGGTAACCGAGAAGCCCGGCTGCACGAATCTCTTTCAGGCACAGGGAAAATCGGGAAGGGAGTGGCATTCGGCGACCCGGGCACTACGGGGCGCGGGCCGGCGCCTGTACGGTGGCGGTCCCACGCGCTGGTTGCGCAGTGCTGAGCACGGTCGATGTCACCGCGCTCGCCCCGCAGATCAGTAAGCCGGGCGCCACGGTCGGACTCGACACCACGCGCCAACCCCGGTCATCACGATGGCGGCAGGCGAGAATTCGACACTGATCAGTCCGGTCATCCCAGGTTGAGAATGAGATCCTTCACACGATCGGCGCTGTCCGCAGGTGTCCTCGTGATCGCGCGGGTGTCCGTCGTAGGCGCCGCGACCGCAGAAGATGAGGTCAGCGGGCGGTCCGGCGGCGAGCGACCGTCCGCGAGTAGGTCGACTCTGTCACATTTAATACGAAAAGGATATAATTTGAGATACGTATAAACGTCCCACCGAGTGAGGATCCGATGTTCGCCGCCTATCTGAGCGTCATGCTCGTCACCATCGCCGCCAACACCTTCTCGGGCGGCGCCGCCGTCACCAGATTCGGGCCGGTCATGGCGACGCTGGCGCCTGCGATGGAGACGGCGGGAGTGCCGCAGTCGTGGCTCACGTTCCCGATCGGCACCTTGAAACTGGCCGGAGCGGCGGGGCTGCTACTGGGGGTGCTCGGTGTGCCGTTCGTCGGAACGGCGGCCGCGATCGGCTTGGTGCTCTACTTCGTCTGTGCGGCCTATACGCACATCCGGGTGGGCGATTACGGGCAGACCTTCTACCTGGCGGCCGGAGTGTTCCTTCCGCTGGCCGTCGCGTGCCTGGTGCTGCAGATCGCGGCCCAGCGGGTCTGAGAGCCCCGGCCTGCTCACCGGTCGCCGGCCCTCGCGCGCCGTCTCCTCGGTGCAGCGCGCCGGCCGGTGTGCAGTTCCGTCCGCGAGGGCCTGGGTCGCTGCCGCCGCTACCCGTTCAGCAGCCCCTTGGCGATGTGGGTCACCTGGATTTCGTTGCTGCCCGCGTAGATCATCAGCGACTTCGCGTCGCGGGCAAGCTGTTCCACCTTGTACTCGGCCATGTACCCGTTGCCGCCGAACAACTGCACGGCTTCCATCGCGACCTCGGTGGCGGCGCGGGAGGAGTACAGCTTCATCGCGGAAGCCTCGGCGAGGGAGACCTTTTCGCCCGCGGCGGTGCGCTCGATGGCGTTGAACACCATGTTCTGCACATTGATCCGGGCGATCTCCATCTCGGCGAGTTTGAGCTGGATCAGCTGGAAGTGGCCGATCTCCTTACCCCACAGCGTGCGCGATTTCGCGTAATCGACACAGAGCCGGTGACATTCGTTGATGATGCCCAGCGCCAGGGAGGCGATGCCGATGCGTTCTGCGGCGAAGGATTCCTTGGCGCTGTCCTTGCCGTCGCCCTTGGCGGGATTCTCGGTCTCGCCGAGCAGGCGATCGGGGGTCAGGCGGACGTTGTCGAAGACCAACTCGCCGGTGGGGGAGGAATTCATGCCCATCTTCTTGAACGGCGAGCTCTGCACGAAACCCGGCATGCCCTTGTCGAGGACGAAGGTCAGCACCTTGCGGTCGCGGCGGTCGGTGCCGTCCTCCTCGTCCAGCTTCGCGTAGACGACGGTCACGTCGGCGTAGGGGCCGTTGGTGATGAAGGTCTTGCGGCCGTTGAGGATGTAGTCCTCCCCGTCGCGGCGGACGTAGGACTTCATGCCGCCGAAGGCATCCGAGCCCGAGTCCGGTTCGGTGATCGCCCATGCGCCGACCTTCTCGAAGGTGACCAGCTCCGGCAGCCAGCGCTTCTTCTGCGCGAGCGTGCCGCGGCTGCGGATGGTCCCGGCCGCCAGTCCGAGGCTCACACCCATCGAGGCGACCAGGCCCAGGCTGACTCCGGCCAGCTCGCTGTTGAGGATGACGCCCATGCTGCCCGAACCGCTGAAACCACCGGATTTTCCGGGCGTTCCGGCCTCCTCGTGGGCGAGCGATTTCGCCAGTCCTTCCCGTGCCATCTCGTCCAGGCCGAAGGTGGCGTACAGCTTGCGGATGATGTCGAACGGCGGCAGTGTGCCGCTCTCCAGTTCCTCGACGTGTGGTTCGATTTCCTTCTTGATGAAGCCGCGCACGGCGTCGCGAAGCATCAGATCTTCGTCGGACCACTTGTACATGTCGTCAACTCCCGAGGATTGCCGGAACGGTCCCTCGAATATAGAACACGTTCTAATTGTGGACCGCCGTGGATCGTCGAACCGGCGCCCGGCTGCCCCGCACGCACTCTCCCCACCGCTGGAACGCAATCGGCTCCGGCGTCGCGACGATTCTGAGATTATTTCGTGCGCAACAGGTCTCACACCTCGCGTGACCATCGGTCACGTCGATTTTCGAAGGGTTCAGCGATGACGAGCCGACCTGCGTTTCCCGATGCCAATGAACGCCCCCTCGACACCTGCTTACGCCTGCGCAAGACCGCGCCGGTGGTCGAGGTCGAATTTCCGGGCGGTGTTCCCGCCTACCTCGCCCTGAGCCACAAGGCGGTCGAGGAGATCCTCGCCGGCGACAACAAGACCTTCGCCCGCGATCCGAAGCACTGGCCGGCGCTCTACGACGGCTCGATCCCCGAGGACTGGCCGTTCCGGGCCATCGTGCAGGGCGATCATCTGTCCACCAAGGACGGCCAGGATCATCGGCGGCTGCGCGGACTCGTCGGCAAGGGTTTCACCCCGGCCCGAGTGCGGGCGCTGGAGCCGCGGATTCAGGAGATCATCGACGGCCTGCTCGACGGCGTCGCCGCCGGTGGCGACCGCGTCGATCTGGTACCGGCCTTCTGTGACGCCCTGCCGATGGCGGTGATCAGCGAGTTGTTCGGCGTACCCGAATCGGAGCGGCCGCAGCTGCGGCAGTGGACACTGACCTCACTGTCGCAGAACATTTCGGCCGAGGAGGCGTTCCAGACCCAGGTGGCACTGCGCGGTTACCTCTATGAGCTCGTCGAGCGCAAACAGCGCGAACCCGGTGACGATCTGACCTCGGACCTGGTGCGGGCGCGCGACGAGGGCGACCGGCTGACCACGGACGAACTGGTCGCCGTGCTGTGGCTGATGTTGATCGCCGGCCACGAGACCACGGTCTATCTGCTCGGCAATGCGGTGGTCGCGCTCGGCCGGCATCCCGATCAGCTGGCGCTGGCCAAGGCGGAGGACCGGTGGGCGGACGTCGTCGAGGAGACGCTGCGCTACCGGCATTCGGTGATGATGACGAGCTTCCGATTCACCCTGGACGACGTCACCATCGCCGGCGTGCCGATTCCGAAGGGGAACGCGGTCGGAGTGGTCTACCAGGCCACCGGCGTGGATACCGATCAGCACGGTGAGACCGCGGACGAATTCGACATCACCCGCCCGCCGCGGCCGCACCTCGGCTTCGGGCACGGGCCGCGCTACTGCATCGGCGCGCCCCTGGCCCGGCTGGAGGGCCGGCTCGGGCTGTCCAGTCTGTACCGGCGATTCCCGGACCTGACGCTCGCCATCGACCCGGCCGAAATCCCTTACACCCCTTCGTTCTTCACCGTGGGACCGCTGTCGGTTCCGGTGCATCCCGGACCCGACCGCGGCTGAGCTCGCAGCGCGGCCGAACACGACACTGCCCGCGAGGCCGGAGGTCTCGCGGGCAGTGCTTTCGGGATTCGACGGGTCGCACGCCGGTCAGCCGCGCACCAGCTCGGTGTCCTCCGCCGCCTCGGTGTCTTCGGCATCGAGGACAACCGGCTCCGAGGCCGCCGAGCGGTTGGGCAACAAGACCGCCATGAGAATCACGATCAGTGCCAGGCCCGCCGACACCCCGAAGGCCAGCCGCATCCCGGACAGGTGGGCGGTCAGCGCCTCGGTTCCGCTGTCGGCGAGCGAGGTGGCGCGCGCGGTCATCACGGTGACCACCAATGCGGTGCCGAATGCGGCCGCCACCTGCTGCAGGGTGCCGAGCATCGAGCTGCCGTGCGAGTACAGGTGCTGCGGCAGGGCGCCCAGTCCCAGCGTGAACACCGGGGTGAAGGCGGCGGCCAGCGACACCATCAGCAGAATGTGCAGGGCCAGCAGCTGCCAGTACGGCATCGTCAGCGAGATCCGGGTGAAACCGGCCAGCGCCGCGGTGATGCCGATCGCGCCGGGGATCACCAGCATGCGGCCGCCGAAGCGGTCGAACAGGCGCCCGATCGTCGGTCCGAGCAGGCCCATCGCCAGCCCGCCCGGCATCACCAGCAGACCGGTTTCCAACGGCGAGAGCGAGCGCAGATTCTGCAGATAGAGCGGCAGCAGAATCATCGAGCCCATCATCGCCAGGAAGGCGACGGCCATCAGGACCAGGGCCTTGGTGTAGGTGCCGGACAACAGGATGCGCAGGTCCAGCAGCGGCGAACCGGTGCGCTGCAACCGGATCTGCCGGATCGCGAACACCGCGATGAACAGCACCCCGGCACCGACGATCAGCGCCGGAACCGCGATATTGCCGACCTCGAACCGGCTGAGCCCGTACACCAGGCTGCCGAAGCCCAGCGCCGCGAAAACCACACTGGGCCAATCGATCGCGCCGCTCTCCGGCTCTCCGATGTTCTCCAGCTTCCGCAGCCCGAAGAAGGTGACCACGCCGGCGATGGGCAGCACCAGCAGGAAAAGCCAACGCCACGAACCCAACTGCAATACCAGGCCGGAGATGACCGGACCCATGGCCGGTGCGACCGAGATGGCCAGGGTGACATTGCCCATGACTCGGCCGCGGTCGTTTTCCGGAACGACGGTCATCAGGGTGGTCATCAGCAGCGGCATCATCACCGCCGTGCCACCGGCCTGCACGACACGGCCGACGAGCAGCACCGCGAACGACGGCGCGACCGCCGACAGCAGGGTGCCCGCGAGGAAGACGCCCATCGCGATGGCATAGGCGCGGCGGGTGGTCACGCGCTGCAGGAACCATCCGGTCACCGGGATGACGGCCGCCATGGTGAGCATGAACGCGGTCGAGACCCATTGGGCCGAGCGCTCGGTGACCTGCAGATCGAGCATCAGCCGCGGAATCGCGTTGATCATGATCGTTTCGTTCAGGATCACCACGAAGGTCGCGAGCACCAGGAGCCGGACCACCACGGGTGTTCGCCGCCCGGTCGGGCGATCGAGAGAGACGGCGGGCATGGATAACCTCCGGGTGTTCGCGAGGGCAGATGGTATGACCGACGCCGAGTCACCCCTGTGTGCCTCGGACGTACACGAGAAGTGACGACCGTGATCCACTCAACTCATCGGTGCCGCGCCAGTATTCCGGTGAACTGGACACGCGATCATCCGATTTTCGGCGGTCGAGGCCGCTGATAGCCGACGAAAACACCGGCCCACCAGCGCGCGCTCGGGTGCGGGCCGGGTCGAGAGACGCTCGTCACACCCGCGCCCTCGGGTAGCGTGCTCTGGGCCACCCTCGGGGGGCGACCCCCCAACTTTTCGTGGAAACCTCGGCGAAAAGCGGGAAACCGCCGATCCCGGCGAGGTTTGCACGATCAGTTCACCCGCCCGTCGAGTCGAGGGGGAACGGGTCGGGCGGCGTCCTGCCCAGGCCCTCGAAACCGGCGCTAACCGTGCCGGGCCTCGAAGGGCCGAGCAGTCCCATCGCCGGCCATTTCGGATGACCGCTCGCCCGGGGACACCACCGAACCGTCCGCGTCGCCGTCGCCCCGAGGGGTCGGCGGAAGCGGACCGAACAGCGCTCGCCCGGCCCGCCAGTTCTCCCACATCCGGGTGAGTACGATCGTGACAGCGGTGTACACGCAGCCGAGCAGCACATCGAACACCCAATGTTCACCGCCGTACACCAGGGTGAAGCCCATCGCGCACGGGTAGACGATCAGGATCGCGCGCAGCCACCACTGCCTGGTCAGCGGCCACAGGGTCGCGGCCACCAGCACGGAGAACGCCGTATGCAGGGAGGGCACGGCGGCGACGTAGTTGCCGTGGTCCTCCAGCCACTGGGCGCTCACCTCGGGGTTGACGACTCCCAGCCCGAAACCCGAGATGCGGCGGACATGTTCCGGGATGGCGCCCTCCCGCCCGGCATACCAGGGCGGCGCCGCGGGCACCAGCACGTAGGTGACCAGCGCCAGATACGACAGCAGCAGAATCCGGCGCATGTACCGCACCCACAGCGGCCGCGAATAGACGTAGAAGATCGCCGCGACCGCCCAGGGCAGGATGAAGTGGGTCGTGTAGACCACCCCGATGATCGGGGTCCACCAGGGCTGACCGTCGCCGGCCAGGTGGTCCTGCAACCAGATGGTCGGGACCGTGCCGCCGAACAGCCACCGATCGATGGCGACCAGTTCGTGCATGCGCAGCGGCATGCCCAATTTGTCGGCCAGATCGCGCGTGTAGTCGTAGATCATCAGGGCGGCGATCAGCGGCAGCCAGTCGACCAGTACACGCAGGTGTTGCCGCCAGGGCCGATCGATGGTGAAGGCGAGGACGCCGCCGATCATCCACGCGGCCTCCTGGATGCGGCCGCCCGGCAGTGCGCCGGTGGCGATCGCCGCGGCCAGCGCCGCCAGGTAGGCGAACCGGACGGCGTAGCGGAGTACCCGACGCTGGGTGGTGAGCTCCGCGATATCGGTGGTTTCCGGATGTACACCGAGCATTCGGCCAGTGTGCCACTCGTGGTCACCTGCCGGACACGGCCATCCGGTTGCGCGGCCGGCGGCGGCCGGATCGCCGAGTACCACAGGTTCGATCCGGCGTCGCTGGGAATGTGCTGACAACCTGCCCGGAGGTCGCCGAGAATATTGCGCCGACGATTGTGAACGGCATTGGGCCGCAGTAGTTTTCGGTTGACTCCCGCAATCGGAAGGCCTGGTCGATGATCGCTGCCCTCATCCTCGCCGCACTGAGTACCGGTAGTGCCGCCCTGGCCGGCGTCACCGGGCTCGCGAGCATGTTCGCCGGCAACCTCTGACCGGGCGCGTCGCGATGCCCGGTCCCGGGCCCGCGGCTCGGTAGAATTCGGCCCCGATGAGGTCGGTGGGCCGGACGTGGAGGATACGGTGGTGCTGGAGGTGTGGGGGCGTCGGACCGCGATCAGGTACGCCGGCGGCCGCATCACCACCACGCCGCTGAGCATCGACGACGATATCGCGCTGGATATCCGGGTCGGCGATCTGCGTGACGCCTGCCTGGCCGAATCCGATGCCGGCGAGTTGCTGATCCTGCTGTATTTCCGGGCGCCGGACCATGTGATCGACGGGGTCGCCACGCGGCGCAATCCGGCGACGGTTTTCCTGGAGCCGGAGGTGCTGCCGCAGGCGGCCGCCCTGGTGCGAGCGATCACCGACGATCTGCTCGAGATGCGCCGCATCGTCCGGCAGCGGCCCGATCTCACCCCGCCCCGGCCGGTTCCGGGGCCGTACGGGCCGATCCGGCCCGACGTCGCCCGCGCGGCCGAGCGCATGCGCACTCCCGGTCTCGGCGCACGGGAAATCACCGCCCTGCACGCCTATGCCCGGCCGGACGAATACGTGCTCGAATGTGCGTCGTGCGGACACCGAGGGGCCCCGGGTCTGGTCGCGATCATCACCCTGCGGCTGCTGTTCGTGTCGGCGGGCGCGACCTACGAGTTTCCGGTGGCCGCGATGGACCGCACCGACGTCGCCGCGCCACCGGGATCCGTTGCGACGCTGCGGGTTTCGGATGGGCAGACCGATCTGGAATTCGTCTCGACCGAGAGCGAGGATCTGCTGCGGGTCGCGCAGGCGGCGCGGCTGGCCTGCGAGATCGAACACGTCGACGGGTCGATCGTGATGGCGCGCCCGTCCGCGCTGGATCTGTTCGGCGAATGGCAACTGCTGGTCGAGCGACGCAAACTCGGCATGGTCGACGCGGAGCGGTTCCGATGGGAGGGTGTCGGCATCCTGCGCGCGATGCCGCGATGACCGCCCGGTGAACCAGGGTGAGCTCAGTGGAACGGTGACAGCCCGAAGACCGGCGCACCGGGATGCAGCGCGACCCGCCGCCACGGACTGGAGGGCCGCATCAGCAGGCCGCGAATCATCCAGCGACGTTCGTCGACCTGCTCCTTGGCCGCCGCGAGATCCTGCGTCGCCGCCCAGAAGATGGCGCCGGTGAGGAATCCCGACGCGAACTGCCGCCAATTGCGGTAGTGCCGTTGCGCTTTGGCGAGGGCCCGGTCCAGCAGCGCCCACGACTCCGCCTCGTCCAGGTAGCCGGCGGTGTGCGCGGCCCGGGCGATGAAGACGATGCGGGACAGGTCCCAGGCCGTGGCATCGGTGTTCAGCGGCTGCGGGAGCCGGTCGACGATGCCGAATTTGATTGCCTGCAACCACGCGTCGTAATCGCGATCGATTCCGTTCACCCCGCGATAGCCGCGCACCTCCGAGACCGTGTGCAGGAATTCGCGATGGCTGTCGGCGAGTCCGGTGCGGTCGACGCGCGTGGTGTCCTGTGCGGCGGCGACGGCCAGCGGATGCACCATGGCGAACAACGGTGCGTGCATGCCGCTGAGCAGGCGACCGATGGTGTCGCGGGCGTCCTCGGCATTGTCGACACCCCACGACTCGTGCAAGCCCTCGATCGTGGATTCGCGCCGAGTCTCCGAACTCCCGGGATGTTCGGGGAGGAACGCGACGGTGTCGTTGTATGCGCTCCAGCTGCGACCGTAGTAGGCGCCGATCGCCAACGCCCGGATCCGATCCTCACCGATCGCCACCCCCGACCATTTGTCGGCAGTGGGATCGAAGTCCGAACCCGGAAATCCGCTGATGCGCGGCAGTCCGTGCGGTCCGGCGACCGTCGTCATCCTGCACCCCCTCACCCGTGGATATTCGTCCGTGCGAGCCTACCGAGGCGCGCGGCCGCCGTCGGCGGACCCATCGCGTACCTTCGACTGGCGAGCATTCGCCGCAATCGCCTCATCGTCGGTCGCCGTGAAGGAGTAGGACATGCAGACCGTGACGTCGCCGGACGGCACCACCATCGCCTTCGACCGGATCGGTTCCGGAACCGCGGGGACCGTCGTGCTGATCAGCGGCGCCTTCGGATATCGACAGGTACCCAACACCGTCGAACTGGCCGAGACGCTCGCCGAGAAGTACGGCCTGCAGGTGATCAACTACGACCGGCGTGGCCGCGGCGACAGCGCCGATTCGCCCGGGGTGTACGACAGCGCCGACGAAATCGCCGATCTGCGCGCGCTCGTCGACGCGGTGGGCGGTTCGGCGGCACTGTTCGGCTGGGGTTCCGGGGCGGTACTGGCGCTGGCTGCCGCGCGGTCCGGCGCGATCCCGGGGATCACCGATGTGGTCGCCTTCGAACCGCCGCTCGTCGTCGACCCGAAGGATCACATCCCGCCCAAGGACGCCGAGGAGAAGTTGCAGGCCCGGATCGCCGAGGGCAAGCGCAGCGCCGCGGTGCGGTACTACCTCACCAAGGTGATGGGGGTGCCGGCGCTGGTCGTGGCCGTGATGCGGCTGTCGCCGGTGTGGAAGGACCTGGTCGCCACGGCGAATTCGACGGCCCACGATTTCGCGGTGTTGAAGCCGTTCACCCGCGCCGAGACGATCCGGCCCGAGGACTGGGCGGCGCTCACCGCGCCGACCCTGCTGCTGATCGGCGGCCGCTCCGCCCCCGCACTCACCAAGGGCGCGAAGCGGATGGCCGAGGTGCTGCCCGATGCGCAGTTGCGGGAACTTCCGCCGGTGAGCAACGATCCGGTGGCCGCGGAACTGGCCCCGGCGATCGGTGAATTCCTCACTCGCCCACGGTGATCGGCCTGACGGTGAGCGGAAGACTGCCCGGCCGTGGCATCCGCGTCCAGAACACGCGGCACCGACCACCGGTGGTGATGACCGTCGGCTAGCGGATGCTCGACGGCGCCCGCACGACCCGCCCACCCAGTCGCTCGGTGACCTCGAAACCCTGTTCGCGGAACCAGCGCGCCAGAATCGGGACGGCGGAATCGTCGTCGCGGAACGTCGGAACCAATTGGGCGACGATGTGCATGCCGTGCGCGTCGGCGGTGCGGCACAGATGGCGCAGGGTCGCGGTGCCCAGCCCCATGCGGCGCAGCGGCGGGATCACATCGATGTGATCGAGTTTGATGGTGCTGGCGTAGATTTCGAACTGCACGGTGACCGGTCCCTGCCGTTCCAGCAGGGTTGTCGGGTCCGCGGGCACCGGGCGGACCTCGCCCGGCAGATGGATCGTCAACCGGCGTCGCGCGTCGTCGTCGGGCGCCATCCGAACGGCCTGCAGCACCCGCTCGGTGAGATCGCTGACGGCGCTGCGATCGCCGTCGGCCGCCAGCGGGCGGATATCGGTGGTGTCGCGGGCGATCCGCCGCAGCGTGCGCGCCCAGTGCGGATCCACCTCGGCGCAACGCTCGGCCAGTTGGTCGATGGTGTGTTCCAGGCCGAAACAGCCACCGAAGGTTCCGGTGTCACCGCCCGACAGCACGCCCCAGTGCCGGTCGTCGGCGCCGACACCGTGCCGGGCCAGTTCGCCCCGAATCTCCTCGCGGCGGCGTTCGGCCTGATCGACCGCTGCGCCGGGCAGGATGCGCAGCCAGCGCTTCCATCCGTCGAGATTGGCGCGGATTCGGGTACCGGCGAGATCGGCGCAGGCCTGCTGGTAGTTGCTCCACGCTTGCTCTCGCCGCTGGATCAGCTGCCGATCCGGACGGGTGGCATCCCCTTCCGTGGTCGGCGTGTTGTCGTCCATATCTACCTACGGTACGACGGAAAGGCAGGGTGACCGGGGTGTAGCGGAATCGACGCTGGTGTGTCGCGGTCCTGCGGGCGCAGCTGACACCCGGTGCGCCGGAGATTTACCGATCGATAGCGCCTGGCGTGTCGGGACGCCGAACCGGAGTCAGGATCGGGTGAGCACCCGAGTGCGCAGCGACCGCAGCGAAACCGGCAGCAGCGGTTCCTGGGTCGCGGGCCGCGGTCCCGTGCAGACGTAGATCGCCACCAGTAGCACGCTCAACCAGACATACGTGTCACCGATCAGATGCTGCCACGGCGTCCAGTGCAGTTCGCGGTTGTTGTCACCCGGTTCCCAGTTCTGCGGGCCGATGGTGAACACGACCGCCGTCGCCACGATGAGCGCGTACCAGATCATCGCCCGGCGGCGCGGCAGCCGGGTCGCGACGCCGATGGCCGCGAGCAGACCCGGTGCGATCCACACCCAGTGGTGCGACCAGGAGATGGGCGAAACCAGCAGCGTGAACACGGCATTGAAGGCCAGTGCCAGTGGGGGATCGGCGATCGCCCGCCGCATAGCGGCGACCACCAGCACCAGCAGCACGAGGCTCAGCAACGCCCACAGGGCGGTGAAGGCGGGTTCGGGAACCTGGAACCGGGCCAGCACGCCCTGGATCGATTGATTGGTCCGGAAGGCCGACCCGCTGAGCCCGGAGACGTTGCCCATCCCGCCGAACCAGTACTTCACCGATTCGTGCGGCATCAGCGCGAAGGCGATCCCGGTGGCGATCGCACCGGTGATCGCCGCGGTGACGGCGGCGCGGTAGTCGCGGCGCACCAGGAAGTAGAGGACGAACGCCGCGGGCGTGAGTTTGACGGCGGCGGCGATGCCGATCAGCATGCCGCGCGGCCAGCGGGTGCGCTTCGGCAGGCAGTCCGCCGCGACCAGCACCATCAGCAACAGGTTGACCTGGCCGAAGTCGAGGGTGGAATGGACCGGCTCGAGCAGCATCCCGAGCGGGATCGCGCAGGCGCTCGCCCACAGCACCACCTCGGTGCCGCCGCTACCCCAGACCCGACTCGCCACCAGATACAGCGTTATCGCGAGCGCCAGCGTGGAAACCACGAAGAAGCCGACGGCCGCGGCATTCCACGGCAGCAAGGCGAACGGTCCCAGCGCGACCGCGGCGAACGGAGGATAGATGAACGGCAGGCTGATTCCGAGGGTGGTCTTCGGCAGGCTGCCGTACATATCGGCGCCGTCCCACATCGCCTGCACGCCCAGGCGGTACACCTGCAGGTCGATGAATTCACGCTTGATCGGCTGCAGCGGCCAGCTCGGTCGCAACAGCCAGAACACGCTGAGAGCGGCCAGAAACGCCGGAACCAGCCAGACGAGCCGACCGATGCGGTGGGCTCCCGGCATGCGTGGTCCCGACAGCGGCCGGGCGGATGTGGAGACGCTAACCATCCGGGACGAGGTTACCGACTACCGGCGCCGGAGCGAAGCTGGGGGCGAATTTCCACCGGGACCACCGATAGCATGTGGACCGCTATGACGACTCTGCCCGAGCAGCCGGGAGACCGCTCGGCCGAGGCTCCGCTGCTGCTGACCACCGACGCGCCGCGGACGCTGTCCTTCGGCGACCAGGCCGCGTTCTGGGCGAATCTCGGGGTCAGCCTCATCGGGTTCACCGGCGCGTTCTACGTCCTGCAACCGGCGGGGCATCCGCAGCTGCCGGTCGTGGCCGCGGTGCTGGCCACCGCGGTCGGTACCGTCCTCGGTACGGCGATGGTCGCCGCGGCCGGTGCGGTCGGCGCCCGGACCGGTGCGCCGGCGATGGCCAACTTCCGCGGGCTGTTCGGCACGCGGCTGTCGTATCTGCCGACGATCGCCAACATCGTGCAGTGCGTCGGATGGGGTGTGTTCGAACTGACCGTGATCGCGGGCGGGGTTGCGGCGCTGTCGCACGATCGGCTGCCCCGGGTCGCGGTGATCGTCGGCGCCGGGGTGCTGTGTACCGCGATGGCGATCTGGCCGCTGAACGTGCTGCACATTCTGCGCAAGTACGTGACGGTCGCGGTGGTGGTGGCCATGGGCTACTTCACGATTCGGTTGCTGGGCCGGCCGTGGCCCGCGAGCGCCGGTACCTCGTGGGGCGGCTTCTTTCCCGGAGTGGATACCGCGTTGGCGGTGGCGGTGTCGTTCGTCCCGCTGGCCGCCGACTACACCCGCCACGCCCGCGGTGCCCGGGCCGCCACCGGGGCCACCATGCTCGGTTACTCCGTCGCGCAGACGTGGTGCTATCTGCTCGGCATCGTCGCCCTGCTGCAGGCCGGCGGTGATCCGGACCGGATCTTCGACACCTTTCTCGGCGTGGCCGGGGGATGGTTGTTCTTCGCGGTGCTCGTGCTGCGCGAATCCGATCAGTCCTTCGCGAATGTGTACTCCACCGCGATGTCGTTGCAGAATCTGCTGCCCCGCGTGGACCGGCGCATCCTGGCGGCGGGGGTGGGAGTCGTCGCGACGGTGCTCGCCCTCGGAGTACACGATTTCACCGGATTCTCGAATTTCCTGCTGCTGATCGGGTCGGTCTTCGTTCCGCTGTGCGCGGTGCTGGTGGTCGACTACTTCCTCGGCCGGGGCCGCCGGGGCTGGGATCTGAGCGAGACCGCACCGGCCCGGCCGCTGCTGCTGGTCCCGTGGGCGCTCGGCTTCGCGGTCTATCAGGTCCTCAACCCGGGTTCGGTCGACTGGTGGGCGCGGCTCTGGGTGCGGGTCCAGGATCTGCTGGGCGTACATCCCGGCTGGTGGTCTTCGGCCTCGCTGTATTCGTTCCTAATCGCCGCGGTCGCTACCGCGCTCCTGGCCCGCTTCGAAGGCTCGCGCCGGGAGCCGGAGCGGGTCCGGTGAGGACGGCGGCATGACCGGCGCGGCCGGACCGGACGATCGGGTCTTCGCGATGGGTGAAAGCGCCCTGGTCGCTCCGGACTTCCCGCCGCTGACGGTCGAGGAGTTGGTCCCCGTGCTCGGCGACGCGCCGCTGACGATCGAGTGGCGGAGCAGGCGGCCGCTGTCGGCCACCGCTCGCGTGCGACTCGGCGACGGGACCGGACTCGTCGTCAAGCGGATGCCCGCGCGCCTGCGCGACCGCGAAACCCTCGCTCCCGAACACGCCTTCATGAATCATCTTCGGGCCCAAGGTATTCCGATTCCGCGGGTGCGGGTGGTGAGTCACGACGGATTCACCTACGAGCTGCAGGAGCCGGGGGTCGGCGAGGATCGCTATCGCGACGACTTCTCGTGGAGCCCGCACCACCGCACCGCCGACGCGAAGGTCGCCGGAGCGATGCTCGCCCGCCTGCATCTGGCCGCCGCGGGCTTCGACGCACCGGAACGGCCGCCGCATCCGTTGCTGGCCGCCCTGTGTACCGACGCGGTCGCGGACGTCGAGCGTTACGCGTCCGCTCGTCCGGCCGTCGGCCGCTTCCTGGCGGAGCAGCACTGGCGAGCCGAGAGTGACTTCCTCGCGAATGGTCACGCACCCGATCTCGCGGCCGCGGTCTCGGCCCTGCCCGCGCTGTGGACGCACAACGACTGGCACGGGACGAATCTGCTCTGGTCGGGCGAGCAGATCACGAGCGTGCTCGATTTCGGCCTCGCCAACCGCACGGTGGCCGTGTTCGATCTGGCCACCGCGGTGGAACGATTCGCGATCGACTGGCTGTCGATCGCGCAAGGCGGCCCGGCCCGCATCCGGACCGGGCAACTCGCCGCCTTCCTGCGCGCCTACTGCGCGGTCCGGCCGCTCGATCCGGTCGAACGCGAGGTGCTACCGGAGCTGTTCCCCCTGGTCCACATCACCTACGAACTGTCGGAAATCGATTACTTCCTCACGATTCCGCCTCGTCGGCAGGTGCGCAATGCCCGGATCGCTTACCGTAACTACTTTCTCGGTCGCTCGGTTTGGGCCGCATCGGCCGAGGGCAAGGCCTTCACGACCATGTTGCGAGGACTGAGCGCCGAGTGCTGTTAGGTTGCTCACTGCGGGTCACGGGGGAACGGTGACAACGGAGGAGATGGTGTGGTGGAGCCGACGCCAACGCAGGACACGGCCGGATCGGTGCCGACCCACCGGTGGGGTGGCCTGCTTCGAACGAAATCGGTCGAACAATCCATCCGGGATACCGACGAACCGGATTCGAAACTCCGCAAGGATCTGACCGCCTGGGACCTGACCGTCTTCGGCGTCGCGGTGGTGGTCGGCGCCGGCATCTTCACGCTGACCGCGCGCACCGCGGGCAATGTGGCCGGCCCCTCGGTCTCGCTGGCCTTCGTCTTCGCCGCGATCGCCTGCGGTCTCACCGCGCTGTGCTACGCCGAATTCGCCTCGACCGTCCCGGTCGCCGGGAGTGCCTACACGTTCTCCTACGCGACCTTCGGTGAGCTCGCGGCCTGGATCATCGGCTGGGACCTGATCCTCGAATTCGCCCTGGCCGCATCGGTCGTCGCCAAGGGGTGGTCGCAGTATCTGGGCGAGGTGATGGGATCGCGGTCACCGATCGTGCATCTCGGGTCGGTCGAATTCGACTGGGGCGCGGCCCTGTTGATCGTCGTGCTGGCGGTCCTGCTCGCGATCGGCACCAAGGTTTCCTCCCGGGTTTCGGCGATCGCGGTCGCCATCAAACTCGCGGTGATCGCGGTGGTGCTGGTGGTCGGGCTCACCTACTTCAAACCGTCGAATCTGACGCCCTACATCCCGCCGTCGCAACCGGGCGATGCCGGTGAGGGCCTGCATCAATCGTTGTTCTCGTGGCTGACCGGGGCGGGTAACAGCACCTTCGGCTGGTACGGCCTGCTGGCCGCGGCGAGCCTGGTGTTCTTCGCGTTCATCGGATTCGATGTGGTCGCCACCACCGCCGAGGAAACGAAGAACCCGCAGCGCAACGTGCCGCGCGGCATTCTGGGATCGCTGCTGATCGTCACCATCCTGTATGTGGCGGTGACGCTGGTGCTCACCGGCATGGTGCCCTACACCGACCTGGCCGGGAACGACGCCACCCTCGCCACCGCCTTCGCGCTGCACGGCGTGACCTGGGCGAAGAACATCATCTCCATCGGTGCGCTGGCGGGTCTGACGACCGTGGTGATGGTGCTGTATCTGGGGCAGACCCGGGTGCTGTTCGCGATGGCGCGCGACGGGTTGCTGCCGCGGCGGCTCGCCCGCACGGGCCGCTTCGGCACCCCGGTCACGCTGACCGTCGGGGTGGGCGTGGTGTGCGCGGTCCTCGCCGGGTTCGTGCAGTTCGGCACGCTGGAGGAGATGGTCAACATCGGCACGCTGTTCGCCTTCGTACTGGTGTCGATCGGTGTGCTGATCCTGCGTCGTACCCGGCCGGAACTGCCGCGGGGATTCCGGGTACCGCTGGTGCCGCTGATCCCGATTCTCGCGGTGCTGGCCTGCCTGTGGCTGATGCTGAACCTGTCGGTCGAGACCTGGTTGCGCTTCCTGGTCTGGATGGTGATCGGCCTGGTCGTCTACTTCACCTACGGGGTACGGCATTCGGTGTTGCGCACCGCGACGCCGACCACGGACTGAGGGCCCGGAGCCGAACGGGCGCGGGCCGCGGCTTCGGCGGCCGCGCGGTCGGCCAGGGCGCGGGCACGATCGAGTTGCTCGATCACGCCGGCCCACGCCGCGGCACCGGCGTCGGGACCGGCGCCGCGCAGCAGGTCCCGGTGGATGCGGAGCAGGGTGCGGGTGGCTTCGGCGGTATGGGCCGCGGCTTGGAGCGCGGCGGCCGGCGGCGCGGTGGTGAAATGCAGCCCCGCGATCCGGTCGGCCAGCCAGTAGGCCTCGAAATGCGCTTGCGCGCAATGCTCTTCGCGCCGGGACGGGTCGTCGGAGGCGTATTTCGCGGCACCGGGACCGGCCGCCCGGGCTCGTTCCTCGAGTGCGGTGAGGTCCGGGGCGCCGGTCAGTGCGCGTCGCAGATCGTCGCCCATCATGCGGTACAGCAAACCGGCGAGCAGGGCGTGTTCGACGCCTGCCGCATCGGTTCCGGACATTTCCGAAATTCCGGCCTGCTGGGCGGCCGCATCGGTGTCGGCGCGCAAAACCGCGAGGGCGGCCCGCAATTGCGCAGTCGTAGCCATCGGCGTGTACCCGCTTTCCCTGCCGTCCCGTCCGTCTGTCGCGCCGAGGCCGGACGGGTAGTGGATTGAGACAACCGTCGCGACGGGGTGCAAGGCTACCTTCTAGCAAACGTTTTGCCCATACCGAGTCGTGGCATATGTGCGACCCGTTGACCGGGCGCCGGCGATCAGGACGTCGCGGCGTCCCGATATGTCCGGGCCACCAGCGCGGCGCGCAGGTACCAGAGTCCGCTCGGCTGAGCGGGATCCAGTCCGGTCAGTTGACCGATCCGCTTGAGCCGGTAGTCGACGGTGTTGGTGTGCACCTGCAACTGCCGGGCGGTGCGACGTCGCGACAGCCCGGTCGCCATATGGCGCCGCAGGGTCTCGAGCAGATCGGGATGGTCGTCCAACGGGTCCAGCAGGGTGCCCAGCCGGTCCAAACCCGGCCCGGGACGGGTCAATTGGTACTCCATCGCCAGATCGGCGAAGCGGTACAGCCCGGGCGGGCCGGCCAGCCGAAGGACGGTGTCGAGCAGTTCGTGGGCCCGGTCGGCGGCCTCGGAGATCTCCTCGGTGGGCGTCGGAATCGCGGTGGCGGTGAGCCCGACCCGGGCGGCCTCGGACAGGGCGGCGATCATCGCGTCGAGTTCGGCGTCGGGGACCATGGCCTCCGGCACCAGGATCGTGCCGCCGTCGACGCTGAGCAGCGACAGCACCCGGCCGCGTCCGCTGCCGGCGAGCGCGGTCTGCACGCGCCGCAATTTGCGGCGGGCGACCACCTTCCCGTCCACATTCGGATGGGATTCGTCCGGATGCGGCGGGATGTGGACCGCCACCACGACATACGCCGGTTCGATCTCGATACCGCAGGCTCGGGCCATGGTCGAGGTCGGATGTCCGGCCAGCAGCGCCGAGACCAGTGTGTGCACCGCGGTGTGATGTTCGGTCACCGCGGCCTGGTGTTCGCGGACATAGGCCAGCGCGACGGCGGGCGTGATGGTGTCGAGGATCCGCAGCAGCAGCTGTGCCGGATTCTCCGGCCGGTGCCGCGAATCGGTCTGGGTCAGCAGCAGATCGAAGGCCAGCCGGAATCCCTCGTGCACGGCGTGGTGCACGGTGTCGATGGGGATGCCTTCACGAGCCCAGTCCGCGGCCGCACGCTGCAGTCGCTGCACCTTCTCGTCGGGTTCGCGGCCCTCCAGGATGTCCACGGTCAGCTCCAGACAGACCCTGGTCACCGCGGTGATGTCGCCGTGCAGGGCGTCGCCGGGCAGGGTCGAACACGGCGCCATGTGTTCGGCGAAATGCCCGACCAGCTGCCGCGACAGCACTCGAACGTCGTGACGGGGGCGTGCGTTCACCTCGAACTACCTCACTGCTCGCCGGCGCGGGGCCGAAACGTTAACCGCATCCGGGACGCGGCCGCAATCATCCGGCGTGAAAGTGCCACCTGCGCAACATGTTCCATCGTGCCGGGCCGGTTCATCCGGGCCCTCAGATGCCGGTCGTCGCACCGGCGACGGGACGCAGCCGGTGGACCACCAGAGCGGCCGCGAGCAGCCGCGACCCGGCCGGATCGCTCGGATCGGCGCCGGTGAGTTTCTCGATCCGGCGCAGGCGATAGGTGAACGTGTTGGGGTGGACGTGGATTTCGGCGGCCGCGGCCTTGCGATCGGAGCCGTGGCGCAGATGTGCCTCGAGTGTTTCCAGCAGATGCGGCGCCCGCAGCAGCGGATCGATCCGCTCACCGAGCCGGTCGCGGGCCCGGCCCGGCCGGGTGAGCTGATACTCCACCAGCAGATCGTCGAGCCGGTACACCCCGGTCGGCCGCCCCGACAGCCGGGCCAATCGGGCGATCTCCGCTGCCTGCGCAGCAGCCTCGGGCACCGATTCGCGGGCGGTGCGGGGACTTTCGGCAAGTACCACGTCGGTGCCGAACTGCTCGGCCAGTTCGGCGACCAGATCGGCCGCGACCCGCTCCTGCGAACCGACCGCGCCGGGAAGCAGAACGATCGCCGATTCTCCGTCGAAGGTGTGTAGCGCCGTGGTGCCGGCGATGCGGTCCAGCGCCCGTTGCAGGATCCGAATACGGCGGCGGACAACGAGATTCGCCGCCGCGGCCGGCTGCGGTTCGGCGCGGAGTTGAATCGCCAGGACGGTGTACTGATCGGCGAGCGTGGTATCGGCGCGGGCGGCCTGTTCCTCGGCGGGCTGGCCGCGCATCAGAGCCGCGCACAGCGCCCGCCTGGCCTCCCGCTCCGGGTGATAGATCGATTGCTCGACCTCGGCATACCCCTCGACCGTGATCACATTGATGTGCATGAGCAATTCGAGTGTGCGCGAGCCGAATTCGACGAGCTGATCGACCTCGGCCGGTTCGCTGAGCGCCACCGCCTCACGCAGCACCTGCTGGGCGGACCGATGAACGGCCTCCATGAGCATGCGCAGCGGCAGCCGATCCTCGGCATGGCGTTCCACCACCGGCTGCACGAACGCGGCCACTTCGTCGTGGGTGAATTCGCGGCGTTGATCCATCGCGTGCAGAAAAGCGTGCGCACATCCGTAGATGGCCGGTAATACCTCGACGAAATGATCCGCCGGCAGATCGGCGGCCGGTGCGGTGGTTCCCAGACCCGAGGCGAGAATGCGTTCGGCCACCTGCGGCAGACGATCGAGCATACGGGCGGCGAGGCTGGGCGGGGCGGGATGAACAGCGACCGGCATGCGCCGATTGTGGCGGGCCACAGGTGGTCCGGCAAGAGTTCCGCCGCCGCCGGCGCGAATTCGTTTCCGGCGACAAATCCGCACCCCGGATATGTGTATCGCCGGTGCAGTGACTTTCCCCACCCCGGCGGCAACGCTGAATTCGGGCGACCCGAAACGATATTCGGCGCCCGTACGGAAGGTTGCAATGAAGCTTCGTTATCGAATCCCGGCCGTCGCCGCGCTCCTCGGCACGGCCCTCGTCTCCGCCACCGCGTCCGAGGAACCCCCGCCCACCGCCGCGCCGCCGGCCGCCGAGGTGTCCGCCGGACCGGCGGCCCGGCTGGCCGAGCTGATCGCCGCGGGCCTGCGCCCCGCCGCGGACGGCCGGGTCCCGCAGCCGATCGTGGATTCCGGCAGCAGTTCCGGTTCCGGTGGCCGATCGGGCAGCTATGCGGCCGACGCGGTCGGCGAGGGCCCGGAAATGTCGTCGTATCTCGCCGCATTCGGCTACGGCCTGACTCATCCGGATGCCGCCCCGCCGGGCGCCAACCGCTGGGATTGCGTGCCGAGCGCCGACCATCCCCGGCCGGTGGTGCTGCTGCACGGCACCTGGCTCAACGCCTACGACAGTTTCGCGTATATGGCACCGAAGATCGCCCGGGCCGGATTCTGCGTCTTCGCGTTCAATTACGGCCGCTCGGGAGTATTCGACGGTGGCGGAGTGGGTGCGGTGCTTCCCGGACGCTTCGCAGTCGGTCCGATCGAGGATTCGGCTCGGCAACTCACCGCATTCGTCGACCGGGTTCGGGCCGCCACACACAGCGAACAGGTGGATATCGTCGCCCACTCCCAGGGCGCACCGGTGGCGGATCAATTCCTGAAATTCGACGGGGGCGCCGAAAAGGTCCGGCAGCTGGTCAGTTTCGGCGGCACCCACCACGGGACGACGCTGATGGGAATGGCGACGCTGGGGCGGCTCATCACCGATCTCGGTGTCGACATTCTCGGTTTCTATCGACCGTTGATCGGTCCGGCGAATATCGAGCAGGCGATCGGTTCACCATTCCTGAACCATCTGGCCGCGGGTGGCGACACGGTGCCCGGGGTCGCCTACACGGTGGTCGCCTCGCGATACGACGAGGTGATGAATCCGCTGGAGCTGGCCTTCCTGCGGGCCGGCCCGGACGCCGCGGTCGACGACATCACCCTCCAGGACGGATGCGAGCAGGATCTGTCCGATCACCTGACGATGATGTATTCACCGCGGGCGCTGTCGATCGCCCTGCACGCCCTCGATCCGCAGCGGCAGCCGAATCCGGTGTGCGCCTTCAACCCCTGGCTGGTCGGCGGCGGAGGTGGCCTGTGATCGGCCGCGCGCGTCCGATGCGCCCGGATGTCGATCCGTTCCACCGGCCACCGGACGGTTTCGACCGGTTGCCGCCGGGCAGCATCCTGCGCAGCCGGGTCGTGGAGCCGGCGGTCTTCGGCCTGCTCCCGATCCGGATTTCGGCCTGGCAGTTGCTGTATCGCACCAGCGACCATCGCGGCGTGCCGGAGGCGGCGGTCACGACGGTGCTGCTGCCT
Organism: Nocardia veterana NBRC 100344; assembly: GCF_000308855.1. Classification (GTDB taxonomy): domain Bacteria; phylum Actinomycetota; class Actinomycetes; order Mycobacteriales; family Mycobacteriaceae; genus Nocardia; species Nocardia veterana. The sequence goes on along the minus strand of NZ_BAGM01000112.1, from coordinate 22,012 downwards.
CGCGACTGCGCCCCGGGACGACCGCTGGTGTCGTTCCAGTGCGCGATCGATGCCGTTGCGGCACACTGTTTTCCGTCCTACGCGCTGCGGCGCGGCGCGCGGGCGTTCGGCGCGATACCGCAGCTGGAACTGCCGTTGATCGCGGCCGCGCTGGCTCGGGGCTGGGTGGTGTCGGTGCCCGACCACGGCGGCAGTCAGGGGCGGTTCGGGGTGGCGCGCGAACCCGGCCATCGTGCCCTCGACGGAGTCCGGGCCGCGCTGAATTTCGCTCCGCTGGGCCTGCACGCACGGACGGCGGTCGCGCTGTGGGGCTATTCGGGCGGTGGTCTGGCGACGGTGTGGGCGGCGGAACTGGCCCGCAGTTACGCGCCCGAGCTCGCGATCGTCGGCGCGGTCGCGGGTTCCCCGGTCGGCGACCCCGGGGCCGCCTTCGTTCGCCTCAACGGGACCGTATTCGCCGGATTCGCCATGGTTTTCACCGCGGGACTGCGCCGCGGGTATCCCGAGCTCGACGCCGCGCTGCGCACCGCACTCCATCCGCGGTATCTGGCGTGGCTCGCGCGCGCCGAGAACACCGCGACCTTTCCGCTGCTCGCCCGCCTGGCCCGGCGTGACGTCGGCCCGCATATCGCCGGTGGAATCCCCGGACTGCTCGCGCTTCCGCAGTTGCGTGCCGTGCTCGACGACATCCGTCCCGGCGCGACCGCACCGCAGGCGCCGCTGCTGATCGTGCAGGGCGTGCACGACGAGGTGATCGCGGTGGCCGATGTGGACGCACTGGTCCGGCGGTACACCGCGGCCGGGGCGGACGTCGGTTATCTGCGGGACCGGCTCAGCGCCCATCTCCCACTGGAGTTTCTCGCGATTCCGGCCATGGTCGACTGGCTGGGCGACCGGTTCGCCGGTCGGCCGACCACCCCGGGTACGCGCACGGTGTGGTCGGTGGCCGGTACCCGGACGGCCCTGCTGGGCCACATCCGGCTGGCCGCGCTGACCCTGCGACTGCTGACCGGGCGGCCGATCCGGAATCGGGACTCGGGCGGCCTTTCGCCGGTCGAGTCCGCCACCGAGCGCCGCCGCATCGCGGAGCGGCCGGTGCCGGACCTGCCCCGGTCGGGAGCGTGATCGTCCGCAGACCGGTCGGTTGACCGGAACGCGCAGGTGGTGGCCGCTTTCATGGATGCGGTGTGTCCGGCTGCGGGCCGGGTGGGCGGTGCGGTTCAATAGGAGCTGTTTCGACGAGTTGTCACTGCATGCTCTGCGCTCCAACCGGCATCACCTCAGTACCGGCATCACCTCAGCATCCGAGAGGACAACGAACGTGAGCATGGTTCTCGCCGCACACGATATGTACATCACCGTGCTGGCTCAGGTCGGCAACCCCACGCCGGAAACTCCGCCGGCGGCCGACAAACTGCTCAAACTGGTTCGCTACTTCACCTGGTTCGTCCTGCTCTCCGGCGTTACCGCCATCACCTACGGCGGTGGTCGTTTCGCCTGGGAGAAGTGGAGTGGGGGCGCACTGGAGTCGCCGAAGATGGTGGCCGGCGCGATGATCGGCGGTGGTGTCGCGACCAGTGCGGGCACCATCATGAACGCCGTCATCGGGAGCTGACCACACCACCCGCCGCGGGCGTGCCGGAGCGCCGGCACACCCGCCTGCGTGTGGGCGTCGTTCAGTTCTGCCCGAGCATGCCGCGCATCTGCTGAATTTCGGCCTGTTGCGCGGTGAGGATGTTGTGTGCCAGTGCCTTCGCGTCGGCGTTGGTGCCCTGGGCGAGTTCGGTATTCGCCATATCCACCGCGCCCTGGTGGTGCTCGATCATCATCTGCAGCCACATCCGGTCGAATTCGGGACCGGTGGCGTTGCGCAACTGCGTCATCTGATCTTCGGTCATCACCCCGTTCATGGGGTGATGCATGGTGGCCTGCGGAGCGGGCTTACCGAAACCGCGCAGCAGCGCGGCGAACTGCTCCATTTCCGGCGCCTGCGCCTTCTCCACATTCGCGGCGAGTGCGATCAGTTCCGGATTCCCGGAACGGGTCGGCACCAGTTTCGCCATCTCCACCGCCTGGGCGTGATGTGGATACATCATCGTGAGGAAGCTGACGTCGGCGTCGTTGTAGTCGGTGCGGGTCGCCGGTGTCGTGGGGCCGTGGTTCATTCCGGGCATGTCCGCCATGGCCGACGTGGTCGATGTGGGGGTGGAACTGCCGGAATCGTCGCTGCCGCAACCGGCGAGGACGACCGCGGCCGCAGTGACGGCGGCGACCGACAGGATTCGGATACGAGAAGTGAACATGATTGTGCTCCTGGGATGTTGCGAGAACCGAGGACGGATCGAGGTCCGGTATCGGCGTGCGCGCACGCCGAACCGGCGGATCTGTCAGATCCGCAGAATCGCCAGGTCGGCCAGGGAGGGCACGGTCCAGGGTGGCGGCCGGTTGCGGCGGCGAATGCCGACGCGAGCGAGCCGCCCGGCGTCGGTGATCCGTTCGGCGCCGAGCCATGCGACGACGGCCAGGGCCAGGCCCAGGACCGTCGTCACCAGCACGAAGACGCAAGCGTGGAAGGAGGCGTGCGAGGTACAGCCGTCGCAGCCGGGGTCGTCGGCCACCGCACGGGGGCCGGATGTGGCGGACCGGACGTGGTCGCGCATGGCGTCCACATCGCTCATACCCCCACCGGATGCGGCGACGGGCACTGCGTGCGCCGCGTGGTCCGATGCGATGATGCGGGCGGCCGGCTCGCTCGCCGCGCCCATCGCGTGCCCGGTCGAAAAGACCACGGTGTGCATGACGGCGACACCGATCAGCAGGGTCGCCACACCGAGCATCCGGACGAATCCGGGCGCGCGGTGAAGGCGAGCCATGGCGAGCACGCCGTCAGTCTACGCATCCGCCCCCTACCCCCGGGCGGTATGGGGCCATCACCCGGCCGCGATGTCGATCACCAGCCGGACCGGATTGTCCAGTGTGGTCACCGAGAAGGGCGGCCGGTCGGCGTTGAGCCCGATGAACGATTGCGTCGTCCCCTCGTAGACCTGCGTGCCGTAGACACCGGCGATCCGCGGAGCACTCGGATCGGTCGCCGGATCCGGACCGCTGTACGGCGTCGCGCCGCTGTCCCACGGATATGCGGTGCCCAGGATCTCCACCTCCAGCACGGAGGTCCCGGCGATCTCGAGCTGTCGGCCGCTGCCGTTCTGCACGGCGCGGTCGGTGTACTGCACAACCCAACCGGGTGGTCCGCCACTGCCGCCGAATTGATAGACCACGCGGTCGAATCCGGGGTGATGACCGATGCGCACATCGGTGACGGTCAGACGGGAATCGTTGGCCGGCGTGGCGCGCTGGGGCGAGGCGTCCGAGGGTGGCGGTGCGGCCGGTTCCGATGTCGTCGTCGCGCGGGCCCCGGTCGCGGGAGCCGCAGGAGACAGCGAGGACGGATTCGAGTTCCCGTCCGAGCAACCCGCCAGCAGTACGAGCCCGGCGATCAGCGTCATTGCCAGCCTGTTGCGCATGGGCCGATGGTAGGCGGTCCGGCGACAGGGGTCGTGGTGACGACACGGCAACGGTCTAGCACACTAGAGGAATGCTGGAGGTCGACGACGTGCTGAGCCGGTTACGGCGATATCCGGATGTGGAAGCGGTGAACCTCTACGCCGTCGATGCCGCCGACCGCCTGATCCTCGACACCGCCGCAGATCTGCTCGCGGACACCGACGGTGGGCGCGTCGCGGTCATCGACGACGGGTACGGCGCGCTGACGCTCGGCGCGGCCGCGGCCCACGATTTGCAGGGTATTCGGGTGCATCAGGATCTGCTGACCGGTGAGCAGGCCCTGGCCAACAACGCGCGCGCCGCGGGATTGGCCGACCGCTACACCGGCCACGCGCTGGGGCCGGAATTGCTCGACGGCGTGACGGTGGTGCTGTTGCGGCTGCCGCGCATCCTGTCCGGCCTGGCCGAAATCGCCGAAGCCGTGGCCCGATACGCCGATCCGGACGTGACCGTGATCGCCGGCGGCCGCGACAAATATCTGACACCGGCGATGAACGAGGTACTGGCCGAATACTTTTCCGTGGTCCAGGCCAGCCGTGGCCGGCAGAAGTCCCGGACCATCACCGCCACCGGACCGAAAAGGCCTGCCGCACTGCGCTTTCCGGTCCGGGAACGCCTCGACGAACTGGCGCTGCAGGTGGTGGCGCACGGTGCGGCGTTCTCCGGGCCGCGCCTGGACATCGGCACCCGCTTCCTGCTCGAACATCTCGATCGGATGAAACCCGATGCGCGCGAGGCGATCGATCTCGGCTGCGGCACCGGCATTCTGGCGACCGCGCTGGCCAAGGCGCGTCCGCACATCACCGTGGTCGGCACCGACCAGTCCGCGGCCGCGGTGGCCTCGGCGCGGGCCACCGCCGAGGCCAACGGGGTCGGTGATCGGGTGACGGTGGTCCGGGACGACGCGATGGCCGCGGTCGGTGATCACAGCACCGATCTGGTGCTGTGCAACCCCCCTTTCCACGTCGGCGCGGCGGTGCATACCGGCTCGGCGATCAAGATGTTCTCCGAAACCGGGCGGGTGCTGCGTCCCGGCGGGGAGCTGTGGACGGTCTACAACACCCACCTGAACTATCGCGGCGTCATGGACCGGTTGGTCGGCAAGACCGACGTCGTCGGCCGTAACCGCAAATTCACCGTGACCCGGTCCGTGTGTGGCCTGCGGACCGCGCGGCAGGAGTAGATTGCGGGCAGTACAGTCTGATATGTCCGATTTTCTGTCCGGTTCGGGAACTTGCTCCCGGGGCGGATCGTTGGATACTCAGAACGGACACGACCGACGTGGACCGCGACTTTCGGAAAGGCACGGGAACGGTGCGCACCACAAGCAACCCGATCTTCAAGAACCTGCCGCAACAACAGGGCGGCGGATACGCGGGATTCGGTTCGGCGGCAGCGGGCGCCGGGCAGTTCGCGCAGTACGGCCAGCAGAACCCGTACGGGGTGCAGCAGCCGTACCAGCAGGCCCCGGCCACCCGGCCGATGACCATCGACGATGTCGTCACCAAGACCGGCATCACCCTCGGCGTGGTCACCCTGGCCGCGATCGTCGCCTACGGTGCGACGGCCGCCAACCACGCCCTCGCCCCACTGTTCGTGATCGTGGGTGGCCTGGTCGGCTTCGTGCTGGTCATGGTCGCCACCTTCGGTCGCAAGCAGGACAACAAGGCCATCGTGCTGAGCTACGCGGCTGCCGAGGGCTTGTTCCTCGGCGCGCTGTCGTTCATGTTCACCAATGTCGAATTCGGCGGGGTCGGCGGCTCGGGCCTGATCGCGCAGGCGGTGCTCGGCACCTTCGGCGTGTTCTTCGGCATGTTGGTCGTCTACAAGACCGGAGCCATCCGGGTGACGCCGCGGTTCACCCGCATGCTGGTGGGCGCCATGATCGGTGTCGTCGTCCTGATGCTGGGCAACCTGGTCGCCGCCTTCTTCACCCCCGGCGGTTTCGGTCTGCGTGACGGTGGCGCCATCGCGATCATCTTCAGCCTCGTCTGCATCGCCATCGCGGCGTTCAGCTTCCTGCTGGACTTCGACGCGGCCGACCAGTTGATTCGGGCGCAGGCCCCGGAGAAGGCCGCCTGGGGCGTCGCCCTGGGTCTGACCGTGACGTTGGTCTGGCTGTACCTCGAGATCCTGCGACTGCTGAGCTACCTGCAGAACGACTGATCTCCGAACGACACGATGGGTGGCTGCCGTCCCGGCGGCCACCCATCGTCGTGTCTGGGCCGAGCGGCGATTCACGATCGATAGTCGTCGAATTCCCACCTGCCGATCCGGCTGATCTCCGTGGCCAGTTCGTGCCAGGTCGGCCGGGTGAGGTCGCGAAGCGCGTTCTCGACGTATCGGCGAATCGTGGCGATCTCGATACGGTCGAGCACCATGGTGTGCCGAGTCGGCGTCGTTCCGGTCCGCGCCAGATGGTCGGGTGTGCAGACGACGACGTCGAACGATTCTTCGCCCGGTGCGTTCGCCGGTCCGATCATCAACTGCACCAACAGGGAATCGGTGGGGATGTCGGCACTCTCGTCGGTGAGATCGACGTCCGGGCTGTGCATCCCTTTGAGTTCCGCCTTCACTGCCGCTCCTCGATCTGCAGATGTGCATTGCTTTCCCAATGCCGGCCGGTATCGGATCGCTGTTCGAAATTGGCTTCCACCGCGCGGCCGGACGGTTTCTGTTGCGGCGGCCGGTACTGCCGTAAGCCGTCCCGGCTGACGAGCCGATAGGTATTCCCATACGGCAGCCGCCGCGCATCCGTGCCCGTCCAGACCAGTCCGGCGGCATCCGCTTCGGCTCGGCCGGCCGTGCCGATACCGAAATTTCCGGTCCGGGAACGCGCGTCGTGGACGATTCCCGCGACCTTCCGGCGGTCGGGAAAGATCGGATGCCGGCCCTCGGGCAACCGGGGAGCGAATGGTCCGGCGCCCGGTTCCGCAGGCAGCGCGATGGCGCCCTCCCGGGTCGTGGCCGGCTCGGCGCCGGCGGCCCGAACCTTGCTGCCGACGGTCGTATCCTCCTCCGACAAGCGCCGGGGGGCTGTGCGAAGTGCGGAGTCGACCAGTTGTCCTACTTCGGCGCGGACGTCGTGAACGTACCGCTCGAGGTACATGGACAAGCGACCAGCTATTGCGGCGAATCCGGCCGCAACATCTCCGCTCACCTGGTCGATGGTAGAGCGGTCTGTTCTGGTCGCGGTAGCGGGGCTGGAAGGCGAGGCTGTCAGCCGGAGGTGGCCGACGAGGCTGGGTGAGGTAGTGGGCCGTCGGTGCGAGCGCCGGTGAGTACGGCGTCGAGCAGGCCCGGGTAGCGGGCGTCGAGGTCGGCGCGGCGCAGTTCCACCAGGTATTCGCGGCCGGACGGAGTCTGGCGGATGACGCCCGCTTCGCGCAGTACGCGCCAGTGATGGGTCATGGTCGATTTGGCCTGGATGCCGAGGGTGTTCAGCACGCTCGTGCAATTGAATTCCCCCCCGCCGTCCAGAACTCGAACGGCGCCGAGCCTGGTCGGGTGGCCGAGCGCGGCGAGTACCTGTTCGACGCGGATCCGATCGCGGCTGGGGTGGTTCAGAGCCATAGTTCGATAGTACTGCAACTTACGTACGGAACCTTGACAGATCGTACGTAGTTTTTAGTACAGTTCGACTGTACGTGAAATATCGTACGGTCGACGGCGTGGGCCCCGCCTCGACAGCTCCGACCCGCAGGCAGAAAGGCATCCCATGCCCACCCCCACCTCCCCGGCCGGCCGACGGCTGGGCTGGACGCTCGCGCTGTTGGCGCTGGCACAGTTGATCTACGCGCTCGATCTCAACATCGTCTTCGTCGCACTCCCCGATATCGGTTCCGACCTGGGATTCCCCGGGCAGACCCAGCAGCTCGTGGTGAGCGCCTACGTCGTCTTCGCCGGTGGATTCCTGCTGTTCGGTGGTCGCGCCGCCGATCTGCTGGGACGCCGCCGGATGTTCCTGCTCGCGCTCGGTCTCTACGGGGTCTCATCGCTGGCCGGTGGGCTCGCCGGCAGTCCGGTCGTGATCATCGTCGCGCGCGCGATCCAAGGCATCGGCGGTGCGCTGTTGCTTCCGTCGACGCTCGCGCTCATCAACACGCTGTTTCCCGAGGGGCCGAAGCGGAACCGGGCGTTGGCGGTCTGGGGCGGCGCGGGTGCCAGCGGACTGACCATCGGCGCGCTGCTCGGTGGCGTGTTGACCGAGAATTTCGGTTGGCCCGCAGTCTTTTTCGTCAATGTCCCGCTGACCGCGGTGGTGGCGTCGGCGGCGCTGCGCGTCGTCCCGCGCGATCGGGCGGGCGCCGAGCGGCGGTCGTTCGATTTTCCCGGCGCCCTGCTCGTCACCGGTGGCTCGACCATTCTGGTGTTCGCGCTCGTCGAAGGGCCCGAATGGGGATGGGGTAGTGCGCTCGTCGTCGGTGCCCTGGTCCTCGCGGCGCTGCTGCTCGCGGTCTTCGCGGTGGTCGAATCGCGCAGTGCCGATCCATTGATGCCGTTGCGTCTGTTCCGCAATCGCAGCCTCACCATCGGCATGGCGGTCACCTTCATCTACATGGCGACCTTCGGTGTACTGCCGTACTTCCTGACCGTCCTCATGCAGACCGTGCACGGCTACACCGCCCTGCAGACCGGACTCGCGTTCCTGGTTCCGTCCGTTGCCATCGCCACCGGAACCCAGTTGGGTGAGCGGGCGGCCACCCGGCTGGGCGTGCGCACCACGCTGCTGATCGGATTCGGTATCGGTGCCGTCGGAACGCTCGTACTGGCAATCGGATTCGATGCGGCGGCCGGCTACGGCGCCCTGGTGCCCGGACTGATCGTGTCCGGGGTCGGCCAGGGCATCGTCTGGACGGCGATGTGGATCGCCGCGGCGGCCGGAACGCCGAGCGAGGAGCAGGGTGTCGCCAACGGCATCGCCTCCACGGCGTTGAATATCGGAAACGCGATCGGCCTCGCGATCTTCACGGTGATCGCCGAACTCGGCACCGACGACGCGGCGGCAACGAATTCGGCTGTCGCACACGGAGAACGGTTGGTCGTCGTCCTGACCGCGGTCGGTATGGTGCTCGGCCTGGCCATCACGCTGCTGCTGCGGACGGCCCGGCGCGCGCCGGTGGCCGCACCGCCGGAGCCCGGGCTGGTCGAGATCGGCTGAGCGCCCGGCTCCGATCGGCACGGCCCCGACGGCACCGAACCGTCGGGGCCACGAGCCGTCGCCGGAGGCGCTGTCCGGCCGCACGTGCGCGGCAGTTTCGCGAGTTGCCGCCCGCGGCAGTTTCGCGAGTTGCCGCCCGCGGCAGTGGATTTCATCCGCGAAGTTCGGCCGGCAGCACATCCGTGGCGACATGATCGTCGCCGCAGTGATCGGCCAGCAGTGCGACGCCCGACGCATTGTTCAGCCGCAACGGCAGGATCTGCTGGTACTCCGGCGACGCGTACCAGGCCTGGGCCGCATCGTAATCCGGGAATTCGATCACGATCACGCGCCCGTCGGCGGGCCCTTCGGCGACCATCTGCCGCCCACCGTGCACGATGAACTTCCCACCGAACGGCGCCAGCGTGCCGTCGATCCGGCGCAGATACTCCACGACTTCGGCATTGACGTCCACATCGTGCAGATGAGCAACGGCGTAGGCAGGCATCTCGAACTCCTCGAACCGAGTTGTGCTGACGCCCTTGATACTTCCGCGCCGCAGGCCGGAGAACGATTACCCGTCAGGTAATCCCGCCCCGGACCGCCGGGCCGCAACGCCAATCGGCCGGTCCCACCCTTCGGTGCGACCGGCCGACTGATCTGGCGAGCACATGGGCAACTCATCGGGCACGCCCAGAGGCCACCTCAGCACTCACCGCCGCCCCGCAACGCAAATCGCGCGGCACCCACTCGTCCGCTGAATTGCCGGAGAGGCGCAGGAGCTCAGCTCAGGCGCTCGATGATCATCGCCATGCCCTGGCCGCCACCCACGCACATGGTCTCCAGACCGAACTGCTTGTCGTGGGTCTGCAGGTTGTTGATCAGGGTGGCGGTGATGCGGGCGCCGGTCATGCCGAACGGGTGGCCCAGCGCGATGGCGCCGCCGGAGACGTTCAGCTTGTCGAGGTCCATCTTCAGCTCGCGCGCCGAACCGAGCACCTGCACCGCGAACGCCTCGTTGATCTCGTAGAGGTCGATGTCGTCGATGGTCTTGCCGGCGATCTTCAGCGCCTTCCGGACGGCCTCGATCGGGCCCAGGCCCATGATCTCCGGGGACAGACCGGAAACGCCGGTGGACACGATGCGGGCCAGCGGGGTGAGGCCCAGTTCCTTGGCCTTGGTGTCGCTCATGATGACCAGCGCGGCAGCGCCGTCGTTGAGCGGACACGCGTTACCGGCGGTGACGGTGCCGTCGGGACGGAAGACCGGCTTGAGCTGCGAGATCTTCTCGTAGGTGGTGCCGGGGCGCGGGCCGTCGTCGGTGGAGACGACGGTGCCGTCGGGCAGCGTCACCGGGGTGATCTCGCGCTCGAAGAAGCCGGCCTTGATGGCCTCTTCGGCCCGGTTCTGCGACCGCACACCCCAGTGGTCCTGGTCCTCGCGCGAGATTCCGGTGTACTGGGCGACGTTCTCGGCGGTCTGACCCATGGCGATGTAGATATCCGGCAGGTCGCCGTTCTCGCGCGGGTCGGCCCAGCCGTCCGAACCACCTTCGGCGCGCTTGGCGGTGCGGGCCTCGGCCTCGGCGAACTTCTCGTTGTGGGTGTCGGGCCAGCCGTCGGAGGTGCCCTTCGGGAAGCGCGAGACGGTCTCGACACCGGCGGAGATGAACACATCGCCCTCACCGGCCTTGATGGCGTGCAGCGCCATCCGGGTGGTCTGCAGCGAGGACGAGCAGTACCGGTTCAGGGTGACGCCGGGCAGGAAGTCGTAGCCGAGCTGGGTGGCGACCACCTTGGCCATGTTGAAGCCGGCCTCGCCGCCGGGCTGGCCGCAACCGAGCATCAGATCGTCGATATCGGCCGGATCCAACGCCGGAACCTTGTCCAGGGCGGCGCGGACCATCTGCGCGGCCAGGTCGTCCGGACGCATGCTCACCAGCGAACCCTTGCCCGCACGGCCGATGGGAGAGCGGGCGAACGAGACGATGACGGCCTCTGGCATGAGGACTCCTTATTCGGGGGCGCCGAATCGGTCAGCCGACCGTTTCGGTACACGGGTACGACAATTCACCCCCGAATCTACGTCGCCGCGATGTGCCCCGGAACACCCGGTACTGACCAATGGGCGTCCACTCCGGGTCGGCGGCGTCAGGCGTTCGTCGTTTCGGCCGATGTCCGTCGCGCGGTGTCGAGAGCATCGACGAGCACGGGCAGCAGATGCTCGGCCGCCAGGGCATATCCGGCCGCCGAGGGATGGAAGCCGTCGGCGGAGAACAGGACCTCGGGCGTGCTGCGGAAGTCGTGGCCGAGCAGATCACCCATCGCGACGGCCGAGCCGCCGGCCGCGCGCACGGCAACGGCCTGCGCCCGGGCCAGCCGCGCGCTCCAGCGATGGACCACGGTACTCAGCGGCTGCGGAATGGCGGCCACCGTACCGAGATCCGGGCAGGTGCCGACCACCACGACGGCACCGGCCTCGCGCAATCGGGTGACCGCCCGCCGCAGCCGCTGCGCCGAGCGGTGGATCGAATGCTTCTTGGTGACGTCGTTGGCGCCGACCAGGATGACCGCGGCGTCCGGCGGCGGCCCGGCGACGAACATGGCGTCGACCTGGCCGGCGAGTCCTTTCGAGGTAGCACCGGAGATGGCCTTGGTGCTCAATCGAATTCGAGCATCGGTGGCGTCGGCGAGCCCGCGGGCGAGGCGGACGCCGGGCACCTGCTCGGCGTCGACGCAGCCCACACCGGCGGCGGTCGAATCACCGAAGATCATCAGGTGCAGATCGAACGGCACCCCCGCTCGCCACGGTTCGGGTGCCGCGCAGCCGGGGGTGTAGACGCCGTCGGCCTCGGGTGGTTTGGAGGTGTCGCGGCCGATCACGGTACGTGCGGCCCGGGCCTGCGACATCAGCAGCCGGTAGGTCGCCCAGCCGGCGGTGCCGGCTCCCGAGCCGACCGCAACCGCGGTCGCGGCGCTCGCCGCGACCGTCCGCCATGTCCTGGAAGCCACGCCTCAACCTCCCGTATCGCGTCCCGTGCCACCGGCCGTCCGGCGCATCGCCGCTCAGGTGTGGAATCGGAGCGGGCCGGATGGGCGGCGCGCGGTCCGGCCCCACCGATTATGCGGCGCTCGGTGCGCGCCGACCAGGCGCGACGCCGGATCAGGCGACGTCGAACGCGCCGTGCGCCGGGATGTTGAGGTTGTTGGTGGAGACGGTCACCTCGATATGGCCCGGGCCGGTGTCCTGGAAGTTCGCGTACAGGATGCTGCCGTAGATGCCGGAGACCACGTTCAGGCGATACTCGCCGGCGGCGCCGGTGTTCACATTGCGCCAGGCGACCGTGGTGTCCACATTGCACAGCGGTGCGAGCGGATAGATGCCGGGGCCGATGCCCTGAATGGCCAGCGACTGCACGTTGAACACCGCGCGGCCCGGCCACTCGGGGCTGGTGTCGACCCAGGTCCGGATGTTGCCCCCGCACAGTCCGCCGTAGAACACACTCGGCGTTTGCGGGAATTCGACGGTTTGCGCGTTGGCCGAGGCGGACGCGATGGCGGTCACGGCTCCGACGGTTCCGGCCACAACGGTCGCGATGCGGGCTGTCTTCGGCATCCTCACGCACCGCATAGTAATGCAGGAATGCCCACACGATCGATTGTCGCGAGCCGCGTCCGCGACCTGCGCCCGGTCCGACTAGCGTGACCGTTCGATCAGCGCAGCCAGTCGTTCGTCGTCGAGATCGGCGACCACATCGGCGACGTCATTCACCTCGGCCGGGCTCAGCGATAGGCCTTCCAGGCTCTCCAGCAGCACCGATTCGAAGTGTGCGGGATGAGTCATGCGGTCGATGTCCGTCAGCCGCCGCAGCGCCTGCTCCCCGAGCCGGCCGCCGAGCGCTGCCAGCAAGCGGGTGGTGGCGGTGTGGTAATCGTCGGGTGCGGCCGGATTCCCGTATCGGACACCGTATCTACACAGATATTCGATCGGTGTCGGTGGATCGTCGGCGCGCTCGGAGGTCGGGTACATCGTCAACAGTCGCGGATAGGATCGGTACAGCGGCGGGGAGCTGCGGTATCCGTCGGACCGAGACCAGCGGCCGTAGTACGGCATATCGCGCAGATACGGATCCACTCGCCGAGAGAATTCGACGGTATCGGCGAATCCGTCTCCGTCGCACGGGGATATCTCGAGGTACACCGAGGCGCCGGCCGTCACCTTGTGATGGCCGTCGAGCAGGAAACGCGCTCGCTGCGAATCGATTCCCGGCTCCGCCGAGCCGGCTGACACCACGATCGCGACCGGCTCGGCGCCGGCGGCGATGCGTTCGATGTACCAATCGATGCGAGCGGGGTCCAGTTCGGCCGAATCACGCGTGGCGTGGAGGTGGTGGCCGCGGTAATCGCACGGAATGGCGACCCATGTCCCCGGGGCCTGTTCCACCGCCCACCCGGACGCATCCGGAGGCTGGAACCCGTAGCGGCTGGGACATAACGACAACGTCGCTGTCGCGATCGAGATCGCATAGCGCCCCGGCGCGAACAGGTGCAGCAGCGGGTCGAGCTTGTCCACGAATTCCCGGGACAGGACGGGATGACCTGCGTAGTCGCGGGCGACCACCGGGGCGGCGAGCCAGCGGGCCAGTTCGTCGAGACCGGCCGGGCGTTGTTCGGGCGCGAGCCGGGCGACCAGATGTGCCAGCGATCCGTCGGCGAGAAGCGCGTCGGCGAGCGCCGGACGCCCGTTCAACCACAGCACACTCGCCGCCGGCCGATCCCGCGACCCCTCGATCCTGATGAGGCCGCGCCCGTCCACGACATCGACGATATGCCCCGGCCTGCCGGTCCTGATGTCGCCGAACGACGCGAAGAGTGGTCGGGCGGCGCGCGCGGCCCGCGGGTGATGCGCGAATGCGGCGGTCAGATCCTCCATTCCGAAGGTGAGCGGGTCGCCGCGCCAACACTCGATCCACGACTCCGCACAGCAATCCGGCTGTCCCGCGCGGTGTTCCGGATGCCAGCACTGAATGTCGTCGCAGATCAGTAAGTCGACCGGTGGCCACCGGTCGAGTCGCCGGTAAGCGGCGAGTGCGTGATGACCGTCGACCACGAACGCCACGGTGTCGTCGACACCGCCGCGCACGGCCGCCACGGCGAGGACCACCGGCCTTCGCCCCGCGCGGATGGCGTCGACGTACCGATCCACCACCGACTCGGCCCGGTCGTCATCGTCCACGACGAGCGCGAGCGGGCCCGGCGCCACGGCCACCGGCCCGATGGCCGGCACGGTGAAAATCCGCACCGGGCCCTCGACCCGAACACGTTGCCAGTAGCCGGGCATCAGCAAGTCGTGTACACGGTCATCCGCTTCGGACTCGGCCAGGTCGAAACCGAAGCCGGGCCGGGACACGAGCCGGATCGGCGGTGCCGCCAAGCGCGAGACCATCGTGGCGTCGAGGTCGGGCCAGCACAACCATGCCCAGGACGAACCGAAACGCACGGCACATCCCGAACCCGCCTGTGCCACACCGATTTCGCCGCGGCCACCGACGATCAGCTCCGGTTCCGTCGAGTACGCCATCGATTCCGCCCTCCCCGTGCAGTGTGCCCACCGATAACGTAACTCCCCGAGCAGCGGGCAGCGGACTGTCCGACCCCAGCGGCGGGAACCGCGGTGACCTGCTGGTCCGGCAAGAGTTCTGTAAGCATCCGGTGAGTGCGATCGCGCATCCTGATCCCGGTTGCCCGCATGGCCGTTCGGCCGTCGCCGGGACCGACATTCGGCATTCGCCGATCCGAGCGGGAGGGGAGATTCAGCGGTGTTGCCTCGCAGCGCCGACGTCGGGGGACCGGCCTGTCAGGTCGGTGTGCTGGGCCCCCTCGAGGTGCGATCCGCAGGCGGAGCACCGGTACATGTCGGCGGTCCCCTCGCACGCGCGTTCCTCGCGCTGCTGGCCCTCGACGTCGGGCGGGTCGTCGGTCGCGACCGGGTGGTCGAGGCGTTGTACGGCGGTTGCCATCCCGCGGACGTGGTCCACGCGCTGCAGGCGCAGGCGTCCCGGTTGCGTCGCGCGTTGCGTGCGGTGTCACCGGCGAAGCAGATTCTCCGATATGAGGCAGGGGGCTATCTACTCGAGATGGAACCCGATTCGATCGACCTTCACCGCACCACGCGGCTGGCCGACGCCGCCCGCCGGGCGTCGGCCCGCGGCGACGCCCGCGGCGCACTGCGGCTCCTCGACGACGCGTTGTGTCTCTGGCGCGGCGACCCGCTGGCCGATATCGCGGATGTGCCGTTCGTCGCCGGCGTGGTCGCGCAGCTGTCCGAGGTACGGCTGTCGATGCAGGAAGATCGAGCCGAGGCGGCGCTGAGGTGCGGAGAGCATGGGTCGGTGCTGGCCGAATTATCGGAGTTGACCGCAGCTCATCCGCTGCGGGAACGATTGCGCGCGCTGCTCGTCCAAGCGCTGGGCGCGGCGGGTAGGCGGGCCGAGGCCCTGGTCGAATTCGACCGGGCCCGACGGCTGCTCGACGACGAGCTGGGTGTCGATCCGTCGGCCGTACTGACCGGCGCCTATCTCGAGGTGCTCCGCGCCGAAGCGCTGGAAACCCCCCGGCCCCGGCCACTGCCGGTGCCGCTGTCGAATCTGATCGGACGCGACGAACAGCTGACGACGCTGGTGAAAACGGTCGCCGACGCTCGGCTGGTGACGGTGACCGGGCCGGGCGGGGTGGGCAAGACCCGGCTGGCCGTCGAGGCGGCCGGCCGAGTGACGACGGACGTATGCTTCGTCGATCTCGCTGCGGTCAGCGAGGGCGCCCAGGTGATCTGCGCCGTCGCCACCGCGGTCGGTGTCCACGACACCGCGCGAAGCCGATCCGACTGCACCGTCCGGGGACGGGCCGACCGGGAACAGACACTGCTCGCCTCGTTGTCCGGGCGGACATTGCTGGTTGTTGTGGACAACTGTGAACACGTCCTCGCCGAGGCCGCCGGACTGGTGGATCGCATCCTCGCGCATTGCCCGCGGGTGTCGGTCCTGGCCACCAGTAGACAGCCCTTGGGAATAGTCGGGGAAGTGCTCTTCGCCGTCGACCCGCTGAGGGTCGGCCGGCCCGATCATCGGTTTCCGCACCGGACCGGACCTGCCCTCCGGTTGTTCGCCGATCGTGCTGCCGCGGCACAGCGTGGATTCGTCGTCGACGCAAACAACGTCGAGGTGGTGCATCGGATCTGCGCGGCGGTGGACGGCCTGCCGCTGGCCATCGAGCTGGCCGCTGCCCGCCTGCGCACGCTGCCCCTGGAGCGGATCGCGGCTCGATCGGATGATCTGTTCGACCTCCTCGCGCATGAGGATCGGGCGGGATCGCCCCGGCACCGCAGTCTGCGAGCGGTCGTCGAGTGGAGCTGGAACCTGCTGTCGGACGACGAACGAACGATGGCGCAGCGGATCGCCGCATTTCCAGCAGTTTTCGATCTGGCCGACGCCGTCGGGGGAAGCGGGCTCGCGGCGGCGGAAGAGTTGTTGTGCAGTCTGGTCGACAAGTCGTTGGTCGGCCGGTGCGGCGGGCGGTATCGCATGCTTCGGGTCGTCCGCGAGTTCTGTGCCGAAAAGTCCACGGGCAGAGGGGAATCCGCTGATCCGGCGGGCGCCCCCTGATCGTCGCGCCGCTTCGACCGCGACTCCGGCGGACCGGCGCCGGCCTCGACCGCGGCGCTACCCGGGCTGTCCTGTCTCAGTCGTTCGGACGGCGTCCCTGCCGGTGCGGAAGCCCGGAATATTCGTGCCGCCGAACATCGATATGCCCTGTTCGAGCCGGGACTCGTCAGCCCACTCGGCGCCGCTGGTGTGTTCGTCTGCGACGGTGACGAGAATGAGTTCGCCGCGCGGCGGCGGGGAGGGTGTTCCGAGGATCGGAACATCCTCGGCCCAGTTCGGGATCGAGACCGGCGGTGCGGGCCGGCCCTGCCGAACCGTCGCGGGCAGGCCGTACTGCGGCAGCACAGTCATCGGATCCGGCAGGTTCCACGTCCACGGGCTCATGGCCCAGAAAGCCGGGCACGGGAACTCCTGGCTGCGGTCGGCGATCCCGCGAGGCACTGCCGCGTCGGCGCCCTTCGGTTCGGCCGGGTTGAAGTACGGCGAGCTGGACTCGAGCATCGCTTCGGTGAGCGGGGAGTCGAACCGGCCTTCGCCCTCGACTGTTTCGCCGGACACGAGACCGTCGGGAGCGTTGTCCGTACCCGCCACGAACTGCTGCGGAGCCGGATCCGCGTCGGCGGGGGCGGTGCGGGCCGCGGTCCGGGTGCGGCAGCCGTGCGGCGCCGTAACCCGCCCGGCGTGCCCCGGCGCTGTGCGGTGGGTGGCGGGTCCGGAGATGGTGCGCGCCCGGTGGTGATTGGCCTCGGTCGCGGTCCGCACCAAGCTCTCCACATGTTCGACCTTGTTCACGATCGCCTTCTCCACCTTCTCCTCGAAGGCCGGTTGAATTCGCGTTCGAATTCGATCGGAGCTGGGGATATGCGTGGACACCCGGATGTCGGTGACCGCTCGGAAATGCTCCGCATGGTTGTCCGCGGCGCGCAGCATCGTATTGAGCTCGGCGATGTCGGCATGGATCTTTCCGCGCACCGCGTCGGAATCCGATTTGCCGGCTCGGCACACCGCATCGACCTTGCCCTCGAGAGCCCTGAGTTCCGACTCGATACCCGACAGGTGGGCGTCCGCCGCGTTGTATGCGTCGACGGTCGCCGAACTGTGCGACCCGTCCGGAAGTCCTTTGCTGCGTAACCAGGCCGACAAGTCCGGCACCTCCGAAACCGCACGGCAGCCGAGGAGGTCGAGTGTCAGCTGGACCACGCATCGGGCTTGTTCGATCAGCCAGCGCAAGCCCGGCGACTCGTTGGCCGGATGGTAGAGGAGCACAAGGTCGTCATGGCGCCGTGTGTCGGCGGAGACGATGGTCGAAACCGGTTTGCCCTGCGCGTCTTTCAGTCGGAGCGAGCCATCGGACTCGAGCACCAATGCACCGGATTGCGTATCGAACGGGGTCCCGGCCCCGGAGTAGCCCCACAATTTCGCGCCGCCGGGCCCGGTGAGCAGGTAATCACCGCTTTCGTCCCGTGCCAGGACGTAACCGCCGTTTCGAATGGACTGGCCATTGGACATGCGGCCGCCGGACGGAATGCTGTTCGTCGCCGGTATCGACGTCACCTGGCCCGGTGCCGGAACGCCGGCCCGCTGGGCCGCTACCACCCCGACCACCGGCGGCTCGACGTTCCGCGGTGGCGCCGGCGCCGGCCGCTGCCCGTCGTCGAGAAGCTCCTGTTGCTCATGCTTCTCGATGTCGGCCAGGGTGACATACGTTCCGGCACCCGGACCGTTCGGCTGGGCGTTCTCGTTGCCGGCACTCATGTCGTTGCCCTCCTCATATCCGGCGTCGGGCCACCGTGGTCGAAGGGTTTCGCATCCGGCTGACGAATCGCTCACCGAGCGCTCACCGGTGGTGCACACCGCGGCGACGTTCGACCGACGCCGAGACGGCCCGCTACCGCCCGATTCGGTGGGTCGAAGGTGAGCAGGTAGTGGGCCACGCCGGGCGTCGCCGGACCGGACCAATCGCGAGCCCGATATCCGGCTCTGCGACGATGTAGCTATGCGCATCGCGAACCACGTCGTCGACCTGATCGGTAATACCCCGCTCGTCCGGTTGAATTCTGTGGTGGGCCCGAACTCCGGGGTGGTGGCGGCCAAGATCGAATACCTGAACCCGGGTGGTAGTTCGAAGGATCGCATCGCGGTCAAGATGATCGATGCCGCCGAGGAGCAGGGTCTGCTGAAGCCGGGTGGCACCATCGTCGAGCCGACCTCCGGCAATACCGGTGTCGGTCTGGCCCTGGTCGCCCAGCAGCGTGGCTACAAATGCGTCTTCGTCTGCCCGGACAAGGTGAGCGAGGACAAGCGCAACGTCCTGCGTGCCTACGGTGCCGAAGTAGTGGTCTGCCCGACCGCGGTCCCGCCGGAGCACCCCGACAGCTACTACAGCGTCTCGGACCGGCTGACCCGGGAGATCCCCGGGGCGTGGAAGCCCGACCAGTACTCCAACCCGGGTGGTCCGGCCAGCCACTACGAGACCACGGGTCCGGAGATCTGGCGCGATACCGAGGGCAAGGTCACCCATTTCGTCGCCGGCGTGGGTACCGGTGGCACGATCACCGGCGCCGGGCGATACCTGAAAGAGGTCTCGGGCGGCAAGGTGAAGATCGTGGGCGCCGACCCGGAGGGTTCGGTGTACTCCGGCGGCACCGGCCGGCCCTATCTGGTCGAAGGTGTCGGTGAGGACTTCTGGCCTTCGGCCTACGACCCGGCGGTGCCGGACGAGATCATCGCGGTCTCCGATGCCGACTCCTTCGAGATGACCCGTCGCCTCGCCCGCGAGGAGGGCCTGCTGGTCGGCGGCTCCTGCGGTATGGCCGTGGTGGCCGCGCTGCAGGTCGCCGAGCGCGATCCCGACGCGGTCGTCGTGGTGTTGCTGCCCGACGGCGGGCGCGGCTATCTGTCGAAGATCTTCAACGACAACTGGATGAGCTCCTACGGCTTCCTGCGCTCGCGCCTGGACGGCAGCACCGCGGAACAGATCGTCGGCGACGTGCTGCGCGGTAAATCCGGTGAGCTGCCCGATCTGGTGCACACCCATCCCCAGGAGACGCTGCGGGACGCCATCGAGATCCTGCGCGAATACGGCGTCTCGCAGATGCCGGTGGTCGGCGCGGAACCGCCGGTGATGGCCGGTGAGGTGGCGGGCAGCGTGACCGAACGCGATCTGCTCTCGGCGGTGTTCGAGGGTCGCGCTCATCTCACCGATCCGGTCTCGAAGCATATGAGCCCGTCGTTCCCGCTGATCGGATCGGGCGAGCCGGTGTCCGCCGCGACCAAGGCGCTGGAATCGACCGATGCGCTGATGGTGGTCGAGGACGGCAAGCCGATCGGCGTCATCACCCGCCACGATCTGCTCGGTTTCCTCAGCGGTTCGGGTCTGCCCACGCACTGAGCCGAACCCACGCCCTGCCGTCGCGTCCGCGTGCGATCGGGGCGGTACGTCGGTTCGCCGGAGCGCAGCGGATGCGGATCGATTGCGCGTCGTCTGCCACCGCTGCGTCCGGTACGTTCCGCCGGATCGGCGGCGGTCGCTGCAACAGCGCACAAGCCGGGTGCGTCCGGAATCACTGTCCGGGTGGTCGTCGATAACGGCAGTGTTACCGGCAGTTCCTCGCCGCCGACGAGCATCCAACGGCATGACCCGGTGGCATGGTCGGGTGGGTGGCGCTGGTCGCCGGTGTGCCGGCGATCGCGAAGATGGTGGAGCGCTGGTATTTCCCCGCACCGCAGATGATCGTGGCGATCGTTGTCGGCGCGGCGCTGGCGTTGTCCGGGCGATTGCCCGCGCCGCTGCCGAGGCAGGTGCCCACGGCCGTCCAGGCCATGCTCGGAGTCCTGATGGGCAGCTACCTGCAGCTGTCGTTGCTCCGGTCGATCGGCCTGGACCTGCTGCCGGTGCTGGCGGTCACCGCGGCCACGGTGGTCGTGAGTGTTCTTGCGGCCGTGGTCTTCTCGCGGGTCGCCCGGGTGGATTCGTCGACCGCTGTCCTCGGGCTGATCGCCGGTGGTTCGGCCGCGGTGATCGCCTGCGCGGACGAGCTGGACGCGGATCCGCGGCGGGTCGCCTTCATG
This sequence comes from Nocardia veterana NBRC 100344, assembly GCF_000308855.1. Classification (GTDB taxonomy): domain Bacteria; phylum Actinomycetota; class Actinomycetes; order Mycobacteriales; family Mycobacteriaceae; genus Nocardia; species Nocardia veterana. The sequence continues at coordinate 1,577 of NZ_BAGM01000112.1, read as the reverse complement.
CAATATCTGCGCGTCGGACTGGTGGCGCTGACCGCGCCCGCCGTCGCGATGCTGCTGGACGACGGCGATCGCACGGCCACGCCGGGGGCGCGACTCGTCGACGCGGTGACGAATCCGGATCTGGCGCAGTGGACCGTCGTCGGGCGCGGTGACCAGGTGGCGGGGCTGTCGACGGCAATCATGTTGGGTGTCATCGGCATTCGCCTCGGTCGTCGCCTCCGGCTGCCGAATCCGGCGCTGCTGGGGCCGTTGCCGGCCACGGCGGTGCTGACCGCCCTCGGCATCAGTCACGGCTACGCTCCGACCAATCTGTTCAAGGAGTTGCTGTTCGACCTGATCGGCTTCGAGGTCGGCTCCCGGTTCACTCGGGCGGTGGTGGGCGAGATGGCCCGATTGATTCCGGCGATGACGGTGGCGGTGGTGGTGGTCTCGGCACTGGTGGGGGCGATGGCGATCGGCCTGGGCTGTCTCGTCGATCTGGAGCTGTCCGATCTGTACCTCGCGACCACACCGGGCGGAATCAACGCCGTCCTTGCGGCCGCCGAGGACATGAACGCCGATATGCCGCTCGTCACCAGCGTGCAGAGCCTGCGCCTGCTGCTGATGATCTGCACGCTGCCGCTGCTGCTGGGCGCTCTGCGTCGCCTGGCGCCGGGCGGGGCGCGGCGGGCGGGGCGCGGCGGGCGAATCCGGACCGGTCCGCGCCGATACGCGGGTGGACATGGTGAGCGCCGGCTCCTGAATTCCCGGCTTCTGTGCCCGAATGCTCCGGCTACCCGGCGGTTGCCGAACTTGGGATATCGGGCCCTCCGACGACGGGGTTACCGAGCGTTATCGATCGTTACCGAACAGTTGCCGAACTGTCAGAAAATCGGACAAAACACCCACGTCCAGCGCGACACGCGTTATTTTTCTGTGATGCGCAGCACGTCGTCGTGACGACCGAATTCCCAGGTCAGAGCTAGGTTGCGGCGGCCGGTGGGGGTAAATCGCGAGTAGCGGCACCGTTTGTTCATCTCGAGTTAAGTTTACGTTCACTTGCCGCAATCATCCTGTGACCTCGTTGGTTGTCAGACGTCGAGTCTGAATCAGACGAGGAGCTGTCGAACGCCATGCGGAACGTGAACTCGCCGGAGCTGCCCACGGGCACGCCCGCCGTGCTGCGCCCCGCGCCGGCCGAGACTGCTCAGCGCGTAGTCGCCGGGCCACCCGGCGACGGTATCCGGTAGCCGGATCCGAGCGCGGCCGATCGCGCCGCACAGGCGGGAAGCCCCGGCTTCCCATCCATCCGAACAGCATGCAGCACCCGAGGTGAGTCCCCCGGAGGGGCCCACCCTGGTCCCTCGCTGCCTGCGGCAGGCCACCGAGGCCGAGACACCACGAGTAGGAAAGCACCGAATGTCGAAGACCACGACGAGCAGTAGAGCCAAGGCGGCCGCGCGTACCGCCGGATCCGCCACCCTGGCCCTTGCCGCCTTCGCTGCCATCACCTCCGCCGGTGGCCACAAGAGCGACGATGTGAAGCCGGTCGCGTTGGCCTCCACGATCGCCGCGGCCGCCGAGAAGACCCAGCCCAC
>NZ_BAGM01000113.1 GCF_000308855.1 Nocardia veterana NBRC 100344 | reverse complement strand
AAGGATCTTTTTCAGGCGGGGTGTCATTTCATGTCATTCCACTCGGTAGGCTTTACGAGCGAGCTGAGGCGCTCATTCCAACGCATGCCAGCCCGACCAAGGCCGGTCGCCCGCTTGGCCGCGAATGCAAGCCAACCGATGGCCCGCCTGCTCCCGCCATCTCGGATCGTTTGCCGCCACCTGCACGGCCATCGTCGTCATCCGGAACTCCCGGATGTCGCGAAGCAGCTCGAACCCCTCCCACCCTGTGACGTCATACCCGTAGACATCGCAGAACTCGCCGTACTGTTTCGAGTCGATCCACCCGAATGATGACCACTTGATCGCCGTATGTACCAAGTCCCACTCCGGCGGCCCGATCGACGTGCGCTCCAGGTCGAGCAGGATCACGCGGCCGTCGTCGGCCACCACGACGTTGCCCACCCAGGCATCGCCGTGAATCACGCACCAGGGCAGCCCGGTCGGCAGCTTCTCCCACCGCCGACGCAGCTGCGCCAGGTGCTCGCGCATCCAGCGTCGGTCATCGTGCGGCAAGGAAGCCGCACCCGCGATTCGCTCATCGAGGCGGACGAACGGTGCGACCTCTCCGAGCGTGAAATTCGCCGGCGGTGCCAGCGAGTGAAGCTTCTTGAGTGCCCCAGCCACCTGGGCGGGGGTGGTGGGATGGTGGGGTGGCAGCTCGCGCCAGAACGTCACCGCCCGACCATCAGCCTCGACAGGCTGATGGACATCGGGTTCAGCCTGGACGGCCTCGACGCCCGCGGCTTCCAACCACCGGGCCACCGCCACCTCCCGCGAAGCGGCAGCCTGTTGTCCTGGCCGACTGATCCGCACCACGATGCCGCCAGGCAGCCGGTAGATCGCGTTCTCGCCGAGTCTTAGCAGCTCGGCACCGGACGAATTGAAACCTGCTGCAGTGCAGGCAGACCGAAGAACAGCCGACACCTCCTCCGGGTTCGCCTCGCTCATACCCCCGCCACAACAGCGTCGATCCGGGTACGGAGTTCGTTGACCTCAGTCGTCCGCTGGTGCTGCTTCGCGAAGCCCGCCAGTTCGCGCAGATCGTCGGCAGCACGGCGTGAACGGATATGGCCAGCGTCAGCCAAGGCAGCTGTCCCCAGCTCCGTTGCTTCGACCGGATCGCCAGCTGCCATCGTGAGCGACGCCAGCTTGATGCCCGAGATCGCTCGGGAACGTACGTAGGTGTCGGTGTGCCCGTCAACGGCAGTCTGGAGGCGCTGCTTGGCTTCCGTGAAGAATCTGCCCTGCACGGCAAGGTCGAACAGCGCGTGGCCAGTATCGCCGGAATGCTGGGCCCCGTCGTAGTAGGACATCCACGGCGGATCGTTTTCGGGCGAGGCGTCGGCGAATGCTTCGTCTGCTTGCCCGACGGCCCACATTGCCTCTTCGACACGGTGAAGCTTGGCGAGCGCTCGCGCCCGTGCCGACTGCAACATGGCACGTTCAGTAGCTGTCAGCCGGTCCGAACGCACCATCGCCAGTTCGATGTAGGTAAGGCCGTCATCGGGATTGCCGCACCAGATCGCCTGGCGGGCCATCGACGACAGCACCTTCCCCCGAAGGTGCCAGTCGCCGGCTTCCTCGGCGCATGTCCAAGCCAATCGGAACATACTTCGAGCGTCAGCATGGGCGTAGGCGTCGAAGGCCATGAAGCCCGCGGTGTGCCCCAAGAATCCCACCGCGCTCTGCAATTCGGCACGGTGCCGCTCCGCGCAGTTGGCACTCAGCAGACTGACGGCGTAACGAAGTTGCGCGCCAACCGCTTCCCGGATCAGGCCGCCGCCGTAGGCATGGTCCCAGGTGCTGAACTCGCGGGCGGTTTGACGGATCTGCTCGATCTCCGTCGCGCCGACTGTCGACGGCACCGGGCTTGGCTGGATCGCACTGAGGAGATCCATCAGCGGCGCGGCGGCACCGGTTACCGTGACGCCGAGCGCGGCGCGAAGAAAATCTTGGCGCTTCACATCATCGAGCGTAGCGGCGGACGCGCCGGGCAGCTTGAACCACAACAGGTCCGCGGGCACCCGAAGGATCTGCGCCCACCGGATCAATTTCGACAGGTACTCCGGTGCCGGGCCCTTCTCCAAGCGACTGAGCTGAGCTTGCGTCAGGCCGAGCCAACCGGCGACGAGTTCCTGCGGCAGCGTCCGGCCGTGGTACGGATGCGTCCGGTACGCCGCAATGACCCGCCCCATGTGCCAGGTAGCGAGCGCATCGCGCATTTGATCGGTCTGCCAGAACCCGAATGGCACCTCCGGCGGGTGAGCCATCTCCTGGCGGAAGGTGGCCTCGCATGGGCCACAATATGGCTGGCCGTTGTAGCTGTTCAGGCGGTTGCCGCAGCGCGTGCAGTACCGCTGCGGCTTCGGTACCCGCGTCATCGTTTGCCCCCGGTGCGGTCGGGTTGTGCGCCGTTTTCCCTGGTCGGGCGGACATTACCACCGGTTCGACCCACCGCCTATACGTTTCATGTATATGTCAAACCCGCTGGTAAACCGGCGTACGGGCTGGTGTCGCGGCGCTGGGGTGACATACGGGAAATACCTAGCGGCGGTGCGGATTTCGGCATACCGGCGAATACCCGGGTCCGCCACTGTGGTCCTGGTACCCGGCCCCAAGCCGACGCCGTTAGCCGTGAACGGCGCACCCGCGCCCGGTGAGCCGGGCCAGGTGGCGAAAGCCCTTGGGGCCGGGTACCTATCGCCTTTCACGATCACCGGAGGTAGTCGGACCGATGCCGTACAGCACACTCGCCATCCACCAGTTGGCCACCATCACTCAGCAGGAAACTCACCTGGCACCTGAGACGCCTTTTGGCATCGACCAGGCGCACTCCGTCATGCAGTTCCACGTCGCCTGCCGGGCGAAACGGTGCCCGCGAAAGGCAGCGGCGCTCCAGACGCTGGCCGAGGCCGGCCGGGTCATCCCCTCTTCCAGCAAGCCGCGGTAAGTGCCGTGAACGAGCTACCGCTGTTCCCGACCGCCGAGCATCTTCAGCGGGCCTTTCGGGGCGACGTGGTGACGTCACCCCTGGCCGATCTGACTGACGCGGCTTCCGCCCTGATTCCCTTTCACTGCCAACGACGCGAGGCTATTCGGCAGATGGCGGAGCCGGATGCGTTGTCTGACAGCATGCTTCGGCAGGCGGTAGAGAATTTCAACGCAGCAGAGGCACAGCTCGCCACACTCGCCGCGACGATCGACCAGGCCGTGACGCGAGTCCTTCGAAGCCGCAAGCATGTGGCCGGGATGTGGCACACCGAAACTGTCGGCCTGGTGGTCTCTCGGCTGGCGGAACTCTGGCTGGACTACCTCGACAGGCAATCTCACGAAGATGCCTACTGGGTGGCCCGGATGAGTGACGCCTACAACTGCCTGGTCGCGGAACTGGCCACGGGTCGGCGGCTGCCGCCGGATATGTAGCTGTCGCAGCAAAAAGTCATCTTCAAACACATTCAGGCGCAACCAATTTCGATTCCATCGAGCGCCACTCATGTCGACACCGAAGGGATGACCGCCGTGATGTCACCAGACCCTCTGCGCCAGAGGACTTTCGTGCACGCAGATGGGAAGCTGGCCGAGTTCATGTGCCAAGTGCATCTGCTGGAGTTGACGTCGGAACGCGCCGAGGAACTGCGCCATATTCACAGGACACATCACCCGGACGAGTGTGTGGTGCACCTGGAGGCGGCCTATCTGCTACTGATCGAGGACGACTGAGGTGGTGCCCTCGATCGTCGGGGTACTGTGGCCCGCCTCCGTGTTCTTCACGGCGGTGCTCAGCTACCGAGTCGGGGCCTACTGGAGTTCGACGGAAAGCGTTGGACGGCACCGGGCGGGAGTGGTGCCAAACGAGGACCCCTGGGACCAGAAGCTGACGGACGACTTGGGACGAGGATGAAGCAGGACCATGGCCGACTTGAAGAAGCGCGGCGTCAGCCTGGTCAGTGCGACAGAGTCGATCGATGACACACCGGTCGGCCAGCTGATGCATGGCATCCTGGCCGCGTTCAACGAGTACCGCTCGCGCGAGGGCGGTGCCGACATCGCCTACAAGATCGGCCAGAAGGCCAAGGAGCCTAGAGCTGCTGCGCAACCCTTACGAGATGTACAAGAGGGCGAGCGACAAGGTTCGGCGCAGCCTAAACCATGCGATCTTTAAGCGGATCTACGTGTTCAACGAGGAGATCATCGGACACGAGTTGCAGCCCCACCCTGGCGGGGCTGCATGCGATACAAACTGGAGTTGCGGCCGTACGGCGTGGGGAAGATCCAGGCAGGGCGGTGGCGCTGGCGCGGAGTGTCCTGAGGCGCATCTGCCAGAAACGGAACTCGCCGCCCCGATGGGTGGCGAGTCGCTATGGTTGATTGAAGCCCTGACCTGGGGCTCTTCTTCAGGTCAGGGTTTGAATAAGGACCATATGGTGGGCCTAACGCTCCACAACCCGAACCCGCTGACGGTCGAAGGGCCCGCGATACGGATCAGGCCGTTAGGCATTCGGCAGATTGAACCACGGCGCAACCGGGACCGGAATACGCCGTGTCGGCCGGCACGGTGAGGGGACGTGGTGCGCTGGCGTGGATCATGATCGACCTGTTTCCGGTGCATGCTCGAATGGAAATCGGGGATGGCATGCTGGACGGTGGGCGTCGGATTTCCGCGATTGCGCTGATCAGGATTGGCGAAGTGGTTGGCTCGGCCGGAATTCAGGGTCGAGGCAGGGGTGCGTTCCAGGTGGTGCGGGTGCCGGGCCCACGCGGGAGCCCCATAGCGTGGCTGATGATGTTCGCTCATCGCCGCGCTGTCGACCGGGTGCGGGCGGAGCAATCACTGGCCGCCCGCGAACGCGTTTTCGGTCTTACACAGTTCCCGCCCGACAGCGATGTCGTGTACGACGAGGTCGGCCAGCGTCTCGTCGAATGTGCTGTTGCCCGGGAGGTACACAAACTCCGCGACCGCCAGCGCGAAGCGGTCGTGCTGGCCTTCTTCGGTGACCACACCTATGCCCAGGTCGCCGTGGACCTGGGCATCTCGGTCCCGACCGCTAAATCGCGGATTCGAGCCGGACTGAAAACTCTCGGCCGCCGCCTGCCATCGAGCTTGTACGACCTCCCGTAAAAGTCAACCTAACAGAGAACCCCGAGGCTGATCGGTGAAATTCGTTGAGACACTGATACTTCGAGCTGATACGCTGACTCGGCCGTCCGCCGCCGCCGGTCGAGGTAGTCACCCCTTCTCTCCGCTGCCGGCAGCGATATCGGGTGCGGCGGCACCCGTGCCGGGGTGCGGCAGAGTGGCCGTAAGGCCGGCCAGCAGCATATCGAGTCCCCGCTCCAGCTCGGCTTCACCGTCGTAGTCGGCCAGCAACGGCGCGAGTTGGCGCAGCAACGGGAACTCGGTGACCGGCAGCCGATGCAGGCCGAGTCGCAGTACTTCGTCGGACTCTTCCGGACGTTCCACCAATTCCTGCAGCTCATTGAGCACATGGCCGTAGAGGAAACCGAACAGCGCGCGATAGATGTGCAGCGCATCGGCTTCGGAGAAGCCGACATGGGTGAGCAAGGCCAGTATGTCCTCCAGCGGCCGGAGGACCGCTGGGGAACGCTGCCCGAGCGGCGTCGCCAGTGGTCGCGTCACCAGCAACGGAACCACCCGCGGATGCGCCAGCGCCAGTTCGCGGAAATCACGAGCAATCGTCCGCAACCGCCCGCGCCAATCCGGGTCGGACCTATCCACTCGCAGCTGTCCGAAGATGATCTCGGCGACTCCGTCGAGCACCGCCGCCTTGTTCGGCACATGCCGATAGATCACCATCGGGTCCCGGCCCACCGCCTCGGCCAAACGGCGCATCGACAACCCTTCGACGCCGTCGTTGTCGATGATCGCCAGTGCGGCCGCCAGCACTCCGGCGCGCGTGACCGGGCCGGCCACCCGACCGTTCGCGGCACGACTCACGTCGGCCCTGTCCGAGAAACCCTGGAGGTTCGATGACGATTCGTCCATGTTGCAGCCTCACTCGCCGGCGGGAAATGCGGTAGCGATAGAGTGTAGACCTACAGCGTTGACATTACCGTGTCCACGGGCGTCTACTGGAGGAACAGCACGTCTTCGAGCACCGACCACTGCGTCCTGAGCTGTCGATGCGGCATCGGGCACAGGTCGAGTGCCGAATATTTCGGCCGCCACGTTCCATCCCGACCAGCAAGGGACCGGTCACTATGGCCATCGCTCACACATTCGCACACAAGACCAGGGCCTTCCCGGAAGCAATCCGGCGCTATCTCGACCCGTTGCCCGAACACACCTCGAGCGCGCCGGCTCAACCCTCGCACCGACTTCACGAACCTGCGGCCACCCACCGCCCACCGCGACTGCGGCTGAAGCCGGAAGACGGCCATTCGGACTACATCGATGGCGCGTGGTGGCCCAGATCTACCGATCTCGCTACCGAGCTTCCAGAACTGTTGGCTGCCTTGACAACTCGGCTGGGTCGGGTCGATCGGATCGTCTACGATCCGGACAGCTGGTCCCCGCTGCCACGGCAGGTGACAGTGGCAGATCATTCGATCAGCCTCGAGCCGTACTGGTTCCAGTTGCGAAACACGATGTACGTCGTCGGCTCCAATTCCGCCGTCACGGTGCTACATGTGATCCTTCCATCCACCGACGGACGTACCGCCCACTCCGCGATGGTGGACGCCGTCACCGCGCAGCAGGAGTAGATCATGCCTCGCCTGCATGTACGACGCCCCGTCATCAGCGGCTTCGAATCGGACACGCCCGCACACGACGAGCGGCAGCCGTTCCGAACCCCCTCGCGCACACCGCTAGTGTCGTGACTGGAAATGTCGACGGCGCCTGGTGGCCGTGGACTACGAACCTCACGTCCGAGCTACACGACCTGATCAGTGCGGTCACCCCACGCCTCGGGCCCAGGATGCGCGTCGGCTTCGAATGGAACGCGACCAGCATCGCCCAGCGACGCATCGACACCGACGACCACATCCGCGTGCACGGTGCCAGTGACGGCCAACCTCCCGACGTGATGCGCCTCTACGGGGCACACGACACCGCACTGGCGCTGCTCGCCATCCCAGCCGACACGACCCCCGAGGTCGCACGCGAGCGCATGCGTCTCGCGGTGGCAGGACACATCGGCCCGCCGCCCGGGCCGTGACACCGGGACGCGGCCGAGGCAGGACCGTCGCTATGGCACAGGACAACGACCGCGCGCATCGGCAAAGCTCCGACCCGGTCGACGACCGAGTACCGCGACTGCGGCTGAAACCGGACTCGGCGAAGACCGGCTACGTCGACGGGGCGTGGTGGCCGCGCAGTGACAATCTCATGATCGAATTGCCCGCGCTGCTGGCAACCGTGACAGGCCGGCTCGGCCCAGTCCGCCGGATCACCTACCGCCTCGGTGAGTGGGCGAGCGCGCCCAGCGATCTGGTCATCGAGGGGCTGGCCGTCCGCCTCGAAGGCCACCGCACCGGCACCGTCAACACGATCGAGATGCTGGGCACCCGCGACCGCCGACTGGTCCTCCTGGTGATCCCGCCCTATACCGACGACCATCGGGCCTTCGCCGCAATGAACGCCGCATCCGCCACCGGCGACATCTCCACCGTGGACGAACTGTTGATGATCAGCCCCGGAGAACGACGAGCTCGCACCACACGAGCGGAGGCGGTGCGCCGATGGAGCTCCGAGGACCAGCGTTGACCTTGAAGGGTCGCGCACTCGATCTCGGCTACGCGGTCGGTTGGCAGTTGGTGCGTACCCTGCCGCAGCAGTGGGCGCTGGGCCTGTTCGGTCTCGCGGCCGATCGCGCGACCAGGGACGGCGGTCCGGTTCAGCTACGGCGCAACCTGGCCAGAGTGCTGGTCACCACTCCCTCGCAGGTGCCGGACGACCTCGTACACGCGGGCATGCGCTCCTACGCACGCTACTGCATGTGAACGATATGTGGGTCGCGCGGCAATCCCGGGCTGGCGCCGTCCCGGGCCGCTGTTGGTGTTCGACTCGGCGGAATTCGAATCTGAGCGGGCTCTGTCGGGCCGTGGTCGCTGCCGCTGGGTACAGGCTACGGGGATATGCGTTTGCGGTGCCGGGTCGGTTCCGTCCGGCGAGGTTCGCTACGGAAACCGGTGGTCGGGTACCGGCATGGAGTGGTTCGTCATCGTGGCTGTTCCGCGGCTGTGTTCACGGTCTGGCGGAACTGTGCTTCGGCGTGGGCGGGGAAGGTGGCGGGGTCGATCACCAGCAATCGAAGGCGCCGGTCGTGCGGACCGAAGACGTACATCAGTCCGGGCGGTTGTCCTGGGAGCGGTCCGGTGACCTCGATCCCGTCCGGAGGATCGATTCCGCGCTGGGACCGGCTCAGCGAATTCCAATCGAAGGTGATGCGCGCGGTGGCGCCCAGTCGCGTGGTCAGAGCGGCGACCAGGTCGTGCAGTTCGGTGGTGAGGTTGTCGGTTCTGGGCCACCAGGCACCGTCCACGCCCGCGGATTCCTCGTCACGGTCGCGTAGCAGCAGCCGCGGGGTGCGGGTCGGCGTGTCGAATGGTTGGCCGCCGCCCTCGGAGTGCTGGGGTCGGCCCGCACCACGGCCGGCAGTGCTACCGCCCTCCTTCGGCGGCGGGTTCTGTGTCATCTCGAACCTCCCGCAACCGCGATAGACGTATCTCGGTCCTGCAGGGCAACCGGCGCATCGTGTCCGCCTTCGTCGTCCCAGCGGCACAACGCAACCCGGTTCTGAATGTTCTCGAGGCTGCGGCGGGTACCGGAGGCCACGAGTTCGTCGGCGGTGAACTCGCTGCCCGGTCGAGCCGCGGCCGTCAGCAACGCCTGGGCTGCCGCGGCCTCGGTTCCTGCCGGGATCACCAGGAGGACGAGACGGGTGCCGTCGAGTCCCAGCACACAGAGCATGTGCGTGGGCAGATGCCGGTAACCGTCCAGGCGTACCGAACGCTTCCCGATCACTGTGCGCTTGGGTGCCGGGTCCCAGGCGTCGATGTTGTACATGATTCGTTCCACGCTGCCTGCCCGCCGGCCCAAAAGCGCCTCGAGACCGGCCATTTCGGCGACGAGGTCGGTCGTGTGGGGCCACCAGGCCCCGCCCACCACCCCGGGCCTGGGCGCTTGCGGTAACCGCCGTGATCGCGGCGAGGCGCCGCTGCGGAGGGAAAAGCGTGCCGAGCGGTCCAGCGGGACCGGCTCGTGTTGTAGCGTCATCGCGACGCTCCTGACCGGGACGGCATTGCGGTCCCTGTTCATTCACCGAGCGACGACGAGACTGTGGCTGTCTCGTACGAAAAGCCCCCGGCACCTCGAGCCTACCCGCGATGTACCCGGGCTGCCCCTCGCGTGTGCCGACGAGCGATCTTCGGGCTTCACAGTGAGCCCATTCCTGAAGCAGAATCCCTCGTCGGCGAGTCGAATCTGGACAGCGCCCACTACTCGGCGTTCACTGGGGAAGTACACCTCCCGGCGTTGGGGGACTTCATGAGCACCATTTTCCGGCTGATCGGGCCGATCTCCGCGGCCCGGCGCGCCGGTTGCCCGGCCCACCGCGACACCACTGCCGGGACCGGACGACCTCCGCGCGGTCCCGAGAACCGGCCGAGGCCAGAACACGGCGACGTCCGTTCCGGAGTTCGTCGGGGCACCGACCCGACTGCGCGGCACACTCGGGCCGCTCCGGGAGCCTGCGGCGACGAAACCGTGACCTCCTCAGTCGGCGGTGGCCGATGGCCCTGACCGAGCGTGCGTGGGATCTCGGATACGCGGCAGGCTGGCAACTGGTGCGGGCCTTGCCGCAACGGTGGGCGATGCGATCGTTCGAGGCCGTCGCCGACCGTGCCGCCCGTGACGGTGGACCGATTCAGTTGCGGCGCAACCTGGCCAGGGTGCTGGCCACCACCCCGGCGCAGGTGCCCGACGAACTCGTGCGCGCGAGCCTGCGCTCCTACGCGCGCTACTGGTGCGAAGCGTTCCGGCTGCCGTCGATGGATCCGGCTCGGTTGGCCGAGCGCATCGACTCCGTCGCCACCGGGCTCGAACATATCCACGAGGCGGCCGAGCGCGGACGCGGGGCGGTGCTGGCGCTACCGCACAGCGGCAACTGGGAGGTGGCCGGCGTCTGGCTGGTTCAGCGGATCGGTTCGCCGACGACCGTCGCCGAGCGACTGAAACCGGAATCGCTGTACCGACGCTTCGTCCGGTTTCGTGAGCGTCTCGGTTTCGAGATCGTCCCCCTCAACGGCGGCGCTACCCCACCCTTCCAGCATCTGACCACGCGGCTACGGCAGGGAGTCATGGTCGGGCTCCTCGGTGAACGCGACCTGTCCGGCACGGGAGTGCCGGTCACCTTCTTCGGTGAACCGGCACACATGCCGGTCGGTCCGGCTCGGCTGGCGATCGACACCGGCGCCCCGTTGCTACCGGTGCAGTGCTGGTTCACTTCCGACGGCTGGGGCTTCGATGTCGGCGCACCGATCGACACGGCCGGCGGTCTGCGGCCTACCACGCAGGCATTGGCCGACCGATTCGCCGCCGCGATCGCCGCCCATCCCGCCGACTGGCACATGCTGCAACCGGTGTGGGACGCCGACCAGCTCCCGCGTGAGCGGGCTCGTAGCGTTCCGCGTCCCTGAGCCGGCCCGGGCGGCCATCACCGCCCGCGCCGGTGCCACACTGTCTACCCACGCCCGCGGCCACCTGCGTGCACCCGCTGGCTCGTCCGGAATCACAAGCGTATTCGCCGGCGACGGGGCCTTATGGTCAGCGCAGGTTGGGGTGATCGCCGAGATGGGCGCCCGCGATCATCACGATGACCGGCCGAAGACGTCGAGCACGGCCAAGCTGTAGTCCTGCGGGATCGGATCCTAGGCCGACCGTTTGACCTACGCGGTGGACTACACGGCGGTCTGATCCCCGGCTGGTCGAGGATCACCGGAATTCGGTGCGGAACCGGTCGGCGCGGGACGGGCGGACTCTGGATCGGGGGACGCGGTGGTCATCGATGCGGCGGCGGCCGATTCGCGGGCGAGGAAGGCGCCGAGTTCGCCGATCGCGCTCATCAGTGGTGCCGGGAACACGACAGTGCTGTTCTTGTCTACGCCGAGGTCGACGAGGGTCTGCAGGTTGCGCAGTTGCAGCGCCAACGGGTGCGCCATCATCGTGTCCGAAGCGTCGCCGAGTGCGGCGGCAGCCATCGATTCGCCCTCGGCGGCAATGATTTTCGCGCGCTTCTCCCGCTCGGCTTCGGCCTGGCGGGCCATCGCCCGTTTCATGCTCTCGGGCAGTTGGATGTCCTTCAACTCGACGAGGGTGACTTCGACGCCCCATTCCAGGGTGGCCACATCCAGAATCTCGCGGATGTTGGCGTTGATGACGTCGGTCTCCGACAACGCCTCGTCGAGCGTGTGCTGGCCGACGACCTTCCGTAGCGTGGTCTGCGCGATCTGATCGATGGCCGCGTTGACGTTTTCGATGGCCACTACCGATTTCACCGCATCGATCACGCGAAAGTATGCGACGGCGGAGATATCGACGCTGACGTTGTCGCGGGTGATGATGCCCTGGGACTGGATCGGCATGGTGATGATGCGCAGCGATACCTTCGTGAGCCGATCGATGACGGGAATGATCAGGGCCAGACCCGGTTCCTTGACCCCGACCACCTTGCCGAGCCGGAACAGCACACCCTTTTCGTACTGGGTTACGACTCGCACCGACCGCGACAGGCCGATCAGGACCACGATTACGACGACAACGACAACGGCGATAACGATGGACATAGCACGTCCTCCGAGGGGCGGGTCACCGGGCAGTCGGCGAAGGTCCGCGCGCCCAGTTGTAGACGAGTGTCGCGGCGACCCTGGGTCCGAATACCGAAACGGTATTCAACACGACGATAAGCCGACGCGCGTTCACAGTCCACGCCCGGGTCCAATGCCCCGGTTCGGCGGACATCCGAATTCGGCTGTAAACAACCCCGCTGAGCGCAAACTTCGCCCGCAAAGCCGCGTGTTGTCAACGACACGAAATCTATTGGGCACCGGCTGAACCGGACGCGGCGTAGCGTGAAGGTCTGGGCAGCGCTTCTCGAAAGAGGGGAACGGATGTGGGAACGTCGACACGGATCGCCTCCTGCTTGATGCGAGTGTCCGACCTCGAGCGTTCCGTGGACTTCTATTGCGACGTGTTCCGGTGCAACGTCGCGATTCACGAGCCGGACGCGGCGCTTCTGTTGACGCCGGACGGCTTCCAGCTCTACCTGCGTACGCGCGAGGCGATCTACACACGCGATATCAATGCCGTGGGCGTCGAGCAGGTCATCTGGTCCGCGGGCAGCGAGCAAGAACTGCGACAGATCGAACAACGTCTGCGCGGCCACGATCCCCGCATTTACACCAATACTCTGCACGGAATCTCCTTCGTCGACGGCGTCGATCCCGACGGCATTCGCGTGCTGATCACCTACCCGACTCCCGAACAACTTCCTCGCGAGGTCATCGACCGCCGATTCCGGTAGCCCGACAGAGACTCGATCATCTGTACCGGCGCGGCGTCGCGCACGTTGTCCGTTCGGCCGTGCGCGCTGGTCGCCGGGTGAGATTCTCTGCACCCGCCGTTGGGATGGGGATCGTCCGCCGGTGCACTGTGTCCGGCTTCGTCGTCCCAGCGGCGCAACGCCGCCTGGTTCTGGGCCGGCCGGGGGGCAACGCCCTCAACGATGGCGTCTTCTGACCGTTTCCGATCCGTGCCCCGCGCCCTCCGGTTTCGACCGCTCAACCGATCCCGCCAGCGTAAAGGCTGCCGCCGAGAGCCGGGTCATCGGCGCAGGTCAGCTTATCCGTTGTTTTTCGGCGCCGGCCGCCGCGCCGGGGTCCTTCTCATCGGGAGGCGTTGACCGGTCGATCAGATCATTTTTGTCAATCCCCTCCTCACACAGCGAACTCCACCGGCCATCGTCAGCTACCGGTCGGTGACGCTTCATATTTCACAGGAAACGACTCTTGCCGGCAGGTGATTCCTATCGCCGATCTGGGCTGCAGTTGGTCGTGTATGTCGACACCCTGGGGGTGGCGAGTCCTCGCTCGGTGCTCGCGCCGATCACTGAGTGGGCGGACAGGGGCGATGGACCACGTTTCTTCCACGCTGCGCTCAGCTGGGGCCGTTCCGCACCCCCATCGGTGTCCTGGGCGTCCGGACACCCGACTGCGGACTTCCCCGATGCGAGCACGAAATGCCAATCCGGCACCGCCGCAGGCGATGTCAATTGTGCCGACCATGATCGGAACCACCCCGCCCGACCGACATCGGAATTCGCGAATGAAGCCGGGCGCCCGAGCCGGACGGCGGCGCCGACCGAAGCGGGGGAGCAAAGATCAGTCCTGGTGTGCAGCTTCCGGGCAGCTACCGGCTGAACGGAAACCGGACTGAAACCGGACCAAAGAGTCATTGCCGAGGTGCCGTCGCTGGGCGGTAACTGATATCAGCAGCGTCATCCAGCTGAGTCGGTGCTGGAGGTCGGCGAGCGTCGCGGTGCCTTTCGGGTCCGCGGCCGCGCTCATGGCGGCGCGGGCGAGTTCGCGGTCCGTGCGGGGTGGGACGATCAGCAGCGCGATCGTCCTTTCACCGCTTGCCGGCAAGCCGACTGTGTGGTGCGGCCGGTGCCGGTAGCCGTCGAGCCGCACGCGATGCTCGGCTGTGTTGAATGCCCTTGGCGCGGTGGACCATTCGCCGAGGTTGTAGACGATCCGGTAGATGGCCCCGCAGCCGAGCTCGAATGTCGCCGGCAGGTCCGGCAGTTCGGCGAGGAGATCGTCCCCGTGCGGCCGCTACGCCCCTTCGACGGTGCGCGATACGTCGGCTTCGGAGGTGAATCGCAGGCGCAGCGGACGCCGCCGGGGCTGAGTAGCGGGGGATTACAGCATCAGTGTCGCTTCTTTCATCGCGCTCGGGTTCACCGTGTTTCCACGTCGTTAGTCTACGTCGTAGACATACGTTGCAGGAGCGGCCTACGCTGGAGCTATCCGGCCACCCTCGGCCGGATGAGAACCGAGGTTGTGAACGATGGCACCTACCGACTCCGAGCCCCCTGTCCATCCGATCGGAGCCCCGCGCGGGCATGAACTCGACGAGATTCGCCGCGATGTCCGGAACCAGCGCGGCATACGCACATGATCATCGTTACCTTGTTCGCCGGTATAGCGATCGGAGCGGTCGCGATGGCCCTGGTCGATCGCCGCCGATCCGGTGTCCACCCCTATGCCCGGCGAGCCCGTCCCGGCCTCCGTCACCACGATTCGGCGGCCGACCGCGACCTGCATGAAAACGCCGGCGGCTCGCGGCATATCCGCACTCACCCCAGCTGGCGAGACCGGCTCGAGCAACCGCACCCAACCAGCGGGGAAACCAACCGAACCGAGGAGTTGCCGTGATCGTCATCATCGGACTCGTCATCCTGGTTGCTGCCGTAATCATCGGCGTCGTAGGAGTATTCGCCAATAGCGGCAACAGTCATCTCCTGACCGACAACTTTGCGGTGTTCGGCTATCACGTCAGCGGATCGACCGGGGTGCTGTTCCTTTACGGCATGGTTCTCGGCGCCATCGCGGTCGCCGGATTGGGCCTGCTACTCGCCGGCACCCGCCGCACTGCCCGCCGTGGACGCGCCGCCCGCCACGAACTGGAGTCCACCCGACGGGAGACCCCGGTCTACTACAGTCACACCGGCACCACCAGCGCCACATCCGAACCTTCCGAGGTCGCCGAACACGACACCGGAAACCGGACCCCGCCCCACCGGCACGGTCGGGGAAGACTGTTCGGGCGCAGGTCGACAGCGAACTGATCGCCGGTGCGTCCGAGTGCGTCGTTTCAAAACCCCGGTCTACCCGCACCTTCGCAGGGCAGGTAGACCGGAGTCGAACAGGCACTGCGCGGACTGGAGAACCTACGGTCGTGATCCTGGAGCACGAAGTCGGTTTCGGAGCCTTCGAAGATGAGGTGGCAGTCGTGTGGTTGTCGATGCCGAAACGTTGTCGGATTGCCGAAAACTGTTGTGCCGCAGAGCGTCATAGTTGATGGATGGGGGATCTCGAAGAGCGTCGTCGATGCGGACCGGACGCAATGTGCTGTCGGGATGTTCCGCTACGCCGTCCGCAAGCACGCGCTCAGCGTCAATCCTGTCCGAGAGTCGCAGTGGACCAAGAACATCGAAGTCAAAGGCCGGACCGGCGGCGCTCGCGGCATCACCATCGAGGACCTGCGGTTCATGCTCGCGGCGGTGCGGACCTCGCGGCTGCCGTGCCCGCGCAAGCTGTCTCGCGCGGCACGCGATCGCGGGACTCCGGTGAAGTCCTACACCGCGCCGACGGTCGCGGACTACTGCGAGAGCACCGACTTGGCCGACTGGGTCACCCTGCTCGCGGCAACCGGCCTTCGCCGCAGCCAAACCCTGGGCCTGCTCTGGTCGGACATCGACCTCGACGACTGCACACTGCACACTGCGCGTCAGCGGCAAGGTCGTCCGCGTGAAGGGCCAAGGGTTGGTGCGGGTGGAGAAGGACGATGACCCGAAGAACCGTCGCGGAGTGATTGCGCTGCCGGAGTTCGCGGTGGAGATGTTGCGCCGCCGCAAGGTCGCGCTGGCCGCACGCCGGCTCGCGTCACCGCCGGACCCGAACGCGAAGGTCTTGGATCTGGTCTTCCCATCGACGGTGTGGGCGCTGCGTGATCCGCGGAATGTCGGTCACGAGTGGCAGCGAGTCCGCGACGCTCTGGGCATCCCGGAGGACGTCACCGCCCACAGTTTCCGCGGCGCGGTCGCCACGATCCTCGACGACGCGGGTTTGCCAGCCCGCGTCACCGCCGACGTTCTGATGCACGTCGACCCGGCCATGACCCAACGCCACTACACGGCCCGAGGCCGAGCCCGCAGAGCAGCTGCGGAGGCGCTGGATCGAGCCGTCAGCGGACAGTTCTGACGCACCACGCGCAGCGAATTAGTTTGGGATTTTGTTGGAGGATCAGACCAACGAGGTAGATATTCGGGCGGAGGAAACCCGCTCTGACCTGCGATCTAAGCGGGCCTAACGCTCCACAACCCAAACACTATGACTGTCGAGGGGCTGGCGATTCGGATCAGGCCAGTAGGCGTTCGACAGGTTCAAACAAGGCGCGACGGCGATGGGCATACGCCTCGTCGGCCAACACGGTGAGCGGATGTGGTGCGCTGTCAGCGATCGTGATCGACCCGCTTCCCTGCACCCGGTACCGCTGCCAGCGCCGCGTTGGCCGCGGTACCGTCGGTGGTGGAGGGGATAACCTGCAGTATGACGACGATGCCGTGCGCGCTGTGTACGTGCATCGTGTTGAAAAGCTCGAAAGGATAAGGGTCCAAGTGGGTTCGATGACTGCCGAGCTGCAGGTGCCGGGCAGAGGGTGACCATCCGGTGGGGTCGTAGACGACCTGTCGCACCAGTCCGAGGCGCGGCCGCAGGGCGGTGAGCAGTCCTGGGAGTTCGGCGGCGAGGTCTTGTGTGCGGGGCCACCAGACACCGTCGATGTGGCCGGTGCCATCGCGGCGCGGACGCAATCGCAATCGTGGTGTACAAAGCGGTGGGCGGCGAGGCGGTGCAGGATGCAAAGTTGTCGATCGTTGCGCCATGAGACGCTCCTGTCACAGCCCGCCAGGGCCGGAATTCGAGTCGGAGACGACGCGACCTCGACTGGTCGGCATGCGAGGTGCCTCCGAATATGGTCCAGCCTACTCGCTGACATCTGCCGGGCGACCTGCGCGAATGGAATCGAGGGATGCCACATGCGGCACCGTCTGTCGGATTCCACGCTTGCGTTGATCATCATCGGTGAATGGGTCCGCGCGGCCAGAAGACCCTGATCGCCGCCCGGCGTGCGCGGGTGCATCGTGCTCGGCGGACACCCACCAGCCGACCGCGTTCCTGATTTCTCGGGTCGGTACGACGAGTTCGCGCCATATGTAACCCGGATACCGTGCGGGAGCGAATCTGTAGATATGCGAGCCCGTGAGGTGAAAATCGGGCACACCTACGTGGTCCTGGTCCCCCAGCGGCTGCCGGCCGCGCGTTATCCCGACCGTGAGGTACCGGGTACATCGATGTGGGTGGCCGGGCTTCTGACCGGTGCCAGGTTCCGCTTCACCGTCACCGGCATCGACTACGACACCGCACCGGTCATCGTCGAAGGGCTACGACTGATAGAACGGGCCCATACCGACGTCGAACTCACCGACGATCAGGCCACCGCCCTCGGCCTGCTACCCGGCCAGGGCTATCACGTTGTCGGCTTGGTGCTCGACCGCCGCGGGCATCCGGCTCGCTTGCCGTGCCTGGAAACCATTCGAGTACCGATCCGATGGGTGTATGCCGCCGATGATCCCCGCCTGCGACGCCGCACCCACCGTGACGCTGACCTGTGGCCATACATGTAGACCACACCGTTGCGTAGGAGGGAGATCGGCCCCAGCGTGCGCCTCGGCCGGTGTGACGCCGTCGGCACCCTCGGGGTGCAAGTGGTAGGGTGGCCGGCGATTTCCCGGCTGGACACGGTGCCGGCGCGAGATGACCGTGGCAGGGCTCCCTCGCCGGCACCGAGCCTTCCGGTCCCTCGATTCCCCGGCTCAGTGAGGAAGCCGAAGGCACAACAAGCCGGCTTGGGCAAACCGGCCCGCGGAATCCGTGGCACACACCAAAACCTCGACGGCAACCGCCGCCCGACAGCGTGTGATGTTGTGGTGCTCCACAACCTAGCGCATCACCCGCGCGAACCAACCCACAACCGGCAACATTCACAGCCACACAACCCCGGCCGCACCATCGCCGGTTTTCCCGGATCGATCGGCCGCCTCCAACTCTTCCGTAGGTCCCTTGCGATCGAGCTACCGGCCCCGCCTCCGTTCCCACCCGCGTTCTGACCTCGGCGGGATAGAACGGGCTCTGCGGCCACCGAATCCGTAACAACCGGGCGCGGACTCGGCGACAAGTGAGGCGCTCGCCGATTGGTCCGACTAACGAATTTGCCGTGTTCGCGATGCAGCCTGAGCCGAGGGCTGGGCAGACCCTCGAGGTAAGCGCGAGCCGCACGCGCCCTCGCCTGGGCGGCACCCAATCGAGCGACGGCTTCGGCCAACCGCTCGTTCGCGACCTCAGCTCGATCCCACGAGCGGCGAACCGCCCGCCGTGCAGACGCGAACTCCCGGCCGTAACCCGCACCGCTACTTCCTGACATATCTCGATCCGCCGATCGGCCGCGAACCCCACCCGCACATCGGTCAACGCGCATTACCCGAACAGGCCTCCTGCTACACACATTGCTGTGACGTCTCGGCGCGCCCCGTCGACACCGCTCCCGTTCCGCGCCATTGGGAAGCGGAATGTGGCTACAAGCGAGCGAATCCCGATCAGGGTTCGTGGCCGTCACTGCCGGGCAGCGTCGGTCCGAGCGGCTCGCCCGGCCGCCGCGAGTACCGATGTCGCGAGGGCAGGATCGGTGCTCTCCGGGATGGCTTGCAACACGATCACGGTGCCGTTGGTCGCGCACAGATACATGATGCCGAACAACTCGAACGGGTACCGGTCCAGGCGCACAGCGCGTCCGGCGACGATGGGATGCCGGTCGGTGGTCGACCAGGCGCGCGGATCGTAGACGATGCGCCATATCTGTTCTGCTCGCGGCCGAAGTGCGGCAATCAGATCGGGTAGCTCGGCTGTCAGATTGCTCGATCGTGGCCACCAAGTCGCATCGATATAGCCGCTCGCGTCAGAATCCGGGCGCGGACGTAATCGAGGGGGGTCGGTGAGCGTTCGATCACGGACGGACACAGACGCGTTCAGTGATGGTGGCGTCATGGGACGCTCCTGCCGCGGCCTCCGCGAAGACCGGATATCGCATTCGGGGACGTCGCTACCTCTGCTGGTCAGCGCACGTGATGCCGCCGAATGCTTCGACTCTACACGCAGCGCTCGGCGCGAGTCCGGTCCCGCAGACCCGTCTCCCTGTTTCCGCCCCGGGCGTGGCAGCGAGTGCCTGTCGGCGAGTGCTGGCCTCCCGATCGGCACAATTCACCGGATCGTGCGGGCGATCCGGTTCCCGCGGCCGCTCGCATAATTCTCGGTAGCCAGACAGCGAAATCAGCGGCGAACCGGTGTCGGTCCGGTAACAACGCCCCTCACGCTGCTAACACCCGGCATCCTGGAGCGATGCTGTAGGTGTCGCCGATCCGACGACGCAGTCCGGCCGCTTCTGCCGCCCCGGATATGGACTCAACACGCGTCGAGGCGAATTTCAGCGCTGTGCAGCGCGAGCATTGGCTCGACGGTTCGGCCAGGTGGCACGCACCCTCGCTGCCGGGCATCACCTTTTTGCGAGACGAACGGTGTGCGATGAAGGACGAGCTACGTCCCCGTAACGGTACTTCGACGACCAACGCTGCAAGTTTGACCACCTTGCTGCGAGAGACTGCGAACGGCAACACCGATTCCTTCGCCGCGTTCTATCGATCGACCAGACCTCGGTTGCTCGCCAGGCTGACCTTCATCCTGCACAGTCCGGTTCTGGCCGAGGAAGTCAGCCAGGAAATATATCTTCACATCTGGATCGCGGCCGGGGACTACGACGCCGACCGCGGAACTCCCATGGCATGGCTGATGATGTTCGCTCATCGTCGCGCTGTCGACCAGGTGCGCTCGGAGCAAGCGCTGGCCGACCGCGAACGCGCTTTCGGCCGTAGACAGTTCCCGCCCGACCATGACGTGGTCTACGACGAGGTCGGCCAGCGCCTCGACGAACGCGCCGTCGCCGGGGAAGTGTGCAAACTTCGCAGCCGCCAGCGCGAAGCAATCGAACTGGCCTTCTACGGTGACCGCACCTACGCTCAGGTCGCCATCGATCTCGACATCCCGCTACCGACCGCCAAAGCGCGGATCCGAGCCGGACTGAAAACCCTCAGCCGCCGCCTGTCGTCAAGCTCGTACGACCTTCCGTGAAAGGCGGTCATCCTTCCTCTGCCCCGCAGGCAGTGGCATCGCGTGTGGCGGTATCCGCGCGGGGAGGTGACAGTGTGGCCGTGAGGCCGGCGAGCAGGATGTCGAGTCCACGTTCCAATTCGGCGCGGCCGTCGTAATCGGCCAGCACCGGGGCGAGTCGGCGTAACAACGGAAATTCTGTGACCGGCAACCGATGCAGACCGAGGCGCAGCACTTCGTCGGTCTCTTCCGGGCGTTCCACCAATTCTTGGAGCTCATTGAGCACATGACCGTAGAGGAAGCCGAACAATGCACGATAGATGTGCAGCGCATCGGCTCCGGAGAAACCGGCACGGGTCAGCAATGTCAGTACGTCCTCGAGCGGCCGGACCACCGCTGGGGAACGTTGCCCGAGCGGTGTCGCCAGCGGCCGCGTCACCAGCAACGGCACCACCCGGGGATGCGCCAGCGCCAGGGCGCGGAAATCGCGAGCGACCTTCCGCAGCCCGCCGGCCCAGTCCGGATCGGCGCTGTCCACTCGCAGTTGCGCGAAGACGATCTCGGCGACACCGTCGAGCACCGCCGCCTTGTTCGGTACATGCCGGTAGATAACCATCGGGTCCCGGCCCACCGCCTCGGCCAAGCGGCGCATCGACAATCCCTCGACGCCGTCACTGTCGATGATCGCCAGCGCCGCCGCGAGTACTCCCACGCGCGTGACCTGACCGGCGCCACGACCGTTCGCAGCACGACGCATGCGGGCACCACCTGTCGGATCCTGGACGTCCGATGACGTTTCGTTCATGACGCAGGCTCATTCCCTCGAGGCCGACCACCGTAGACATAAACTGTATACCTACAGCGTTGACATTGTCTCGACATGGGCGTCTACTGGAGTTGTCACTCCCATTCGAGCGTCGGCACCCGCGTCCCTCTTCTCTCGGCGAGTCGGCAGCCACGGATTCGGACACAGGCAACGGTCGACATGCCGATCATTGCCACCACATTCCGCCTCGACGAGTAAGGACCGGTCCATCATGACCATCGCTCACACAATCGCAACCAAGACCAAGGCTTTTCCGGAAGCAATTCGCCGCCACCTCGATCCCCTACCCGAACGCGCCTCCGCCGCCCCGGCTCCCCTCTCGACCGGCCCGCCCGAAGCCGCGGTGACCCACCACCCACCGCGACTGAGCCTGAAGCCGAAAAATCGCCACTCGGACTACATCGACGGTGCGTGGTGGCCCGAGTCCACCGACCTCGCTACCGAACTCCCGGATCTCCTGGCTGTCTTGACGATTCGGCTGGGTCCGGTCGATCGGATCGTCTACGACCCGGACGGCTGGTCACCCCCACCCCGGCAGATGACGGTCGGAAGTCGTTCGATCAGCCTCGAGCCCTATCCGTTCCACTTGCGCAACACGATGTATGTCGTCGGCGCCGACACCGCCGTCACGGTACTCCGCGTAATCCTTCCATCCACCGACGCCCGCGCCGCCCACTCCCAATTGGTGGCCGCCGGCACTACACGGGAGGGATAGATCATGCCCCGCCTCCATACACGACGTCCCATCGTCAACCACTTCGAGACGGACACGTCAGCCTCGGACGAGCGACAGCCCTTCCGCACACCCACACGCACACCCCGTCTGATGCTCCGCGAACGCGGAGCCGTCCCGGGAAACGTCGACGGCGCCTGGTGGCCGTGGACCCCGAATCTCACGTCGGAACTGCACGACCTGATCAGCGCCGTCACCCCACGCCTCGGGACCACGATGCGCGTCGGATTCGAATGGAACGCAACAAGTCTCGCCCAACGACGCATCGACACCGACGACCACATTCGCATACAGGGCCGCAGCGACGACCAACCGCCCGAGGTCATGCATCTCTACGGAGCGCACAACACCGCACTCGCACTGCTCGTCATCCCCGCCGCCACCGCGCCCGAGGTCGCCTGGGAACGCATGCGGCTCGCCGCGGCCGGCCATCTCGGCCCACCACCCGGACCGTGACACCCGCAACCGACCGATACCCGCTCGAGATAGGAGCGTCGACCATGACACCGGACAATGTTCACCCGAACAGGGAGAACTCGGGCTCGGTCGGGGAATTGGTACCCCGGCTGCGGCTGAAACCGGAGTCGGCGAAGACCGGCTACGTCGACGGAGCGTGGTGGCCGCGCAGCGACGACCTCGTTGTCGAGTTGCCCGCGCTGCTGGCGAGCGTGTCGGGCCGGCTCGGACCCGTCCGCCGGATCACCTACCGCCTCGGTGAGTGGGCGAACGCGCCCAGCGATCTGGTCGTCGAAGGGCTGGCCATCCGCCTCGAAGGCCACCGCAACGGGACCGTCAACACGATCGAAATGCTGGGCACCCGCGACCGTCGACTGGTCATCCTGGTCGTCCCGCCCTACACCGACGACGATCGGGCCCTCGCCGCGATGAACGCCGCCGCCACCACCGGCGACGCCTCAACCGTGGACGAACTGCTGATGATCACCCCGCGAGAACGGCGCAACCGCACCGCACAAGCGGACGCAGTGCGGCGATGGCGAACCGGCGATCCGAATCCGCACGACCGATGAAAAATCGCAGCGGGCGCATGCCCGCCGCGCCGACTCGTCGCGGGCTCGTCAACCGGCACACACACTGGGCCGGTCGAACGCGTCGGCTACTCGTTTGAACCGACGCGTTCTCGATCGCTGCATATTCCCGGGAAGATGCGGTGACCTGCCAAGCCCATACCCCAACGGAACCGACCCAAACCGACTGTCCCTCATTGATGGCCTGCCGCTGCAACTCGCGCACAGGCACATCGACCCCAGCGAAGCCTCCGCAGTGATCACCAGCTTCGTCGCACTCATCTTCGGCGATCAACTAGCCCAACGAGTTCGCGCGATGCCACATAACAGCGAATCCGCAGGTCAGTGACCTGCGGATTCGCTATGAAGTGGAGCTAAGGGGAATCGAACCCCTGACCTTCTCGATGCGAACGAGACGCGCTACCAACTGCGCCATAGCCCCGTGGCTCGTTTCCGAGCCAACGGAGGAGAACTTTAGCAGGTGACTGTGGAAGATTCCGAATCGGCTGGTCGGGCGGGGGAACGGCGGGCAGGAGGTGGGAGAAGGTCAGGGGTGGGGTGGCGGGAGGAGAACCGGCTCAGGTGGGTTCCTGGGTGGGTGGGGTGAGGGTGAGGCCGGCGGTGGTGGCGGCTTCGGCGAGGACCGTTTCGAGCATGGCGGGGGTGAGGCGGCCGGTGAAGGTGTTCTGCTGGCTGACGTGGTAGCAGCCGAACAGGTCGAGGCGGTGGCGGCCGGGGCGGGCGGGGTCGATCGAGTAGTGCACGCCGTGGCCGAAGGTCGGGCGGGGGCGGGGGACCTGCCAGCCGGCGGCGGTGAGGGCCGGCATCAGGGCCTGCCAGCCCCAGGCGCCGAGGACCACGACGGACCGCACGGTGGGCGCCAGGAGTTCGAGTTCGTTGATCAGCCAGTGCCGGCAGCGGTCGCGCTCGTCGGTGGTGGGTTTGTTGTCGGGCGGGGCGCAGTGTACGGGTGAGGTGACTCGGGTGCCGATGAGGCGGAGTCCGTCGTCCCGGCGGGTTGCGGTGGGCTGGGTGGCGGCGCCGATCGTGTACAGCGCGGCGAACAGGACGTCGCCGCTGCGGTCGCCGGTGAACATGCGGCCGGTGCGGTTTCCGCCGTGGGCGGCGGGGGCCAGCCCGACCAGCAGCATGCGGGCGTCGTCGGGACCGAATCCGGTCACCGGACGGCCCCAATAGGTTTCGTCGCGGAAGGCGGCGCGCTTCTCGCGCGCGACCTGTTCCCGCCAGGCGACCAGGCGCGGGCAGGCGCGGCAGTCGACCAGGGCGGCGTCCATGGCGGCCAGATTCGGATAGTCGGCGGTCGTCGCCGGCTGCCCGGTGGTGCGCATCCGTTCGCTGCGGGTGGTCCTGGACACCCTCGGCCCTCCGTTCGATCGGTACCTCTGCGAGTGTGCCCGCTCGACGCGGGTGCTGCCACGCCGGCGGGATCGGTAGCTCCGTATTTGCGATGGGGATCGCGCTGAGAGCCGATTGATTTCGTTTGCCCGGCATGCCCGGGGTGCGGGACCCTGCTCGGCTCCGGGTGCGGGTAACGATCGGCACCGGGAGGCGGTGATCGGCGGTGGTGGCTTTGGAAAGCCGGACGGTCGCCGCGGTGAATCGGTCGGATGATCAGCTGTTCGGCGCGGCCGACGTACGGGTTGCGCGTTTTCGATGTTGATAACATGGCGTTTCCAGCCGGACGGTCCGCCGCAGCACCGGTTGCGCGGCGCAGGCGCGATCACATCGAGAGAGTTCTTGCATGCAGTTCGAAATCGTCGAGCGGGACGAGACGTGGGTCGCCGGACTACCGGTGCGCAGCCCGAAACGTGCGCTCGGAGAACTGCGCGACCGTGATCTCGAGGCGGCTTGGGCCGCGGTGCTGCATCAGGAACTGGGTGGCCCGCTGGCCAGCTCCTATACCGATTACGCCCCCGATCTGGGCACCTTCAATACGCAGATCGTCGGCTACGAATGCCGTTCGTTCGAGCAGGTGACGCGCGGTCATATCGTTTCCCGGCTCCCGGCCGGTACCTATGCGCGTTTCTCCTCGGTCGGTAATTTCCCGCAGATCATGACCGATCTGTGGACCCAGATCGCCTACGCCGAGGAACACAACCAGATCAAACGCACCTTCACCGGCGATTTCGAGTGCTATCCGCATGCGTACAAGATCGATCTGTACCTGGCGGTAGATCCCCGATGAGCCATTCGATAGTGGTCCGCGATGCGGCCGTCTACGGCGGTTTGGTGGTGCCGCGAGTGCGGCCGAGTTTCAAGGTCAGCAACAGTGAGCTGATCGAATTTCTGCGCGACCGGCTGCGTGATCGCGAGGTCGGTGGGGCGCTCCACACCGTATACGTGCCCGATCCGTCCGGAAATTACAACGTGCTGGTCAGCTACGAATATCGGACGCCGGATGAGGTTCCGGTGGGTGATGTGATGATTCGGGTGCCGAAAGGTGTCTATGCCCGTTTCGAGCCGAACGGTGATTATCACGATCCGGTCGAGGATGTGTGGGCGCAGGTGGACGATGCCACCGCGTCGGCCGAGATCACCCGCGCGTATCGGGAGGAGATCGAGGTCTGGCGGGGTCCGGATCGGCTGGAACTGTTCATCTCGATCCTGGTCTAATGTCCGATTGCTGACTGATAGCCGGTTCTGGACCGGACGGTCTTTTTGTTGTCTGTGTCGTACAACACCGGCGGCATGACCTGGCCTGATACCCGACTCCGCGCTCTGGTTTCGGAAGATTTGCCGGACGTCTGGTCAATTCCGGTGCGATGACGGATACTGCCCTGGGTGGCCGAATCCGACACCGAAAGGTCGCGCCGCGCCGCGCAGCAACAGAGTAGGAACCGTATGACTGGGCTGGAAGCCGGACCGGAGGCGCTGCGTCGATATGGCTGCTGACGAGCATGTGCGACCCGGTGGTACCGACGTCGTCGCGAGCCGGGGCGAATTGCGCCGCGGACCTCTCCGCGAACTCGCCGCGATTTCACCGCAATACGTCGATACACTAGCGTCGGTTCAGGGCGAATTCATCGACGCTCGGGGCGTGGACGTCCTTCCCTTGACATGCCGTGGATAGCGCGATCGGAGACAAGGTGCCTCGGCGAACGCTCGACTCGTTGGTGACCCAGGTCGCCGCGGAGTTGATGGGTGTCGACGCCACGACGATGGTGGCGGCGACCGAACGAGTGCTGGCCAAACTGGTCGACTACTTCGACGTCGATTTCAGTTTCGTCCGCCATACCGACCGGGAACGGCGGGCCACGGTGCTGGTCGCGGAATGGCCGCCGCGTCCGGACGTGCCCGATCCGGACCCGCTGCGCGTGGTGTATTTCGACCAGGCCGATTCGGTGTTCCGGGCCGTCGAACATGCGACCGAACCGATGATCGCGCGGCCCACCCCGGAATTCTCCGATTATCAGGAGACGATCCGGCGGTCCTCGGGCTTCGGGGATGTCACCACCGCCACCGTCCCACTGATCTCGCGTGGCGAACCCACCGGATTGCTCGGCTTCATGAAGATGGGCGATCGCGAGTGGAGTAACCGCGAAATCAATGTCCTCAAGGCCATTGCGGCATTGCTGGCCCAATTGCAGGCACGGGTGGTCGCCGAGGAACGGCTGCGATATATCGCGCTGCACGACGACCTGACCGGTTTGGCCAATCGCCGCGCGCTGCTCGAGCATATGGAGGAACGGCTGCGTCCGGGCAGCCCGGGACCGGTCGCCGCGTTCTTCCTCGACCTCGACCGGCTCAAGGCGCTCAACGACTTTCTGGGGCACACCGCGGGTGACAATTTCATCCGCACCCTGTCCGCGCGGCTGAAGGAACATCTGGATCCCAACGACATGATCGCGCGGCTGGGCGGCGACGAATTCGTGATCGTGCCGGCCAAGCCGGTGGATCCGGTCGCCGCGGAACTGGAGGCCACCCGCATCCAGCAGCTGATCACGCGGCGGGTGTCGGTGGGCGGTGAGACGGTCAGCCGCGGCGCGAGCGTCGGTGTGGCGCTGGGGATGCCGGGCGAGACCACGGTCGCGGATGTGTTGCGGCGCGCCGATCACGCGCTGTTGTCGGCGAAGTCCGGGGGCGGGAACGGCGTCGCCGTGTTCACCGATGCGATGCGCGCGCAATTCGAATTGCAGGACGATGTCGAATTGAACCTGCGCGGCGCCGTGTCCGACGGATCGCTGCTGTTGCACTATCAGCCCGAGGTCGATCTGCGCACGGGGCGGATCGTGGCGCTGGAAGCTCTGGTGCGCTGGCAGCATCCCACCCGTGGCCTGCTGCCGCCGGGCGCTTTCGTCGGGGTGGCCGAGGCGACGAACCTGGCCGGTGAACTGGGCCGATGGGTATTACGCACCGCCTGTGCGCAATTCGCCAAATGGCGGCGGGCCGGGCTGGCGTCGAATGTGGTGATTCGGATCAACGTGTCGCCGGTGCAGCTGGTGAGCCTGGATTTCGTGGAGTGCGTCGAGGATGTGCTGCGGCGGCACGGCATCGACGGCAGTTCGGTGTGCTTGGAGATTACCGAACACGTGGTGGTGTCGGATCTGACCCGCACCCAGGTCACGCTGCGGGGACTCAAACGAATGGGTGTGCAGATCGCGATCGACGACTTCGGCACCGGCTACAGTTCGCTGTCGCACCTCAAGGCGCTGCCGGTGGACGCGGTGAAGATCGACCGCGGTTTCGTCCAGCGGCTCGGCGCCAGTACCGACGACCTGGCGATCGTCAAATCCATTGTGGGACTTGCGGGTTCGTTCGGGCTCGGAGTGGTCGGCGAGGGGGTCGAGACGGCGGTGGCGGCGCGCACCCTGGTCGGGCTGGGCTGCTATCGGGCGCAGGGATTCCTGATCGCCCGGCCGATGCCGGCCGACGAGGCCGAACCGCATCTGGCCGAGGGACGCATTCCCCTGGATCTGGAACTGCCGCGGGTTTCCCGTGGAGCACATCGAATCTGAATCCCGGTATGGGCGAGGCAGATACCGTCGGTTCGTCTTGGTTGCTCGTGGAAACGCTGGGGCCCGGGGCGGAGCCGACGATCGTCGCGGACGGACCGCGCATTCGGGAGTGGACCAGCCCGGCCCGGGCGGGACGTGCGCTCGGCGCCGCTGCCACCACCCTGGCGGCGACCGCCATCGACGCCGCGCTGGGCGCGGCACCCGCCAAATATCCACAGGTGTCCGATGATTCCGTGGCGGACGGGCGGATCGTGCTGACCGAGGCCGACTGGACGGCGATCGCGGTGCCGATCTTCTGCTCCTTCGGGGCCGTGCACGGGGTGCAGTTGTGGCTGGGCGCCGCCGGGCAGCAACCGCCGCCGCGGCGGGCGGTAGCGGCGTGGGACTGGGACTCCGGTACCGAACTGGCTCATCACGGTCCCGGCCTGGAGGAGCTGGCCTTCGCCCGTGCCCCCGAGAACGTGCGGCTGGTGCGCACGCCGCCGGAGGTGTTCGGCCGGATGGTGCGCTTCGACGAGCGGATGGCCTACACCGCGGTCGTCGCCGGAACCGATCCCGCCGGCCGCTGGCAGGGTGAGCTGGCCATTCGCGGCGACGACGAGGTCGTGCGGAACTTCCAGCTGGTGATTCGGGTGCATCGCGCCGATCCACATCTCGGCGCGGCGACCCCCGCGCGCACCGCCCATATCACTCGGGCCCTGCTGCACGAGATCACCGATGTGAGCCCGCCGCGTCCCGATACCGACCTGGCCATCACCAGGGCGGTGTCCCGGTCGGGCCGGGCCGGCGTCGGCTTCGTGGAGCTGGCGATGGGCGTGGTCTACGAGTGGACCAGTGTGCCGCCGCCGCCCTTGCACCGGTGGAGTACGGAGCGACCGCTGGTGCATCCCGACGACCAGCAGACCTACCGCGGCGCCTTCGCGACCGTTTTCGCGGGTACGGGCGACAGCGCCGCAACGGAATTCACCTTCCGGCTCCGCTTCGCGGACTCGGAGTGGATCACGGTCCGCGCCGAATTGTCGCGGCTGGGTCCCGAGCGGGCGCACGTGGCATGATCCGGGTACGCCCGGCCGCCGGGTGAAGCGATCCGGGGAGGCACGGACCGGAGCAGGCGGTTCGCCGATCCTTTCGCGGGGATTCATCCGATATTCGCCGGCGTGGTTCACGCGGGTTGCACGATCGGCGGGTGCGCATCGCTCAGCTGGCGAACTTCTACGGTCCGCGTTCGGGCGGACTCCGCACCGCACTGCATCATCTCGGCGCCGGATACGTGGCCGCCGGTCACGAGGTGGTGCTGATCGTGCCGGGCGCCCATCGCGGCGAGGAGGTGCTGCCGAGTGGGGTGGTGCGGATTACCGTGCCGGCCTTGGCGATTCCGTGGACCGGCGGTTACCGCGCGGCCGACCCGCGTCGGGTGGCCGATCTGCTGACCGGCCTGGCGCCGGACGCGCTGGAGGTGTCGGATCGGCTCACCCTGCGCGGCTTCGGCCGCTGGGCACGACGCCGCGACATCGCCTCGGTGATGATCTCGCACGAGCGGCTGGATCGGCTGCTCGGCCAGGTGCTGCCCGGCTCGCTCGCCCGCCGGGCCGCCGATATCGCCAATCGTCGCACCGCCGCGGACTACGACATGGTCGTGTGCACGACCGCGTTCGCTCGCGCCGAATTCGAACGCATCGATGCGCCGAATCTCGCCCTGGTCCCGCTGGGCGTCGATTTGGATCTGTTCACCCCGCACCGCCACGACCGGGCGTTGCGGGCCCGGCTGGGCGGCTCGCATCTGGTGGTGCACTGCGGGCGACTGTCGGTGGAGAAGCGGGTCGATCGCAGTATCGAGGCGGTGGACCGGCTGCGGCGGGACGGGGTGGATGTGCGCCTCGTGGTCGCCGGGGACGGTCCGCGCCGCGAGGCGCTGGTGCGGCGGGCGCGTGCGGTGGCGGCGCTGCCCGACGGTCGGCCGGCGGTGCATTTCACGGGATTCATCACCGACCGAACGTATTTGGCGACGCTGTTGGCCAGCGCCGATATCTCGCTGGCTCCGGGGCCGCACGAGACCTTCGGGCTGGCGGCGCTCGAGGCGCTGGCGGCGGGGACCCCGGTGGTGGCCAGCCGATCCTCGGCGCTGGCCGATATCGTCACCGCCGAATGCGGGGCGGTGGCCGCCGACCATCCCTCGGCCTTCGCGGCGGCGGTCACCGATGTGCTGGCCCGCCCGCCCGGCCAGCGGCGCCGCGCGGCTCGTTCGCGCGCCGAACAGTTCCCGTGGCCGGTCGCCGTCGCCGGAATGCTGTCGGTAATGGGCGGATTGTCATAGCTGTGACCGGCTCCGACCGGCCCGGTGTGGATGCGGTGTGTCCGGGAACACGTATGCTCCTGGGCAACGGAGATTTCCGGTCCGGAAGCGACGTCTGTGACGGACGTCACCACATAGCATTCGAGGAACGGCGTGCGTGATCGCTTGAAGTCCGTGAGCGGCAAGAAAACTCTGGTCACCGGCGCGGCCAGCGGCATCGGTAGGGCGACCGCGATCGCTGCCGCCGCGCAGGGCGCCGAGTTGGTGCTGACCGATATCGACGCCGCCGGTCTCGCCGATACCGTCGAGGAAATCGGGCGCACCGGAGGGAAGGTGCTCGAATCGCGGGCGCTCGACATCAGTGACTACGCGGCCGTCGCCGCCTTCGCCGACGATGTGCACAACAATCACGGCAGCCTCGACGTGGTGATGAATGTGGCCGGCATTTCGGCCTGGGGCACGGTGGAGAATCTCGAGCACCGGCACTGGCGCTCGCTGGTCGACGTGAATCTGATGGGCCCGATCCACGTGATCGAGAGCTTCGTGCCCGCCATGGTGCGGGCCGGGCGTGGCGGGGCGCTGGTCAACGTGTCGTCGGCGGCGGGGCTGCTGGCCTTTCCCTGGCATGCCGCCTACAGCGCGAGCAAATACGGTCTGCGCGGGGTGTCGGAGGTCTTGCGCTTCGATCTGGCGCGGCACGGGATCACGGTTCACCTGGTGGTGCCCGGCGCGGTGAACACGCAACTGGTGGAGACCGTCGAGATCGCCGGCGTCGACCGGCAGGACCCGCGAATCCAGCGCTACGTCAAGCGCTTCCAGTCGCACGCGGCCACGCCGGACCAGGCGGCGCGGGCCATTCTGCGGGGGATCGAGAAGAACCGCTTCCTCGTCTACACCTCCTTCGACGTGCGCTTCGGCTATTGGTGGGCGCGAAAGTTCGCCTGGCCCTACGAGTTCGCGATGCGCCGGGCGAACGACCAGTTCAGCAAGTTCCTTCGCTGAGTCCGGCGCTCTGCGCGCCGCAACCGGCTGCCTCGGATTCGTCCGGCGCGGCCGGTGTCCGGCAATCCTCGGGCCGGGTGCAGTCGATGCTGACGTCCAGGGTGCGGGCGCCGGGTCCCTCGTCGCCGAGCCGATCGTGATAGTTGACGATGCGGCAGCTGCCCAGCGACAGGCAGCCGCACCCGATGCAGTCGGTGAGGCTGTTGCGCAGCCGGGTCAGTTGTTCGATGCGCTGATCGAGGTCGGCGCGCCACGTTACCGACAATCGCTCCCAATCCTTGCGGTTGGGCGTCCGTCCCTCGGGTAGGGTGTCGAGAGCCTTACGGATTTCGCTCAGCGGAATTCCGACGCGCTGCGAGATCCGGATGAATGCCACTCGGCGCAGCGTTTCCCGGGAGTACCGGCGCTGGTTGCCGCTGGTGCGCCGACTCGCGATCAGGCCCTCGCGTTCGTAGAAGTGCAGTGCCGACACCGCGACCCCGCTGCGTTCCGACAGTTGGCCGGGGGTGAGCTCCTTGGCTTGCCAGGTCGTGTGTTGCATACCTGAACAATACTTGAGGTTATCGGCGGCCGGGCCGGAACCACCCAACTCGATGGTGGCGGTACGGACCGGCGTGGTGGCCGAACAATTTCGTGCCAACCCGGCGGCGGGCCGTTACGGTCGGAATATGGGAACAGAGGCTGTGCCGCCGGCGCGACCGTTTTCCGTGACGACGGAGGTCGGAACCCTGCGCGCCGTGCTGTTGCATCGGCCGGGCGATGAGCTGCGCCGGCTCACCCCGCGCAACAACGACCAACTGTTGTTCGACGCCATCCCCTGGGTGGAGCGCGCACAGCAGGAACACGAGATCTTCGCCGACGTACTGCGCGGTCGCGGCGTGGAGGTGCTGCTGCTGGCGGATCTGCTGACCGAGACGCTGGCGGTCAGCGGGGCGGGGCGCAGCATGGGAATCACCGCCGCCGTCGACGCGCGCCGGATCGGCTACGCCCTCGCCGAGGAGTTGAAGACCTATCTGCGCGCGGTGCCCGCGCCGGACCTCGCCCGAATTCTCATGGCGGGCATGACCTTCGACGAACTGCCGTTCGAACCCGATGCCACCTCGCTGGTGCGCCGCATGCACCACGGCACCGATTTCGTCATCGATCCGCTGCCGAATCTGCTCTTCACGCGGGATTCCTCGTTCTGGGTGGGGCCCAAGGTGGCCATCACCTCACTGGCGCTGCCGGCCCGCGCCCGGGAAACCTCGCTGACCGATCTGGTCTACGCCTTCCATCCGCGCTTCCTCGGGGTGCGCCGCGCCTACGAATCGCATACCGCGCCGATGGAGGGCGGTGACGTGCTGCTGCTCGCCCCCGGGGTGGTGGCGATCGGCGTGGGCGAACGGACCTCGCCCGCGGGCGCGGAAGCATTGGCGCGCAGCCTGTTCGACGATGCGCTGGCCCACACCGTCCTGGTGGTGCCGATCGCGCAGAACCGGGCGACCATGCACCTGGACACGGTGTGCACCATGGTCGACCGCGATGCGGTGGTGATGTATCCCGGCGTACAGAATTCGCTGTGCGCGTTCACCATTCGCGCCGATGGCGATGCGGTGCGGATGAGCGGCCCGGATCCGTTCCTGCCCGCCGCGGCCGAGGCGATGGGCATCGACAAATTGCGGGTCATCGACACCGGCCTGGACGGGGTGACGGCCGAACGTGAACAGTGGGACGACGGTAACAACACACTGGCCTTGGCGCCCGGCGTCGTCGTCGCCTACGAACGCAACGAGAACACGAATTCCCGGCTGGCCGATGCCGGTATCGAGGTGCTGACCATTCCGGGCTCGGAACTGGGCTCCGGTCGTGGCGGCCCCCGGTGCCTGTCCTGCCCGCTGTCGCGCGACGAGGTGTAGCCCCCGATGCTGGATATCCCGGTCGATCACCACTCCACGGTGCCGCCGTACGAACAACTGCGGCTGGGCATCGTCGCCCGGGTGCAGTCCGGCGAACTGACCGCCGGGACCAAGATCCCCACCGTGCGCGCACTCGCGGGACATCTCGGTCTGGCACCCAATACGGTGGCGCGCGCCTACCGGGAGCTGGAACAGGACGGTGTACTCGAAACCCGGGGGCGGCTGGGCTCGTTCATCGCCTCGTCGGGCGATCCGACCCGCGACGCGGCCGGCCGGGCCGCGACCGAATACGTCACCGCCGTCCGGCGATTGGGCCTCGACGACGAGGCCGCGCTGCGTTTCGTCCGCGCGGCACTCGGCGAAACTCCCGGATAGCTCGAGTTCGCGGGCGGCTCAGCGCCAGCTCGGCAACCACAGGTGGTCGTGCCAGTTGCCCGGGGTGATGGGTAGCGCCGTCAGAATCGGCCACAACCAGATGAAATTGGCGATCACCAGGCCCAGATACAGGCAGACCAGGAGCAGACCGAGACTCCGGCGCTCGCCGGCGAGCGCGAACCAGCGGCCGGAGCGGGCTCGTACCAGCGGCGCCGGACCGAGGATGTCCCCGAGTATCAGCGCCAGACCCATCACCAGGAACGGGGCCATCGGCACCGCGTAGAAGAAGTACATCTGCCGATCCAGATCGGCGAACCAGGGCAGCAGGCCGGCGCCGTAGCCGACCAGCACCGCCGCGTACCGCCAGTCCCGGCGGGTGACGCTGCGCCACAGGGCCCACGCCACCATGGGCAGCGACAGCCACCACATGGCCGGGGTCCCGATCAGCATGACCGCCTTCACACACACCGATTGGCCGCAGCCGGTGACGCCGTTGTCGGCGTAGTAGTACAGCATCGGCCGCAACCCCATCGGCCACGACCACGGTTTGGATTCCCACGGGTGATGGTTACCGGCCGAATTGGTCAGGCCCTCATGGAATTTCAATGATTCGGCCTGGTTGTGCCACAGCGAGCGGAGGGCGTCCGGAATCCAGGACCAAGTGCCGCCGGTGCCGACGGCGTTGCCGACCGAATAGCGGTCGTAGCCGTCCTCACTGGCGAACCACCCCCAGTAGGTGGCCAGATACACCAGCAGCGGAATGAGCACCAGCGCGTACAGGGCCGGGCCGATATCGCGGACCGCTGTTCCGGCCCACGGCCGCGGCACCCCGTAGGCCTTGCGGGCGGCCACATCGAAGCAGACCGTCATCAGGCCGAAGAACAGAATGAAGTACAGGCCCGACCATTTCGTGCCGCATGCCATTCCCAGTAGGAGTCCGGCCCCGAACCGCCACCAGCGCACCCCCAGCCGCGGCCCGAACGCGGTCAACGCGATCCGGCCCTCGGCGTCGGCCCGGGCCAGTCGCGTCCGCACCTCGTCCCGGTCCACGATCAGGCAGCCGAAGGCGCCGACGACGAAGACGGCCTGGAAGATGTCCAGCATCCCGATGCGCGAGGAGACGAAGGTGACACCGTCGGCGATCAGGAGAATGCCCGCGGCCGCGCCGATCAGCGTGGACCGCGTCATGCGGCGGGTGATGCGGATGACCAGCAGTACCAGCAGTGAGCCGAACACCGCGGCGGTGAAGCGCCACCCCCAGCTGGTGTAGCCGAACAGCGCCTCGCCCAGCGCGATCATCTGCTTGCCGACCGGTGGATGCACCACCAACCCGTAGGCCGGATTGTCCTCCACCCCGCCGCCGGTGAGCATCTGCCAGGCCTGCGGCGCGTAATGCTTCTCGTCGAAAACCGGGGTTCCGGCGTCGGTCGGGTAGTTCAGCATGGTGAACCGAGTGACCGCCGCGATCGCGGTGAGGAAGATCGTGACCAGCCACCCCCGCGCCCGATCGGTGGGGCCGAAATCGGGGGAGGGGCGCAGCGGCGCCGGACTGGACAAGGCCGGGCCCGCGCCGATCGCCGGTCGCGCATCGGTCAGCTGGGTCACGCCACCGATCGTATGCGGTCGGCGGACACATCCCCCGCGCGGCGGTGAGTCGAGGTGCACGGGAGACGAAGCCGACGGGGACGCGGGAGCCGGGGCCGTCGCGAACGACGTGACGGCGAACGCGGCGGGGCGGGCCCGAGCCGAGGGGGTAGCGTGTGCGCGGATCGGGTGCGGGCGCCGGCGGTCCGGAACGAACGACGGGCGGTGCGCGGAACGGCGGAGAGGACGGCGATGGGCGAGCACGGCGGGCGGTTGGTGCTGGCGGCGACGCCGATGGGGGATATCGGGGACGCCTCCCAGCGGCTGCGGGACGCGTTGACCACCGCGGACGTGGTGGCCGCCGAGGACACTCGCCGCACTCGCGCCCTGGCCAAGGCGCTCGGGGTGGAGATCACCGGGCGGGTGGTGAGTTTCTACGACCACGTCGAATCCGCGCGAATCCCGTTGCTGCTCGGGGAAATCGAAGCGGGCAGGGTCGTCCTGCTGGTCACCGACGCCGGGATGCCGTCGGTGAGCGATCCCGGCTACCGGATGGTCGCGGCGTGTATCGAACACGATCTTCCGGTGACGTGTCTGCCCGGGCCCTCGGCCGTCACCACCGCGCTCGCGTTGTCCGGGCTGCCGATGGAGCGGTTCTGCTTCGACGGGTTCGCGCCCCGCAAGTCCGGTCAGCGCAAGCAATGGCTGGCCACGCTCGTCACCGAACCCCGGGCGGTGGTGTTCTTCGAGGCGCCGCACCGGCTCGCCGACTGCCTGGCCGATGCCGCCGAGGTCCTGGGCGCCGACCGGCGAGCCGCGGTGTGCCGGGAGCTGACCAAAACCTACGAGGAGGTCGTGCGCGGCGGCCTGGCGGAGCTGGCGGACTGGGCGGTCGAGGGCGCCCGCGGTGAGATCACGGTGGTGGTCGAGGGGGCGCGACCGGTGTCGGCGGATCCGGTCGATCTGGTCGGCGCGGTGGAGGAACTGGTCGCCGACGGTGTGCGGCTCAAGGACGCCTGTGCGCAGGTGGCCGCGCGGGCGGGGGGAGTGTCCCGGCGCGAACTCTACGATGCGGTGCTCGCCGCTCGGGCAGGCGGATAGGCGTTCCGGCCTCGGCTAGACACGCACGGGCAGCGGCGCCAATCCCAGTACGGTATACGCGAATTCGATGAAGGCGGGCGCCAGGTCGGGAACGCGGCGGGCGCCTTCGCGAACCAGCACGCGCCGGGTGCGTTCACCGATGGCATCGGGGACCAAGGCGATCACGTCGTCCGATACGGCCGGTATCGCGGAGTTCCCGGCGCGCGCCTGATCGTGGAACTGCCGATAGAGGGTGGCGAACCGGTCGACCGCCCGATCGCGCAATCCCGCGGTCGCATCACCGACGAGCAGGGACTCCACCAGGATGAGGCGCGCGAAATCCGGTTCCGCGGCCACCACCGCACAGAACGTGCCGATCATCGTTGCGATCCGCTGCCGGGGGTCGGCCTCCGGTGGCAGTTCGGCCAATTCCCCGGCGATCCGGGTCCGGATGATCTCCACTCCCGTATGCACGGCCTCGACGAGACAGTGTTCCTTGTTGTCGAAATGTTCGTAGAAGGTGCTGCGGGATACGTGCGCGGAGCTGACGATATCGGTGAGGGTGGTCGCCGAATAGCCGCGGGCGCCGACACATTCGACCATCGCGTCGATGAGCCGGCCCCGCGGGGTGTCGAGCAGCTGCGCCCGCGCGGTGCGATGCCGCTCGGCGAACTCGGTGGCCGCGGGTGGGGCGCCGTGCGCCGGATCCGGATCCATACCGGTGGATCGCCTACTTCTCTTTCGGCTCGACGTACTTCGGGAACACCGGTTCGGGAGCCGGTAGGGCCAGGCCCGCTTCGATGGGTGTGGCGAGGT
This sequence comes from Nocardia veterana NBRC 100344, assembly GCF_000308855.1. Classification (GTDB taxonomy): domain Bacteria; phylum Actinomycetota; class Actinomycetes; order Mycobacteriales; family Mycobacteriaceae; genus Nocardia; species Nocardia veterana. The sequence goes on along the minus strand of NZ_BAGM01000113.1, from coordinate 63,146 downwards.
CGGCGAAGGTGCGCCCGGTCTGGCCGAGCTGGTCGAGAATCCGGCCCGCCGATCCGGGAATCACCGGCTGCACCAGAATCGACACGATGCGCAATACCTCGAGGGTGACGTACAGGACCGTCGCCTCGCGGGCCACATCCTCCGGTGTGCCGGATTTGGCCAGTGCCCACGGCTGCTGAGCGGAGAAGTATTTGTTCGTCTCGCCGAGGGTCAGCCAGATCGCCTCCAGCGCCAAATGGATCTGCTGCGCGTCGAATTCGCTGCGGCAGCGCTCCAGCAGGCCGTTCGCCCGGTCGAGCAGTTCCCGATCCGCCGCGGTGAATTCAGCCGGGGTCGGGACCGTCGAATCGAAATCGCGTGCCACCATCTTCAGGCTGCGCTGCACCAGATTGCCGTATTCGTTGGCGAGGTCGGTGTTGATCCGGCCCACGATGGCGTCGTGGCTGTAGGAGCCGTCCTGGCCGTAGGAGATCTCGCGCAGCAGGAAGAACCGGACCGCGTCCAGGCCGTACTGATCGACCAGGGCCAGCGGATCCACCACATTGCCCACCGATTTCGACATCTTCTCGCCCTTGTTGAACAAGAAGCCGTGCACGAAAACGCGTTTCGGCAATTCGACACCCGCCGACATCAGGAACGCCGGCCAGTACACGGTGTGGAACCGGGTGATGTCCTTGCCGATGATGTGCACATCGGCCGGCCAGAAGCGCTGGAACGCATCCGAATCCGTATTCGGGAAGCCCACACCGGTCAGATAGTTGGTGAGCGCGTCGACCCACACGTACATCACGTGTGCCGGGTCGCCGGGCACCGGCACACCCCAGTCGAAGGTGGTCCGGGAAATCGACAGATCCTTCAGACCCGCCTTCACATAGCTGACGATTTCGTTACGCCGGGTGGCGGGCAGAATGAAATCCGGTGTGGTCTCGTACAGTTCGAGCAGCCGGTCCTGGTATTTCGAGAGCCGGAAGAAGTAGTTCGACTCCTCGGTCCACTCCACCGGGGTCCGGGTTTCGGTCGCGATACGCGTCCCGTCCTCGGTGACGGTCGTCTCCTCCTCGGTGTAGAAGGCCTCGTCACGCACCGAGTACCAGCCCGAATAGGTGTCGAGGTAGATATCGCCGTTGGCCCGCATCCGCTCCCAGAGCGCGATGCTGGCGGCGAGATGATCCTCGTCGGTGGTGCGGATGAACCGGTCGTAGGAAATGTCGAGCGCCTTGTCCATGCGCTCGAAGACATCCGAATTGCGCGCGGCGTACTCCTCGACGGTCACGCCGGCGGCGCGCGCGGCCTGCTGCACCTTCTGGCCGTGCTCGTCGGTGCCGGTCATGAAGAACACGTCGTAGCCGTCGAGCCGTTTGAACCGCGCGAGCGTATCGGTGGAGATGTACTCGTAGGCATGGCCGATATGCGGCGCGCCGTTCGGATAGGCGATCGCCGTGGTGATGTAGAAGGCCGGTGACGTGCGTTCGGGTGCGCTCATGGTCTGTCTACTGTAATCCGCCGCCGATATTCCTTCGCGTCGATATCCCGTCGTCGGCTCGGTGCTCCCGCCGGGTTCACCGGCCGTCGGTTCGGTATGTCTAATCTGGTCCGATGCCCGGTAAACGACCCGCACCCGAGCCGCCCGAACCGCTGTCGCCGTTGATCGACGCGCACACCCATCTCGACGCCTGCGGGGCGCGGGACGCGGAATCGGTTGCGGCCATGGTGGATCGAGCCGCCGCGGTCGGGGTGGGCCGCGTGGTGACCATCGCCGACGATCTCGACGCCGCCCGCTTCGCCGTGGACGCCGCGCACTGGGACCCGCGCGTCTACGCCGCGGTCGCCCTGCATCCGACCCGGGCGAACACCCTGGACGAGGCCGCCCGCGCGGAACTGGAGAAGCTCGCCGCCGATCCGCGGGTGGTCGCGGTCGGGGAGACCGGGTTGGACTACTACTGGCCCGGCAAGCTCGAGGGCTGCGCCGCTGTCGAGGATCAGGTCGAGGGTTTCCGCTGGCATATCGACCTGGCGAAACGGCTCGGTAAGCCGCTGATGATCCACAACCGCGAGGCCGATCACGACGTGCTGGCCGTGCTGTTGGACGAGGGCGCGCCGGACACGGTGATCTTTCACTGCTTCAGCTCCGACGCGAATATGGCGCTGGCGTGCGTGGCGGAGGGGTATCTGCTCAGCTTCTCCGGCACGGTGAGTTTCAAGAACGCGCACGAACTGCGGGAAGCCGCGAAGCTGGTCCCGGACGAGCAGATTCTCGTCGAGACCGATGCGCCGTTCCTGACGCCGCACCCGTTCCGCGGCGCGCCGAACGAGCCGTACTGCCTGCCCTATACCGTGCGGGCCCTGGCCGAACTGCGGGAACAGGATCCGGCCGAGCTGGCCGCGATCACCACCGCCAACGCCGAACGGGTGTATCGGCTGCCCCGCGGCTGACGGCGTGCACGTGCGGTGCGTCACATAAGCGGCGGCCGACCTGCGCGGTGTGCTCCAGTTCACTTACGATTGCGCGGTCGTAACTTTTCCGCATCGTCGATATCGAACCGTGATGTGGAAATCCCCTGTTCCAGCGCATGTAGTTGCCAGGAACCTACCCCATCGTTATCGTATTGTGACCATGCCGGAGTTTCGGATATCCGCTCTCCAGCGGATCAACACGTCGCGTTCGCCGCTGCTCTACGCGGCGATCGCCGCGATGCTGATCACCCTGATCATCGGTGCGAGTCTGGCCATCGTGAATCGCAAAACCGTGACCCTGGTGGTCGACGGGCAGCGCACCACCGTCACCACGATGGCCGCGAGCGTCCGGGGGGTGCTCAAGGCCGGCGGGTTCAAGCTGGCCGGTAAGGATTCGGTCTCCCCGGCCGGCGACGCCGACGTCGCCGACGGTGCGACCATTACGCTCAACCGTGCCCGGCAGGTCGCCCTGACGTTCGACGGCAAGACCAAGCAGGTGTGGACCACCGCCTACACCGTCGCCGACGCGCTGATCCAGCTGCAGCTTCCCGACGACGTGTTCGTCTCACCCGCCCGGCCCACCCCGCTGCCGCTGCAGGGCGCCGCCCTCGCCGTCACCAGTCCGCGCACCGTCCAGTTGTCCGACAACGGAGAGCCCGCGAGTTACGTCCGGCTCGCCGCGCCCACCGTAGGGGAACTGCTGAAGGTGCAGGGTGTGCCGCTCACCGGTGAGGACACCGTCGAGCCGGTCGCCGTCACGCCGCTGCACGACGGCATGAAGATCACCGTCACCCGCAAGCGCACCGAGAAGCGCACCGAGCGCGAACCGCTCGATCCGCCCGAGAACGTCATCGACGACACCGACCTCAACATGAGCCGGACGATCGTCGAGAATCCGGGCAAGCCCGGGGTGCAGGACGTCACCTATGCCGTATCGATCGTCAACGGCAAGGAAGTCTCCCGCGAGCCGGTCGGGCACACCGTTGTCGTTCCCGCCCAACCCAAGACGGTCCGCAAGGGCGCCAAACCCGGCACCGAGGTGCCGCCCGTGCGCGACGGCGCGGTCTGGGACGCGCTGGCCAAATGTGAGTCGGGGGGCAATTGGTCGATCAACACGGGCAACGGCTACTACGGCGGCATCCAATTCGACCAGAGCACCTGGGCTCGGCAGGGTGGACTGCGCTACGCCGAGCGGCCGGATCTGGCCACCCGCGAGGAGCAGATCGCGATCGCCGAGGTGACGCGGGCCCGGCAGGGCTGGGGCGCCTGGCCCGCCTGCACCAGTCGGCTGGGTATCAGTTGATTTCGGCCTCAGGAAATTCGGCCTCGGGGAATTCGCCTCCGCTCCGCTTCGGCGGGGTCTCCGGTGGACGAGCCTCGGAAAGGCTTACATGAGCGCGCCGCCGTCGACGACGATCTCCGAGCCGGTGATGTAGCGGCCGTCCTCCGAGGCGACCATGGCGACCACGCCGGCGACGTCGGCGGGCTCGCCGAGCGCACCACCGTTCAGCCAGCCGGTCAGGCGGGAGAAGAGCTTCCAGTCGGCGTCGGCGGGGGTTTCCAGGTTGTTGGTGATGCCGCTGGTGATCCCGCCGGGAACGATGTTCACCGCGCGCAGGCCCTTTTGCGAATACTCCAGCGCCACCGCGTGAGTCATCGCGTTCACCCCGCCCTTGGACGCGGCGTAGGCCGCCATGTACGGGTTCGCGCCGAGCGCGGCGGTGGAGGAGAAGTTCACGATCACCGGGTGCTCGGATTCCAGCAGGGTCGGCAGCGCGGCCTGCATCATCAGGAAGGTGCCGGTCAGGTTGACGCCGATGACCTGGTTCCACGCCTCGAATGTCATCTCGTGGGTGTGTGCGGTGCGCATGATGCCGGCCGCGTTGACCAGCACGTCGAGTCCGCCGAGATGGTCGACGGCGGCGGCGACGGCCGGACGCACCGATTCCGGATCGGCGACGTCGACGGTGACCGTGTGCAGGCGTTCGCGGTCTTCGCCCACCGCCGCGACCGTCTCCTTCAGGCCCGGTTCGGAGATGTCGGCGCCGACCACGCGAGCTCCCTCGGCGAGCATGCGCACCACGATGCCCCGCCCGATGCCCGAGCCGGCCCCGGTCACCACCACCCGTCGTCCCTCGTGCCTGCGCATCATTGCGGCCGTCCTCTCCTGCTGCGTGCGGTGAAACCGAATGCGCCACCGCCTGTTCCGCGAGTACACCGAAACTAGAACGTGTATCAATTGCAGTCAACGCTCCGCGACGCCACGGCCTGGGAATTTCCGGTCCGGCGCGGACGTGCCCCGTAAAATCAGCGCATTCCCGACGATGTGAGGTGGCTGATGCGGTTGTCGAAATTTTCGGCTCGGATACGTGGGCCCATCGCGGCCGCGGCGATCGCGCTGGGGGCGCTGCTGCCGAGCGCGCTGGTGAGCGCGCCGGCGGCGACCGCGGCCGAACCGGCGGGCACCGTCATCTCGGTCGAGGCCCAGCCCGACGGCTGGCACGGCATGACCGGCGGCGCCGTCGTCGACTATTGGACGACGACCTCGAGCGGCACTCCCGTGCGGGCCAGCGGCGCGGTCTTCCTGCCTGCCGGTCAGCCGCCCGCCGGGGGTTGGCCGGTGGCCGCCTACGACCACGGCACCACCGGGCTGGGAATGGGTTGCAGCGGGATCACCAACCCGGTCGGCGCGCCCTATCCGGGGAGTCGCGGTAAGGAAGACCGCATCCTGGAGTACTTCCAGTCCAAGGGTTTCGCCGTGGTGGCGCCGGACTATCTCGGGCTCGGACGGTTCGACACCGGCCCGCATCCGTATCTGGAGCGGCAGACCGAGGCGACGGCCACCATCGATCTGCTGCGGGCGGCGCGGGCGACCTATCCGCAGCTGTCGCGGACCTGGATCGCGGTCGGCGCCTCCCAGGGTGGGCAGGCAGCGCTGGGTACCGGTCACCTGCAGCAGACCTACGCCTCCGATCTGGATTTCCGGGGAACGATCGCGTTGGACCCGGAATCGGATCTCGAGCACGTCCTGCCCGTGGCGGGGCCCTGGGTGCCGAGCATTCCGGAGATCGGTGACGGCAGTACCGCCTTCATCGCGGGTGTGCTGGTGGGGCTGCGCGAGACCCGGCCGGATATCGATGTCGACAGCTACCTGAGTCCACGCGGCCGCGAGCTGCTCGACAGCATCGGCGCCCTCTGCCTGGACAAGATGATCGACCAGGTCGCCGGCTCGTCGCTGGGGGCCCTGCTGGCGAAGCCCCTGGGTGATCCCCGGTTCACGGCGGCGCTGACCGATTATCTGGCCGTCCCGACGAGCGGATACGACGCTCCGATTCTGTTGTTGCTCAACGCGACCGACAAGACGGTGCCCTCCCCGCTGCACGCGGCGCTGGCCGCGCAGCTGGCCGCCAACGGTGTGGACGCGCGTTCGGTGGTCGGCTTCGGACAGCACTGTGAGTTGAACCCGCAGATGTGGGCGGCGATGGACGAGTTCGTGGCACGGGTCCGGTCCACGCCGACCGAGCCGTAGCCGCACTGATACCTTGTCGGGCGTGTCCGAACCTGTGAGCGAAGCCCGTGGCCGGGCCGAATTGCTCGGCCCCGCCGAAGTGCGGGTACTGGCGGAGCGGTTCGGCGTGCGCCCCACCAAACAACTCGGACAGAACTTCGTCCACGATGCGAACACGGTACGCCGGATCGTCGCCACGGCCGGGGTGGGACGCGAGGACGTGGTGCTGGAGGTCGGCCCCGGCCTCGGCTCGCTGACGTTGGCGCTGCTGGACGTCGTCGAACGAGTGATCGCGGTGGAACTGGATCCGGTACTGGCGCAGCATCTTCCGGAGACCGTGGCCGACCGCGCCCCCGAACTGGCGGACCGGCTCACCGTCGTCCCGGGTGATGCGCTACGGGTGTCGGCCACCGATATCCCCGGCGCGCCGACGGCGCTGGTCGCGAACCTTCCCTACAACGTCGCCGTACCCGTGCTGCTGCATCTGCTGGCCGAACTGCCCAGTATCCGAACGGCTCTGGTGATGGTGCAGGCCGAGGTCGCCGACCGCCTCTCCGCCGAACCGGGTACTCGCATCTACGGCGTCCCCAGTGTGAAGGCCGGCTTCTTCGGCACCGTCCGGCGGGCCGGGGCGGTGGGTCGGCAGGTGTTCTGGCCGGTACCGCAGGTCGAATCCGGGCTCGTCCGCATCGAGCGGTTCACCCGGCCGCCGTGGTCGCTGGACACCGCCCATCGCGAACGAGTCTTCGCGGTCGTGGACGCGGCTTTCGCTCAGCGCCGCAAGACATTACGCGCGGCCCTGGCCGGCTGGGCGGGCTCGGCCGCCGAGGCGGAGCGGCGATTGGTCAGCGCCGGGATCGCGCCGACCGCGCGGGGCGAAACACTCGACACCGCCGCCTTCGTGCGCCTCGCCGAACAGGGTTGAACGCTGTTCGGCGTCGCCCTCGGGTGTTCGGCTAGCGCGACTTCAAGGCGGCGAGCAGGCGGTGGCTGCGCGCGCTCATCGCCGCGGCCGACTCTTCGGGATGCCGCAGCCACCAGTTGACCAGCGCGGTCACGATTCCCATCCAGGCATCGGTCAGCGCGGAGAGGTCGGCGGGATCGGTGATCCCGGTGGCGCCGACCACCGCGGCGACTCCCCGCGCGGCCTGGTCCGCGATGCGGCGCCGGACTCGCCGGGCGGCGTCCGCGGCGTCTCCTTCGTCGGGGTGGGATCTGTCGAAGATGACGTTCCAGTCGTTCGGGCGCGGTTCGAGGGCGCCGAAGATCGCGTCGAGTGTCCGCTGCACCGTGTCCAGGCCCGCCGGCTCGGCGATCACTCGCTCGATCGCCTCGCCGAGGATGTTCCCGGCGCGCTCCACGCAGGCCGCGTAGAGCCCGTCTTTCGACTGAAAATAGGCGTACACCAGCGGCTTGGATACGCCGGCGCGCACTGCCACGTCTGCCAGGGACAGGCCCGCGTACCCGTGCCTTCCGATCTCGGCCACGGCGACGTCGAGGATCTGGCTCTCCCGTTCGGCCCGTGGCACGCCCTTGGTTCCGGCTGTACTCACATCCGACATCCAACCATTGCGGCCTGCCTTGCGATGGAATTGACCATTTAGTAAATTACGAATTGGTCAATTTAAGGAGCTGCCATGTCTGCCCTGTGGGAACTCGTGAACACCCCGTTGCTCTACGCGCTTCCGTTTTTTCTGGTGTTCATCGCGGTCGAGGCCGCGAGCCTGCGCCACGGACAGGGCGGGCCGGCACGGCCGTACTCGACGATCGATACCCGCACCAGCCTGAGCATGGGCATGGTCGCTTTGGGCTTCTTCGCCCTGTTCAAGCTGACCCTGATGCTGTTCGTCTTCGTCTGGAGCGCGCTGGCCCCGTGGCACATACCGACGAACACCTGGTGGTACTGGCCACTGCTGATGGTGGTCGTCGATCTGGCCTGGTACTGCAACCACCGGTTCTCGCATCGGGTGCGCCTCGGGTGGGCCGGGCATCAGGCTCACCACTCCAGCGAATACTTCAACCTCGGCACCGCGTTGCGGCAGAAGTGGAACCCCTGGTCCGAGGCGATCTTCTGGCTGCCGCTGCCGCTGCTCGGTTTCGCGCCGTGGACGATCTACATCGCCTTCATGCTCAACCTGATCTATCAGTTCTTCACTCACACCGAGACCATCGGCACCCTGCCGCGGCCGCTCGAGTTCGTGCTCAACACGCCGTCCCATCACCGCGTCCACCACGGCAGCGATCAGCTGTACCTCGACAAGAACTACGGCGGCATCCTGATCGTCTGGGACCGGTTGTTCGGCACCTTTCAGAAGGAATTGCATACTCCCACATACGGATTGACCACGCCGGTGAACACGTACAACATCGTGCGGCTGCAATACCACGAGTACGGCAACATCATTCGTGATGTCCGCGGCGCCACGCGCTGGCGAGACCGGCTCGGCTACATCTTCGCTCCACCCGGCTGGCAACCCACGGACGTCGCCCGGCCGGACCGTCAGGAGCTGCCCGCGTGACCGTCTTCGACCCGATGGGATTGTTGCTCGACCCGCAGCTGCTGTGGCATCACCCGGTCGTTCGCCGGGCTGCGGGCGGCACCACTTCCGTTGCGGGTAAGACGGTTCTGCTCACCGGTGCGTCCTCCGGCGTGGGTAGGGCGGCTGCGTTCAAGCTCGCGGCGCGCGGCGCGCATCTCGTTCTGGTGGCTCGCGGCGCCGAAGCCCTCGGTGCGGTGCGGGATGAGTTGCGGGCGGAGGGCGCTCACGCCGAGGCGTTCGCCTGCGACCTGTCCGATCGTGACGCTGTCGACGCCCTCACCCGGGCGGTACTCGACCGATTCGGCACGGTCGATGTCCTGGTGAACAATGCGGGCCGTTCCATCCGGCGCGCCGCCGTCGACGCGACCGACCGCGTCCACGACTACGAACGCACCATGGCGGTGAACTACTTCGGTGCGGTACGGCTGACCATGGGACTCCTGCCGTCGATGATGGAAGCGCGCCGAGGCCATATCGTCAATATCTGCACCTGGGGTGTCGCGGCCGGAACGATGCCGCTGTTCACCGCGTATCACGCGTCCAAGGCCGCGCTGAGTGCGTTCGGCCGCAGCCTCGGTGCGGAGACCCGGCCGCACGGGGTGTGCGTCACCACCATCGGCTATCCATTGGTTCGCACCGAAATGATCGCTCCCACAGCCGAATACACGGACCTACCGGCGCTGTCGCCCGAGCGGGCCGCCGACTGGATCCTGACCGCGATCCGGACTCGACCGGTCGAGATCTACCCGCGGTACAGCCGGCTGCTACAGGCCGTCGGGTTCCTCGCGCCCAGCGCGGTGGATGCCCTGGTGTGGCGGATGGGAATCTGACGTCGAGGCGATGCGTGAGCGGTGACGGACTCGGTGGAGTCACCGGAGCGGTACTCGGCGGTGCGGCCGGTGCGGCCCTCGCGAGTCCCACGGTGGTCGGCGCCCCGGTCGGCGCGGTGGCCGGGGGCGTGCTGGGAGCGACCGCGGGTACGTGCGTCGGGTACTACGCGGGCGTCTCGGCCGGAACCGTTGTGGCCGAACAGGCTCCGCAGCTCGTTCCGAACATTCTGCCCTGAGTTCGGCGTAAAGGACCGCAGCCGAAGGCGATTCGGCAACGGTGCCCACCGGTGGTGAACGCCGAAGGTCCCGTCCGATCGGCGGATCGGACGGGACCTTCGGCTGTTCGTTCAGCGGAAGCGCCGTAGTCGCAGACTGTTGCTGACCACGAATACGCTCGACAGCGCCATCGCCGCACCGGCGAGCATCGGGTTGAGCAGTCCGGCCGCGGCCAGCGGGATCGCCGCCACGTTGTAACCGAACGCCCAGAACAGGTTGCCCTTGATGGTGCGCAGGGTGGCTCGGGAGAGCCGGATGGCGGTGCCGACGGTGCGCAGGTCGCCCCGCACCAGGGTGATGTCGCCGGCCTCGATCGCCACATCGGTGCCGGTGCCCATCGCCAGACCCAGATCGGCCTGGGCCAGGGCGGCCGCATCGTTGACGCCGTCGCCGACCATCGCGACGACCTTGCCCTGCTCCTGCAACCGCTTCACCACGTCCAGTTTGTCGGCGGGCAGCACCTCCGCGATCACCTCGTCGATGCCGACCTGATCGGCGACGGTGCGGGCGGTGGCGGCATTGTCACCGGTCAACAGCACCGGAGTCAGGCCGAGGGCGCGCATATCCGCGATCGCGTCGGCACTGGTCGACTTGATCGCGTCGGCGATGACCAGCACACCGCGCGCCGTTCCGTCCCAGGCCACGACGATGGCGGTGCGCCCGGCCGCCTCGGCCTCGGACTTGGCCCGTGCCAACGAGTCCGGCAGCGTGATCGACCAATCCGCGAGTAGTTCCGTGCGGCCGATCACGACCGCACGGTCGCCGACCAGCCCCTGAACACCCTTGCCGCCGTGGCTGACGAACTGCTGAACCGGCTCTTCGGTCAGCCCCCGATCGGCGGCGCCGCGCACCACGGCACGAGCGACCGGGTGCTCCGAGCCGTGCTCCACGGCCGCGGCGACGGCCAGCAGCTCGGCCTCGTCCTGCCCCTCGGCGGCGATCACCTGCGCCAGTGACATGGTGCCGGTGGTGACGGTACCGGTCTTGTCCAGCACGACCGTATCGATGCGACGCGTCGATTCCAGCACCTGCGGACCCTTGATCAGGATGCCCAGTTGCGCACCGCGCCCGGTGCCGACCAGCAGTGCGGTCGGCGTCGCCAGGCCCAGAGCGCAGGGGCAGGCGATGATCAGCACCGCGACCGCCGCGCCGAAGGCCACCGCCACGGCGGCGCCGCTGCCGAGCCAGAAGCCCAGCGTGACAACGGAAATCGCGATGACGATCGGGACGAACACGCCCGCGACGCGATCGGCGAGCCGCTGCACGGGCGCCTTGCCGTTCTGCGCCTCCTCGACCAGCGCGGCCATCTGCGCCAGCTGGGTATCGGCGCCGACCCGCGTGGCCCGCACCGTCAGCACTCCGCCGGCATTGACGGTCGCACCGATCACGGCATCGCCGGGGCCGACTTCGACGGGTACGGATTCGCCGGTGAGCATGCTCATGTCCAGCGCCGAACTGCCCTCGTTCACCACGCCGTCGGTGGCGACCTTCTCGCCCGGCCGCACCAGGAACAGGTCACCGACGTGCAGGTCGGCTACCGGGATGCGCTGTTCGGTGCCGTCGCGCAGGACCGCCACATCCTTGGCGCCGAGTTCCAGCAGCGCCCGCAGCGCGGAACCGGCCCGGTCCTTGGCGCGCGTTTCGAAATACCGGCCGGCCAGGATGAAGACGATCACGCCGGCGGCGACCTCGAAGTAGATATTCGACGCCGAGGCCGAACGTTCGATCGCGAAGCTGAAGCCGTGCTTCATCCCGGGCATGCCGGCATCGCCGAAGAACAGGGCGTATACCGACCAGGCGTAGGCGGCCAGGGTGCCCAGCGAGATGAGCGTATCCATGGTCGCCGTCGCGTGCCGGGCGTTGACCCAGGCGGCGCGATGGAAGGTGGCGCCGCCCCAGAACACCACGGGGGTGGCGAGCGTCAGCGATAGCCACTGCCAGTTCCGGAATTGCAGCGCCGGGATCATCGCCAGCGCGATCACCGGAATCGCCAGGGCAAGGCTCACGAGCAGTCGCTGCCGCAGTTGCCGTAGCGGGGAGTCGCTCGAGTTGTCTTCGGCGGCAACGGTTTCCGTGGGACGCGAGTCGTGCACGGTGGCGGTGTAGCCGGTGTCCACGACGCGTTCGATGAGTTGATCCGGTGTCACCGATTCGGGGTAGCTGACCTTCGCCTTCTCGGTGGCGTAGTTGACGGTGGCGGTGACCCCGTCGATCCGGTTGAGCTTCTTCTCGATCCGGGCGGCGCAGGAGGCGCAGGTCATCCCACCGATATCGAGCTCGATGGAGCGTTCGGTCGTGGGCGCGCTCATTGCTGACCTCCTTCGTGCCGATTGTGGTTGCCGTGCTGGTTGTCGCCCGGGTGGTTGTCGCCGGCCACCGCCTGTGCCGTGAATTCCGCGGTGTGGACCGCGCCACCATGGGCGAAGTCGAGGAACAGTCGGTAGTCGGCGGCGCTCGGGGCCTGCGCGTGGAAGGCTACCCGCGGCCCGGCGGGGGTCGAACCGACCTCTCCCTCCGGACGAACATGCAGGTAGGCCAGATCGTTCCCGCGCAGCGCGACCAGATGTCCGTATGCGCCGAGATACGGCTGTAGATCGGTGACCGGCTTGCCGTCCTTGCTCACGGTGAAACTCAGTTCGCCGCCGGCGGTCGACAGGTCACCGTCGAGGCGAACCTGGTAGCCGTCGACCGTGGCGGTGCGCGAAACCGGCGGGAGCGGGCGCTCGACGGCCGAGCCCGCGACCGTGACGGTCCGGCTCAGGACCAGCTCGCCGGGGGCGCCGACGGGCTGGGCGTCGGCGAAGATGCGGTAGGTGCCGGGTTCGGCCCATGTCCAGTCGATCGACCAGGTCCCGGCGGCGTCGCGGGTCGGGTGCACATGGCGGTACTGCGTGCTGTCGGAGCGGACCGCGATCAGGTGCAGGTCTTTTTCGTGCAGGTCGCGGTAGGCGGTCACCGGGGCGCCGTCCGGACCGTCGATCCGGAACCGGAGGGTGCCGGGGGCGTCGGGGGCATCGGGCGCGCTCATTCCGGCCAGGGTGTATCCGGACTCGGTGGTCCGGAGGCCGATCGGCTCGCTGGTAGCCGAGGTGTCGTGCCCGGGGGCCGGCCCGGTCGGATCGCCCACCAGGGCGCCGATGCCGAGCGCGGCCCCGAACAACACGACCAGCCCGCCGCCGAACGCGGCGAACTTCAGTCCGTCGTTCATGTCAGCTCGCCACCTGATACCCCGCCTCGTCGACGGCGGCGACGACGTCGGCCTCGGCGACTGGTGCGGCGGATTCGACCTGGACGCGGCCGGAGGCGAGATCCACGTCGACGTTGGTGACACCGTCGATCTTGCCGATCTCCTTCTGCACCGACGCCACGCAGTGGCCGCAGGTCATCCCGGTGACGGTGTAGGTGCTGGTAGCCATGATCGCTTCCTTCGCTCGCTCTTATACGGTGAGGGGGTATCCCCTGACATCCACGAACATACCCCCCACGGGTACCCGACGCAAGCCGCCGGCGGGGAAATTTCGCCGACTGCCGCCGCCCCGGCTCGCAGTCGGCGAATCACCGCAGGTCATGGCGGGACGAGAGGTGCGTCACCCGAGGACCGTGCGCGCGATGCGCGGCTAACCGGCCGATTGCCGCGCGGCCCGATAACCTAGCCCGGTGCTGTCTGTAGTACCCAGTTCGGTGGTTGTCCGCGCCCCGTCGAAGGTGAACCTTCATCTCGGGGTCGGTGATCTACGCGGCGACGGCTACCACGAGCTGACCACGGTCTTCCAGGCCCTGTCGCTCTCCGACGACGTGCGCATCGCGCCGGCCGGATCGCTTGCGGTGACGGTGCGTGGTGAGGGCGCCGGGCAGGTGCCGACCGATCGCACGAATCTGGTGTGGCAGGCGGCGGTCCGGCTCGGACATCTGGCCGGGCGGGCCCCGCTGGTGGAGATCGAGATCGACAAGGGGATTCCGGTGGCCGGCGGGATGGCCGGTGGTAGCGCCGATGCCGCCGCCACCCTGGTCGGACTCAACGAGCTGTGGAATCTGGAGATGTCGCGCGACGACTTGTCCGCAGTGGCCGCCGAACTCGGCAGTGATGTGCCCTTCGCCCTGCACGGCGGCACGGCGCTGGGGCGCGGGCGCGGCGAGAAGCTGCTGCCGGTCCTGGCGCGCAACACTTTTCACTGGGTGCTGGCCCTGGCCAAGGAGGGTCTGTCCACCCCGAAGGTCTTCGGTGAACTCGACCGACTCCGTGAGAACGGCACCCCGCCACGTCTGGGTGATCCGCAGGACCTGTTGCAGGCCTTGGCATCCGGCGACGCTCATCAGCTGGCCCCGCTGCTCGGCAACGACCTCCAGGCCGCCGCGCTCTCCCTGAATCCGGCCTTGCGCCGCACCCTCCGCGCCGGCGTGGAGGCGGGTGCCCTCGCCGGAATCGTCTCCGGGTCGGGACCCACCTGCGCCTTCCTGTGTTCCGATGAAGTGGCTGCGGTCGCGGTCTCGGCCGAACTGTCCGGTGCCGGCGTATGCCGCAGCGTACGCACCGCGACCGGTCCGGTACCGGGAGCGCGGTTACTGGGTGACGGCCGGCACTGACCTGGTCCACTCTCCGAGTCGATGCCGGATAGCCGATCGGTGAGCGTTCCCGGCGGTGGCTGAGCGGAGAACCGAATTGCCCTGTGCGGGGTCTGGTTCGGCGCTCAGCCCAGTACGTCGGCGAGTCGGTCGACTTGTTCCGGATCTCGGCCGTAGCAGTAGAAGATCACTTCGTCGGCGCCTAGGTCGGCGAATTGCTTGGTGACCGTGCGGATCCGGTCGGGCGTGGTGAGCATGCCCTCGACCATGAAGTCCGCGCGGCCGCTGAAGTCGTAGTACGCGGCCATGGCCGAGCGGGCCTCGTCGATCACCGAATCGGGGCCGAGGGCAGCATTGACCTGGGCGACGATGCGGGGTGTGCCCGGGCGGCCGTATTCCTGCCAGTAGCGGCGCACGGTGTCGAACAGGCGAGGTGCCCACGACGGCGCGGCCGCGGCGAGGAAGCCGCCGCCCCAGCGGGCGGCGCGTTCCAGGGCGGCGGGCTGGAATCCGCCGAACAGCAGCTCCGGCCCGCCGGGGGTATGCGGTCGCGGACCGATCGCGCCGCAGCTGTCGGTGTACGAATCGCCGGACCAGAGCCGCCGCATCGTCGCGATCTGCTCGTCCAAACGCTTTCCGCGCGTGCGTAATTCGGTGCCCGAGGCTTCGTGGTCGTCGGCCCGTCCGCCGACGCCGAGACCGAGGGTGAAGCGGCCGGGAGCGAGCCGATCGAGGGTGGCGACCTGTTTGGCGAGCAATGCGGTCTCGCGCAGCGGTGCGATGAGTACCTCGGTCTGCAATCGGATCCGCTCGGTGGCGCCGGCCAGATGAGCAAGTGTCACAAGGGGTTCCGGATTGTCGTAGACGAGCCGGTCGAGCAGTCCGAGGGTGGCGAACGGGCCCGTCTCGGCCCGCGTCGCCCACTCGACGAGCAGTTGCGGATCGGCGATCGGGAGCCCGATGCCGACCCGGATGTCCGAGCGGTCGGCTTGTTCGGGCATCCGCGAGACCGCGGGCACACCGGAATTCTGCGTATTCCTGGTTGACGACGAGGCAGCGGACGGCGACGAGGGGGTCATGAAAATCCTCCGAATGTGGGTTCGACAAATCAGCGCCGCCCACTCCGCACCCGGTGACTACCGGGTGGGCGCTCCCGCACTACGGCAATACTTCTGGAGAGCACCTCTTGGATTGCGAGCAGAGTACCCACGGGACAACAGCTTCCGCAAGCGCAGGCATCCGGCAGACGCACCGCCGACAATGTCGACCCCGCCGGAACCCCCGCGTAGCGCCGCCCGACCGCGGCCCGCCTCGGGTGCTCGCCGGTCCCCGCCTGCAGGCGAGGCGTGCCGCCCTGTCGGAGGTCGCCGTCGGCAACCAGCTCGCAGCGGGCGGAGAGTCGGCCAGGAGGCGGTATCTGCGAAATCCGACGTCACGTTCTTACTCGACATCCCCATGTCGGCGTAGGTCAGCGCCACGACGGGAAGGGTGTCACATCGGCGAGTGGTGACCCGGCCACTTTCAGCGAGGTGCTGAACGCGAACAGCAACCGGGCGATCATCGCCTGCAATTGGTCGCGGTCGATGGATTCCACAGCAGGGTCCGGCGCCCAGGAGGTTCTGGATGTGCAGGTGATCTTCACTTCGCTGCCGGACGAGTGGAATGACAAGGTCCGTTCTACTCCCTGGCCATACAGGTCGATCTCGCCGACTCGGTATGCATGGAGATCATCGAGAAGATCGGGGAGTTGTTCGACCAGCGTCGACAGATCGTAGGCGATGTCCACGGGCCAGTCGTCGGAGCCGAACCCGCCGAGGGCGAACACGCAATCGGTCTCGGCGAGCACCTGACACGCTTCCATGACAAGCGAGTCGTAGTCCAAGTCCCTGTCCGGCGGGGGAGCAACAGTTCCGAGTGGCTTCGTTGCGGGTATGAGGGAGAAGGAAAAAGCCATCGTGTGTCCGTCCGGAGGTGAGGCTGCGGGCCGCGGTTCTGGTATGGGTAGCGCAGCGTGAGCGGCGTCCGACCGTGAAGACGATGCTATCCGCGACCGACTTCCGGTTCACCGGGCACCGGCTACAGCAGGCATATCCCTCTCGTGCCGTAATCTGCACTGGTGAAGCCGACGGGCGTGGTCCCGCCGCTGCGGGAGGGCAGCCGGCGCGCGCGACGCGGCCGGATCTCCGCCGAGCTCGTGGCACGTCCGTAGGCCCCGCCGTACTCGGAGAGGACAGACCCCTTGGCGAATCTGATCAATCTGGAGCAGGTCCACAAGAGCTTCGGAATCACCCCGCTGCTGGACAACGTGTCCCTCGGCGTGCAGGAGGGTGAGCGGATCGGGGTCGTCGGTCTCAACGGCGGCGGTAAGACCACGCTGCTCGAGGTGCTCACCGGGCTCGAGGAACCGGACAGTGGGCGGGTGAGCCGGATCAACGGCCTGCGGATGGCGGTGGTGACGCAGCGCGGTGTGCTGCCGGAAGGGGCGACGGTCGGTGAGGTGGTGCTGGCCGGTTTGGCCGAGGACGCCCGCACCGACGGCGTGGCCGAACACGAGTGGGCCGCCAACCCGCGTATTCGCAGCGTGCTCGACGGTATCGGGATCGCCGATCTGGGCATGGACGCGGCGGTCGCGAATCTGTCCGGTGGTGAGCGGCGCCGGGTCGCGCTGGCCGCGGCGCTGGTGCGCGAACTGGATCTGCTGGTCCTCGACGAACCGACCAACCACCTCGATGTCGAGGGTGTGCAATGGCTGGCCGAACATCTGCTCGCCCGGCGCAGCGCGCTCGTGGTGGTGACCCACGACCGCTGGTTCCTCGACACCGTCGCCACCCGCACCTGGGAGGTGGTGGGTGGCAAGGTCGAAAGTTACGAGGGCGGCTACAACGACTGGATCTTCGCCCGCGCCGAACGGGCGCGGCAGGCCGACGCCACCGAGGCGCGGCGCCGCAATCTGGCCCGCAAGGAATTGGCCTGGCTGCGGCGGGGTCCGCAGGCCCGCACCTCGAAACCGCGCTATCGGGTCGAGGCGGCCGAAGCGCTGATCGCCGACGTCCCGCCGCCGCGTGACACCGTGCAGCTCGCTTCGTTCGCGCGGAAACGCTTGGGGCGGGTGGTGATCGAACTCGAGGATGCCACCCTCACGACACCCGACGGGCGGGAACTGGTTCGCGATCTGACCTGGCGGCTGGCGCCGGGGGAGCGGGTCGGCCTGGTCGGCGTGAACGGATCCGGTAAGACGACGCTGTTGCGGGCGCTGGCCGGTGACGTGGAACCTGTTGCCGGTAGGCGGATCCAGGGGCAGACCGTACGGATCGGCTGGTTGCGTCAGGAACTCGACGATCTGCCCACGAATATGCGTGTCCTGGAGGCGGTTGCCGACGTCGCGGAGCGAACCATGCTCGGCGACAAGGAGATCAGTGCCGGACAGCTCGCCGAGCGACTGGGGTTCAGTCCGGCCAAGCAGCGCACGCCGGTCGGGGACCTCTCCGGTGGTGAGCGCCGCCGGCTGCAGCTGACCCGGATCCTGATGGGTGAGCCGAACGTGCTGCTCCTCGACGAGCCCACCAACGATCTCGACATCGACACCCTGCAGCAGCTGGAGGATCTGCTCGACGGCTGGCCGGGCACCCTGGTCGTGATCAGCCACGACCGATATCTGATCGAGCGGATCAGCGATTCCACCTGGGCACTGTTCGGCGACGGCAAACTCACCAACCTGCCAGGCGGTATCGAGGAATATCTACGCCGCCGGGCCGCCCTCGCCGACACCGCGCGCCGCCCGTCCGGATCGCCCGCTCGAGCCGAAACATCCGCTTCCGCAACCGATTCCGCTGCCTATCGGGCCGCGCGCAAGGAATTCGGCCGCTTGGAGCGAACCCTGGAGAAACTCACCGAGCGTGAGGAGCGGCTGCACGCCGCCCTCGCGGAAGCGGCCACGGACCCCGAGAAATTGGTCGGTCTCGGCGCAGAGCTGAAACAAGTTCAGGCCGAGAAGGAATCGACCGAAATGCGCTGGCTCGAACTTGCCGAGGAGGTCGGGTAAGGCCGGTTCACGACGGTCGCGGCGACCCGGGCCTCCGGCTCATTACAGCGCACTGAGTCCCGGACGTCGTATCCGTCGGAGAGCCCGGCCGTCCGCGTCCGGCGGATCCGGGCCGATGAGTGCGCACGGACGGGTCAGAGGGCGTGGCCCCGCGGCGGCACCGGCAGGCATGCGGTGGTGAAATCGGTGCCGAACGAGGTCAGCGCGATACTGCGGTAGGCGACCTTGGTGCCGAATCCGCGCTTGAGCAATCGGCGCACCTCGGGCTGCGATTCCAGCAGCTGATAGCGCGTCGGATTGTCGAGCTGGTCGCCGTCGACCGTGATCAGGCCGAGGCGGCGCAGATTGGTCAGATACGTGATCGCGCGGTCGGCGAAGCGCAGCGCCGCGGTCTCGCCGATCAGCGACATGCCGACCTCGATCCGCTGGGTGCCCGAACTCAACGGGCGGCCGGTGCGAATGTCCAGTGCCGGCTGTGGGCCGTCGAGATACAGGAACCGCAGGATCCGGGCCTCGTCGGGGGCCAACTCGGACAGGATGCGGGTGAACGCCGGGTGGTCGGTGTCGGCGGAGTGCACATCGGCGGAGCGGCGCAACAGTTCGGCGCCACGGTCGCGCAGGCTGGGGGCCGCGGTGGCGGCCGCCCCGGAGGCCGCGCTGTCGACGCCCAAGGCGCGCCGCACCGAATCGCGGACCTGTTCACCGGCCTGCGACAGCACCTGCCGGGGCGGTTGTCCGGCCATACTGCCGCGCACCACGGTGGCGGTCACTCCGACCGCGGTGCCGAGGCCCCAGGAGGCGGCCTCGGTGACCGCCGACAGCGCCACCCACACCACGCCGGTCGTGGTGCGCACGGGTCCGGCCCAGCCGGGCCGGGCGTCCTCGGCCACCATCAGCTCCGCCGATCGGCGCGCCACCAGATCGGTGGACGGCCGCGGATCCGGGTGGACCGTCTCGATCTCGGCCGAACCCGCATCGCCCGCCGCGTCCGCGCCGGTTTCCGTCACCGCCTCGTCGTACTCGATCGAAAACTCGGCGCCACCACCGGATTCGGGGGCGGAGTCGGGTCCGCTCACAGCCATACGTTCGCCACTTCCGTTCCGAAGATCAGAAGATGAGCGTAACCGGCGATGAGGCCCAGCACACCGCCATGAACGAACAAAAGCCACTCGTCCTGTTTGATCGCCGCGCGCAACATGTCGACGAAGTCCGGCGGTTTCAGCGCCGCCATCTGCTTGGCGATGTACTGGCTGACCTGTCGGCTCTGCTGGGCGTTGAAGCCCGGATCGGCGAAGGCCGCCGGAGCCAGCGATTTGGCCTCGTCGGTGAAGCGCGTCTGCAGCGTGGCGTAGTCACGGCTGCCGATCATGAATTTCAGCGCCCCGCGCATCGGGCCCAGGGCGCGGTCGGTCGCCGGGCGCAGGGTGTCCTCGAGTACCTGCATGGTGCGATCCGAGCGCGGGCCGTTGAGCAGTTCGTCACCGACATTGGCGACGGTGATGATCTGGGTGGCGACCAATTCGGCATAGCCCTCGGTGATTTCGGGTTGCCGCTTGATCAGCAAACCCTGCCGCCACGGGCACCACCACTTGGGATAGGCGGGCTCGAAGATCATGTTGAGCCCGATCCAGTTGACCACCCAGCCGATGATCACCCCACCGATCGGCAGCACCACCAACGGCGACCAGTGGGTCAGATGCAACACCCCGACCAGCACCAGACCCATCGGCGCGCCGAAATAGAAGCCGAAGTTCTGCATGAACCGCAGTTCCTTGGCGCCGAGCACCTGAAATACCGTGTTGAGCAGTTGCGGCCGCGACTGGAAATACCGGATCACCATCTGTTTGACATCGAGCAGTTGTTCGATGTTCGACCCGAGTTCGTCGGTCAGTTCCCGGAGAATATCCGGCAGCTGTTCCCGGACCCGTTCGTGTACCAACTCCCGGACCTGGACGGGCAGGTTGTACCAGAGCTGGGGATGTTCGCGGCGGGCGATCTCTTCGACGATCTCCCGAATCTGCGACTGGGCCATATCGGTGAGGTGGGCGGCCAGTTCGTCGGGCTCGAGTTCGCGATAGAAGTCGGCCACACTGCCGAGTTTCGACAGGCCTTTGTCGACCGCGATCGAGGCCATCTTGTCGGCGCGCGACGGCACGATTCCCTGCCAGCCCATCCGGCCGTCGTACTGCAACAGCGGCAGCACCTGAATGCGCTTGGGGAGGTATGGAAAGAGCCATTTCAAACCGGGCACCCGAAAGCCGTGAAAGCGAAGCGGCTTGAACAGCATCAGGATGCCGGTCCAGTTGGTGATGTAGCCGATGACGCCCGTGAACAGAGGGATCGTGATCAGTTCCAGCAATATCGTCGGGTGAAAACCCAGCAAACTATCCAGCACGACACCCTCCTGCCGACCCCTTACCGAGTGACCGCCGTCACACCGGCACTTCAACGTACCCCGTCGGCCAGGCGAACCTTACTGTGAATTCCGGAAACGGGTCCAATTGCGACCGGAGCGACGCGGCCGGAGGAGGCAGCGCGCGTAACCCCGGAGGCCGCCGCGGAGGTCGCAGGCAATACGACCGGAGCGACGCGGCCGGAGGAGGCAGCGCGCGTAACCCCGGAGGCCGCCGCGGAGGTCGCCAATGCAATACGACCGGAGCGACGGCCCGGAAGTCGCCATGGGATTCGGGTTGGAAGCTGCTACACGGTAGCGTATTCAGCGGAGACTTCGATCACATCGGGCGATCGGAATGTCGCACCGGACAGCGGCAGCCGCAAGAATGACCGGAACCACATTCATGCCGCGATCGCTGTGCGGGTGTCGGTGCTCATGGCCGAGGACCGCCGAACATGAGCCGGTGGCCTCGGGGTGCGGTAGGAATATGTGAGCGGATTCGTTCACCTGGCGATATTCGGAGAAGGACGTGGCAGACGACAGGACCGGACAGGATGTGGTCCGACCCGGTTCCCGAGCTGTGGAACGCAGCTCGGACGTGGAGAAGCGGCAGATCAGCAACGAAGCCCGCATGATCCGCGGCGTCTTCCGCGCGGCGGGTCTGGCCGCCGGGACGGCGGTTCGCGGCGGGCAGTGGGCGGTCGGCACCGGACTCGAGGTCACCAAGCAGATCGCGCAGGCCGCCCTGGACGGCGAATCGTCCACCGAGATCGCCGAACGCACCGGCGCCGCACTGCAGTCCGTCGCCCGCAGCGTCCTCGGCGTGACCGAGGGCTCGGTACGGGAAATCGTCAGCTACGTCCCCACCAACGGACATGCGGCCGGGCCCGCAACCGGCGGACTGGTCCGCTCGTCCACCCTCGCCGACCTGCGCCGTCGCGGTGACAATCTGCTCGCCCGCTCGGCTGATGTGTACTTCACCGAGGAGGTGCACCCGGCCTACGACCGCATTCTCGACCAGCTGTCCTCCGACGAGGCCCGGATTCTGCGGTTCATGGCCATCAACGGTCCGCAGCCCACGGTCGACGTGCGCACCAATCGTCCGCTGGGGATCGGCTCGGAACTGGTCGCGGGCGATCTGACGTCGGTGCCCGAGCAGGCCGGCGTGCGCTATCCGGACCGGTCGCGGCTGTATCTGATCAATCTGAATCGGCTGGGTTTGCTGACCACCTCCGACGACCCGGTGGTACTGAGCCGTTACATGGTGCTCGAGGTCCAGCCGATCGTGGAATCGGCGCTCAAACAGGCCGGGCGGGTACCGAAGATCGTGCGGAAGAGCCTGCGGCTCACCGAGTTCGGCGAGGATTTCTGCAAGACCTGCTTCACCATCAACGGGTCCTGACCCACCGCCGCCGGTGAACGCTGTATAGCGATCCGATACAGATTTCCGGATCTGCGCAGATTCGCCGGATCCGGTGGGATTGTTGAGGTATGGACTCCGATGCCGTCTCCGCGATCAGCCGGCTGAAGTTCCGGTACTTGCGAGCACTCGATACCAAATCGTGGGAAGACTTCGCCGACACGATGATCCCGGAGGCGACGGCGACCTACAGCGAATATCTGCAGTTCGAATCGCGTGACGCCTTCCTGGCGTTCATGCGCAATACGCTCGGCCCGCACGTGATCACCGAGCATCGGTGCGACCACCCCGAGATCGATATCGACGGCGACGCGGCGACCGGCACCTGGTACCTCGCCGACACCGTCCTCATCCCCGGTCACAACATGCTGCTGCGCGGAGCGGCGTTCTACAACGACCGGTACGTGCGCTGCGACGACGGGCATTGGCGGATCGCGCACACCGGCTACGAGCGAACCTACGAGGTGGTGCTGTCGCTGTCGGACCTGCCGAGCCTGCGGCTGACCGCCAGCCGGTGGGGTGTGATCACCGGCGAGCCCGGCACCGCGCCGGACATTCCGGGGGTGGTGTCCCGAATCGAGGACACGCCCGGCGGCGTGGAGGAAGAACCGGACGAGCAGGCGATCGGGTAGGTGCTCGGCTGCGGTCGTCCCGCTCCGCTGCCGCCTTCGGTCGTCCCCGTCAGTCCGCGGTGGCGACGAGCGGTTCCAGCGTCAGGTCGGCCATTTCCTTCTGGATGTACTGCAGCCGCCACTTATCGCTGAACAGGGCCAGGATCGCCCCGTCGGTGCGGGTGAAGACCTCGACTCCGCGCTGGCGGTCCAGCTCCGGCGCCGAGGCGGCGTCGGTGCGGCGGGCCAGCTGGTAGGGCAGGAAGTCCAGCTGCGTTTCGACGTTGAACTCGGCCTGCATGCGGGCGGTGACCACCTCGAACTGCATCGGGCCGACTGCGGCCAGAACGGGGGAGGCGTCGCCGCGCACGTCGTTGCGCAGCACCTGCACCACACCCTCGGAGTCGAGCTGATCGATCGCCTTGCGGAACTGCTTGTACTTGCCGGCGCTACGGGCGCGCAGGGTGGCGAAATGTTCCGGGGCGAACGACGGGATCGGCGGGAACTCCACCTTCTTGTCCACGAACAGGGTGTGTCCGGGCGCGAGCGCGGTCGCGTTCACCAGGCCGACCACGTCACCGGGATAGGCGGTGTCGACGGTCGCGCGTTCCCGGCCGAACACCGTGAGCGCGTATTTGGTCGCGAACGGGCGACCGGTCTGCGCATGCGTGACGACCATGCCGCGCTCGAACTCTCCGGAGACGATGCGCATGAAGGCCAGCCGGTCGCGGTGCGCGGCGTCCATTCCCGCCTGCACCTTGAAGACCACCGCGCTGAACGGGTCCGAGGGTTCCCGCGGAGTGCCGGTGATGTCGGTGCGCGGGCCCGGTGACGGTGCCAGGGCTACCAGGGTGTCGAGGAGTTGCCGGACACCGAAGTTCAGCATCGCGGAGGCATAGATGACGGGGGAGGTCTGGCCGGCCAGGAACAACTCCTGGTCGTGGTCCTGCCCGGTGGCCGACAGCAGTTCGCTCTCCTCGGCCGCGGTCTCCCACGGCTCGCCCTCGCGAGCGGCGGCCTGTTCGGGGGTGAACGATTCCTCCGGCGCGATGGTCGCGCCGCCCGCGGTCCGGGTGAAGTGGATGTATTCGGTGGCGACGCCGTCGGGCCCGCGCCGCAGCAGCCCGCGGAAGTCGCCCGCGATACCCACCGGCAGGAACAGCGGCGTCGGGGTCAGCCCGATTCGCTCGTTGATCTCGTCGAGCAGTTCGAGTGGGGCGCGGCCCGGCCGGTCCCACTTGTTGATCACGGTGATCACCGGAATGCCGCGATGCCGGCACACCTGGAACAACTTGAGCGTCTGCGGTTCCAGGCCTTTGGCCGCGTCGATCAACATGACGGCCGCGTCGACGGCGGTCAGTACCCGGTAGGTGTCCTCGGAGAAGTCGGAGTGACCGGGGGTGTCGACCAGGTTGATCACACACTCGCCGTATTCGAACTGCAGCGCGGTCGAGCTGACCGAGATACCGCGTGCCTTCTCCATCTCCATCCAGTCCGAAACGGTCGACTTGCGGCCCGACTTGCCGTGGATGGCGCCGGCCTCGGAGATCATCTTGGCGTGCAGCGCGAGCGCCTCGGTGAGCGTCGATTTACCGGCGTCGGGATGGGAGATGACCGCGAAGGTGCGCCGCCGTTCCGCCTCCTGCGCCACCCGCCCGGATGTGGTCGTGCTGGCTGCGGGGGAATTCACCGATCGGCTCCTCTTCGCGGGACAGGGCAAAGCATCAGAATACGGGAGCCAGCGGCTCGGCCCGGCATCGGGAGGACTGCGGCCGGAGGAAAGCTGCCGGTCAGAGCGGGTGTTACCGCGCGGCCGGGTCGCCGCACCCCGACGCGAGGCGGCGTCCTCCGCGATCGGGTTCAGTCGGACAGATGTCGCGCGACGGTCCGCAGTACCAGCCGGTCCAGATCGATCCCCGGTGCGATCAGTTCGACGCTGCGGTTGGCCACGAGCGTGGCGATGCCGTGCAGATTGGTCCACAGGCCGAAGGCGCGCTCGTCCGCGCGGTCGGACACGCAGCTCGCGACCAGGTCCGTCCACGCCCGGTAGAGCGGAATCGTCTTGCGGCGCAGATTCTCTCCGGAGCCCTGGAGCAGGTCGTGGCGGAACATCAGGGTGAACATCTCCGGCCGCGCGGCCGCGAAGTCGATGTAGGCACCGGCCATGTGGTCGATGCGGATCCGCGGGCTCTCGTCGTCGTGCCGCGCGAATCGGGCGCTCAGATCGGCGAAGCCGCGCACCGCGACGGCGGCGAGCAGCGCATTGTGCGTGGGGAAGTAGCGTCGCGGCGCTCCGTGCGACACGCCCGCCGCCCGCGCGATCGCCCGCAGTCCGAGTTGGGCGGCGCCCACCTCCTCCAGCAGCCCCACTCCCGCGCTCACCAGCCGCTCCCGCAGTGGTTCGTCGACATCCATGCGGGTCATTGTCGCGTGTCGAGGTCGGCGTCGGCTGCGGGCAGCCGCCGTCGGCCGCGGGTGTAGACAGTGTCTACTAAACTGGCGTAGACAATGTCTACAAGCGGTCGTGGAGGGTGCCCATGTGGTATTGGCTTTTGAAGTTCGTCCTGATCGGTCCGTTCCTGCGGATTCTGGGACGGCCGAAAGTCGAAGGGTTGCAGCATGTTCCGAAGGACGGGCCGGTCATCATCGCGGCGAATCACCTGGCCGCGATCGACTCGCTGTATCTCGCGCTCGTGCTGCCCCGCCGCATCACCTTCCTCGCCAAGAGTCAGTACTTCGACGAGCCGGGATGGCGCGGGCGGCTGCATCGGTGGGTGATGACCGCGACCGGGCAGGTTCGGGTCGATCGTTCCGGCGGTTCGGCGTCGGCGGATGCGCTGGCCGCGGCCGTGCGCATTCTCGAGTCCGGTGGGGTGTGGGGAATCCACCCGGAGGGGACCCGGTCGCCGGACGGCCGGGTCTACCGGGGCCGGACCGGCGTGATCCGGGTGGCGATGCAGACCGGAGCGCCGGTCGTGCCGGTCGCGTTGAGCGGCACCGACCGGGTCAACCGGCGCGGGCACCGGCTGCTGCGCTTCGGCAAGGTGCGGATCGTCTTCGGTGCGCCACGCACCTTCGGTCCGGTCGACCGTGCCGCGGTCCGGGCTGCGACCGACGATCTGATGGTGGAATTGGCGATGCGTTCGGGTCGTCGCTACGTGGACTGCTACGCCGCGCACTTCCGGTCCGAATCCGCCTGACCGGGTGCGGGGCCGCGCGCCCCGCCGGGTGGTGTCGCGGCTCATTACCGCATCGGGGTGCTGTGCGGAAGCGTTTTCCGCTACATGCTATTGTTCTCAGGTTGTCTCGGCGAGGGTGTCGCACCCAGTGCACACCGTGATCGACGCGGCTCGGCTTCCGGTCGTTGTCGTGCGGTCGTCGCCCGACGAGCAGACCCTTTCGCCAGGGCGGTCCGCATTCCGGACGGTACCTGGCCCGCACACCGTCCGCCCCGGAAAGCCGTAGGAGAGTATTCCAGTCATGTCCGACGTCAGCGTCCTCGAAGCCACGACCCGCACCGAATTCGGCAAGGGCGCCGCGCGCCGCACCCGTCGCGCCGGCAACGTTCCCGCCGTGCT
This sequence comes from Nocardia veterana NBRC 100344, assembly GCF_000308855.1. Lineage (GTDB taxonomy): Bacteria > Actinomycetota > Actinomycetes > Mycobacteriales > Mycobacteriaceae > Nocardia > Nocardia veterana. The sequence goes on along the minus strand of NZ_BAGM01000113.1, from coordinate 36,929 downwards.
GTACGGCCACGGCGAGGCGCCGAAGCATCTGTCGGTCAACGCCCAGGCCTTCGCCGCGATCCTGCGCGAGCACGGCACCAACGCCGTCGTGGACCTGGAGATCGACGGCAAGAAGCAGCTGGCCATGACCAAGTCCGTGGTCGTGCACCCGATCCGCCGCTACATCGAGCACGCCGACCTGCTGATCGTCAAGCGCGGCGAGAAGGTCGTCGTGGACGTGCCGGTCGCGCTGGCCGGCGATGCGGGTCCGGGCACCCTGGTCACCCAGGAGGCCACCACCGTCTCCATCGAGGTCGACGCGCTGAACGTGCCCGAGTCCATCGAGGTCTCGATCGAGGGCGCGGAGGCCGGTACGCAGATCACCGCCGGTCAGATCGAGCTGCCGAAGGGCGCCGCACTGTCCGGCGACCCGGAGACCCTGATCGTCAACATCATCGTCGCGCCGGCCGCCGAGGCCATCGAGGGCGAGGGTGAAGGCGAGGCCGAGGGCGAGGGCGAGAGCGCCGAATAAGTCGGTCCCCCAACCGTTTTCCGATGACGGAATCGACCGTGCCGGCGCTCGTCGTCGGGCTGGGTAATCCCGGCGCCGAATACGAGCGCACCAGGCACAATGCCGGTTTCCTGGTCGCCGATGTGCTCGCCGAGCGCATCGGCGGCCGGTTCACCGTGCACAAGAAGTCGGGCGCCGACCTGGTCGAAGCTCGGCTCGACGGCCGGAAGGTGCTGCTGGCCAAGCCGCGCAGCTATATGAACGTCTCCGGGCGTCCGGTCGCCGCGCTGGCGCGGTTCTTCTCGGTGCCGGCCACCGAGATCATCGTCGTCCACGACGAACTGGATCTGCCCTTCGGCACCGTGCGGCTCAAACGCGGCGGCGGCGAGGGCGGCCACAACGGACTGCGTTCGATCTCGAATGCGTTGTCCACCAAGGATTATCTGCGGGTGCGCTTCGGTGTGGGGCGTCCGCCCGGTCGGCAGGATCCGGCCGACTTCGTGCTCAAGCCCTTCTCGGCGGCCGAACGCAAAGAGGTTCCGGTTCTCGTCGAACAGGCCGCCGATGCGGTCGAGCTGCTGCTGCGGGTGGGTTTGGAAACCGCGCAGAACCAATTGCATTGAGCCCCTTGCCCGGAACCGATCGCTGAACCGAGCTCGGCGAGCACATCGCAACGATCGGGCGGAAACGATTGCACCGAGGCGTCCGTTTGCGATGATGCCCGGTGTGCAGGATTACACGAAGATCTTCGACCGTTACCGGGGCACGCTGCTGGGCGGGGCGGTCGGGGACGCACTGGGCTGGCCGATCGAATTCCTGAAGCTGGAGCAGATCCGGGACCGTTTCGGGCCCGACGGTCTCACCGATTTCGCCACGGCCGCAGCCGATTCCGCGCCTCGGCAGATCACCGACGACACCCAGATGACGCTGTTCACCGCCGAGGGCCTGCTGCGTTGCGCGGTGGGCGCCGATCCGGTGCCGGTGCTGCGACGGGCCTACCTGCGCTGGTTGCGGACCCAGCGGGAACCGGGACCGGCCGGGCAACCCGACGGTTGGCTCGCGAGTCTGCCGTATCTGTATGCGGTGCGCGCACCCGGTAACGCCTGTATGCGCGGGCTGACCCGCCAGGAGCAGAGCTACCTGTCGCCGCACCCGTTCGGCCTTCCGGGCGAGGTGAATTCGGACTCGAAGGGCTGTGGCACGGTGATGCGCTCGGCGCCGTTCGGTCTCGCCGCGGCCGGCCCCGAGCAGGCATTCGAGGTATCGGCGCGCTGTGCCCAGTTGACGCACGGTCATCCCACCGGCTATCTGGCCGCAGGCGCCTTCGCCGCCCTCGTCCACCGCGTGGTGAACGGGGCGGACCTGCGAACCGCCGTGGACGAGACCATCGTCCAGGTCGCGGCGGTGGCCGGTGGCGCCGAGACCGCCGCCGCCCTGCGCACAGCGGTCACCGCCGCCGACGCCGGGCCGGCCACCCCCGAGGGAGTCGAACAGGTCGGTGCCGGCTGGGTCGCCGAGGAGTGCCTGGCCATCGCGGTGTACTGCGCGCTGGATGCCGAGCGGACCGGCGATGTGCGTCGTGCATTCCTGTTGTCGGTCAACCACTCCGGTGATTCCGACTCCACCGGCGCGGTGACGGGCAATCTGCTCGGCGCTCGGCACGGTCTCGACGCCCTGCCTCTGGACTGGTGCGCGGCGGTCGAGGGTCGCGACGACCTGGCCCAGGTTGCCGACGATCTGGTGGCGGCGTTCGTGTACGGCGATCGCGCGCCGCTCGGCGATCGCTATCCGATCGACGCCGACGCCGACTGACCGCCGGCGCTCAGCTCAGATGGACCGCGGTCGCGGACCGGCGCAACTTCCCGGACGAGGTCTTGGGCAGCGCGCCCGGCCCCAAGACGGTGACACTGCGTGGCCGGGCCCCGACCGCGGAGAACACCTCGTGCACCACGTCGTGTTCGATCCGGCGCACGGCCTCGGGATCGGCGAAGTCGTTGCTCTCCACCACAACCGCGAAACTTTCCCGCTTCTGCCCGGCGTCGAGCCGGACGGCGACCGCGTTGCCGGGGCGCACGCCGGCGACCCGTAGGGCGGCCCGCTCGATATCGGTGGGAAAGATGTTGCGCCCGCCCATGATGATCACGTCCTTGATCCGCCCGCAGACCACCACCGACCCGTCCTCGGTCAGGTAGCCGATATCGCCGGTGTCGAGCCATCCCTCGGCGTCCTGCGCGGGCCGGAACCCGTCGACCGTGACGTACCCGGACGAGACCGCCCGCCCGCGCACCTCGAGGACCCCTACGGACCGGGTCGGCAGCGGTCGGCGTTCGTCGTCGACCACGCGCACGGTCAGATTGTCGACCGGCCGGCCCAGTAGCGGGAGCCGCCGCACGGCGCCGTGATGGGCGGCCGGATCGGTCACCGGCACCGCTTTACCGAGCGCTTCCAGGAGATCGGCGTCCACGGTGTCGATCACCTGGCCCGCGCCCGGATCCGGAATGGACACCGCCAGGGTGGTTTCGGCCATTCCGTACACCGGTGTCAGCGCGGAGGGACTGAGACCGAACCGCTTACCGGCGCGGGCGAGCGCCTCCATGGTGTCCGGGTCGACGGGTTCGGCGCCGTTCCACATGTATCGCACGCTGCTCAGATCCACGGCGTCGTCGTCGGCGCGGGCGAGGCGCCGGGCCAGCAGCGAATAGGCGAAGTTGGGTGCGGCGGTGACGGTTCCGCGGTACTTCGAGATCAGCTCGGCCCACAGCACCGGCCGCCGGAGAAAATCCATCGGCGTCACGCAGACCACCTCGGCGCCGAATTGCATGGGCACGCTGAGGAATCCGACCATCCCCATATCGTGGAACAACGGCAGCCAGCTGACCATCACGTCCTGATCCAGCTGGAACTTCACCCGATCGAACATGGCGTAGGCGTTGACGTAGAAGTTGTCGTGGGTGATCCGCACCGCCTTCGGTGATCCGGTCGAGCCGGACGTCAACTGCTGCAGGGCGATATCGGATTCCGCGGTGGGCAGCGGATCGGTGTCCGGTCCGGCGGCGGCGTCGTCCACCAGCACGACGGTGATACCCCGTTCGGCCAGCAGCGGAGCCGCCACTTCGAACGGGGCGCCGAGTACCACCGCCCGGGCGTCGATCATCTGCAGCACGGTTTCGGTATCGCGCGCCCACAGTTGCAGATCGGTGCGCGGGGTCGGCTGATGCAGCATCGTGATCGAGGCCCCGCGCATCCAGATCGCCTGGCATACCGGGGCGATATCGGCCGGCAGTCCGGCCAGCACCCCGACCGCGTCGCCGTGCCCGATACCGGCTGCGGCCAGTCCGCCCGCCATCCGTCGCGCGATCCGATGGATCTCGTCCCAGCCGCGCCGCAGGGGCGCATCCGGCTCCCCGGTGACCAGCCCCCGCCGGGAACTACGTGCGGTCGCGAACATTTCCTCGGTGAACCGGCTCACCCTCGAACTCCCGTCTCCACCCGACCGGCGGTCGGACCCTCTGCACTATCTCGGTACGCCGGTGTGGTGTTAGCCCGGCGTGGTCGATACGAATTGCGTCACTGCGGATAACACGGTGGAAGTCGAACCCCGGTTCGCCCGCGCGGCGACCGTCGACTGCGACGGTCGCGGCGGCGAACCCCCGACGAGACTAGTCGGCCGCTCGACGAACGCGGTCGACGGCGTCGAGGAAGCGATCGAGCTCGTCGGTGGTCACGAAGCAGTGCGGTGAGGCGCGCACCACGGAATCCAGTTGCCGCGCCGACATATCCAGCAGTGTCGAACTCCGATGGCTGACCGTCACCGTGATGTCGGCTGCGCGCAGTCGATCACGCACCTCGACCGGTTCGACGCCGTCGACGGTGAAGGACACGATGCCGCACTGTTCGGTGCCGAGATCGCGCACGGTGACGCCGGGAACAGCGGACAGGTGCCGGCGCAGATAGGCGGCATTGGCGGCAACGGCGGCGAAGACCTCGTCCGGCCCCTGGTCGAGCAGATAGCGGACGGCCGCACCGAGCCCCAGCCGGGCCGCCACATCGCACTCCCAGAATTCGAATCGGGTGGCGTCGGGGGCGAGCCGGTAGTCGGCGGGCCCGGTCCACGTCGCGCTGTGCAGGTCGAGGCGGCCCGGTTCGAGTTCGGCGCACAGCTCCGGGCGCACGTACAGGAAGCCGGTGCCGCGCGGGCCGCGTAGCCATTTCCGGCCGGTGGCAGACAGTGCGTCGACACCGAGTTCGGCGACGTCGATGCGGATCTGGCCGACCGACTGACAGGCGTCCAGCAGCACCAGGGCGCCGACCCGGTGGGCGATGCGGGTGGCTTCGGCCGCCGGGTTGACCAGGCCGCCGTTGGTCGGCGTGTGCAGCAGCGAGACGATCCGCACTCGCTCGTCGAGCATCGCGTCGAGCGCCGCGAGATCGATCCGGCCGGTGTCGTCGCTGGGAATGCTCTCGACGACGGCGCCGGTGGCGCGGGCTCGCTGCAGGGCCGCGATCGCATTGCTCGCGTAGTCCGAACCGGAGATCAGGATCCGATCGCCGGGTCGTAACGGGATCGAATAGAAGAAGTCGGCCCAGGAACGAGAGGCGCTGTCGCTGAGGGCGATTGCCGAGGGGTCGGCATTGATCAGGGTCGCGATGGCGGTTTTGACCGCGGCCAGGTCGTCGAGTCGTTCCGCGGCCGCGCGATAGCCACCGACCTCGGCCTCGCGCCGCAGATGCGCGACGGCGGTGTCGATCACCACCCGGGGCGGTAACGAGGATCCGGCACTGTCGAGAAAGACCGGCGGTGGTCCGTCGGCGTCGGCGTAGGCGGGAATGTCCGCGCGCAGGCGATCGATATCGAGCACCCCATCGACGTTATGTCATCGTCGGCCGCGCTCGCCGAATCGGCTGCCCGCCGTGCCGTCGGGCGGGGCGAACAGCTCCGGACGCGCGGGACCGGGAGCCGCCCGACCCGGCCCCGGACCGCGGGCGCCCGCGGTGCCGCCGGTACGCCCGTGACCGGGATGTTCATCATTTCGTCGGAAATTTTGTCGGTGGCCGCGGTTACCCTGGGTCGAGTCGGCGGAAGAATCGGGGCGGACTTCGGTGTTGTAACCCACACAGCCGGTGGTGGTGAGGAGCTGGGCCGGCCGGGTACGTGCCCGGGAGGCTGATCGGAGGGTGGCATGTCGGAGGGTGGCATGGCGGTAACGGTGGATCGGGCACCGGCCGAGACGGGGGCAGGCCTGTCGTCACGCGCCGCCGCGGAGGCGTATGTGGGAGGTGTCTGTTTCAAGCAGGGGCCGCCTGCCTTGATCGGTGCCGAATTGGAGTGGCTCACCGCGCACGGTGGGTCGTCGGCGCCGAGTTCGCGTCCGAAGCTGTCGCTCTTCGCGGACGCGTTGGGACCCTATGCACCCCAGTCCATTTCGCCCGATTCTCCCGCCAAAGTGCTTCCGGGGGGAAGCCGGATCACCATCGAACCCGGCGGTCAGATCGAACTGTCCAGCGCCCCGTTCGCCGATGCCGCGCAATTGTGCGCGCGGTTGCTCGAGGATTCCCATTTTCTGTCCGGCCTGCTCGGCACCCGGTCCATCCGGATGATCTCCGCCGCGGCCGATGCCGATCGTCAGGCCCGCCGCGTGCTGCGGCTGCCGCGTTACCGGGCGATGGAGCGGTCCTTCGCCGGCGTCGGCCCCTACGGCAAGCTGATGATGTGCAATACCGCTGCCACCCAGGTCAGCGTGGACGCCGGCGCCGACCGGGCCGAGATCGCGGCCCGCTGGAAGGCGCTGTACGCGGTGGGCCCGGCACTGGTCGCGGCCTTCGCCTGTTCGCCGGTCCTGTACGGAGCGCCGGTCGGTGCGTGGGCGTCGCAACGGATGCGGACCTGGTTGCGCCTCGATCACACCCGTACGCGGCCACCGGTGCGCAGTTGGGCCGATCCGGTCACCGAATATGGGCGCTGGGCGCTCGAGGTGCCGCTGCTGTGCGTGCGGCGCGGCGCGGCGGGGGAGGATTGGTCCGCGCCGCCGGGGGCAAGTTTCTCGGATTGGCTGTGTGGCGCCCTCGACGACGAGATCGGTCGCCCTCCGGAGATCGCGGATCTCGATTACCACCTGACGACGATCTTTCCGCCCGTGCGCGCCGCCGGGCACCTCGAGGTGCGATATCTGGACGCGCAACCCGGCGATCAGTGGGCGGTGCCGATCCATGTCCTGGACGCGTTGATGTCCTCGCCGGCGGTGGTGGCGGAGGCGACCCGAACGGCCGACCCGGTCGCCGACGAATGGGCGATGGCCGCCCGCTGTGGCCTGGCCGACCCGCAGATCCGCACGGTCGCCGTCGAGTTGTTGACGCTGGCCGCCGAACACGCCCGCGGCGCCGAGGCGGCCGACCGAATCGGCGCCGCGGCGCGGCGGTGTCGCAGCGGCCGCATTCCGGACGGATCGGTCGCCCGCTGCCTACCGGAGGAGGCGACGGAATGAACGGTGCCGTCCCGCCGCGTGCGACGAGCCGGTCACGACCCATGGGAGAGCGCAGATGACCCTGTACATCGGATCCGATCATGCCGAGACCGAGCGATTACGGACCCGGATCGCCGAGGCCCTCACCCGGGCCCGGACTCGCACGACCGCGTTGACCGATGCGGTGGACGAGGCCGAACTGGTGGCTCAGCACTCGCCGCTGATGAGCCCGCTGGTGTGGGACCTGGCCCATATCGGCAACCAGGAGGAACTGTGGTTGGTGCGCGATGTCGGGGGCCGGGAACCCGTGCGCGCCGATATCGATCACCTCTACGACGCCTTCCGGCACGCCCGCGCCGACCGCCCCGCCCTGCCACTGCTGGATCCGGCCCAGGCCCGCAGCTACGTCGGCACCGTGCGCGACAAGGTCTGGGATGTGCTGGATTCCAGCCCGTTGGCCGGTAATCGCTTGGTGGACAGCGGCTTCGCCTTCGGCATGATCGCCCAGCACGAACAGCAGCACGACGAGACCATGCTGGCCACCCATCAACTCCGCGCGGGGGCGGCGGTGCTGACCGCACCGCCCGCGCCCGCGGCCCGGGTGGCGGTCGGCGCCGAAGTCGTGATTCCCGCAGGCGAATTCACAATGGGCACCACCGCCGACCCGTGGGCGCTCGACAACGAGCGGCCCGAACATCGGGTGTACGTACCGGCCTTCGCGATCGACGCGGCGCCGGTGACCAACGCGCAGTACCAGGCCTTCATCGACGACGGCGGCTATCGGCGCCCGGAGCTCTGGTCTGCGCGCGGTTGGGCGCATCGTACGGAGGCGGAGCTCACCGCGCCACAGTTCTGGGAGCGCGACGCGGACAATCGCTGGTGGCGAAGGGTTTTCGGAACCTTGCAGCCCGTGCGCCCGCAGCAGCCGGTGGTGCACGTGTGCTGGTTCGAGGCCGAGGCCTATGCCAACTGGGCCGGCAAGCGTTTACCCACCGAGGCCGAATGGGAGAAGGCGGCCCGCTTCGATCCGGCCACCGGACGGTCTCACCGCTATCCGTGGGGCGATGCCGAACCCGACGAGACCACCGCGAATCTGGGCCAGCGGCACCTGGAACCGGCCGATGTCGGCGCCTATCCCGCCGGTGCGTCGCCGCTCGGGGTGCACCAGCTGATCGGTGACGTCTGGGAATGGACCGCGTCGGGTTTCGATCCGTATCCGGGCTTCGCGGCCTTCCCGTATCGCGAATACTCCGAGGTGTTCTTCGGCGGCGACTACCGCGTCCTGCGCGGTGGTTCCTTCGGCACCGATCCGGTCGCCTGCCGCAGCACCTTCCGGAATTGGGACCATCCGATTCGCCGCCAGATCTTCGCCGGTTTCCGCCTCGCCCGCGACCTGCGCCCCGAAGAGCGCTGATGTGCCGACATCTCGGCTACCTGGGTCCCCCCGCGCCGGTGGGTGAACTGCTCACGCGAGGCACCCATTCGCTGCGCACCCAGTCGTGGGCGCCCACCGACATGCGACGCGGCGGCACCGTCAACGCCGACGGCTTCGGTGTGGCCTGGTGGGTGCCGACCCTTCTGGAGCAGGCGGACGGCGAGGGCCCGAGCGACGGGCGGGTGGCCGGCCGGATCGGCGGTCGAGCGCCGGTGACACTCCTGGCCAGCCGCTACCGCAACCCCGCTCCGATCTGGACCGATCCCGCGGTGGACGAGGTGTTGCCGCAACTGCGGTCGACGGCCGTGCTCGGGGCGGTGCGGTCGGCGACGGTCGGCATGCCCGTGGAGCGCAGCGCGTGTGCGCCGTTCACCGACGGACGCTGGGCCTTCAGTCACAACGGCGTGGTCCAGAACTGGCGGACGGTCCTGCCGGCGGTGGCGCGGCAATTCGGGTCACCCGATCTGTTGGCCGCCGAATCCGCCACCGATTCGGCGACGCTCTGGGTGGTTCTGCGGGCCGCGCTGGCCGGCGCCGAACACGACTCGGCGGTGGCCGAGGTGCTCGCGGCCACCGTCCGAGCGGTATTGGCCGACGCTCCGAACGCACGACTGAATCTACTGCTGGGCGACGGTGAAACCCTCTGGGCGACAACGGTGTACCACTCGCTGTCGGTGCTGGTCACCGACGACTTCGCGGTGATCTCGTCCGAACCCTACGACGACGATCCGCGCTGGCGGTCGATTCCCGACCGGCAGGTGCTGACGGTGCGTCCCGGCCATCTGGTCGTCGAACCGCTGGCTGCTGTCCCCCACCCAGGACCTGATGAATCCGAAAGGGCCCGTTCATGACCGAACCGACAGTGGACATCCATCTCACCGACGACGATCTCGCCGCGGCGCTGCGGTCGGATGCGCGGGCCGGACTCACGAGCACACCGAAAAGCCTGCCGCCGAAGTGGTTCTACGATGCGCGCGGCAGTGAGTTGTTCGAGGCGATCACCGAGCTTCCGGAGTACTACCCGACCCGGACCGAGCGGTCCCTGCTGGAGCGCGTCGTCGGCGATATCGCCCGCACCGCCCAGGCCGAGGTGCTGGTCGAACTGGGCGCCGGTTCGGCGGCCAAGACGCGATTGCTGTTGTCGGCGCTGCTGGCCGAGGGTCCGTTGAAGACATATGTGCCACAAGATGTTTCGGTCTCCGCCCTGCGCGGTGCCGCCGAGCAGGTGAGTGTCGAATTCCCGAATCTGGCGGTGCACGGCGTGGTGAGCGACTTCACCGACACCCTGCACAATCTGCCGCGCGGCGGTCGCCGCATGATCGCCTTCCTGGGCGGGACGATCGGCAACCTGATCCCGGCGGAACGGGCCGAATTCCTCGGCAGTATCCAGCAGGTACTCGAACCCGGTGAACAATTACTGCTCGGCGCGGGGCTGGTGACCGATCCGGCCGTGCTCGTTCCGGCCTATGACGACGCCGCCGGCGTGACGGCCGAATTCAACCGGAATGTGCTGCACGTGTTGAACTCTCGGCTGCACGCCGACTTCGATCCGGATGCCTTCACCCACATCGCCCGCTGGGACGCCGAGAACGAATGGATCGAGATGCGGTTGGCCGCCACCCGGGCGATGACGGTGCGAGTCGCAGATCTCGATCTGGTGGTGGATTTCGCCGAGGGGGAGCAGATGCGCACCGAGATCTCCGCCAAATTCCGGGTCGACGGGCTGGGCCGGGAACTGGACCGCGCCGGATTCGCTACCGAACAGGTGTGGACCGACCCGGACGACCGTTTCGCGCTCGTCCTCGCCGAACGACGCTGACGTCCCCGGCTGTGCCGGCCGGGGTCAGCGGAGTCGGTTTCCGATGACAGCGGACAACCACTCGACCAGCGGCCGCAGTTCCTCCCACGCGGCCCGGACCTCGGCGCCGGCGCGGGGAGTTTCCAGCCAGGGCGGCGCCCCGAAGTCCTTGTGGATCACGAGGGATTTGTGCCGCAGCAATTCGATGCGAGGGTGGTCGGCGGGGTAGCCCTTGGGGCGGGTCTTCAACCGTTCCCCGCCGATCGCATAGCCCGCGGCCGCCAGCCCGTCGAGCAGGTTCTGCAGTTCGCGGCCGCGGACCTCGTCGTCGATGGTGGTGCGCAGCCGAGCGAGCTGTTCCGGCGTGGGGGAGTACACACCCGCGCCCACATAGAGGCCGGGTGCGCCGATCCGCACATACCAGCCGGCGCCCGGGGCCGTCCGCACCACCGCGCCCTGATGATTCTTGTAGGGCGTCTTGTCCTTGGAGAACCGCACGTCGCGATACGGCCGGAAAACCTTCGCCGGGCCGAACGCATCCTCCAACTCGGCGGTCAACGCGATCATCGGGGCCCGGACGGCCTGCTCGTAGATGTGCTTGTTGGCCGTCCAGAAGGCCTTGGAGTTGTCGGCCTCCAGATCCTCGTAGAAGTCCAGCCCGGCGAACGGGAACCCGGCGAATCCGCTCATACCGCCAACTTAACCCGCCCTCAGTCGCCCGGTTCGTCCACCACCTCGATGGCGGCGACCTCGGCGGGCCGCTCGTCCTCGGCGCGCAACTCCTGGCGGTACCGACGGCGCGTCCATTCCTGGTCGAGTTCGCTGCGAATGCCCAGGCGCCCGTCGTCGTCGTTCTCGTGATACTTGATCACCAGATCCTCGGGCGGGTCGTCGATGTAGCGCTGATACTCGCGGATCTCGTCGGCCTGTTCGTCCTCGCCGAGGTCGTAGTCCAGATCCTCGCGCTCGTCATCGCCCATCTCGAACACCTCGTCCATCAACGGGTAAGTGTCGTCGTCGGCCATCCCAAGCCCACCTTTCTCGCAGGCTCCCCCGCCTCTCCGGGGATTGTGCGTGCCGTGAGAGCCGCTCGACCAGGCAGTCGGTCTCACCTCACGACGTATGAAGTTGTGGGTGTACCGGGCGAGTTACCCATGCCCTCGCGAAATCGGTCGATACGTCGGCTTCCTTCGTGAGGACCCGGTACCCCACTTGCTCCATTCTCTACTCGAGCGCAGCTCCATGGAAGCGAGGAGGCTTTTCTTCCTAGGCGGAGCCGTTGAACAGGCCGGTCACGGACCCGTTCTCGAACACCTCGCGGATCGTGCGCGCGAGCAGCGGGGCGATCGACAGGACGGTCAGCGAGGGGAACTTCTTGTCCTCGGTGATCGGCAGGGTGTTGGTGACGATGACCTCTTTCGCGCCGCAGGACGCCAGGCGCTCCGCGGCGGGGGAGGACAGCACGCCATGGGTGGCGGCGATGACCACGTCACCGGCGCCCGCCTCGCGCAGGACGCGCACGGCCTCGGCGATGGTGCCGCCGGTGTCGATCATGTCGTCGATCAGGATGCAGGTCCGGCCCGCGACGTCACCGACGGGACGGTGCGACTTCACCTGGTTCGGCACCAGCGGATCGCGGGTCTTGTGGATGAACGCCACCGGGGCGCCACCCAGCGCGTCGGCCCACTTCTCGGCGACCTTCACGCGGCCGGCGTCGGGGGAGACGATGGTGACGTTCTCGGTGCTGTAGTGGTTACGCACGTACTCCGACAGCTGGACCAGGGCATGCATGTGGTCGACCGGGCCGTCGAAGAAGCCCTGGATCTGGTCGGTGTGCAGGTCCACGGTGATGATGCGGTCGGCGCCGGCGGTCTTGAGCAGATCGGCGACCAGGCGGGCGGAGATGGGCTCACGGCCGCGGTGCTTCTTGTCCTGGCGGGCGTAGGGGTAGAACGGCAGCACGGCGGTGATCCGCTTGGCCGAACCGCGCTTGAGCGCGTCGATCATGATGAGCTGTTCCATCAGCCACTGGTTCAGCGGTGCCGGAAAGCTCTGCAGCACAAAGGCATCCGAGCCACGCACCGATTCCTCGAAGCGGACGAAGATCTCACCGTTGGCGAACTCCCGGGCAGTCTGCGGCGTGATCGCGACGTCGAGTTCCTTCGCGACCTGTTCGGCCAACTCGGGGTGAGCGCGCCCCGAGAACAGCATCAGGTTCTTCTGGTTATCGGTGGAGAACGCGGTCACTCTGTGTTGCCATCCTTTTGCTCGGTTGCCTGACTCGCTCTGTTGTCGGCCGCGATCGCCTCCGCCGCCGCCTGCGCCGCGGCCGTCCCGGGACGATACCGCTGCACCCAGCCCTCAATGTTCTTCTGTGCTCCACCGGATACGGCGAGCGCCCCCGGCGGAACGTTTCTACGCAGCACAGTACCCGCACCCGAATACGCGCCGTCGCCGACCTTCAGCGGGGCCACGAACATGGTGTCGCTGCCGGTGCGGACGTGCGAACCGATCACGGTGTGATGCTTGTTCACCCCGTCGTAGTTCACGAATACGCTCGATGCGCCGATGTTGCTGTACTCGCCGATGGTGGCATCACCGACGTAGGTCAGGTGTGGAACCTTGGAATGCGCGCCGATCGAGGCGTTCTTCGATTCCACGAATGCACCGAGTTTGCCGGACTCGCCGACGATGGTGCCCGGGCGCAGGTAGGCGAACGGCCCGATGGTGGCGGACGGGCCGATGGTCGCGCCCTCGCCGTGGGTCCGGACCACCTTCGCGCCTTCGCCGACCACCACGTCGGTGAGGGTCGAGTCGGGACCGACTTCGGCATCCTCGCCGATGACGGTATTGCCCAGCAGTTGCACGCCGGGCCGCAGCACCGCGTCGCGGCCGATCCGCACGCCGGCATCGACCCAGGTGGTGGCCGGATCGATGATGCTGACCCCGGCCCGCATATGCCGCTCGAGGATGTAGCGGTTGAGGGTGCGGGCCGCCTCGGCCATCTGCACCCGGTCGTTGACACCGGTGACCTTGGCCGCATCCACCAGCCGAGCGCCGTGCACGGGGTGGCCGGCCTCGCGCGCGAGCTTGAGCACATCGGTCAGATACAGCTCGTGCTGGGCATTCGCGGTGTTGAGCCGGTGGATCATCGTCCGCAGGACGGTGACGTCGAAAACGTAGACACCGGAATTGACTTCGTTGATCGCCGCCTGCTCGGGCGTGGCATCGGCATGTTCGACGATCTCCATGACCTGGCCGTCGGCATCGCGGACGATCCGGCCGTAGCCGTTCGGGTCCTCGGGGACGAAGGTCAAAACCGTGACCGCGGAACGCGGTTGGTAACTGCGGTGCTCGTCGAGCAGCGCCGACAAGGTGTGGCCGTCCAGCAGCGGGACGTCGGCGGAGGTCACCAGCAGATCGCCGGTGAATTCGTCCGGCAGTTCCGACAGCGCGCACTGGACCGCGTGACCGGTGCCGAGCTGACGCTCCTGCACAGCGCTGGTGATGTCCCGGCCCAGTTCCGCCGCAATGGAATTCACCGCGGCGCCGACCTGTTCCCGGTCGTGGCCGATCACGGTGATCAGCGCGGTGGGGTCGATCTCGTTCGCCGCGTGCAGGGCGTGCTCGAGCATGCTGCGACCGGCCAGTGAATGCAGCACTTTCGGTGTCTTGGACCGCATTCGAGTTCCGGCACCGGCGGCGAGAACGACGACGGCGGTCTGCTGTGGCATGGATCTCCCTCGGCTGCCTGTCATCGTGCTGGTGTGGGCTGTGGTGCCTGCGGCAGGGCTGGCCTGCGCGGGCTCGGCCGGCGGCGGGCCGTCCGCCCACACCCTAGTGCACCTGCACCCGGGATCGGCGACGGTATCCGTCCGGCAGCCGACGCGGCGGTCACCGTCCCGTTCGGGTCGGCCGGGCGCAAGCGCTGCCATTCGTGCAGGTCGCAGCCCCTTCGCCAGCTCCGCCGCCAGGACTCGAACCTGAACTAACTGAACCAAAATCAGTGGTGCTGCCATTACACTACGGCGGATCGTCGCACCGGCGGACCGTTCGATCCACCGCTGCGCCACGGCATGCGGTCCACATCTTCGCATGTTTGCCCGGCCTTCGGCGAATTGCGGGGAGATTCGGCGGGCGCGGCGGCCACGCGCCGACCCCACTTCTCTCGGCCGGCCGCGCCTGGGGATGCTCGGATACCGCGCCGGTGGCCCCTCGACCTGCTCCTGACCTGCTCCTCGATCGATCTCCGATGGGGTCGGCGGGTGCCGTCGCCGGACACGCGCGAGCGGTCCGGTTCCCGCGCGAGGCGGGGGAGCCCGCGAGAGAATCCGGAGAGTCTGGAAGAGTTGTCGGTCAATCGGATAGGTATCGCAGGGAGGCGGCGCGGCGCGATGACTTCGACGGGTGATGCGAATCGGGCGCCGCGGCCGCGGATGACCGGAACCCAGCGGCGGCAGCAGTTGATCGAGATCGGCCGGACGCTGTTCGCCGAACGTGGGTACGACGCCACGTCCATCGAAGAGATCGCCCAGCGCGCGCAGGTGTCCAAACCCGTTGTCTACGAACACTTCGGCGGCAAGGAAGGGCTCTACGCCGTGGTGGTAGACCGCGAGATGTCGACGCTGCTGGACATGATCACCTCCTCGCTCACCCAGAATCGCTCCCGGGTACGCCTGGAGCAGGTGGCGCTGGCCCTGCTGACCTATATCGAGGAGCGCACCGACGGGTTCCGCATCCTGATGCGCGATCAGCCCGCGGCGGCCGCCGCCGGTACCTACTCGAGTCTGCTGAACGAGGCCGTCAACCAGGTCGCGCACATCCTCGCCGGCGATTTCGAGCGGCGCGGCTTCGACACCAGCCTCGCGACCCTGTACGCCCAAGCCCTGGTCGGGATGGTCGCCACAGCGGCCACCTGGTGGCTCGACGAGCGGGAGCCGACCAAGGAAGTGGTCGCCGCCCACCTGGTGAATCTGTGCTGGAACGGGCTCACCCACTTGGAGGCCGATCCGCAGCTGACCTCGGAATGGCCGAGCGGGACGCCCGGCTGAATCCCCTCGCCGCCATCGGTCGGCGGCCGTGTCGGGGCAATTAGGGGGCCGAACTGGACGGTTAACCCAGGATTAGCGAAGGAGACTGGTCTTAATGCTCGATTCCGCTGGCGACGGCCGGTCGGATGGTACGGTTCACCCATCCTTCAAGTGCTGTTCGAGCTGTGATGTCGGTCAACTTCGGGATATCGGTCTACTTCAGGATGGCTGGTTTGAGGACAGGCGGATCTGATGGCTAGGCAAGCGCGTGCGGAAATCACCCGCGATTCGGTGCTGGCAGGCGCGGCCGACGTCTTTCTGCGACTCGGTTACGCGAATGCGAGCCTCAGCGAGATCATCTCGCAGTCCAATGTCACCAAGGGCGCACTGTACTTCCACTTCGGATCCAAGGAAGAACTCGCGCGCGCCGTGGTCGACCAGGGCAACGAACGGTTGCGCGGCGCCTGCCAGGGTTTCTTCGATCCCCGGGTGCCTGCCCTCGAAGCCGCTATCGGCATCACCTACGTCGTCGCCGATCTCACCATGAACGACCCGATGGTCGGCGCGATGCTCAAGCTCACCCACCAGATCGGCGACTACCGCGGCGCCTCCGGTGAGAACATCACCAAGACCTGGGGTGAAACTCAGATCCTGCTCGCCGAGCGGGCCATCGCCCAGGGCGACCTCAAACCCGACCTCGATCCCGAAACCATCGGCCTGCTCCTGCAGGAGATGACTGCGGGGGTGCACATCACGGCCGTCGGCACCGAATCCATCGACCAGATGGCGGTGCGGATGGAACGGATGTGGTACTTCCTGCTGCCGTCGATCGTGCCGGACGAGAAGGTGGCGTACTTCCGGGAGTTCGCCGCGCGCAGGCTGCGCCGCTACGTGCCGTAATTTCGGCCTCCGCTTCGCTCCGGCGGGGTCTCGGCCCTTTAAGCCTCGATTTTCCCTCCTCCGCTCAGTCGCTGCGCTCCTTCGCTCCGTCAGTCCAAAATCGAGGCCGGGCCGAGACCCACCCAGGTGTACGGCTCGCAGATGTACGCCTTGTGGGTGTTCTCCGGGTACCGGGTGGACCGGCGTTGCTGGACGTGTTCACAGTGGCGGGGACCACCGTGCCGGCGGCATATTCGCGTGACTAGACTCGATTGGTCGCTCTGAATCGCCGATCTGTGCAGCGGGAGTTTCTTTCATGCCGAGCCATCGCCCACCTCTTGCGGGACTGGCCGAGGTGGCCGGTGCCGATGCCGCGCTGAGTCAGGTTCGGGAACTGATCGGTCGCTCGTCGGTGCAGTTGGTGGCGCCCGCGGCGATCCGGCCGTTCGTGGCGGCGACCGTCGCGGCCGCGCGGCCGCTGGTGGTGGTGACCGCCACGGGGCGTGAGGCCGACGATCTGACCGTCGAGCTGAGCGAGATCATCGGCGATCGGGTCGCGCTGTTCCCGTCCTGGGAGACGTTGCCGCACGAACGGCTGTCGCCCAGCGCCGACACCGTGGGCCGTCGTTTGCAGGTGCTGCGGCGACTGGCGCATCCGGAGGATCCGGGGCATGAGGAACCGCTGCAGGTCGTCGTGACCACGGTTCGATCGCTGATGCAGCCGATGGCGCCCGGGCTCGGCGAGATCGAGCCGATCGTCTTGCGGGTCGGTGCCGAATTCGATTTCGACGAATTGACCACGCGCCTGGTGGAATTCGCCTACGAACGCGCCGATATGGTCGGCAAGCGCGGTGAATTCGCGGTCCGCGGTGGCATTCTCGACATCTTCCCGCCCACCGCCGATCATCCGGTGCGCGTGGAGTTCTGGGGCGACGAGATCAGCGAACTGCGCGCGTTCTCCGTCGCCGATCAGCGCTCGCTCGCCGAGGTCGACGTGGATCTCGTTGTGGCGCAACCCTGCCGGGAATTGCTGCTGACCGAGGAATTGCGCGAATCCGCGGCGAAGGTTGCCGCCGACAATCCGGCCGATGCCGCGCTGGTCGAAATGCTGGAGAAGTTGGCGCAGGGTATTCCGGTCGAGGGGATGGAGGCACTGCTGCCGGTGTTGCGGCCCGGCGAGCTGCAGCTGCTCACCGACGTCGTGCCCGCGGATTCGCATGTGCTGCTGTGTGATCCGGAGAAGATCCGCACCCGCGCCGCCGACCTGGTCCGCACCGGGCAGGAATTCCTGGAGGCGTCGTGGACGGCCGCCTCGTTCGGCGGTGCGGCCCCGCTGGGCGCGCACGGCCTGGATCTGGCGTCCTCGGCGTATCGCGGCCTGGACGTCGTGCGGGCGGGCGCCGAGTCGCGTGGCCTGCCGTGGTGGACGCTGAGCCCGCTGGCCGCCGACGATCCTGCGGAGATCGTGCTGCCCGTGCTGTCGGCCCCGGCGGCCCGCGGCTCGGAGGAACTGGTCGCGACCGTCTTCGCGTCGCTGCGCGCGCACGTCACCACCGGTGGTCGCGCGGTCATCGTGGTCGCGGGACACGGTACGGCGCAACGCATTCAGGAACGTCTCGCCGAGGCCGAGGTGCCGGCCGCGGCGCTGGAGCCCGGCGCGGAACCGGTGCGCGGGCTGGTCGGTGTGCTGTGTGGTTCGCTGCACGACGGCATCGTCTTCGACGACGCGAAACTCGTCGTCATCGCCGAATCCGATCTGACCGGCAATCGCGTCACCGCACCCGGCGAAGGAAAGAAGCTGCCCGCCCGGCGGCGCAACCAGGTCGATCCGCTGGCGCTGAGCTCGGGGGATCTGGTCGTCCACGATCAGCACGGCATCGGCCGGTTCGTGGAGATGATCGAGCGCACGGTCGGCGGCGCTCGGCGCGAGTATCTGGTCATCGAATACGCGCCCAGTAAACGCGGCCAGCCGGGGGACCGGCTGTTCGTGCCGATGGATTCGCTGGATCAGCTCTCCCGCTATGTGGGCGGGGAGATGCCGAGTCTGTCCAAGCTCGGCGGATCCGACTGGGCGAATACGAAACGCAAGGCGCGCAAGGCGGTTCGCGAGATCGCCACCGAACTCGTGCAGCTGTACGCGGCGCGTCAGGCTGCGCCCGGCCATGCGTTCGCCCCCGACACTCCGTGGCAGCAGGAGATGGAGGATGCCTTCGCGTTCACCGAGACCCACGATCAGCTGACCGCCATCGCCGAGGTGAAGGCCGATATGGAACGCCCGGTCCCGATGGACCGGGTGATCTGCGGCGACGTCGGCTACGGCAAGACCGAGATCGCGGTGCGCGCGGCGTTCAAGGCGGTGCAGGACGGTAAGCAGGTGGCCGTGCTGGTGCCGACGACCCTGTTGGCGCAGCAGCATCTGCAGACCTTCACCGAACGCGTGGCCGGCTTCCCGGTCACGGTGAAGGGGCTGTCGCGCTTCACCGATCCGGCCGAATCGCGCGCGGTCATCGACGGAATGGCCACCGGCGAGGTCGATATCGTGGTCGGCACCCACCGACTGCTGCAGACCGGGTTGCGGTGGAAGGAACTCGGCCTGGTGATCATCGACGAGGAACAGCGGTTCGGTGTGGAACACAAGGAACACATCAAGGCGCTGCGTACCCATGTCGATGTGCTGACCATGTCGGCCACGCCGATTCCGCGCACGCTGGAGATGAGCCTGGCCGGAATCCGCGAGATGTCGACCATCCTCACCCCGCCCGAGGAACGCCACCCGGTCCTCACCTACGTCGGCGCCTACAACGACAAACAGGTCGCCGCCGCGGTGCGCCGGGAGCTGCTGCGCGACGGCCAGGTCTTCTACGTGCACAACCGGGTCTCGTCGATCGACAAGGCGGCCAAGCGGATTCGCGACCTCGTACCGGAGGCGCGGGTCGCGGTCGCGCACGGTCAGATGAACGAGGACACGCTGGAGAAGACCGTACAGGGCTTCTGGGAACGGGAATTCGACGTCCTGGTCTGCACCACGATCATCGAGACCGGCCTGGACATCTCCAACGCCAATACGCTGATCGTGGAACGCGCGGACACCCTGGGGCTGTCGCAGCTGCATCAGCTGCGCGGCCGGGTCGGGCGCAGTCGCGAACGCGGGTACGCCTATTTCCTGTACCCGGCGGAGAAGCCGCTCACCGAGACCGCCTACGACCGGTTGGCCACCATCTCGCAGAACTCCGATCTCGGCGCGGGCATGGCGGTGGCGATGAAGGACCTCGAAATCCGCGGTGCCGGAAACGTTCTCGGCGCCGAACAGTCCGGCCATGTCGCCGGCGTCGGTTTCGATCTGTACGTGCGGCTCGTCGGTGAGGCGGTCGAGGCCTATCGCGCCGCCGCCGACGGCCGGCCGATCACGACCGAGGAAGAGGTCAAGGAGGTGCGGATCGACCTGCCGGTGGATGCGCACATTCCGCCCGACTACATCGCCAGTGACCGGCTGCGCCTGGAGGCGTATCGCAAACTCGCTGCGGCGCAGGACGATTCGGCCGTTGCGGCGGTGGTCGAGGAACTGATCGACCGGTACGGTCCGCTGCCCGTGGAGGTCGGCCGATTGGTGTCGGTCGCCAAGCTGCGCCTGCTGTGCCGGGAGTACGGCATTCAGGAGGTCGGGGTCACCGGAACCACGCTGAAGGTGTCGCCGCTGCAGCTGCCGGATTCCAAGCAGATGCGGCTCAAACGGCTGTATCCGAGCGCGAGCTATCGGCCCACCACCGGGATCGTGCAGCTTCCGCTGCCGCGCGTGGAAGACAGCGTCGGCGCGGCCCGGGTCCGCGATGTGCAACTGTTGCAGTTCGTGGCCGATCTGTTGCTGGCGTTGGACGGTAAGCCCAAGGGCATGGTCGATCTGGCGGTGGGCACGGAGGTCGCGGTCGGGTGAGCGAGTTCCGCTCGAACGGCCGCGACGGCGGTGCGGCCGATTCCGCCCGGATCGCGCACGGCCTGACCGAGGCCGTCGAGGTGATGGATCGGCTGTGGAATTTCGGCGGCTGGGAGGTCACCCAGACCCACGACTCGCTGCGGCCGTATCTGCTGGAGGAGACCTACGAACTGCTCGACGCGATCCAGCACGGCGATGCCGAGACCATCAAGGAGGAACTCGGCGATCTGCTGTTGCAGGTGCTGTTCCATTCCCGGATCGCCCAGGCCGCAGGCGAATTCACGGTGGACGACGTGGCCGCCGCGCTGGTCGCGAAACTCGTGCACCGCAGCCCGCATCTGACGAATCCGGCGGTCGACGCCGAATCGGATGTGGCGGCCAAGGTGGCTGCTCAGGAAAAGGCCTGGGAAGAGCGCAAACTCACCGAGAAGGCGCGGCGCTCCTGCCTGGACGGGATCGCGATGGCGCAGCCCGCGCTCGCATTGGCGGAAAAGATTCGGTCCCGCAGCGCGAAGGCGGGACTACCCGAGGATTTGATCCCGGACGAGTTGCGGGTGGTTCGCCTGGGCGGACCGGAGAGCGCCGAGGAACGACTCCGCAAAGCCACGCTCGCCTTCGCGGCGCGGATCCGGTCGGCCGAGGATGCCGCCGAGCGGGCGCGGGGCGAACATGCGCCGCTGACGGCCGAGCAGTGGCGCACCTACTGGGACGCCTCGCCGTCCGACTCCGGGTAGCGACAGTTGTCGGGGTCCGATCCCGGCGCTGTCGGGGCGGGTCATTCCTCGGCGAGATAGCGCTCGACCGTCTCGACCTTCGAGGTCAGGGCGCCGGTGACACCGGGACGGATATCGGCCTTGATCACCAGGCTGCATCGGGGTGCGACGGCGAGGATGGCGTCGGAGGCCTGTTTGATCACCGCCATCACCTCGTCCCATTCGCCCTCGATCGAGGTGAACATCGCATTCGTCTCGTTCGGCAGTCCGCTGGCGCGGACGATGCGAACGGCTTCGGCGACGGCACGGCCCACATCGGCGCCGACGCCGAGCGGAGTGACGGAGAAGGCAGCGATCATGCGATCAATTGTTGGTCTCGGCCATCTCCTGCAGCGTGGCGACACGCGAGCGGAGGTACTCGAGTTCCGGCTCGTCGAGAACCGTGCGCTGAATGCCGGCGTCGACCTGGAAGGCGGATTGGCGGTGGTCGTCGATGACCTCGACATCGATCGCGACGGCGACATAATCCTCGGCGCCGGGCATCGGATCGGCGATGACCCGCGCTCGGCCGCGTGCGCACAGGGCCACATTGCCGCCGCCCAGGATCAGCAGGGCGACGTCCGGGCGTTTGCGCAGCCGTGCCAGCGAGCCGCGATCGAACTTGAGGCTCAATAGAATTCGGCGTTCGCCGGCGCGCACCGGCCAGCTGACCGGAATGGCGTGCGGGGAGGGATCGGTGGTCACCAGAACGGCGATGGTGTCCAGCGGCCAGGTCGGTAGGGAGTCCAGTTCGGGATGCTCGGTCGCAGGCTGTTGACGTTCCCCGGCTCTGGCTACCATCTCGTCACCTCACGGTCGGCTCACGCGGCGTCGGCCGCCGCGACTGGCACCCCAGTGTAAACCGTTGTGCCGCTTACCCGCTGGGCTGCGCACTGCGGACGGGAACCGCGCTGGTGATACGGGTGCGATCGAGCGGAGACGAGTGCGCCGACGGTCGGCCGCGCGCCCGGACCGCCCCAGCCGGATCGCGTTCGAGGGGTCGGCGGGCACCGACCGGCCCTCCACCTCGGATCCGACACCGGTCGACCGGGTACCGAGCGGTGTCGGCCGCTCGGCACCCGATCGGCGGTGACGGGCACTCAGTTGAGGCTGTCGGCCAGCTGGCGCGGCTCGGTGGCCGCCCGTTGCTGCAGCAGCGAGAGGTACCGCCGCAGCATCAGTACCGCGGTCGTCGCCAGGCCCGCGGTGAGGCCCCACCAGACGCCGCTCGCGCCCAGCCCGAGCGGGAAGGCGAGCAGCAGTGCGGCCGGCAGGCCGACGATCCAGTACCCCACCAGCGACAACCGGAATCCGGCGCGGGTGTCCCGGACACCGCGCAGCAAGCCGTTGCCGATGTTCTGCGCGGCGTCGAAGAACTGCAGCACGATGGCGATCAGCAGCAGGCCGTGGGCCAGCTCGACGGTGGCGCCGTCCCGGCCGGAGAGGAACGGGCGCAGCACCGGATCGGGGGCCGCGATGTACAGCACCCCGACCAGCGCGGCGACGAGGGCGGCCTGTCGCAGCGCCAGCCAGGCCAGGTTCTGGGCGCGACGGAATTCGTCACGAGCCACGGCCCGGCTGACCAGGATCGACGCTCCGTGCGAGAGCCCCACCGCGACCTGGAACACGATGTAGACCAGCTGATACACCACGTTGTGCGCGGCCAGCGCCGCCGGGCCCAGGGTGCCCATCGCGAGCGCCAGCACCGAGAACATGCCGGCCTCGGATCCGTAGGTGAGCGCGATCGGCGTGCCGAGCCGCAATTCGTCGACGACCGTGCGCCGGCGCACCGGCCACATCCGGACCGGCAGGGTCGCGCCCAGCGTCGAATCCCGGCGCACCATCACCCAGAAGACGGCGAAGGTGACCAGGAAGACAACCGAGGAGGCGACACCGACGCCGGTCAGTCCGAGTGCGGGCAACCCGGCCCAGCCATGGATCAGTGCCAGGGCCACAACCACATTCAGCGCCACGGAGCCGAGCGTGACGAGCAGCAGCGCCTGCGGACGCCGCATCCCGACGGTGTATTGGCGCAGCACCTGGAACCACAGACACGGCAACAGTCCGGGTGCCAGCGCCACCATCATCGGCCGCGCCTCGGCCAGCACGTTCGCGTCCTGGCCCAGCCATTGCAGCGACCAACCGAGTCCGATGAGAATCGCACCGCCCAGCAGACCCGCCACGGTGGCGATCAGGAAACTCGACCGGACGACATCGCGAATCTCCTCGTCCGCCGGCCGGTGCTGTTTCTCCGCGCGGCTGACCACGGTCGCGACCTGGTTGCCGCTCGCGGTGATGAGCCCGACGCACATGGTGCGAATCTGGTTGAACAGCACCAGGGCCAACCCGCCGGCCGCCACCTGATCCACACCGAGGCTGCCCATCAACGCGATGTTGGTGGTGGAGATCGCGACCTGCGCCAGCTGGGTCAGGGCGATGGGAGTGGCGAGTGCCGTCAGCCGGCGCGCGTCGCCACGGGCCGGCACGGCGCTCATCCCGATCACCTGCCTGCCCCCGGCGCCGTTCGCCGCAGCCGTCCGGCGGAACTCATCGAACCCCCACCAGATCCCGCGGATCCGGCAGCTCCGGCGCAACGGGTGCGTAGCGGCCCAGCAGATCGGTCACCGCGTGCTCGGCAGCGCGGTCGAGCAGATCGCGATCGCTCATCCACTCGTCGTCGAAGACCGTGTCCAGATACTTCTCGCCGCCGTCGCAGACGATCGTCACAACCGTCGACCCCGGCTCGAACTCCTCGAGTCGCTGCAGCGCCACATACACCGAACCGCCCGCCGAGCCGCCGATCAGCAGACCGGACCGCTGGGCCACCGCGCGGGCGGTGGCGAAGGCGTCCACGTCCGACACGGTGACACCCTCGTCCAGCAGCGAATAGTCCACGGCGGTACCGACGGTCGCGCCGGGCGGAGTGCCGGTACCGGACTGCCAGTACGGGCCGCCCGGTCCACCGAAGGCGATCGAACCGACGGGTTCCACCCCGATCACCCGCGCGGGATGCCCGAGGTCACGCAAGCGCCGTGCGGTACCGAACAGCGACCCGCCGGTACCGACCGCGGACACCAGGATGTCGACATGCCCGAGATCGGCCAGCAATTCTTCGGCGACCGCGTAATAGCCGACCGGGTTGGCGTCGTTGTTGTGCTGTTCGGTGAAGTACGCGTCGGGGCGCGCGGCCGCCATCGCCTCGGCCAGATCCTCCCGGGCGGAGGTGGCCAGGCTGTCGTCGCCATCGTCCGCGACATAGACGAGATCGGCACCCATGGCTCGCATCGCGCGCAGTTTGTCCTTACAGGCGTGGTTGTCCACGACCGCGGTGAACCGATAGCCGCGTTCGGCCGCGACCACCGCCAGTCCCAGTCCGGTATTCCCGGATGTGGACTCGATAATATGTCCGCCATCTCTCAGCAAACCTCGGCGCTCGGCATCGAGCACCATTTCGCGCGCCATCCGGATCTTCGCCGCACCGGTCGGATTGAACTGTTCCAGCTTCAACAGCAACCGGGTGCCGCCGGACGTGACGGCCAACTCGAACAGCGGGGTGTTTCCGATCAGGTCCGTCACGCGCGTGACGATCGGCATGCGAGTCTCCTCGTCAGAGTGGTGGTGGGGGTTATCGCTCGAGCGTCCAGCGCAGCCGTGGTGGCTGTGCGGGGTCGCCGTCGGGGCTGCTCCACAGCAGCACCTTCGGCGGAATCGGTAGATCGTGGAACGCCGATTCGTTCGAATCCATCTGGTAGCCGGCCGTATTCGGATAGACGAGCAGATCGCCGACCGCGGCCGGGCGCGGCAGCGGAATGCGCCGCCAGCTGAGCATGTCCGACTCCAGGCAGGTCGCCGCGCCGACGCAGGCCGGGGTCGTGCTGCCCGCCCGCGCCGGCCACAGCACCGGGTCGGGCAGGTACTCGCTGTCGAACCACTGCTCGGACAGGCTCAGACTGCTGCCGTCGACGGTGAGCACCTGATAGGGAACAGACTGTGCCGTCCGGGTTTTCACGCCTTGAACGCGAAACACGGTGCTGCCCGCGCGATCCACCAACGCCCGCCCGGGTTCGATTGCGAGCCGGATGGCGTGGGCGCGTAGGGATTTCGATAGCTCGCCGTGCTCGAGGACGGCGGCCAGCGCGGCCGGACCGGCGGGGCGCTGGTGATAGGGGTAGTACGAACCGAACGTCTTGTCCGCGTGGAACCAGCTCGGATCGCATCCCTCGGTGAATGCGCGCCACGCCGAATCCGGCAGATACTCCACCCCGAACCCGCCACCGATGGAAATGGTGGTGACCGGATGGCCGAGAGCGCGCGCGTGCCGGCAGCGGTCGAGCAGCGCGGCCGCCAGTTCGGAGCGGGCGATCGGGTCGTAGCCGGCAAGGTGGAAGCTGAAGCCCTCCACCCGGACCGGTCCCGGATCGGTGCGTTGCAACACCGTATCCAGTTCGAGCTCGGTCATCCCGAATCGGCTGGTCGAATCGGGCGGCAGCACGCGCAGCAGCACCCGGGCGGTGACGCCGCAGGCGGTGAGCCGCTCGAGCTCGTCCGGTTCGTCGATGGCGATCAGGGCGCCGTGCCGGGCGGCCAGCCACAGCAGATCGTCGGATTTGGCCGGGCCGGTCACCATCAGATCGGGGCCGCGAATGCCCTGTGCCAGAGCCGAACTCAGCTCACCGACGCTCGCCACGTCGGCGCCGGCGCCGTGCCGGGCGCAGGCTCGCACCACGGCGGCGGACTTGTTGGCCTTCTTGCCGTAGTAGATCGCGCCGTCCACGCCATGGCGGCGGAACTGCTCGCGGAACCCGTCGATATTGGCGCCCACGCGCTCGGGATACAGCACATGGAACGGGCCGCCGATCGCGAAGGCGATATCGCCGAGCAGGTGGTGATCGGCCAGCAGCCGCCGCTCCCACTCGTCTCGGTGCGCGGGGAGCGGCGGTGCCGTGATCGAGGCGGGGTCCGGGGCCGCGGTGGTCGGCTGCGCAACCGGATCGGCGGTCACCGGGCCTGCTCCGGCGCCGGTCAATCCCACAGCGGCACCTCTGTTCCCCGGCCCTCGGCGATAGCCCGTTCGGCGAGGGCGTGCGCGACGGCGATATCGGTGAGGACCAGGCCGCTGTTGTAGACGAACAGCCGCTCGTCCGGACTCGTGCGCGCCGTGGCGCGGCGTCCGAGAATCGCGGGCAGTTCCGCGTCCACCGACCGCAGCCGCCCGTCCGGGCCCGCCATGTCGGTCCCGGTCAGGGCCATCTGCTCGGCGCTGGTCGCGATGACTCGGTCGGCGTCGGCGAGGGTCGAGGGCGCCAGCCCGTAACCCACCAGCACCGCGACCGAACCCGGTGCCAGATCAGCGGATTCGAGGGCGACCTGCGTCCCGGGACCGGCGGTCGCCAGCACCACATCGGCCGTGGCCGCCGCGGCGCGCGGATCGTCTACCACATCGAGCTCCAGATGCGGTGCGTACTCGCGCAGATGACTGCCCACGGCGGCCAGTCCGTCGGGGTGGGTGCCGTACACCATCAGCCGGTTCAGTTGCGGGTTCGCGGCGAGCAAGTGCGGCAGCGCATTCCGGCCCTGCGTGCCGGTGCCGATCAACAGCACGCTGCGCGCGCCCGGCCGGACGGTTTCGCGGACCAGCAGCGCCGACACCGCCGGGGTGCGCAGCGCGCCGACTCGCGCGCAATCCATCATCGCGATCGGGGTGCCGGTGGCGTCGTCGTACAGGGTGATGGTGGTGTAGTACCGCTTGGTGCTGCGATCGTGGCTCGGATCGAATTTGTAGGAGGTCTTCATCGCCACCACCCGGCGGCGGCCGTCGCGCCCCAGCATCGCGTACGCCACCGACCAGCCATCCGGATGCGCCACGCTGAGTTTGCGGGGGTTGTCCGAATCACCCTGCGCCAGTGCCAGATAGGCGTCTTCCACGGCACGCACCACCTCGTTGGGCGCGATCGGGACATCGGCGAGATCACTGCGGCTGAGTACGCGCAGGGGGGTGGGTCGGCTGCTCACTGCATTCCTCGGTTCACTGGTCGGTTCATCGATGCGTAATACCCGGTGCCGCAGCGGTATTCACCCGGAACGGACGCACGGTCCGCTGCCCGTATCCGCTTTCGGCGGCCTCGGCCGGTGCGCGGCGGCGGGACAGCCGGATGTTGACCCGCTTGAGCCAGCGATCGGTGCCGTCGTAGCGGGGCGTGAACGGAACCCGGCCGTGCACCACCACATCATTGTCCACGAGCAGTAGTTCGCCCGGCTCCAACACCGCGCGTCGGCAGACTCGCTCCAGTTCGGCACCGAGATCGTCGTAGGCGCAACGGTATTCGGGGTCGGCATCGTCGAGCGGGGTGTAGGCGGGGTCGTAGCGCAGGGTCGCGCCGTGCTCGCCGGCGCCGATGGTCGCCACCGGTGTGGGGCGGTGGTCGCCGAAATCCGCGCCGTAGGACACGTCCGGCAGGATCGGCAGAGTGGGTTCGGTGAGCCGCCGGCGCCGCTCGGGGCCCAACTCGACCTGGCGGATCGAGGAGACCGTGGTGCCGACCCGATCCGGATTGCGCAGACATCCCAGTAGCAGCAGATGTGCGCGGTCGGGATGGAAGGCGTCCTCGGTATGCGGACTGAGCAGCGTGGTACTGCTGGCGCCGGACTGTTCCTGTTCGTGACCGGGGGTGGGCAGGATGTTGTTGACCAGCCGTCCGCCCTGCTGTCCCTGCCAGCCGAACGGTTCACCGGCGCAGCGGGCGAGTAGCAGCATGGCGATATCGAGCCGAAACGACGCGGAGCGAGCCGATTCCGCGGCGTGGCGCCAATCCGGCGGCGTGGGGCCGAGTTCGCCGTCGAGCACCGGCAGCCGGCCGATGATCGCGGCGCCGGCGCTCGTCTCGGGTGGTCGCAGGGCGGTGCGCACGGTGGCCGGCAACGCGTCCGCGTGGGTATCGACCAGCCGGATCAGTTCCGGATCGCAGAGCGTGCGGCGCATCGCGGTCGAGCCGCTACGATCGAGTGTGACCGCGATCTCTCCCGCCGAACAGAGCACGGCCGCCGCGGCTTCGGCGGGAAGCGTACGGCGGTCGATCGTTTCGTATTCTTCGTGGTGGGGTGTCTTACGTTCGCGGAGAACGTTTTTCACCAGGAGTTCCCTTCCTCGCGCTGGGGGGTGAAGCAGGTGGTGAAGACTCGGATTGCGAAGGTAGTCGCCGCGTTGATCTTAAGCAAGGCTTACCTAAAGTACGCCGGTGGAGATAGCGTTTCGACATGGGACGGCGGTAGCTGATCGGATGCCGTGACCGCGACCGGGCGGCGTCGACGATCCGTGCCATCGCCGCGCGAATCTGGATGATGGAGAGGTGCGTTCGACAATCCCCGGTGTCCGGATCCTCGTGTGCGCCGCCGTCGCGGCGGCGGCACTGCTGTCCGGATGTGCGGGAACCGATAACCTGCCGCCGATTCCGGACGGCTTCCCACCCGGTGCGGGCGCGCCGGTCCCGCCCATCGATCTCGATGCGCCGGGGCGCAGTGCCGAACAGTTGCGCGGCTGGGCCGAAGGGCAGTCGGATGCGCTCGGAATTCCGACGGTCGCGCTGGAGGCCTACGGTTACGCCGCGGCGGTCATGGCGCGTTCGCGCCCGGACTGCGGAATCGGCTGGACCACGATCGCCGGGATCGCGCGGGTGGAGAGCAAGCACGGCAGCCACGGCGGCTCCGAACTCGATGCCGACGGCGAGGTGCGCCCGCCGATCCGCGGCGTTCCGCTGGACGGATCACCCGGCGTCGCAAGGATTCTCGACACCGAGGCGACCGCCCGCACCGGTAATCCGGTGTACGTGCGCGCGGAGGGTCCGTTCCAATTCCTGCCCGAAACCTGGCAGCACTGGGGTGTGGACGCCAACGGTGACGGGCGTGCCGACCCCGACAACATCGACGACGCCTCCCTCACCGCGGCGCGCTACCTGTGCGCCAGCGGCGGCGATCTGCGGACCGCGGAAGGCTGGCAGCGGGCGGTGCTGACCTACAACCAGTCCACCACCTATATGGCGACCGTGCGGACGAAGGCGGCGGCCTACAGCGTGGGGCGCCGCGCCTAGGACCTGCGCTCGCGATCCGCGCGGGGCGGGATCCGGGGGCGTGAGGTTCGTCGCGGGAGGACCCGATTGCGGTGGATTCTGTTGTTCCCGCGAACGACCACCACCGCGCGCGGACCGGTGTCGTGCGACCCCGACCGCACCCATTAGGCTCGCAGGCGCACGGGCCCGCCGTGCGACCTGCCCATGGACGGCGGTGGGCAGGGCCGATTGTCAGCAGCCGAAGGAGTGTCGTTTCGTGGCCATCATCGAACAGGTCGGAGCTCGCGAGATCCTGGATTCACGCGGTAACCCCACCGTCGAGGTCGAGATCGCTCTCGACGACGGCACGCTGACCCGCGCGGCCGTACCGTCCGGCGCGTCCACCGGCGAGCACGAGGCCGTGGAGCTGCGCGACGGCGGCGACCGCTACGGCGGCAAGGGCGTCCGCAAGGCCGTCGAGGGTGTCCTCGACGAGATCGCACCGGCCGTGATCGGCCTGGACGCGGTCGAGCAGCGCACCGTCGACCAGGTGCTGCTGGATCTGGACGGCACCCCGGACAAGTCCCGCCTGGGCGCCAACGCGCTGCTGGGTGTGTCGCTGGCGGTGGCCCGTGCGGCCGCCGAATCCTCGGGCCTGGAGCTGTTCCGCTACCTGGGCGGGCCGAACGCGCATGTGCTGCCGGTGCCCATGATGAACATCCTCAACGGTGGCGCCCACGCCGACACCAGTGTCGACGTGCAGGAGTTCATGATCGCCCCGATCGGCGCGCCCACCTTCCGCGAGGCGCTGCGCTGGGGTGCTGAGGTCTACCACGCCCTCAAGGCAGAGCTGAAGTCCAAGGGACTGTCCACCGGTCTCGGTGACGAGGGCGGTTTCGCCCCGGATCTGGCCGGCGGCACCCGCGAGGCGCTGGACCTGATCGCCTCGGCGATCGGCAAGGCCGGCTACAACCTCGGCAGCGACGTCGCACTGGCGCTCGATGTCGCCGCGACCGAGTTCTACACCGCCGGAACGGGCTACAAGTTCGAGGGCACCGAGCGCACCGCCGAGCAGATGGCCGAGTTCTACAACGAGCTGCTGGGCGCGTACCCGCTGGTCTCGATCGAGGACCCGCTGTCGGAGGACGACTGGGACGGCTGGGTCGCGCTGACCGATCTGATCGGCGACAAGATCCAGCTGGTCGGCGACGACCTGTTCGTCACCAACCCGGAGCGGCTCGAGGACGGCATCGCCAAGGGCGCGGCCAACGCGCTGCTGGTGAAGGTCAACCAGATCGGCACGCTGACCGAGACGCTGGACGCGGTCGAGCTGGCCCACCGCAACGGCTACAAGACCATGATGAGCCACCGTTCGGGCGAGACCGAGGACACCACGATCGCCGATCTCGCGGTCGCGGTCGGTAGCGGTCAGATCAAGACCGGCGCTCCCGCCCGCAGCGAGCGCGTCGCCAAGTACAACCAGCTGCTGCGCATCGAGGACGCCCTCGGTGATTCGGCTCGCTACGCCGGTGACGTCGCATTCCCCCGGTTCGTCTTCGAGGGGTAGTAGCCTCGTCAACGGTTGTGCCGCGCGGGGCCGGTCGACACAGCGGCCGGTCACCGCGCGAAACCGTTGCGCTGTGCGGTCGAGTCGCAGCGCCGCGACGGCACGGATCGGCAGTACCGCTGCCGGACTGATGGGCAGCACCGCTGCGGAACCGATGGGCAGCACCGCTGCTGGACCGATGGCAGCACCGCTGCGGAGGCAGGCGATTTCGAGGTGTGGGGATGACGGAGCGACGGGCTCGCGGTACCAGTCCGGCAGGACGCGGTGACCGCCGCTCGGCGCGGTCGCCCCGGCCGGAACGCGGCGCGACCGGATCCGCCCGCACAGCCGCGGGCAGGCGTGCCGCGCAGCGGCGTTCGACCACGACCAAGGCCGAATCACGCACCGCGCGGACGAAGTCGAAGAAGTCCGAGGATCGCCACGATCGCCGCATTCTGGGCTTGACGACCGGGCGCGCGGTGGTGCTGGCCGCCGTGCTGTGCGCCCTCGCGCTGACTCTCGCCGTGCCGATGCGCACCTATTTCAGTCAGCGTTCGGAGTCGGCGCAATTGGCAGAGCAGCGCCGCGATCTGGAAAGTGATCTGGCGCGGCTGCGCGATCGTCGCGCGCAGCAGGAAGATCCCGCCTACATCCGGTCCGAGGCCCGCGACCGTCTGCGGCTGGTGATGCCCGGCGATACCGCCTATATCGTCCAGGTTCCCGGTATCGAGCAGCCCGCAGTACCGGTGCCCACCACGCAGGCCCGCCGCCCCGACCCCTGGTACACCCAGCTCTGGCGCAGTATGTCCGAGCCCCAACCACAACCACAACCTGCCGCCCCGCCGGCGCCCCCGCCACCACCCCCGCCCAGCCCCGAAGGAGAACCCCGGTGACCGACCCCGCTACGCCTCGGCCCGAACCACCGGCCGGCGCGGCGAACGCTCCCGAGCGCGACCCCGATACGGCGCCCAGCGCGGCGGATCTCGAGATCGTGGCGCGGCAGCTGGGCCGGCCGCCGCGCGGGGTCCTGGCGGTCGCTTACCGCACCCCCGACGGTCAGCCCGCCGTGGTCAAGACCGCACCGCGACTGCCCGACGGCACCCCGTTCCCGACCCTCTACTACCTGACGGATCCGCGCCTGACCGCGGAGGCGAGCCGGCAGGAAGCCGCCGGGTTGATGCGCGGCATGACCGAGCGGCTGGCCGCCGATCCCGAGCTCGCCGCCGCCTACCGTGCCGCGCACGAGAGCTATCTGGCCGAGCGCGACGAAATCGAATCGCTGGGAACCGATTTCAGCGGCGGCGGAATGCCCGAACGGGTGAAATGCCTGCACGTGCTGATTGCTCATTCGCTGGCCAAGGGACCGGGGCTGAATCCGCTCGGCGACGAGGCCGTCGCACTGGCCGCCGATACCGGTCTGCGCGGCACCGCGATTCCCGAGGACTGGCCGAAATACGAGCAGTACCAACCGAATACCGATGCGGGAGACACTGATGAGTGACCGGGTCGCCGCCGTCGACTGCGGAACCAATTCCATCCGGCTCCTCATCGCCGATGTCGGCGGCGACGGCCGGCTCACCGATGTGCATCGGGAGATGCGGATCGTGCGGCTCGGCAAGGGCGTCGACGCCACGGGGGAGCTGAATCCGGAAGCGATCGAACGCACCCGCCTCGCCCTGCACGACTACGTCGACCGGATGATCGAGACCGGCGTGAGCCGGGTCCGGATGGTCGCCACCAGCGCCACCCGGGACGCGCGCAATCGCGACGACTTCTTCACGATGACCGGGGTCGAACTGGGTCGCGTCGTACCCGGCGCGCAGGCCGAGGTGATCACCGGCGACGAAGAGGCCAGGCTCTCGTTCGCCGGTGCCGTCGGCGAATTGTCCAGTGCGCAGGGGCCGTTCGTGGTCGTCGATCTGGGCGGCGGATCTACCGAGGTGGTGCTCGGCGACAGCTCCGGCGTGCAGGAGGCCTACTCCGCCGATATCGGCTGTGTCCGGATCACCGAGCGCTGCCTGCACGGGAACCCGCCCACCGGAGAAGAGGTCGCCTCCGCTCGGTTCTTCGCCTCGCAGCAGCTGGCCCAGGCCTTCGGCGTCGTGCCGGTCGAGCGCGCGCACACCTGGGTCGGTGTGGCCGGCACGATGACCACGATCGCGGCGGTGGCCCTGGACCTGCCGGAATACGATTCCGACCGAGTCCATCTGACCCGCCTCACCTTCGATCGGCTGCGCGAGGTCTGTCACCGCCTGATCGGGATGAACCACGACGAGCGTGCCGCCCTCGGACCCATGCATCCGGGCCGGGTGGACGTGATCGGCGGCGGTGCGGTGATCACCGAGGTACTGGCCGACGAGCTGGCCCGGCGCGCGTGCATCTCCGAACTGATCGTGAGCGAGCACGACATCCTCGACGGAATCGCACTGTCCATCGCCTGAGCGGCGGGTGGCGCGGTCCGGTCGACACCGCGGCGACGGCGGGGATCGTGCCGACATCCCCGTCCGATCGGCGATTCGCCCGATCGGAGTACCCCGTTGCTGGACAATTGCGTCTCATGAGCAGGGTGGAACCCGTCCCGGGGGAGCAGGCAGCGGCCGGACCCGAGACGCGCACGATATTCGGCCATCCCATCGGACTGGTCAATTTGTTCGGAGTCGAGCTGTGGGAACGGTTCTCGTTCTACGG
Source organism: Nocardia veterana NBRC 100344 (assembly GCF_000308855.1). Taxonomy (GTDB): domain Bacteria; phylum Actinomycetota; class Actinomycetes; order Mycobacteriales; family Mycobacteriaceae; genus Nocardia; species Nocardia veterana. The sequence continues at coordinate 3,877 of NZ_BAGM01000113.1, read as the reverse complement.
CATGCTCACCATCCTCGGGTACTACCTGTACTACTCGTTGACCGACGGCGGGCTGGGACTGGAGAAATCCACGGCCACCGGAATCGTCGGCGCCTACGGCGGGCTGGTGTATCTGTCCACCGTGCTCGGCGGCTGGCTGGCGGACCGGCTGCTCGGGATGGAGCGAACCGTCTTCTACGGCGGTGTGGTGGTGATGGCCGGCCATATCGCGCTGGCCGTCCTGCCCGGACTGACCGGGGTGGGCGTCGGTTTGGTGCTGGTCGCGCTCGGCTCGGGTGCGTTGAAGGCCAACGCCTCCTCCCTGTTGGGCACCCTCTACGAGAAGGGTGACGCGCGCGCGGACGGTGGTTTCACGCTGTTCTATCTCGGCGTCAATCTGGGTGCCTTCGTCGGCCCGTTGATCACCGGACTGCTGCAGACCCATCTCGGTTTCCACTACGGATTCGGCGCGGCGGCGATCGGGATGGCGCTGGGCCTGACGCAATACGTGATCTTCCGGCGCAATCTGGGCACCCACGGGCGGGAAGTTCCGAACCCGTTGCCGCGCAGCGCGATCGGCAAGGCCGCCGCATTCGTGCTGGTGATCGCGGTCGTGGTCGCCCTGACGATCTGGGCCGGGTGGGTGCGATTGTCGAATCTGTCCTGGGTGACGACCGGCGTCATCGCGGCGGTATCGATAGTCTATTTCGGATTGATGTTGACCAGTCCGAAAGTGGTTGCGGTGGAACGAGTCCGGGTGCGGGCCTTCATACCGCTGTTCATCGCCAACGCGGTGTTCTGGTCGCTGTTCCAGCAGATCTTCACCGTGCTGGCCGTCTACTCCGACGAGCGGATGAACTGGACCCTGTTCGGCTGGACGGCGCCGTCGAGCTGGATCGGCTCCGAGGAACCGGTCTGGATCATCGTGTTGTCGCCACTGTTCGCGATGATGTGGACCCGCTTGGGCAACCGGGCCCCCACCACACCCCGAAAGTTCGCCTACGGCGTGCTGGGGATGGGTGCTTCCTTCCTGCTGTTCGTCCCGCTGGCGGCTTTCGACGACAAATCGGTCCCCGCCCTCCTGGTGTTCGTGATTCTGGCCGGATTCGCGATCTCGGAGCTGCTGTTGTCTCCCATCGGCCTCGCGGTTACCACTCAGCTCGCTCCCGAGGCCTTCCGCGCCCAGATGATGGCCCTGTACTTCTTCTCCGTCGGCATCGGCACCTCGATGTCCGGCGTGCTGTCCGAGTTCTACGACACCAGCCACGAAGTCGCCTACTTCGGCCTCACCGGCCTGGTCGCGATCGCCGTCGGAATCGCCGTGTACTTCCTGGCTCCGCAGGTCAGCCGCCTGATGGAAGGCGTTCACTGAGCAAATCCCCGGACAATTCCGAGACGGACGTACGACTTAGGTACGCTATCCCAGCCGCCCCCGTAGCCCAATTGGCAGAGGCAGCGGACTTAAAATCCGCACAGTGTCGGTTCGAGTCCGACCGGGGGCACGTACTGCGTCGACACAAACGACGCCCGCTGCCTGCGTGGACGTTTGTTGTGTAGTGGTCACGGGGGCGGTGATCCTTTCGGCTGCTTGGGCGATGTCGGGGATCTGGTCGGCGGGCAATGTGATGGTGATGGTCACCTGGTTTCCGCTGTCGTGTAGCCGGACACTGAGCTGGGTGATCTCGAACAGTCGCCGAACCAACGGTTCCGGTGCGGCGGTGAGATTGAGCGCGAGGTGCGGCAGGGCGTCCAGCAGCGTGATGTCGGAGGTGCTGGGGCGGCCGCTGCCCGCTTCATCGGCTGCGTCGAGTTGAGCTACGGCGGACAGTGCGGTGGATTTTTCGGCGTCGAGATCGTTGTAGGTGCCGCGCAGGGCCTTGGTGAAGGGGTCGTCGGGGTCGCCGTCCTGGGCTTGTTTCAGGATCGAGTTCTGCCGTCGGGTGACGTCCGCGATGACTCGCTGGAGCCGTTCCCGTTCGGTATGGCGTTCCCGCGCGGCGCGGTCGTCGACACTGTCGAGATCTGCGGCCAGCATGTCGCGGCGGTGTGGGCCGAATACCCGGTCGGCGAAGAATCGTGTGATCGCGTCCGATACGGCGTCTTCGCGGAGGTAGACGGCTTTGGGGTGGCCGACGTACTTGTCCGCGCGGCCTCGGTTGTTGCCGCGGGGCCAGCACAGGTAGTAGGGGGAGTTGTGCCGGTGGGTGCCGAACATCCGCCGTCCGCATCCACAGAACACCATCCCCCGCAGCACGTAGGTGTGGCGCGTGGCCGGGTGCGTGTTGGGTTTGTTGCCGTCGCGGGATCCGCGCTTGACCCCTCGGCGTGCGGCGAGTTCGTCGTACATCCATTTCGGGATCAGTGGCTCGTGCGCGGGTTCGGTGGACCAGACCCACTTCACCGGGTCGTTGACCTTGCCGTGCCGGGAGCGTGAGGCTCGTCGGTTGAATACTTGGTATCCGGTGTATTTGGGGTTTCTCAGCACTTCGAACACGCTGGTCTTGCCCCATGCGCCACGGGCTCGTTCCCGGTTGGGTGGTTCGGGCGGTGGGTATTTCGTGGGGTCGGCGTTGAGCCGGTCGACGATGGTGTCGTATCCGATGCCCTCGTGGTAGCGCCACAAGGCGATCTGTGTGACGGTTTCCGCGCGGGCACCGTCCGGTTCCAGGCGGGTCTTGGTCTGGCTCTTGGCCGCTTTCGTCGGGTTCGGGTGGCGGTAGGTTTTGGCCTTGTATCCGTACGGGGGCTTGCCGATGTTCCATCCTTCGCGCACGTGCGTGCACAGACCGCCCCAAGATTGCTCGAGGGTGTTGAGGACTTCGTATTCGGCGACGGACTGGTTGATCCGTCGTTGCAGGATGCGCTGGGCGCGGCTGCCGGACAAGGTGATCGGCTCGTTGGCCGCGAACAGCGGTACCTCGGCGCGTTCGAGTTCCCGCTCGATCGACAGGCCCTCGAAGGTGCGCCGAGCGACGCGTGACACCGATTCGCAGATCACAACGTCGAACCGGCGGCCGGGGTTCGCTGCCTCGTCGAGTAGGTCGGCGACGCCGCCGTCACGGGCGATCGGGATGTCGAACCGCTCGTAGCCTGTCCCGTGGCCGCGTGCGGCCAACTCCATGCGACCGGACTCGACGTCGTAGAAGTGCGCGCTGATGACCCAGGATTCGGGTATCGCGGTTTTGCAGTTCGCCAGCTGTCGCATCATGGATTGGCGCGGGTCTTGCTGGTCCTCGGTGGAGGTACGTCCGAGGAATGCCACCCGGACCTCGTCGCGCAACACTGCGACCGGCACGCCTAGCGGGGATACCGCGTAATCGGATAAACCCGATGGCCCGGAGACGGGCACGCTCGCGGGCAGCGATGCGGACCGGTGGGTCAATGCGGGTGCGGGTGGGTTGACTGTCGGGTTGTCCGAGGTCATGCCGCGGCACCACTCTCGGTCGAATCATCGTCGCGGTGCTGCGCGGCCCAGTCGAGAAGCTCCACGAGTACGCCGGCGAGTTCGCTACGCAGGCGTTCTGCTTGCGGTCCGCGGACATATCTGACGTGGCCGGAAAAATGCCGTTCGCCCCGACGTTTCCCGTATTGGGAGTAGCGCCAAACCGGCTCGTCGGATGCGGCTTCTGGATTTCCAATGTGATTGTGGAATGCCGTTCGCCGCAGTGGAATCACTACCGCGTCCCGGTCATCTGTCGGGTGAGGCGGGACAACGGCGGGTAGGTCGTCGCCGGGCTCGGGGTGGGTACTGGCTTGGTGGGCATGGGGGGACATGAGCGCCTTCCTGTACCGGAGTGATGGTCTCGCGAGACCGGTTGAAGGTGGTCTCGACAGGTGATTGAAGACGTGGTGGGTTACATGAGCGGCTCCGGGCTGATCGAGAGAGGTGTTCACTTGT
>NZ_BAGM01000114.1 GCF_000308855.1 Nocardia veterana NBRC 100344 | reverse complement strand
AAGACTATGTCTTACGTGGTTGTAATTCGTTTGCGGCGTGTCGGAATGAGTTGTGCCGCATGATGTTCGACTCGTGACCGATGAGTTGTCGAAACGTCTTGTGCCGGATGAGTTGTGGGCTCTGGCTGAGCCGTTGCTGCCGGAGTTCTCGACCCGTCCGCAGGGTGGCGGCACCGCCCCGGTCGATGAGCGGGCGGTGTTCACCGCGGTGGTGTTCGTGCTGACCAGCGGTTGTGTGTGGCGGATGTTGCCGCCGTCGTTCGGGGTGAGCGTGCCGACCGCGCATCGGCGGTTCACGGTGTGGACCGAAGCCGGGCTGTGGCGTCGTTTACATCGTGCGGTGCTCGATGAGCTGGGCAGCCATGGCTTGATCGACTGGTCGCGTGCGGTGATCGACGCGGCGTCGGTGCGAGCGAAAAAGGGGGGTCTATGACCGGGCCGAGCCCGGTGGATCGCGGCAAGACCGGCTCGAAGATCCACGTTCTGTCCGATCGTGCGGGAATCCCTCTGTCGGTGGGTGTTTCGGCTGCCAACACCAACGACGTCGAGGCACTCAAACCGCTCGTGAAGGCGATCCCTGCCGTGCGGTCGCGGCGCGGGCCACGCCGGCGCAAGCCCGCAAAGCTGCACGCGGACAAGGCATACGATGCCGCTGACCTGCGTCGTTGGGTACGTGACCGTGGCATCGGCGTCCGCATCGCCCGCAAGGGCATCGAGTCCTCGCAGCGCCTTGGCCGGCACAGGTGGGTGATAGAAAGGACGATCTCCTGGCTCACCGGCTACCACCGGCTCAACATCCGCTACGACCGCAAGGCCACGCATTTCCTCGCCTTCCTCACCCTTGCTGCGACTCTGACCTGCTACAAGAAACTGGCGAAATCAACGACATGAGACA
>NZ_BAGM01000115.1 GCF_000308855.1 Nocardia veterana NBRC 100344 | reverse complement strand
GGCACCCGCCGAGGGGGCCGAATCCGTGGTGGCGGCCGTGATGGCCGAACTGCTCGGCATCGACCGGCTCGGCGCCGACGACGACTTCTTCGCCGCCGGTGGTAATTCGCTGACCGCGACGCGGGTGGTCACGCGCGTCAATGCCGCGCTGGGCTGCGACCTGAACGTCGCCGAGATCTTCGGCGCCCCCACAGCCGCGCTGCTCGCGCGCGCCGCCACCGCCGGCGCCCCCGCAGCCGCGCCGCCGTTGACCGCCGGCCCCCGGCCCGAACGAATCCCGTTGTCCCTGGCGCAAACCCGGATCTGGCTGCTGAACCGCATCGACCCCGGCTCGGCGATGTACAACATCCCGTTCGCGCTGCGGTTGCGTGGCGAGTTCGACGCCGCGGCGCTGTCGGCGGCGGTGGGCGATGTGCTGGAGCGCCACGAATCGCTGCGGACCCTCTTCCCGGAAGACGCCGACGGGCCGGTGCAGCACATCCTGAACATCGCCGAGTGCCCACTCGCCACGTCCGCACGTGATGCGGCGGCGGCCGTCCCCGTCGTCGCGGTGGCGAACGCGGACGACCTCGACCGCGAGCTCGCCGCCGCGGCCGCCGCGGGATTCGATCTGCGCCACGACATTCCCGTGCGCGTCAGGCTGTTCCGGATCGCCGCCGACGACCACGTCCTGCTCGTGGTCGTGCACCATATCGCCGCCGACGGTGTGTCCACCGGTCCGCTGGCCCGCGATCTGGTCACCGCCTATGCCGCTCGGGCCGCCGGCGCCGCGCCGCGATGGCAGCCGCTACCGGTGCAGTACGCCGACTTCACGCTCTGGCAGCATGCCGTGGCTGGACGCGCCGACGACCCGAATTCTCGCTCGGCGCGGCAACTCTCGTACTGGCGCGCGGCCCTGGCCGACCTGCCCGAGCTACTGGAGCTACCCGGCGACCGGCCGCGCCCGCCGGTGGCCTCCGGCGCGGGTGCGGCGATCGAATTCCGGCTTCCCGCCGAGCTGGCGGCCGCGATCGCGGACACCGCTCGGCGCGCCGGGGTCTCGATCTTCATGGTGATGCATGCCGCCTACGCCACGATGCTGGCGAAACTGGCCGGAACCGACGACCTCGCCATCGGCACGCCCATCGCGGGCCGGTCGGAGCCGGCGCTCGACGATCTGGTCGGCATGTTCGTCAACACCTTGGCGCTCCGCACTCGGGTGCGCCCGCACGACCGGTTCACCGACCTGCTGACCCAGGTCCGGGATCGCGATGTTCAGGCCTTCGCCCATGCCGATCTGCCCTTCGATCGACTGGTGGAGGAACTCGCCCCGAGTCGTTCCCAGGCCTTCGCTCCACTGGTTCAGGTCCTGCTGTCCTTCGAGCAGCGCGCGACGACCGAACTGCGGTTGCCGCATCTCGAGGTCGACGAATACCCGCTGGCCAACCCCACCGCGCAGTTCGATCTGGCGCTGGCGCTGGCGGAGGTGGACGGGGATCGCGGCCGCGAATTCCACGCCGTCCTGCGCTACGCCACCGATCTGTTCGACGAGCCGACCGTGACCGCCTTCGGCCGGCGGCTGATCCGCCTGCTGACCATGGTGACCGCCGATCCGGAGATCCGCATCGGTGATATCGACCTGCTCGAGCCGGCGGAGCGATTGCAGGTCCTCGAACTGTGGAACGCCACCGACGTCGACATCGACGGCACCGCAACGCTTCCCGCGCTGTTCGAGGCGCAGTGCGCCCGCACTCCGCACGCACCGGCCGTCGCATTCGAGGGAACCACGCTGTCCTACGCGCGGTTCGCGCAGCGAGTGCACCGACTGGCCCGCTGTTTGATCGAAGCCGGCGTGGGGCCGGGCTCGCTGGTCGCCCTGCACATGCGCCGATCGTTCGACCTGGTGATCGGCGTCTACGCGGTCGGCGCCACGGGCGCCGGGTATGTTCCGCTCGATCCGGAGCATCCCGATGAGCGCAACCGCTATGTCCTGGAGACGGCGCGGCCGCACTGCGTGCTGAGCACCTCGGACGTCGCGCCGGTGGGAGCGTCACCGGAGGTGCCGGTGATCGAGATCGACCGTGTCGATGTGTCGGGTTTCGCGGACGGTCCGATCACCGACCGGGATCGGTTGCGGCCGTTGAGTGCCGATCATGTGGCGTATGTGATTTTCACGTCGGGTTCGACGGGTCGTCCCAAGGGCGTGGCGGTCAGCCATCGGGCGATCGTGAATCGGCTGGTGTGGATGCAGTCGGAGTACGGGCTGTCGACCGATGATGTGGTGTTGCAGAAGACCCCCGCGACCTTCGACGTGTCGGTGTGGGAATTCTTCTGGCCGTTGCAGGTCGGCGCGCGGTTGGTGGTGGCCCGGCCCGACGGCCATCGCGACCCGGCCTACCTCGCCCGGCTCATGACCGAGGCCGCCGTCACCACCGCGCATTTCGTGCCCTCCATGCTGGAAGTCTTCGTCGGTTCGGTGACCGCGCTGCCGGCGTCGTTGCGGCGGGTGTTCACTTCGGGTGAGGCGTTGGCGGCGGGTACGGCGGTGCGGTGGCGGGAGTTGGGTGGGGCGTCGTTGCACAATTTGTACGGTCCGACCGAGGCTGCGGTGGATGTGACGTTCCATGCGGTGTCGGTGTCGGATGTGGTGTCGGTGCCGATCGGTCGTCCGGTGTTCAACACGCGGGTGTATGTGCTGGATGGGGCGTTGCGTCCGGTTCCGGTGGGTGTCGCGGGCGAGTTGTACCTCGCCGGAACCCAATTGGCCGAGGGGTATCTCGCCCGCCCCGACCTCACCGCGGAGCGATTCGTCGCCGATCCGTTCCGAGCCGGGGAACGCATGTACCGCACCGGGGATGTGGCGCGCTGGCGCGCCTCGGGGGAACTCGACTACGTGGGCCGGTCCGATTTCCAGGTGAAGGTGCGTGGTCTGCGCATCGAACTCGGCGAAATCGAAGCGGTACTGCGGGATTGCGACGCCGTCGGCTCGGCCGCTGTGGTGGTCCGCGACGACGACCGCACCGGCGCTCGCATCGTCGGCTACGTCGTCGCCGAACCGGATCGTGAACTCGACACCGAGCGCCTTCGCAGCGAATGTGCCCGCCGGCTGCCCGAGTACATGGTGCCGGCCGTCATCGTGGCGCTGGCCGCCCTGCCGCTCAACGCGTCCGGCAAACTGGATCGAAAGGCGCTGCCGGAGCCGGACATCCGGGTGCGCGCCTATCGGGCACCCCGCACCCGGATCGAGCAGGCGGTGGCGGCCGTCTACGCCGAATTGCTCGGTCTGGACCGTGTCGGTCTCGACGACGACTTCTTCGCGCTCGGCGGTAATTCGCTGACCGCCACCCGCGTCGCGGCCCGGCTGGGGACGGAACTGGCGGCCGACCTACCGGTCCGGCTGATTTTCGATGCCCGCACCGTCGGTGAACTGGCCGCGCGCGCAGCGGAATTCGCCGGCCGCGGCAATGCGGTCGCGCTGGTCGCCCGGCCCCGGCCGGATCTGGTGCCGTTGTCGCCGGCACAGCAGCGGATGTGGTTCCTCAACCGGTTCGACCCCGGCCAGAGCCTGCACAACATCCCCGTCGCGCTGCGGCTCCGCGGCGCCCTCGATACCGCCGCCCTGGAGGCGGCGCTCGCCGACGTGGTCGCGCGGCACGAAACCCTGCGCACCGTCTATCCCGAAATCGGCGGCATCGGCTATCAGCAGATTCTGCCCGCCGACCACGCGCCGGTGCTGAACCGCTTGTACGGCTCCGATATCGCCGCGGTGATCGGCGCCTTCGTCGCCGAACCGTTCGATGTGACGGCCGAGGTGCCGCTGCGCGTGGGACTGCTGACGCCCGAATCCGCGGTGGCCGAACATATTCTGGTTCTCGTCGTCCACCACATCGCCGCGGACGGCTTCTCGATGGGACCGCTGGCCCGCGATATCGCCACCGCGTACGCGGCGCGCAGCGCCGGTGCCGCGCCGCACTGGGCCGCCCTGCCCGTTCAGTACGCCGATTACACCCTGTGGCAGCGGGAGGTGCTCGGCTCCGAAGCCGACCCCGACTCGGTGGCCGCACGGCAACTCGCGTTCTGGCGGGAACGGTTGCGCGGGCTGCCGCCACGGCTGGAATTGCCCACCGACCGCCCGCGCCCCGCCGTCGCCGGACATCGCGCGGCCACCACGACCGTCGATTTCGACCCGGCGCTGCGGAGCGGAATCGAGCAGGTGGCGGCACGCCACGACAGCACGCCGTTCATGGTCGTCCACGCCGCCCTGTCGGTACTGTTGGCCCGGCTGTCGGGCAGCGCCGACATCGCCGTCGGTGCGCCGATCGCCGGTCGCGGGGCCGCGGTCCTCGACGATCTGGTCGGCATGTTCGTCAACACCCTCGTACTGCGCACGGAAGTCGATGGGGCACAGCGCTTCTCCGACCTGCTGCGCGCGGTGCGCGAACACGATCTCGGCGCTTTCGCCCATGCCGACGTCCCGTTCGAGCGGCTGGTGGAGGTGCTCGATCCGCCCCGATCACAGGCCCATCATCCGCTGTTCCAGGTGGCGCTGTTCTTCCAGAACCTCGCACCGGTCGCGCTCGAGCTGGGTGATTCGACGGTCGCCGAGGTCCGGCTGGACACCGCGGTGAACCCCTTCGATCTGCAGGTCACCGTGACCGAGCGGGAGATCGGGTTCACCTACTCGACCGAACTGTTCGATCGCGCGTCGATCGAGGCGCTGAGTTCCCGATTCCTCCGGGTCCTCGCGGCGGTCGTCGCCGACCCGGATCGCATCGTCGGTGATATCGATCTGTTCGCCGCGGGTGAGCGCACCCGCGTGCTCGCCGAGTGGAACGATTCGGCCCACATTCGGTTCGGCGCCGAACTGCTGCTGGACGAATTCGAGGCCCAGGCCGCCAGCGCGCCGCAGCTGCCGGCGCTGCGCTACATCCCCGACGACGGCTCCGCGCCGACCGTACTGACCTACGGGGAGCTCGACAGTCGCAGCAATCGGCTCGCCCGGCATCTGATCGCGGCCGGGGTGGGCCCGGAGGCGCTGGTCGCGCTGGCCGTTCGCCGCTCGCCCGAGTTGGTGGTCGCGATGTACGCGATCCTGAAGGCGGGCGGCGCCTACGTGCCGATCGATCCGGGCCATCCCGCCCAGCGGATCGCCCACATTCTCGACACCGCCCGGCCGGCGGTGCTGCTGCGGACCGGCGATATCGCGGTGAATTTCGACGGGCCGACCGTCTCGGTCGACACCGTAGAGCTGGACGGCTACCCGGACGACCCGATCGCGGTGAACGAGCGAACGGCGCCGATGTACGCGACGCATCCGGCCTACGTCCTTTTCACCTCGGGCTCGACCGGAAAACCCAAGGGTGTCACGGTCTCACACGCGGCGATCGTCAACCAGATGAGCTGGATGCAGGCCGAATACCGGCTCACCGCCGCGGACGTGTACCTGCAGAAGACCGCCACCACCTTCGACGTGTCGCTGTGGGGCTACTTCCTGCCGCTGCGGGTCGGCGCGACCGTGGTGCTGGCCGCGCCCGACGGCCACCGCGATCCGGGTTACCTCGCCGATGTGATCGCCGAGAACAGTGTCACCGTCACCGATTTCGTGCCCTCGATGCTCAGCGTCTTCGCCGCCCAGGTGCGGCCGGAGCAGGTGCGGTCGCTCCGGCAGGTGTTCGTGATCGGCGAGGCACTGCCGGCCGAGACGGTGCGCGCGTTCGGTGCGGTCAGCTCCGCGCGGCTGCACAACCTGTACGGACCCACCGAGGCCGCGGTCTCGATCACCTACCGCGATGTGACCGGAGTGGTCGATCGGCCCGCCCTGCCGATCGGCCGCCCCGAATGGAACAGCCGTGTCTACGTGCTGGATTCGCGGTTGCAGCCGACACCGCCCGGTGTGCCCGGTGAGCTGTATCTGGCCGGTGTGCAGCTGGCTCGCGGCTACCACGGACGCGCCGACCTGACCGCCGACCGGTTCGTCGCCGATCCGTTCGTCTCCGACGCGGCAGGCGACGGGCCCGGCTCGCGCATGTATCGCACCGGCGACCTGGTCCGCTGGGACATCAGCGGTGCGCACCCGGAGCTGGTCTACCTGGGTCGTACCGACTTCCAGGTGAAATTCCGTGGTCAGCGCATCGAATTGGGTGAGATCGAGGCGGTGCTCGCGGCGGTACCGGGAGTCACCGCCGCCGCGGTGCGGATCGTGACCACCTCCGGCGGCGATCACCTGATCGGATTCGTCACCGCCACCGCGGATTCCGACCATCGGTCACTTCCGGCGGCGGCCCGTGCCGCCACGGCCGCGCAACTGCCGGGCTATATGGTTCCCTCGGCGGTCGTCGTGCTACCGGCGTTCCCGCTCAATGCCTCCGGCAAGCTCGACCGCGCCGCGCTACCCGATGCCTCCGATCCGCGGATCGCGGGCTTGTTCGGCGGTGGCGACTATCGGGAGCCGGCCACGGCCGCGCAACGACTGGTCGCCGAGATCTTCGCCGAGGTGCTGGGTGTCGAGCGAGTGGGCGCCGACGACGACTTCTTCACACTCGGGGGCAATTCCCTGGTCGCCACCCGAGTGCTGGCCCGGCTCGGTGAGCGGGTCGGCCGCCGGATTCCGGTTCGGCTGCTGTTCGAACAGCCCACCGTTGCGGGGCTGGCGGCGGCGCTGTCGGACGAAACCGTCGGTGCCCCAACCGATCTGCTGGTTCCAGCCGCCGTCGATCGGCCCGATGTCGTCCCGCTGGCGCCGGTGCAGCAGGGCATGTGGTTCCTCAACCGCCTCGATCCGGACTCGGCGGCCGACAACATCGCGGTCGCGGTGCGCATCCTCGGCGACCTGGACGAGGCCATGATGCGGCAGGCGTTCGCGGATGTGATCGCCCGGCACGAGGTGCTACGTACCTACTACCCGGTCGCCGCCGACGGTTCCGGGTGTCAGGTGGTGCTGACGCCGGCGGAAGCTCACGTGGACATGGATATTCGCGCCGATATGGCGGCCGTGGCCGACTTCGTCGCCGGCGGTTTCGATGTCACCGCCGCACCGCCGGTGCGGGCCCTGCTGGTCCGCGAATCGGCGGCCGGTCACGTCTTCGTGGTGGTCGTGCATCACATCGCCGCGGACGGCGCCTCGCTGGACCCGCTGCTGCGTGATCTCGTCGCCGCCTATCTGGCCCGCCGTTCGGGGACCGCACCGGCCTGGCCCGAACTCGGTGTGCAGTACGCCGATTACGCACTGTGGCAACGGCAATCGCTGGCCGAGGCGGAAGCCGAGCATCTGGAGTTCTGGACCCGGACCCTGGCCGACCTGCCCGACGAACCGGCGCTGCCCACCGACCGGCCGCGTCCACCGGTGGCCTCGCGGC
>NZ_BAGM01000116.1 GCF_000308855.1 Nocardia veterana NBRC 100344 | reverse complement strand
GCCGGTCCGTCGCCGAGGGCGTGGGTGAACACCAGCCGGCAGCCGTCACCGTCGGCGATCAGCTCGAAGCGCAGCACATCGCGGTTCCAGCGGAACATGAACACCCGCGGCGGGTCGACCTCGAGGACTTCGCCGTCCCAGCCGTCGTCGGCCGGGGCCTCGTCGTCGAAGACGAACCGCATGGGCGCTCCCGGGCGCGGTTCGGCCTGGACGGCGGCGGGGAACCAGGCCGTCATCTGCGCGGGGTCGCTGATCGCGCGCCAGACCCGTTCGCGCGGGTGCGGGAAGCGGCGTTCGAAGCGCAGCGTCGGCACACCGTCGATGTCGGTCAGTTCGGCGGATCGGTCAGTCATCGTCGCTCCTGTCGGGGGTCGGGGCAGCGGGGGCCGGGGCGGTGTCGGCGGCGGCCATGGCGTCGAGATGCTCGGCCAGGGCGTCCAGACTCGATGCCCACAGTCGCCGGTACGGCGCCAGCCAGGCGTCGATCTCCGACAGCGGTTGCGGCCGCAGCCGGTACCAGCGGCGTTGCGCGTCCTGGCGGACGTCGACCAGGCCCGCGCCGCGCAGCACCTTCAGGTGTTTCGACACCGTCGGCTGCGCCAGTCGCAGTTCGGTGACCAGTTCGCCGACCAGCCGCTCGCGCCCGCGCAGCAGGTCGAGAATTTCGCGACGCCGTGGTTCGGCCAGCGCCTCGAACGTAGATGCCATATGGGCAATATAGCCGAGACGGAATATAATCGGCAGGGTGTTTGCTGCGAGCGAGCGGGCGGATGTGCCCTCACATGCGCAGCGGCAGGCCCGCACGGAGACGCTGCATCCGGTCCTCGTGCACCAGATGCGCGCGGTCGAGCAGGTCGCCGAGATCGTCGGCGCGGAACCGCTCGACATATTTGTCCGGCAGCGCCCGCATCGACGACTCGGCGGCGAGCATCCGGGCGTAGGTCTTCTCCCGGACCGCTTGGTCGGCTTCGTAGCCCAGATCCAGGTAGCGCGTCGCATACCGGCGCGCCCCCGCCACCGCCGTCTGCGCCCGGCCGGCGGGGCTCCACAGCGAAACGGCCACGGTGACGACGACAATGGCGACGATCGCGACCAGCGACCACACCGTCGGGATCTCGGCCACCGGAACCGGATCGCCGTCGTTGACGAACGGCAGATTGTTGTGGTGCAGCGCGTGCAGGATCAGTTTCACGCCGATGAACCCCAGCACCACGGCCAGTCCGAAACTCAGATAGATCAGCCGGTCCAGCAGTCCCTCCAGCAGGAAGAACAGTTGCCGCAGGCCCAGCAGGGAGAACGCGGTAGCGGTGAAGACCAGGAAGACGTTCTGGGTGAGGCCGAAGATCGCCGGGATCGAATCCAGCGCGAACAGCACGTCGGTGCCGCCGATGGCGATCATCGCCGACACCATCGGGGTGAGCCGGCGCCGCCCGTCGACCACGGTCGTCATCGCATCGCCGTCGTAGGAGTCGCTGGTGCGCAACAGTTTCCGGGTCGCGCGCACCACGACACCGTCACCGGAGTGGCTGTCCTCGCCCTCCGGGCGCAGCATATTGCCCGCCGTGACCAGCAGCAGCCCGCCGAACAGGTAGAACACCCAGGCGAAGCGGTCGATCAGCGTCGCGCCCAGGAAGATGAACCCGGTCCGCACCAGCAGCGAGATCACGATCCCGACCAGCAGGACCTTCTGCTGCGCGGCCGCCGGCACCCGGAACGCGGTGAAGATCACCAGGAAGACGAACAGGTTGTCCACCGACAGCGCCTTCTCGGTGATGTAGCCGGCGAAGTACTCCACCCCCATCTCCGATCCGCCGAACCCCCACACCGCGAACCCGAACGCGACCGCGACCCCGATGTAGGCCGCCGACCACACCGCCGATTCGGGCAGGGTCGGCGAATGCGCGCCCCGCACATGGAAGACGAAGTCGACCGTCAGGAGTACGGCAATCAATGCCAGCGCACCCGCCCATGCCCACAGTGGAACGGTCACGGCGGCCTCCTGTGCGGCGATGGGCGACGGCGCCACGTGCGGCGCCGGGTCTCGCGGTGACTGTAGCGCCCGGCGCGGGCACCGGTCGGGCATCGACATGCGCCGATACCGACGGCGATGCCCCGCCGGCACGGACCGGCGGGGCATCGGTGACGGGACGATGATCAGGCGAGGTCGAACCGGTCGGCGTTCATCACCTTGGTCCACGCGGCGATGAAATCGTCGACGAACTTGCGTGCGGCGCCGTCGGCGGCATACACCTCCGACAGCGCCCGCAACTGCGAATTCGAACCGAACACCAGGTCCACCCGGCTGCCGGTCCAGCGCTGGGCGCCGGTGGCGCGGTCGGTGCCCACATAGGTGCCGTCGTCGGCGGGGGAGGGCCGCCACTCGGTGCTCATGTCGAGCAGGTTGACGAAGAAGTCGTTGCTGAGCACCCCGGGGTTGGCGGTGAGCACACCCAGCGGCGACTGTTTGTAGTTGGCGCCCAGCACGCGGAGCCCGCCGACCAGCACGGTCATCTCCGGCGCGGTCAGGGTCAGCAGGTTCGCCTTGTCGACCAGCAGGTACTCCGCGGGCAGCCGGGTGCCCTTGCCGAGGTAGTTGCGGAAACCGTCGGCCTTGGGTTCCAGAGCCGCGAACGACTCCACGTCGGTCTGCTCCTGGGTGGCGTCGGTGCGTCCGGGAGTGAACGGCACCGTGACGTCGAAGCCGCCGTCGCGGGCGGCCTTCTCGATCGCCGCGGCGCCGCCGAGGACGACCAGATCGGCGAACGACACCCGCACGGCCCCGGTCTGTTCGGCGTTGAACGCCGACTGGATGCCCTCCAGGGTGCGAATCACCTGGGCCAGCTCGTCGGGATCGTTGACCTCCCAGCCGCTTTGCGGTTGCAGCCGCAACCGGCCGCCGTTGGCGCCGCCGCGTTTGTCGCTGCCGCGGAACGACGAGGCCGCCGCCCACGCCGTCGACACCAGCTGCGGCACGGTCAGGCCGGAACCGAGAATCCGCGCCTTGAGGTCCGCGATCTCGGCGTCACCGATGAGCTCGTGGTCGACCGCGGGAATCGGGTCCTGCCACAGCAGCGTCTCCTCCGGCACCAGCGGGCCCAGATACCGCGCCTTCGGACCCATGTCGCGGTGGATCAGCTTGTACCAGGCCTTGGCGAATTCCTCGGCCAGCTCCTCCGGGTGATCGAGCCAACGCCGGGTGATCGGCCCGTAGATGGGGTCCAGCCGCAGCGCCAGGTCGGTGGTCAGCATCGCCGGGGCGTGCTTCTTCGACGGGTCGTGGGCGTCGGGGACGGTGCCCGCGCCGGCGCCGTCCTTGGGGATCCACTGCCAGGCGCCGGCGGGGCTCTTGGTCTGCTCCCATTCGTAGCCGTAGAGGGTTTCCAGGAAGCTGTTGTCCCAGGTGGTCGGGGTGGGCGTCCACGTCACCTCGATACCGCTGGTGATGGCGTCCTTGCCGACGCCGGTGCCGAACGAGCTCTTCCAACCCAGCCCCATCTGTTCCAGCGGTGCGCCCTCCGGTTCCGGGCCGACGTGGTCGGCCGGGCCGGCGCCGTGGGTTTTGCCGAAGGTGTGCCCGCCGACGATCAGCGCCGCGGTTTCCACATCGTTCATCGCCATCCGGTGGAACGTTTCGCGGATGTCGATCGCGGCGGCCAGCGGGTCCGGATTGCCGTTGGGCCCTTCGGGATTGACGTAGATCAGGCCCATCTGCACCGCGGCCAGCGGGTTCTCCAGGTCGCGCTGCCCGGAGTAGCGTTGGTCGCCGAGCCATTCCAGCTCCGGGCCCCAGTACACCTCCTCGGGTTCCCACTCGTCGACGCGGCCGCCGCCGAAGCCGAAGGTGCGAAAGCCCATCGACTCGAGTGCCACGTTGCCGGCGTAGACGATCAGGTCGGCCCACGACAGTTTGCGGCCGTACTTCTGTTTCACCGGCCACAGCAGCCGGCGCGCCTTGTCGAGGCTGGCGTTGTCGGGCCAGCTGTTGAGCGGGGCGAAGCGCTGCATGCCGGATCCGGCGCCGCCGCGGCCGTCCTCGATGCGGTAGGTGCCGGCGGCGTGCCAGGCCATCCGGATGAACAGCGGCCCGTAGTGGCCGAAGTCGGCCGGCCACCAGTCCTGGGAGGTGGTCATCACCGAGATGATGTCGGCCTTGACCGCGTCGAGGTCGAGGGTGGCGAATTCGGCGGCATAGTCGAAGTCGTCGCCGTAGGGATTGATCTCGGCCGGATTGTGCTGCAGGACTTTCAGATTCAGTTGTTCCGGCCACCAGTCGCGGTTACCGCCGCCCTCGACCGGGTGCTTCATGCGGCCGACGACCGGGCATCCGCTCTCGGGGGGTTCGGTATTGGCTTCGGCGATCGGGGGGTGTTCCTGAGGCACGGCAGTTCCTTTCCGGGTGCGTGAATCGGGCTGTGATCACGGACGTGATCGAGATGTCGGTGGGGAACAGGAGGGGCACAGGCCCCAGTAGATGACCTCGGCTTCGTCGAGCAGGAAGCCGTTGTCGTCGGCGGCGGTCAGGCACGGCGCCGCGCCGACGGCGCAGTCGACGTCGGCGATGTGCCCGCAGGACCGGCACACCAGGTGGTGGTGGTTGTCGCCGACGCGGGTCTCGTAGCGCGCCACCGATCCCATCGGCTGGATGCGGCGCAGCAGCCCGGCGTCGGTGAGGGCGCGCAGCACGTCGTAGACGGCTTGGTGCGACACCGTGCCGAGGGTGTCGCGGACCAGGCCGAGGATGGTGTCGGTATCGGAATGGGGGTGCTCGTGCACAACGGTCAGCACCGCGATCCGCGGGGCGGTGACCCGCAGCGCGGCCCGGCGCAACATGCGCTGGAAATCCGCCGTGGTGGACACGATCCGAAGTATGACTCATTCAAGTAACCCGCAGGGGCGGATTGACGAATCCCGATTTCCCCAGCTGCGGGCGGGATCCCGCGGCGGGGCGCCGCACGCGCGGAGGTCGGCGCCGGGGGTGAATTCCGGTGGGCACGGCCGACCCGGGCGATGCCGCCCGATTTGCCGGGACACGCCGGTGTGTGGTCACTGTGATTATTGATGTGCGTAACCGATTCGATACGAATTCACCCGGGAGAGCGCGATTTCGTAACGGCCTTCGGAAATCCCGCCGTCATGGCCTTGTTCGACCCGTTCGAAACCGAGATGGTCGGCTGATCGACCGTTCTTCGCGCCGAAACCGGCGCCGACACCGGAAAAATACTTTTATCCATGACCGGACGGCAGCCGAATCTACCTACGACACACTGCCGTGAGGTACATCACGTGCCAGAAGGTTGAACGCGATGAATTCCAACGATGTGGGTAATCCGGTCGCCGAATCCGGCCCGCATACGGGCCCGGGCGCTCCCACGCGCCCGGTGCGCGGTGCCGCCGCCGACCCGCTCGACCCCCGGGGTGGCATCGACGCCGCGGTGCGGCGACTGCGTGATCACCGGATACACCGCAAACGCCACGGCTGAACCCGGAGTTTCCTGTTCCTGAATATCCGCCCCGGCGACGGGGCGCAATTCGACGTGCCCGCACGCGATCGTTCACGACAATTCTCGGCATTTTCCACCGCGGTATCCGGCTCGCCATTCCGGCCGAACGGCCGACCCGAATCCCGCGTCGCGGCAATCACCTACCGATGGAGGTCCGGTGACGCAATTCAAGAGCAACTTCGGCAGCCATCAGCAGGAGCCGAGGTCACCGCACATCGGGCCCTCTCGACACACCGGTCATCCGCTCTTCACCGGTGATACCCGCCCGGCCGGGCCGGGAAACCTCACCCCGCCGAGCCCGGAACGGATATTCAAACTCACCGCGGCGCAGCGCGGCATCTGGTTCGCCCAGCACCTCGCGGGTTCCTCACCGATATCGGTCGCCCAATATGTCGACATCGTCGGCGAATTGGATACCGAATTGCTGGTCGAGGCCTGCCGGACCGCCAGCATCGAATTCGGGTCCGGACACCTGCATCTGATCGAGGTCGACGGGGAACCCTGCCAATTCGTCGACGACCTGCGCGGCGCCCCCATCCGGGTGCTCGACCTGCGCCGCCACAGCGACCCGGTCGCCACCGCGCACCGGATGATGACCGAGGACTACTCCGCCCCACTGGATCTGCGCAGCGACCACCTGATGGTCAGCATCATCTTCCAGGTCGGCGCCGACCACTACCTGTGGTATCAGCGCGCCCACCACATCGCCCTCGACGGATTCGCCGCGGTGACGATGCTGCAACGCATCACCGAGCTCTACAACGCCTGGATCCGCGGCGAACAGCCCGCACCGGCCGCGGCGAAGGACCTGCGCGAGATCACCGAGCAGGACCTGGCCTACCGCGGCTCGACCCGGTTCGACAACGACCGCGCCTACTGGACCGAGCATCTGGCCGGCGCCCCGCCCGTGGTCAGCCTCGCCGGACGGGTGAGCAAACCGACCATCCATCCCGCGCTGGTCAGCGCACCGTTGGATCCCGACACCGCGCGCCTGCTCGACGACACCGTCGCCGAACGCCACACCAGCGTCACCCCGATCGTCGTCGCGGCCTTCGCCGCCTACCTGGCCCGGATGACCGACAGCACCGAAGTGCTGCTGAGCCTGCCGGTCTCCGGACGCCACTCGGCGATGCTGCGCCGCTCCGGCGGCATGGTCGCCAACGTGGTCCCGCTGCGCATCCGCGTCGACAACCGCGACACCGGCGCCCTCGTCGACGCCGTGCAGAGCGAGCTGACCAGCGCGCTGCGCCGCCAGCGCTACCGGCAGGAAGACATCTTCGGCGATATGGGCATCGCCCGCGACGAGGCGGCGTCGTTCGGACCCGCGGTGAACCTGATGATGATCGACAACGACGTCGTCTTCGGTGACACCGTCGGCCGCCTACACGTGCTGACCTCCGGGCCGACCGCGGACCTGTTCGTCAACATCTACCCGGGCGCGGGCCGCGACAGCACCCACATCGACTTCCAGGGCAACCCGAACAGCTACAGCCCGGACGAACTCGCCACCCACCACGCCCGGTTCCTGCGGTTCCTGCACGAATTCCTCGCCCGCGGACCACAATTCCGGGTCGACCGGCTGCCCCTGCTGCAGCCGCGGGAACAGGCCGACCTGGTGCCCGTGCGCGGCGCCGAGACCGCCGGTACCCGGCTGCTGGCCGACATTCTCGCCGACACCGCCCGCCGGCACCGCGACGCCGACGCGATCGCCGCCCCCGGTGTGCGGCTCACCTACGGCGAACTCGACACCCGCTCCAACCGGCTCGCGCGGCATCTGATCGCGCTCGGGTGCGGACCGGACCACACCGTCGCGATCGTGCTGCGCCGCTCGGTCGAATCGATCGTCGCCGCCTGGGCGGTCGCCAAGACCGGCGCCGCGATCGTGCAGGTCGACCCCGACTATCCGGCCAAACGCATCGAACACATGCTCGGTGACAGCGGCGCCCACGTCGGCATCACCATCGGCGCCTACCGCGGTCGGCTCCCGCGGGCACTGCGGCAGGTGGTCGTCGACGACCCCGCCACCGCCGCCGCCTGCGCGGCGACCGCGACCACCCCGATCACCGCCGCCGACCGCATCCGCCCGCTGCGCCCCGCCGACCTCGCCTACATCACCTACACCTCCGGCTCCACCGGCGCCCCCAAAGGCGTTCAGGTCACCCACACCGGGCTGGCGAACCTGATCGCCGACCGCAGCCGGGCCTGCGATATCGACGCCACCGCCCGGGTGTCGTATGCGCTGTCGCCCAGTTTCGACGCCGCGCTCGAACAGTTCCTGCTCTGCTTCGCCCGCGGCGCGACCCTGCTGCTCGTGCCGCCCGACGTGATCGGCGGCGAACCGCTGACCCGGCTGCTGGCCGACGAACACGTCACCCACCTGACCCTGACCCCGGCGATGCTGGCGACCGTCGACCCCGAACACCTGCCCGACCTGCGGGTCGTGGTCGTCGGCGGCGACGTGTGCCCGCCGCACGTCATCGAGCGGTGGGCACCGCACGCGGTCATGGTCAACGAGTACGGGCCCACCGAAACCACCATCACCGCCGCGAGCGCGGCCATCACCGCCGACGGTGAGCTCACCGTCGGCGGACCCGTGCGCGGCATCTCGGCGCTGATCCTCGACCACGGGCTGCAACCCGTGCCGCCCGGCACCACGGGGGAGCTGTACCTGTCCGGGCCCGGACTGGCCCGCGGCTACAGTCATCGGTTCGGCGAAACCGCGGCCCGGTTCGTCGCCGACCCCTACGGTGAACCCGGTGCACGCATGTACCGGACGGGGGACCGGGCGCGTTGGATCGGCGACACCACGGCACCGCAGCTGCAGCTGGCGGGGCGCAGCGATTTCCAGGTCAAGATCCGCGGCTACCGCATCGAGCCCGGCGAGATCGACGCCGCCCTGACCGCCCATCCCGACGTCGACATCTCCGTCACGATCCCGGTGCGCAACAACGCCGACACCACGGTGCTGGCGTCGTACGTGGTGCCGGTGCACGGGCGCCGCCTCGACCCGCTGGAACTGCAGTCCTTCGCCCGCGACGCCCTGCCCCCGCACATGGTGCCGGCGGTCATCATGGCGTTGGACGCGTTGCCGGTCAACGCGTTCGGCAAACTCGACCGCGCCGCCCTGCCCGCGCCCGCGTTCGGGACGGCACCGGCCGGGCGGGCGCCGTCGACCCCGCGCGAGATCACGCTGGCGCAGCTGTTCACCGACATCCTCGACGTGCCCGACGTCGGCGCCGACGACAGCTTCTTCGCCCTCGGCGGCGACAGCATCCTGTCGATCCAGTTGGTGGCCCGCGCCAAGGCCGCCGGCTTGACCTTCTCCACACAGGACGTGTTCGAACACAAAACCGTCGCCGCGCTGGCCGCCGTCGCCACCGACGCCGGCGGCGGACCCCAGCTGACCGAGCTGCCCGGCGGCGCGGTCGGGCCGCTGCCGTCGACCCCGATCGTGTACGCGATGCTGGCCCGCGGCCACGTCGACCGGTTCGCGCAGGCCACCCTCGTGCAACTACCCGACGGTCTCGACGCCGACGACCTGGTCGCCGCGCTGGGCGCGGTCCTCGACCGGCACGACATGCTGCGGGCCGTGCTGCGCGGCGCGGGCTCGGCCGAGCCGCACATCGAGGTGGCCGCCCCGGGCGCGGTCGATCCCACGACGGTGCTGCGGCGGGTCCGGCTGCACCGCCGTGACGCCGCCGAGATCGACGCCCACCTGCAGGCGGCCGCCGACCGGCTGGACCCGGCCGCCGGTGTGCTGGTGCAGGCGGTGTGGATGACCGACGCGGCGGCCGGGGACCTGATGTGGGTGGTGATCCACCACCTCGCCGTGGACGCCGTGTCGTGGCGGATCGTGCTGGCCGACCTGGCCGCGGCCTGGCAGCAGATCGTGGCCGGCGCCGAACCGCATTTCGGTCCCGCCACCACATCGGTGCGGCGGTGGAGCCACGGCCTGGTCGAGCAGGCGCCCGGGCGCGCCGCGGCCGAACTCGCGCTGTGGACATCGATCCTCACACCGGGGGAGCAGCTGCTCGGCGCCCGGCCGCTGGATCCCGCCCGCGATACCGCCGCCACCGCCGACCGTGTCCGAGTCCGCGTCCCCGCCGATATCGCCGACACGGTCCTGACCACCGTCCCGGCCCGCTTCCACGGCACCCCCAACGATCCGCTGCTGGCGGCGCTGGCGCTGGCGCTGGGGCAGTGGCGGCAGCGGCGGGGCCGTGCCGCGGCGACCGAACTGATCGCGCTGGAAGGACACGGCCGCGAGGAACTCGCCGTGCCGGGCGCCGACCTCAGCGCCACCGTCGGCTGGTTCACCACCCGCTTCCCGGTCCGGCTCGACCTGACCGGTATCGACGCCGACGACGCCTTCGCCGGCGGCCCCGCCGCGGGCCGTGCCGTCGAACGGGTCAAAGAACAACTGCGCGCCGTCCCCGGCAACGGCATCGGCTACGGCATGCTGCGCCACCTCGACCCCGACGCGGCCGCCGCGCTCACACCGTGGCGCGAACCGCAGCTCGCGTTCAACTATCTCGGGCGGGTCGCCGCCCACGAGCACACCGGCCCGTGGACACCCACCACCGAATTCACCTCGCTGACCGCCACCGTCGACCCGCGCATGGCGCTGCCGGCCGTGCTCGATGTCAACGCGATCGCCGAACCGGGCCCCGACGGGCTCGAACTCGACGCCACCTGGGAATTCGCCACCGACGTGCTGACCGCCGACGAGGTCGAGGAACTGGCCGGACTGTGGGTGCACGCCCTGCGCGGGCTGGCCGGCCACGCCCGCACCGACACCGCCGGCGGCTACACGCCCTCGGATTTCCCGCTGGCCGCACCGACCCAGGACGAGATCGACCGGTGGCTGCTGCAATATCCGACCCTGACCGACGTGTGGCCGCTGACCGCCCTGCAATCCGGGCTGCTGTTCCACGCGATCTACGACCGTGACGGCGCCGACGGCTACACCGTGCAGGCGACGCTCGCCCTGGCCGGGCACCTCGACCCGGACCGGATGCACCGCGCCGCGCAGGCCCTGCTCGACCGGCACGACAGCCTGCGCACCGCATTCGTCGACAGCGCCGACGGGCCACGCCAGATCGTGGTCGGCGGGGTCCGCGCCGACTGGCGGCACGCCGACCTGACCGATATCGCCGACCCCGGCGAACGCGACCGGGAACGCCGCCGCCTCACCGCCGCGGCCGCGGCCCCGTTCGACACCGCCCACCCGCCGCTGCTGCGGTTCCATCTGATCCGCACCGGCCGCACCGAATTCGACCTGCTGCTCACCAACCACCACATCGTGCTCGACGGCTGGTCCATGCCGCTGCTGATCCACGAACTGCTCACCCTCTACACCGCCGACGCCGACCCCGCCGCCCTGCCCGCCGCCGGCTCGTATCGCGACTATCTGCAGTGGCTGCACGCCCAGGATCGCGACGCCGCCGTCGCCGCCTGGCAGCATCAGCTGGCCGGTCTGGAAACTCCCACGCTGGTCACCGGGCGGCCCGACCGGACCGCGCCCGCCGACAACGACGCGGTCGAGCGCAGCCTGTCCGCCGACACGACCGCCGCGATCGCCGAGTTGTCGCGCCGCTACGGCGTCACCGCCAACACCACCGTGCAGGCGGCGTGGGCGCTGCTGCTGACCGTGTTGACCGGCCGCGCCGACATCGTTTTCGGCAACACCGTCTCCGACCGGCCGCCGCAGCTGCCCGGCGTGGAACGCATGATCGGGTTGTTCATCAACACGCTGCCCGTGCGGATCACGCTCGACCCCGGCGAAACCGTCGCCGACCTGCTGACCAGGGTGCAGTCCGAACAGGCCGCCACCCTCGACCACCGCCACCTCGGACTGGCGGATCTGCAGCGCGCCACCGGCTTCGGTGACATGTTCGACACGGTCACCGTCCTCGAGTCCTACCCGCTGGACCGCGACCAGCTGGCCCGCAACCTCACCGACGCCGGGTTGCGGCTGGTCGACGTCGACGCCCACGACGCCACCCCGTATCCGCTGAGCCTGCAGGTCACCCCACCACGCCCGCACCGCGACACCGCGACCACCGCCGCGCCCACTCACACGGTGATGCTGCGCTACGCCTGCGACCGCTTCGATGCCGCCGCCGCGCACACCCTGCTGGACCGGTTCGATCTGATCCTGACCCGCCTGGCCACCGACCCCACCGCCACGGTCGCCGCCGTCACCGCCACCGCCGACACCGAACGCGCCGAACTGCGCTCGATCCGCCGCGCCGCCACCGCACCCGGTCGCACCCTGCGCGACATCCTCGCCGCCACCGCCCGCACCCACCCCGACGCGCCCGCGGTGCGCGCCGACGGACACACCCTCACCTACCGGGAACTCGCGCGGCGCGCCGACCGGGTGGCCGGGCAGCTGGCCGAGCGCGGCGCCCGCCCGGAAACGGTCGTCGCCGTGGTCGTGCCCCGATCGGCCGAACTGGTGATCGCGCTGTGGGCCGTCGCCCGGACCGGGGCGGCGTTCCTGCCGCTGGACCCGGCCAACCCCGCCGAACGCCTCGCCGACCTGCTCGCCGACTCCCACACCACCCTCGGCGTCACCACCGCCGCCGCGGCACACCAGCTTCCGGACACCATCGCCTGGGTGCGCGCCGACACCGACAACGCCGCCGCCGGGCCGGCCGCACACCCGGCGGCGCTGCGCCTGGACCACGCCGCCTACCTGATCTACACCTCCGGCTCCACCGGCACCCCCAAAGCCGTGCACCTGACCCACCGCGGCCTGGCCGCCCTCGCCGCCGAACAGGGCGACGCCTTCGCCGTCGACCCGGCCGCGACCGTGCTGCAGGTCGCGTCCCCCGGCTTCGACGCCTGCGTATCGGAGCTGCTGTTGGCCCACGCTCACGGCGCCTGCCTGGTCGTCGCGCCGCCACAGATCTACGGCGGACCCGCGCTGGAACAGCTGGTCCGCGATCACCGGGTCACCCATGCGATCATCACGCCGTCGGTGCTCAACACCATGGATCCCGGGCAGGTGCCGACCCTCACCACGGTCGCGGTCGTCGGGGAAGCCACCGGAGCCGACACCGTCACCCGGTGGGCGCCCGGCCGCCGCCTGCTGAACCACTACGGGCCCACCGAAACCACCATCTGGGCCACCGGATCACCCGCGCTGACCCCCGGCGAACCTGTCACCATCGGCACCCCGATCGGCGGCATGTCCGCCTCCGTGCTCGACATGTGGTTGCGGCCGGTGCCGATCGGGGTGGCCGGTGAACTGTATCTGCGCGGGCCCGCCCTCGCCCGCGGCTACGCCGGCCGTCCCGCCGTCACCGCGAGCCGTTTCGTCGCCGACCCGGAATCCGCACGCGGCGAACGGATCTACCGCACCGGCGACAGCGTGCGCTGGATCCGCACCGCCACCGGACCGGCACTGGAATATCTGGGCCGCAGCGACCAGCAGGTCAAAATCCACGGTCTGCGCATCGAACCGGGCGAAATCGACGCCCGCCTCGTCCGCCACCCCACGGTGGCCGCCGCCGCGACCGTCGCCCGCCCCGGGCCCGCCGGGGAACCGGTGCTCATCTCCTATGTCGTCGCCGCACCCGCAACCACGATCGACCCGGCCGCGCTGCACGCCGACCTCGACACCGCGCTGGCGCACTACATGAACCCGACCGCCATCGTCGAACTCGACGAGTTGCCGCGCACCGCCGTCGGCAAGATCGATCGAAAAGCGTTGCAGCAGCTGGAATTCCGGCCCGAGGACCAGACCGGCCGGGCGCCCGCCACACCCGCCGAAGAACTGATGGCGAAACTGTTCGCCGAAGTGCTGCACCTCGACACCGTCTCCGCCGACGGCAACTTCTTCGCCCTCGGCGGCGACAGCATCGTGTCCATGCGGCTGGTCGCCCTGGCCCGGGCCGCCGGGCTCACCCTCACCCCCCGCGACGTCTTCGAAGGCAAAACCGTCGCCGCGCTCGCCGCCCTCGTCCACGACACCGTCGACACCACCGTCGACACCCGCCTGCACCTCCCCGCCCACCACGCCGAACAGCGCCCCGCCCGGCCCGGCGACTTCCCGCTGGTCACCCTCACCCGACCCGATATCGAACGGCTCGAACGCCGATACCCCGGCCTGGCCGACATCTGGCCGCTGTCACCGCTGCAAGCGGGCATCCGCTTCCACGCCGGCTACGACCCCGACACCGCCGGCACCTACACCGTGCAGACCACCGTCGCCTTCACCGGCCCCGTCGACGGGCTGCGGCTGCGCTGCGCCGCCCAAGCCGTCATCGACCGCCACGACATCCTGCGCGCCGCCTTCGCCGACACCAGCGCCGGACCCTGCCAGATCGTGCTCGGCCACGCCGAGGTCCGGTTCCGGCAGATCGACCTCACCGACGAACCGCCCACGACCGCCGACCTCGACCGCATCGCCGCCGACGACGCCGCCGCCGGATTCGACCTCACCGCCCCGCCCCTGATCCGGTTCACCCTCGCCCGGATCCGCCCGGACAGCTACCGGCTGCTGGTCACCAACCATCACGTCATCCTCGACGGCTGGTCCATGCCGCTGCTGATGGCCGAACTGCTCGAGTACTACGCCACCCCCTCCCACATCGACGCCGCCGGACCCGCCCCCTCCTACCGCGACTACCTGGCCTGGCTGCACCGGCAAGACCTCGCCGCCGCGAAAACCGCCTGGGTGCGCGAACTCTCCGACGTCGACGCACCCACCCGCGTCGCCCGCGCCGACACCACCACCGTCGCCGCCACCGCCGGCGAAATCGGCGCCGTCCTCACCCCGCAGCGGGTCGAACGGCTGCGCCGCGTCGCCGCCGACACCGCCGTCACCGTCAACACCGCCATCGCCGCCGCCTGGGCGCTCACCCTGCACACCCTCACCGGCGACACCGACGTGCTCTTCGGATCCGCCGTCTCCGGCCGCCCACCCGAACTCGCCGACGTCGACAAAACCCTCGGCATGTTCCTCAACACCATCCCGGTGCGGGTCCCGCTCGACCCCGCGATCACCGTCACGGATCTGCTGGCCCGCATCCAGGACCAGCACGCCCGCATGCTCGACCACCACCACCTCGGCCTGCCCGACATCCACCGCAGCCTCGGCGTCACCGCCCTGTTCGACACCGCGATCGCATTCCAATCGTTCCCCGTCGACCGCCCCGCCCTGCAACGCCTCGTCGCCGCCGCCGGACTGCGCATCGACGACCTCACCGGCGTCGACGCCACCCCGTACCCGCTCAGCCTCGTCATCGCTCCCGAACACACCGAACCCGACGCGCCACACGGGCTGCGCATCACACTGCGCTACCTCGACCACGCCGTCGACCCCGCGCACGCGCGGCGCATCCTCGACCGCTTCACCGACCACCTCGACCACATCGCCGACCAGCCCGCCACACCGCTGTCGCGCCTGCACACCCCCGACACACCCGCCCCGGCCCGGCCGCCGCACCGACACACCACCCCCGTCACCCTCACCGCGCTGCTCACCGCCACCGCGGCCGAGTACCCCGACGCCGTCGCCGCCACCGACGACACCACCAGCCTCACCTACCGCGAACTCGACGCACAGGCCAACCGGCTGGCCCGGCTGCTGCTGCGCCGCGGCGTCACCCGCGACAGCATCCTGGCCGCGGTCCTGCCACGCTCCCTCGACGCCGTCGTCACCGTCTGGGCCGCCGCCGCCCTCGGCACCCCGTTCGTGCCGATCGACCCCAAACTCCCCGGCGACCGCATCACCCACCTGATCGACGACTCCGGCGCGACCCTCGCCGTCACCGCCGACGACACCCCACTGCCCGCCGTCGACCGGCTCGCCCTCGACGACCCCGCCACCCGGCTCGCCCTCGCCACCGAATCCGCCGCACCGATCAGCGACAGCGACCGCGGCGGACCCCTCACCACCGACCACACCGCCTACCTCGTCTACACCTCCGGCTCCACCGGCACCCCCAAAGGTGTCCGCGTCACCCACCGCGGCCTCGCCGACCTCGTCGCCGCCCAACGCCGCCTCCTCGACCTCGACCACACCGCCACCGTGCTGCAGGTCGCCTCACCCAGCTTCGACGCCTCCCTGTTCGAACTCCTCATGGCACACGGGTGCGGCGCCCGCCTCGTCATCGCCCCACCCGACGTGTACGGGGGACCGGAACTGGCGAAACTGCTTCGCCGCGAACACATCTCGCACACCGTGATCACCCCCTCGGCGTTGGCGACCATCCCCACCGGCGGACTCGACGCACTGCGCGTACTGGCCACCGCCGGCGAACCCGTCGGACCCGAACTGGTCGACCGATGGGCGGACAACCGCACCATGATCAACCTCTACGGACCCACCGAAGCCACCATCTGGGCCACCGCCAGCCGGCCCCTGACCCGCACCACCCCCATCACCATCGGCACCCCCGCCGGACCCGTCGCCACCACCGTCCTCGACACCTGGCTACGACCGGTCCCCGACGGAGTAGCAGGGGAGCTGTACCTGCTCGGCCCCGCCCTCGCCGACGGATACCACCGCCGAACCGCCCTCACCGCCACCCGCTTCCTCGCCTGCCCCTTCGCCGCACCCGGAACCCGCATGTACCGCACCGGCGACATCGTGCGCCGCACCGCCCGCGGCGACCTGGAATTCGTGGGCCGCAACGACTTCCAGGTCAAAATCCGCGGCAACCGCGTCGAACTCCACGAAATCGACGCGGTCCTCGCCGAACACCCCGACATCACCTACGCCGTCACCGTGCCCCGCACCACCGGCGGCCGACCCGCCGTCCTCGTCTCCTACATCACCACCGCACCCGGCGCCGACCTCGACGGCAACGACATCAAAAACCGGCTCGCCGACACCCTCCCGGCCTACATGGTGCCCGCCGCCGTCACCGTGCTCGACGAGATCCCGCTCACCCCGACCGGGAAACTCGACCGCGACCGGCTCCCGGACCCCGACCTGCCCGCCCGCGACTTCCGCGCACCCACCACCTGGCTCGAAGAGGTCATCGCCCGCGCCTACGAACAGATCCTCGACGTCGACCCCGTCGGCGCCGACGACGACTTCTTCGCCCTCGGCGGCGACTCCCTCAGCGCCGCACTGGTCGTCGCCCGCATCGGCGCCGACCTCGACCGCCGCATCCCGGTGCGCTCGGTCTTCGAAGAACCCACCGTCGCCGGACTCGCCCGCCTCGCCCGCACCCTCGGCACCACCGGCCGCCTCCCGCTCACCGCCGGCCCCCGACCCGACCCCGTCCCACTGTCGCTGGCCCAGCAACGCATGTGGTTCCTCAACCGCTTCGAACCCGACACCGCCGCCTACAACATCCCCGTCCTGCTCCACCTGACCGGACACCTCGACACCACCGCCCTGCGCGCCGCCCTCGACGACGTCGTCACCCGCCACGAAGTGCTGCGCACCATCTACCCCGAAACCGGGGGACAACCACACCAAACCATCCTCGACCGCGCGGCCGTACCACTGGAAACCGCGCACCTCAGCCCCGACACCCGCGCCACGACACTCACCGAATTCGTCCGCCGCGGCTTCGACGTCACCACCCGGCCACCGCTGCGCGTCGGCCTGTTCGACGTCACCGACGACCCCGCCGCCCACCCCGACGAACGCCACCACCTGCTCGTCCTGGTCGTCCACCACATCGCCGCCGACGGCCAATCCATGGGACCACTGGCCCGCGACGTCATGACCGCCTACGCCGCCCGCCGCGCCGGACAACCACCCCGGCAACAACCACTGCCACTGCAATACGCCGACTTCGCCGTCTGGCAACGCCGCATGCTCGGCGCACCCGACGACCCCACCTCCGCGCTGGCGACCCAACTCGACTTCTGGCGCACCACACTCGACCGCAGCCCCGACCGACTCGACCTACCCGCCGACCGGCCCCGCCCCGCCGTCGCCTCCCTCGCCGGCGGCCGCGTCCCCGTCCACATCGACCACCCCCTGCACACCCGACTGCAGGAACTGGCCCGCGCCCACGGCAGCTCCCTGTTCATGGTCGTCCACGCCGCCCTCGCCGTGCTGCTCGCCCGCCTCGCCGACACCGACGACATCGTCATCGGCACCCCCGTGGCCGGCCGCAGCGAACCCGGCCTCGACGACCTCGTCGGCATGTTCGTCAACACCCTCGCCCTGCGCACCCCCGTCGACACCGGCCAACCGTTCACCGACCTGCTCGCCCGCACCCGCGAAACCGACCTGCAAGCACTCGACCACGCCGACGTCCCCTTCGAACGCATCGTCGAAGAACTCAACCCGCACCGATCCACCGCCCACCACCCCCTGTTCCAGGTTGCCCTAGCCTTCCAGAACACCGCGAACATCGACCTCACCCTGCCCGACGTCACCATCACCCGCGGCGACGTCGACACCGGGATGTGCCAATTCGACCTGCAACTGGTCATCGCCGACACCTACACCGAAACCGGTGCCGCCCAAGGACTCTCGGGCATGATGATGTACGCGCGCGACCTGTTCGACGACACCACCGTCACCACCTTCGTCGACCGCCTGCACCGCATCCTGCGCGCCGTCGCCGACGACCCCACCACCCCCGTCGGCGACATCGACTGGCTGGCCCCACACGAACACCACACCCTCACCACCATCGTCGGACCCCACCCCACCGGCACCCCCGACACCCCACTGCTGCCCGACGCCCTCACCACCGCCGTCGACCACAACCCACACGGCATCGCCGTCGTCGCCGACGACACCCACCTCACCTACACCGACCTCGACCAGCGCTCCAACCAACTCGCCCGGCTGCTCATCGCCCACGGCGCCGGACCCGAAACACCCGTCCTCGTCGCCGCCGCCCGCTCCCTCGAATCCGTCCTCTGCTGGTGGGCCGTCACCAAAACCGGCGCCGCCTACGTGCCCGTCGACCCCGCCTACCCGGCCCGACGCATCCAGAACATGATCACCGACTCCGGCGCCACCCTGGGCCTCACCGTCACCGCCGCCCGCACCGCCCTACCCGACGGCATCGACTGGATCACCATCGACGACCCCGACACCCGCACCCGCATCGACACCCGACCCGTCACCGCCGTCCACGACCGGCACCGCACCCGCCCCCTGCACGCCACCGACACCGCCTACATCGTCTTCACCTCCGGCTCCACCGGCCGGCCCAAAGGCGTGGCCGTCACCCACACCGGCATCGCCGGCCTGCTCGCCGCCCAACGCACCCACTACGGCATCGACACCGGCTCGCGCATCCTGCACTTCGCCTCACCGTCGTTCGACGCCACCCTCATGGAAATCCTGTTCGCCGTCGCCAACGCCGCCACCCTCGTCATCGCACCCACCGGCACCTACGGCGGCGACGACCTCGCCCACCTGCTGCGCACCCGCCGCGTCACCCACGCCTTCATCACCCCCGCCGCCCTCGCCTCCGTCGACCCCACCGGACTCGACGACCTGCACTCGGTGTTCTCCGGCGGGGAAGAAGTACCCGCCGAACTCGTCACCCGCTGGGCCGGCACCGACACCCGCCACACCCGCCGATTCCGAATCTTCTACGGCCCCACCGAAACCACCGTCTACGCCACCGCCACCCGGCCCCTGCGCCCCGGCGACCGCACCAGCATCGGCACCCCACTGCCCGGCATCCGAGCACTCGTCCTCGACCCCCGCCTGCACCCCGTCCCCACCGGCGTGACCGGCGAACTCTACCTGGCCGGACCCGCCCTCGCCCGCGGCTACCTCAACCGCAGCGCCACCAACGCCGCCCGCTTCGTCGCCTGCCCGTACGCCACACCCGGCACCCGCATGTACCGCACCGGCGACCTCGTGCGCTGGAACCGCGACGGCGACATCGAATTCGTCGGACGCAACGACTTCCAAGTCAAAATCCGCGGCTACCGCATCGAACTCGGCGAAATCGACGCCGTCCTCAACGCCCGCACCGACATCGCCTTCGCCGCCACCATCGCCCGCCGCGACCCCGACACCCCCACCATGCTCGTCTCCTACGTCGTCCCCGTCCCCGGCGCCACCGTCACCAGCGCCGAACTCACCGACGCCCTCACCGCGGCCCTGCCCACCTACATGGTCCCCACCGCCGTGATGATCCTCGACAGCATCCCCCTGTCACCCAACGGAAAACTCGACCGCACCGCACTACCCGCACCCGTCCTGCAAGCCAAACACTTCCGCGCACCCGCCTCACCCGTCGAGGAAATCGTCGCCGGCGCCTTCGCCGACACCCTCGGCCTGCACACCCCCGTCGGCGCCGACGACAACTTCTTCGACCTCGGCGGCAACAGCCTCGTCGCCACCCGCGTCGCCGCCCGCATCGGCGCCGCCCTCGACACCCGCGTCCCCGTCGCCATGATCTTCGACGCGCCCACCGTCACCGCCCTCGCCGCCCGCGCCGAATCACACGCCGACACCCACCGCATCGCCCTCACCGCCCAACCCCGCCCCGACCACATCCCGCTGTCCTACGCCCAGCAACGCATGTGGTTCCTCAACCGCTTCGAACCCGACACCGCCGCCTACAGCATCCCCATCGTCATCCGCCTCACCGGACACCTCGACCTCGACGCCCTGCGCGCCGCCCTCACCGACGTCATCACCCGCCACGAAGTGCTGCGCACCATCTACCCGGCCGTCGCCGGCGAACCCACCCAACAGGTACTGCCACCCGCACACGCCGTCGAACCCCTCACCATCACCCCACTCGCCGAAACCGACCTCGCCGACGCCCTCACCGGCCTCGTCGCCACCGTCTTCGACGTCACCACCACCGTGCCGCTGCGCATCCGCCTGTTCGAACTCGCCCCCGACCAGTGGGTGCTGGCCCTCGTCGTCCACCACATCGCCGGCGACGGCTCCTC
This sequence comes from Nocardia veterana NBRC 100344, assembly GCF_000308855.1. Lineage (GTDB taxonomy): Bacteria > Actinomycetota > Actinomycetes > Mycobacteriales > Mycobacteriaceae > Nocardia > Nocardia veterana. Next base: position 29,490 of record NZ_BAGM01000116.1, on the reverse strand, counting down.
ACTCACCCCGCTCGCCACCGACATGGCCACCGCCTACTCCGCCCGCCTCGCCGGCCGCGCACCCACCTGGGCGCCGCTGCCCGTCCAATACGCCGACTACGCCCTGTGGCAGCGTCGGATGCTCGGCAGCGACGACGACCCCCACTCGCTGCTGCGCTCCCAAATCGACTACTGGACAACCCAACTCGCCGACACCCCGACCCTGCTGTCGCTACCCACCGACCGGCCCCGCCCACCCGTGCAGAGCTACGCCGGCGCCACCGTCCCCCTCACCGTCGACCCCGACCTGCACGCCGCCCTGCAACACCTCGCCCGCAGCCACAACACCACCCTGTTCATGGTGTTCCACGCCGCCCTCGCCGCCGTCCTGGCCCGCCTCGCCGCCACCGACGACATCACCATCGGCACCCCCTACGCCGGCCGCGGCGAACCCGAACTCGACCACCTCGTCGGCATGTTCGTCAACACCCTCGTGCTGCGCACCCACCTCACCCCCGACATGACCTTCACCGACCTGCTCGACCAGGTCCGCACCACCGACCTGGCCGCCTTCGGCCACGCCGACGTCCCCTTCGAACGACTCGTCGAAGAACTCAACCCACCCCGCTCCCACGCCCACCACCCGCTGTTCCAGGTGATGCTCGCCTTCCAGAACCTCACCGACACCGAAATCGAACTACCCGAACTCACCCTCACCGCCGTCGACGCCGCCGTCGACACCTCCCTGTTCGACCTGCAGATCACCGTCGCAGACAACTACGACGACGATGGCGCCCCCGCCGGCCTCACCGGCGGCATCACCTACGCGCGGGACCTGTTCGACCCCGACACCGTCACCGCGATCGCCGCCCGCCTGCACCGGCTGCTGCGCGCCCTCGTCACCGACCCCACCCAGGTCGTCCACGAAGTCGACCTGCTCAGTACCGCCGAACACGACAACATCCGCACCCGCTGGAACAACACCGACCACCCCCTCGACCCGGCCGAAACCCTCGCCTCCCTGTTCGCCACCGCCGTCCCCGAACACCGCGACCGCACCGCCATCACCGCCGGCGACCGCACCCTCACCTACGGCGAGTTCGCCGCCCGCGTCAACCGCCTCGCCCGCTGGCTCATCGCCCGCGGCGTCGGCCCCGAAACACTGGTCGCCGTCCACATGCGCCGCTCCCTCGACCAGGTCACCGCCCTCTACGCCGTCCACGCCGCCGGCGGGGGATACGTCCCCGTCGACCCCGACCTACCCGCCGACCGCATCGACTACATGCTGGCCACCGCCGCACCCGTCGTCGTCCTCACCACCCTCGACGGCATCGACCTCACCCCCTACGCCGACACCCCCGTCACCGACGCCGAACGCCACGCCCCGCTGCGACCGCACAACATCGCCTACGTCCTGTTCACCTCCGGCTCCACCGGCCGGCCCAAAGGCGTCGCCGTCCCGCACGGCGCGGCGGTCAACCAGATCCGCTGGCTCAGCGACGAATACGCCCTCACCCGCGACGACGTGGTCCTGCAGAAAACCGCCGCCACCTTCGACGTCTCGGTCTGGGAACTGTTCGCCACCCTCGCCGCCGGCGCCCGCCTGGTCATCGCCCGCGCCGACGGCCACACCGACCCCGCCTACCTCGCCGAAACCATTGCCGCACAACAGGTTACGATCACCTCGTTCGTGCCGTCGATGCTCGCCGTCTTCGCCGAGGCCGCACCCGCGAACACACTCACCACCGTGCGCGCCCTGCTCGTCGGGGGAGAGGCCTTCGGCGCCGACGCCGTCGCCGCCGTCCGCCGCGTCCTGCCCGACGTCGAACTGCACAACCTCTACGGCCCCACCGAATTCACCGTCCACGTCACCGCCCACCACGTCACCGCCACAGACCAGGGCAGCGTGCCGATGGGCCGCCCGGTGTGGAACGCCCGCGCCCACATCCTCGACGCCCGGCTGCGCCCGGTGCCACCCGGGGTGGCGGGGGAGCTGTACCTGGCCGGCACCCAGATCGCCCGCGGCTACCACGCCCGCCCGGTCCTCACCGCCGAACGCTTCGTGGCCGACCCGTACACCGCCGGTATGCGCATGTACCGCACCGGCGATCTGGTGCGGTGGCGCCGCGACGGCGAGCTGGAATACCTGGGCCGCACCGACTTCCAGGTCAAACTGCGCGGCCTGCGCATCGAGCTCGGCGAAATCGAGACCGTCCTCGCCGAACACCCGAGCGTCGCCCGCGCCATCGCCGTCGTGCACTCCAGCGCCGCCGCCGCCCAACTGGTCGCCTACCTCGTACCCGCCGCCGGCGCCACCGTCGACACCGACGCGGTGCTCGCGCACGCCGCCGCCGAATTGCCCACCTACATGGTGCCCGGCACCGTCATGGTGCTCGACTCGGTGCCGCTCACCGCCTCCGGCAAACTCGACCGGGCCCGGCTGCCGCAACCGGCGGCGGCGACAGGGGAGTACCGCGCACCGACGTCGTGGCTCGAAACAGAGGTCGCCCGCGCCTTCGAACACGTCCTCGGCGTCCCACGCGTCGGCGCCGACGACGACTTCTACGCCCTGGGCGGCAATTCGTTGCGGTCGGTGCAGGTCGTCACCGAACTGAAGAAGGAACTCCACGTCGAGGTGCCGATCGCCTGGATGCTGTCCGACCCGTGCCCGGCGGACCTGGCCAAACGCATCGAATCCGGGATGCGCTCCGGCGATGGGCAGCCCGCGGCCGCCGCCTTCGGGTTCGACGTGCTGCTGCCGATCCGTATCGGCGGCGACCGGGCTCCACTGTTCTGCATCCATCCCGCCTCCGGACTGGCGTGGTGCTATCGCGCCTTCGGCGAGCATCTCGCCGCCGGCCGCCCGATCTACGGGCTGCAGGCCCCTCAGATCGGCGGCGACGTACCCGGGCCGCGCACGTTCGAGGAGATCGCGCACCGCTACGTCGAACAGATCCGCGCCGTCCAGCCGCAGGGCCCGTACTATCTGCTCGGCTGGTCGCTGGGCGGGCAACTGGCCCACGCCGTCGCGGCCGAACTCCGGTCCGCCGGAGCGGATGTCGCGTTGCTCGCGGTGCTGGACGCCGAGGCCGACGGCATCGACGCCGCCGAAGTCCCCGAGGCCACCGCGGGGGAGTTGATCAGCAATCTCGGACCCGTGATGGGTATCGAGGGCGTCGGCGAGGACGCCACGGCGGAGGAAGCCGCCGAACTCATCACCCGCCGGCTCGGCGACGGCTTCGCGGTCGACGCCGCCACCATCGAGCGCATGACCGACGCCTACAACCTGTCCATCCGGGCCGCGAGCGAGTGGCGGCCGCCAGTGCTGGATGCCGACATGCTGTACTTCACGGCCACCAGAGACCGGCGCTCCGACGCCGCCGGGCATCGCGGCTGGGCCGGCCTGGTCCGCGGCCGTATCGAGAACATCGATATCGACGCGGCCCACCTGGAGATGACGGAACCGGCGGTGGTCGCGCAGATCGCGCGCATCATCGACGAACGGCTCGATGGGTGAGGGGTGCGGGCATCACAGGTCAGGTTCGGAGGAGCCCGGGAAAGCCGTTACTTGACATAATGTAGATTATCGGCGAAATGAAACGGCTGTCGAAGTGGCGGTTTCGCCTTGTGCGGCAGCATGTTTCGTCAGGTCCCGCCCAGGGTCGGTCGGCCCTGAATCGGCTGGGTTCATCGGTATTCGCCGATGGACACCGTGGCTCACCCGAAGCCGGCGTACACACCCGAACACCCTCGGTTACCTTTCCGGCGAAATGCTGACTCCGCAGGAAAAATTACGAATCGATGCCGTGTGCGCCTTCTCGCCACCCCACCGGCCGTTTCCGCCCCAAGGCACCGAAACGTCACAGTGACGTAAATATGGGTAGGAATCCGGTCGCAGCTGTAGCACGATCCGTCGAACAATGTTCGCGAACCGAATCGCACCTGCCTGGCGTGGCTTTATCTCCGCTGCTGCAATAACTTTCGACCACTCATTGCGCAGCACGGTCAAGGCAATGGCTCGGAGTCGCTCTCGGCGCAGCTCGCTTATCTCCCGGTATCCGACCCCTCGCCCCTGCTTTCCAAGCTCCCGGTCCGGAGGCGCAAAATGTCACGTGACGTTTTGCTGGCTGTCGCACCGTTCCCTCATTCACCGAACTTCTTCCGGCCCACCCGCCCCCGTCGCGATGCCCTGCCGTTGTGAAACTGCCGTAGCGCCCGCCGCCGGAATTGGTAGTCGCCACGACATCGTCGCGTCCGCAGCGGCGGTGTTGTTAGCGTCCACAGCCAGGAGGTGTCATGGAGGCAGGGTGGCCGGATGACGTCGATGTCGTGATCGTGGGATCCGGCTTCGGTGGAAGTGTGACGGCGTTGCGGTTGGTGGAGAAGGGGTATTCGGTGGCGGTCCTCGAGGCCGGTCGGCGTTTCGCCGACGCGGACTTCGCGGCCACCAGCTGGGATCTGCGCCGCTATCTGTGGGCACCGGCGCTGGGCTGCTACGGCATTCAACGCATCCACCGGTTGCGCGACTGCTTCATCCTGGCCGGCGCGGGCGTCGGCGGGGGCTCCTTGAACTACGCGAACACGCTGTACAAGCCGGGCAGCGCGTTCTTCGGTGACCGGCAGTGGGCCGACATCACCGACTGGGACGCCGAATTGAGTCCGCACTACGAGCAGGCGCGGCGCATGCTCGGTGTCGTGGAGAATCCGCACACCACCCTGGCCGACGAGATCATCCGGTCGGTCGCCGAGGATATGGGCGTCGGCGACACCTACGTGCCGACGCCGGTGGGTGTGTACTTCGGTGAACCCGGTGTGGTGAGCGCGGACCCGTACTTCGGTGGTGTCGGCCCGGACCGCACCGGATGTATCGAGTGCGGCGAATGTATGACCGGGTGCCGGCACGGCGCCAAGAACACTCTGGTGAAGAACTACCTGGGGCTGGCCGAACGGGCGGGCGCGCAGGTGTTTCCGATGACGACGGTGACTGCTGTGCGGCCACAGTCCGACGGCAGCTGGCTGGTCGATACGCGGCGTACCGGTGCGCGGATCCGGCGGCGGCGCCGGACGATCGCGGCGCGGCACGTGGTGCTGGCCGCGGGCACATGGGGAACCCAGCGGTTGCTGTTCCGGATGCGGGACTCGGGTGTGTTGCCGAATCTGTCGCCGCGACTGGGGGTGCTGACCCGCACCAATTCCGAGGCGATCCTCGGGGCGGGACGCACTCGGGTGGATGCCGATCTCGATCTGACGGCGGGAGTGGCGATCACCTCGTCGTTTCATCCGACCCCCGACACCCATATCGAGCCGGTGCGCTACGGCAAGGGGTCGAACACGATGGGTTTGTTGCAGACCTATCTGGTCGATGGTGGTCATGCGGTGCCGCGATGGGTGCGGGTGCTGGTGACGGCGTTCGGTCACCCCGTGCGGACGGTGCGGTTGTTGCGGACTCGGCGCTGGAGTGAGCGCACGCTGATCCTGCTGGTCATGCAGAGTCTGGACAATTCGATCACGACGTTCACCCGGCGGGGGCTGTTCGGTCGCCGATACACCAGCCGGCAGGGCTACGGGGAGCCGAATCCGTCGTGGATTCCGGCCGGTCATGAGGTGACGCGCCGGGTGGCCGACAAGCTCGGGGCCACGGCGGGCAGTACCTGGCCGGATATTTTCGGGATTCCGATGACGGCGCATTTCATCGGCGGTTGCGTGATCGGCGCGGATCGGGAGCGTGGGGTGATCGACCCGTATCACCGTGTGCACGGGTATCCGACGTTGAGCATTGTGGACGGGTCGGCGATTTCGGCGAATCTGGGTGTCAATCCGTCGCTGACCATCGCCGCGCAGGCCGAGCGGGCGGCGTCGATGTGGCCGAACAAGGGTGAGCGCGACCCGCGGCCGCCGATGGATCTGCCCTACCGTCGCCTCGATCCGGTGGCGCCGGTCGCGCCGGTGGTTCCGGTCTCCTCCCCCGCTGCTCTGCGGTTGCCGATCGCGGAGATCCGGCATGTGGCCGCCGACGGTCGCTCGGCCTGATAGGTTGATCGGCATCACGCGGCCGGCGGTGTTTCCCGGATCGGACGACGGTGATCTCGGGTGGTGCCGACTACCGCACGGCTGTCGAGCCTTTCGCCCCGTATGTGGTGACCGACGGGCGGCTGATCACGGAGCAGAACCCGGCCGGTGCCCGTGGTGTGGTCGAGGCTGTGGTCGCGACGTCGAAGGGAGAGCAGCGGTGAGCGTATCGGGTGGCGATATCGATGTGACCGTGCCGGCCGGTGGGACCGGTTGCGCCGAATGTCTGGCTGCCGGCGGGTGGTGGGTTCATCTGCGGCGGTGCGCCCGCTGTGGGCATGTGGGGTGTTGTGACAGCTCCCCTGCTCAGCATGCGACCGCCCATTTCCGCAGTACCGGGCATCCGGTTATCCAGAGTTTCGAGCCCGGAGAGGACTGGTTCTACGACTACCGCACCGGCGAGGTCGGTGACGGTCCGGAGCTGGCGCCGCCGACGAGTCATCCCGAGACCCAGCCGGTGCCCGGTCCGGCGGGCAGTGTGCCGCCCGACTGGCAGCAGCTGGTGCATTGAAGTGGCCGGCCGTGGGGTCGCAGCGCACCCGGCTAGGTCGAGTACAGTGCCTCGACCTCATCGGCGAAATCGCGCAGCACGAGATTGCGTTTGAGTTTCAGCGACGGCGTGATATAGCCGTTGGCCTCGGTGAACTCGGTGTGTAGAAGCCGGAACTTGCGTACCGCTTCGGCCTGGGACACTGCTCGGTTTCCGTCGTCGACGGCGGCTTGGATCGCTTCGAGTAGCTCGGGATCGGAGTCGAGGTCGGCCGGTGTCGCCTCGGCCGATTTGCCGTGCAGGTGCTTCCAGGTGGTGAACTGTTCACGGTCGATGGTGACGAGGCACCCGACGAACGGTTTTCCATCGCCGACGACCATGACTTCACCGATGATGGCGTGGGACCTGATGCGGTCCTCGATGACGGCGGGAGCGACATTCTTGCCACCCGCGGTCACGATGATCTCCTTCTTGCGGCCGCTGATGGTGAGGTAGCCGTCCCGGTCGAGGGAGCCGACGTCGCCGGTGACGAACCAGGTGTCGCGGAATGCCTCCTTGGTGGCCGATGGGTTGTGCCAATAGCCGGTGAACACGGTGGGACCCCGGAGCAGGATCTCGCCGTCCTCGTCGATGCGGACCGCGCAGCCCGGCACCGGTTGGCCGACGGTTCCGATCTTCGGCCGGTCGTCGGGGTTGAATGTTGCTGCTCCGCAGGTTTCGGTCAGGCCGTAGCCTTCGAGCACCGTGAAGCCGGCTCCGCGAAAGAAGTGTCCGAGTCGTTCGCCGAGCGGAGCTCCGCCGGACAGCGCGTGCGTGGCTCGGCCGCCGAGTGCGGCGCGGAGCTTCCGGTATACCAAGCGGTCGAACACCGTGTGGCGCAGGCGAAGATGCCAGGGAATACGGCCGGAATCGAGGGCGCGGCTGTAGGAGGCAGCGGTCGTGGCGGCCGCGTCGAAGATCAACCCTCGGTGGGTCGATTGCGCTCGCGCGCGAGCGGCATCGAACACTTTCTCGAAGACCCGGGGGACGCCGAGGATCAGTGTTGGGCGGAACGTTTCGAGTTCGGTGGTGACATCTTTGACGTTGCTGACATGGCCGATCTTGATGGGGGCGAGTGCGAACGGCCACCTCTGCGATGCGGCCGAGGACGTGTGCCAGTGGTAGGAACAGCAGGACCGACGATTCCCCGGTTCGGAACAACTCGGGCAGGCGGGCGGTGGTGTTGCCCAGCTCAGCGAGGAAGTTGCGGTTGGTCAGCGGGCAGCCCTTGGGGCGGCCGGTAGTGCCTGAGGTGTAGACGATCGTGGCGAGCGAGTCCGCGTCGACGGTGGCGCGACGTTCGTCGAGCCGGGCGTCGGTGATCCCGGCCCCCGTTCGCGCGAGCGTGGGCAGTGCGTCGGCGTCGATCTGCCAGAGCTGGCGGAGATCGGGTAGCCGATCGCGGACTGCGTTCACGACGGTGGTGTGGGCCCTTGTTTCGGTGACCGCCGCGACAGCGCCTGAATCGGAGAGAATCCAGTGCACCTGTTCGGGTGAGGATGTCTCGTACACGGGCACGCTGACCGCTCCGGCGCAGGAGATCGCGAAGTCGAGCAGTGTCCACTCGTATCTGGTACTGGACATGATGGCTACTCGGTCGCCGGATTCGATACCGCTGGCGATCAGGCCCTTGCTGGTCGCGCGGACTTCGGCGAGGAATTCGACGGCGCTCACGTCGTGCCATCGGCCGTCGCGTTTGCGGGCGATCACTGCGACATCGGGGTGTTTTTCGGCGTTGCGGTGAACGAGGTCGCCCAGGCATGCCTCGGGCGTGACATCGTAAATGGCGGGCAGGCTGAATTCGTGCATGATTGCTCCTGGAGCCGAGCTGCGGGCCTCCGGACGCCGCTCACGTGGCTGGTGAGACGGATTCGGCTCGTTCGGACGGACGTCGTGTGTCGAGGTCGTCGGGAACGATGAGGGTCGGGCAGCGGGCGGTGTGCTTCGCGATGCGTGCGATATCGGTTTCTATCTGCTCGAATTCCCACCAGCCGTGTCTGCCCAGGACGAGTAGCCCGCCGACGGCGGCGTGGCGGGCCAACGCGGGAGCTGGGGCATCGGAGGCGACGACCGTCTCCAGTGCGACTTCCGGATAGCGATGCTGCCATCGGGACAGGGCGCGCTCGAAGGTCTCACGGGTTGCGACCTGTCCGCCGGTGGCGGCTGTGTCATGGCGCAGGGCGTGCACTGCTACTACGCCCGATTCTCGCAGGCGTGCTTCCGTGAAGGCGTAGTCGAGGGCGGTGGCGTCGTCGGGCATGTCACGGATACCGACGACCGGGTCCGGCCCGGTTCCGGCTCGGCGCGGGGGGCGGGAGTAGACGATGGCGACCGGGCAGAACGCTTCCCGAGCGACGGCGGTACTGACCGAGCCCAGCACGGCCCGGCGGATCGGACCACGTCCGTGGCTGCCGACAACGATCATCGATGCGCGCTTCGACCATGCCGTGAGGGTTGGGAGGACCGGTGCCGGTGTGAGCTCGGTGAGCACTTCTGTGCCGGGTGCGGTGTGACGCACGATGGCGGCGGCTCGGGCCAGGGCGTGCTCTTCGCGCCAGTAGCCTCGCTCCTGTCGGTGTCGGGTGTGAGAGCTGTCGAGAACGGCGGAGCCGCAGGCCAGTACGATCCGGACGTCGAGGTGGCGCAGTGCGGCTTCGCCGGCTGCCCAGGCGGCGGCTTGTTCGGCCGCTTCGGATTCGTCGATTCCGACGACGATCGGTTCGGTCACCGTCGCGCTCGTCCCCATGGCTGCCTCCTGCGTGCCTGCTTCTTCGATCGTTGCTCCTGTTCCGGGTTTCCCCTAGGGCCCAAAGTCCTGGTGAGAAGTGGGGTTCGTTGTGCTGGGAGTCTGGGCGAAGTGTGTCTCGTCGGGGCCGTTCGGTCTCGCATCGTGTTCGGTGCGACGGTCAGCCGGTGTGGAGCGGGAGGGCGATGAGCAGGGCGGTGCGTTTGGTGGGGTCGTCGAGGTCGAGGTAGTCGAATTCGCGCATGCGGCGCATCCGGTGCCGCACGGTGTTGGGGTGTACGCCGAGGGTGCGGGCGGCGGCGTTCGGGTCGCCGTGTGCTTCGAGCCAGGCCTGCAGGGTGGGGACATAGTGGGTGCCGCCGCGGCGGTCGGCGTCGGCCAGTTGGGCGACGGGGTCTCGGGACGGGAGGCGGCCGGTCGAGGCCACCGAGCGCAGTCGCTGGATGAGGATGCGGTCCCAGGCGGTGTCGTAGCAGTGTGGTGTTCGGGTGGGGGTCGGGGGCAGCGCCATGCATTCGTCGGCTTCCTGCCGGCTCGCGGGTAGGTCGCGGGCGTCGGCGGTGCCGCCGATTCCGGCGACGATGTCGATGTGCGCGGGCAGGCTCGCGGCGATGTCGGCGATCCATCGGTAGGCGGGTGCGGGATCGTCGCCGGCGGGTAGCAGGGTGTAGACGGTGTTGCCGAACAGGGTGCTGCGGCCGCGGCGGGACCAGCCGAAGCCGGTGGTGGCGCGTTCGAAGGCGAGCAGGATGCCGGCGTTGCGTTCTTGTTCGGCGTGGGCTTGCAGGGCGATGACGCGCAGGTCGTGGGCGGGGATGCCGAGTTTGCCGATGGCGGCGTCGGCGTCGGGGCTGCCCTCGATCAGTTCGATGACGAGTTCGGATTCGACTTGTCGTTCCAGGTCGGCGCTGACCCGGGAGCGCAGCAGGTGCAGGGCCACGGTGTGGGCGCCTTCCTGCAGGGCTCGGGCGCGGTGTGGTGGGAGCGGTTCGCGGCCGGAGACCCAGACCGAGCCGAGGAGTTCGCGGCCGGCGCGGACGGCGGCCACGGTGCGGCCGTGCAGGCCGTGTTCGGGTGCCGGTGGGATGTAGAGCGGGGCGTCGGAGGTGGCGAGGTGGGCGAAGATTCCCTGCTGGTCGAGGAATCGGCGGACGCGTTCGGGCATGCGCCGGCCGAGGATGGTGTCCGAGCGTACGGGGTCGGTTTCGTGTTGGGCGGTGGAGTAGGCCATGACGCGCGACAGTTGGTCTTCGATGGTGACGGGTCCGTCGACGGAGGCGGAGATGGTGTCGGCGAGGGCGAACAGGTCGCTGGGGCCGCGGCCGGATTCGGTTTCGCGGCCTTCGAGCACGAGTCCGTAGACGACGGAGGCGATCTGGCTCCAGGACACGCTCGGGTCGACGGTCAGCAGCGCGGTGCCGGCGTCGTCGAGTGTGTGCCGGTGGTGGGGGTCGGGGCTGTCGGTGGTGCGGGCGATGGCGACGGTGGCGCGGGCGTCGGCGGCGAGGGCGAGTGCTTCGGTGAGGTCGGCGGCGCCGACGGCGAGGAAGACGTCACCGGTGGCGGCGTGTGGGCGGATGGGGTCGTGGACGGCGACGCTGTGCAGTTCGACGCTGCGGTTGGCGATGCTGCCGTGCAGTCGGGCGCCGTAGCGGCTCAGGATGTTGATCAGGCGATCGAGTTTGACCATCGGGGCAGGTCACGGGTCCTTTCCGGCGCGGCGGTCCCGACCGTGGTGTTCGGTGACAACAATGACCGTGGCACAGATTGTCGCAGACGGACAACGTATCGGGTGGGGTGGCGGGTCACTCTGGAGATGGATATCGGCATCGGCGGTGCGGCGCGCGGGTGTGGGGTGCGCCGGCACGTGGAACGAAGAGATGAGATGACGGGAACCGAGAATGTGTGGCTGACGCAGGACGCCTACGAGCGGCTGCGGCAGGAGCTGGTGGAGTTGCGTGCCGCGCATCGCGGCGGCGGGGACGAGGATGTCGAATCCGCGGCCGGTCGGCGGGCGCGTCGGCTGGAGTTGGAGGAATTGCTGGGCCGGGCGGTGGTCGGGCAGATGCCGGCCGACGACGGTGTCGCGGAACCGGGCATGGTGCTGACGGTCCGGTTCGACGACGGCGAGGCCGAGACGTTTCTGCTGGGGTGGCGTGACGGCGCCGACACCGAGGAGTTGGAGGTCTACTCCCCCGAGTCGCCGCTGGGTCGGGCGCTGACCGGCGCGCGGCGGGGCCAGGTCTGCTCGTATCGGGTTCCCAGCGGGGCGTCGGTGCAGGTCACCCTGTTGGAGGCGGTTCCCTACGGTATGCATTCGCGACGGTGTTGAGCCGGGTCCGCTGCGCCGGGCTCGGCGGGAAGGTGAGGTGGTGACACGTGGATTGGCCCCATCTGCTGCGGTTTCTCGGCATCACGGTGGCGTTCACGGCGTTGCTGTTGCTGATCCTGGTGCCCCGCAAGGTGACTCGCCGGTTGTGCGCGCACTGCGGGCATTCGAATATCGTGCACGACCCGGTATCGGGCCGTTGCCGCAGTGCCGTGGTCGCGGGGGTGCTGGTATCGAGTGACGGTGGCGCGCCGTCGGCGGCGATGCGCTGCCGCTGTCAGGACTTTCTCGGCGAAGGCCGCAGCGGTCACATGTCGGGTAGGTCCACGATCGGCGGCGGATAGGTGGCGGGATCGACGTTCGCACGCCAGGGGCGGTGGATGGGAAACCCGGTCAGCTGCGCCAATTCCGGTAACCAGCGGCGGACATAGGTGCCGTCGGGATCGAACCGCTGTGCCTGCCGGAGTGGATTGAGCCGGCGGTTCGGGCGGGTATCGGTTCCGGTGCCGGCGACCCACTGCCAGTTCATCTGGTTGTTCGCCACATCGCCGTCGACCAGCCAGTACCGGAAGTGGTCGGCGCCGAGCCGCCAATCCGCGCGCAAGGTCTTGACGAGGAACGAGGCCGTGATCAGCCGGGCGCGGCCGGGCATCCAGCCTTGGTGGCGAAGCTGTCGCATCGGGGCGTCGACGATCGGGAACCCGGTGCGGCCGTGCGCCCACGCGTCGAACGCCTGCGGATCATCGTGTGGCACAACAGTCCCGGCCGGTAGTCGGCCCAGGCGGCGTCGGGGCGAGCCGCGAGCACCTGATGGTGGAAGTCGCGCCAGGCCAGCTGTCTGGCGAAACTGTGGCCGCCCGGATCGGCCGTGTCCAGCCGCGCGACGACCTCGGCGGCGGAGACGCAGCCGAAGTGCAGATACGGCGACAGGTGGGAGGTGGCGTCGGCGGCGAGATCGTCACCGGTGTCGGCATATCGGGTTACCGGTCCGGCCAGCCATCGGCGGAGCAGTTGCCGGCCCGTGCGTTCGCCGCCGACTCGCAGCTGGGGTGAGGCCGGTGCCCGGTGCAGCGCGTCGAGTTCGGAGCGGGGCCCTGGTGGCTGCGGCACCGTGAGTGTGCGCGGGGCGGGGAGGGGGCGGCGGTGGTGAGCGGTCTCCCAGCGCCGGAAGTAGGGGGTGAACACCGCGAAATGGTCGCGGCCGGTGGACGGTTGGATCGCGGCGAGGTCCACACCGGTGACGGTGGCCGCGTGGCTGTGCAGGCGGCAGCCGTGGGCGGCGAGCCGCTCCCGCAGCGCCGATTCGCGTCGGCGGCCGTAGTGGCTGACCTCGGCAGCGATATGCACCGCGCCGGCCCGGGCCTCGGTGACGATCCGTTCGACCTCGTCGACGACCGCGCCGCGTCGCAGCACCAGATGTCCGCCTCGTTCCCGCAGTTCGGTGTCGAGCTCAGTGAGGGCCGCGGCGAGAAAGTGCGATCGGTTGGGGGCGGCGGACGGCTTGTCGAGCAGTGCGTCGTCGAGGACGAACAGCGGAATCACCGCGGCCGCGGTGCGGTGTGCCGCGGTGAGGACCGGGTTGTCGTGTACCCGCAGGTCACGAGTGAACAATGCGACGGCTACCGCCACCGGTCCCGCACCTCCTGCCGATCGCTGTGTCCGCGTGGGCTTTTCCGACTGGCGGTCAGGCGAGGCACAGTGGTGTGATGTCGTCGCGGCCGCCGGTCACCGGTGTCGTCAGGTACAGGCACGGGTTCTCACCGGCGCGGTCGATGGCCGTTCGGACCCGACCCCACTGTTCGGCCGCCAGGACGGGCTCGCGGGACAGGACGAATCCGGAGATCCGGTCGGGGTCGGTGACCAGGGCCCAGGTGTAGTCGGGCCCAAGGGCCGTCACGAGGTAGTTGGGTGGGCCGTCCAGGCTTTCCTGGGTCGGAACGCCCGGGAACGCCACCCGCAGCTGTGCTCCGGTGCGCGGGTCCCGGATCCGCGCGGCGCCGCGGATCTCGTCGGTCGTGCCCGCCCAGGTCGTACACGAATTGCGGACCGCCACATCGCCGTTCGGCAGGGCGGTGTACTCGGCGCGCGTGTCTCGTGCGCAGCCGAGGTTGAAAAACTGTGGCACGGCGGCGAGTTGGTACCAGGATCCGAGGTAGCGGGCGAGATCCAGCGCCGCCACCGGCTCCGGTCCCGACGTCGGCCGCGCGGGGGTCGCGCCGACCTGGACCGCTCCGGCGAGGAGCGCGGTGACTGTCACCGCGACCGTCGCGAGCGCCCGTCCGGGATGCATCGATACCGCAGCGAAATGCCGCTGCCTGGCTCGGCGGCCGGTGACACTTACGGCGGTCTCCGCACCCTGCCGGCGGAGATCTTCTACCTGCGAGGGGTGTTCGGTCACGGCGATCTCCTCCGGACGGCGAGCGTGATGTGCTGGTGTCGGCAATCCTACCGCAATCGATGCATAAACGATGCGCCTTGTTGGATCGGTAGGACGGCCCGGAGTACCGCCGCGGATCCGCCGTCCGACGGCACGGCGAGCGTGCCGGGAAAGGCACAATGATTCCCATGTCCGCCGACCCGACCTCCGACACCGACGCGACCGGATATTCGGTGCGTGCCGTCGCGGAGCGCATCGGCATCCCCACCGCGACGCTGCGCAGCTGGAATCAGCGGTACGGCATCGGCCCGTCCCGGCATCGCCCCGGCCGGCACCGCCTCTACACCGAAGCCGATATCGTCCGCCTCGAGCGCATGGTCCTGCTCGTCCGCGGCGGATCGAGCCCGGCGCGGGCGGCGGCCGCGGTGCGCGGCCCGCGTCCGGTGGCCGGTGACCACGCCGGGCTGCTCGAGGCCGCGTTCGCTCCGGACCCGGCCCTGCTGGTGTCGTTGCTGCGCGCCCATCTGCACGCCTTCGGTGTCGTGACCACCTGGAACCTGCTGTGCCGCCCCGCATTCACCGAGATCGTGCGCCGACAGGGCGCGGGCGAAGGCTGTATCGACGTCGAGCATCTGCTGTCGTGGTCGATCACCGCCGCGCTGCACCGTGCCGTCCCGCCGCCGGAGGCGGCCGCCACCGCGCCTGTCGTCCTCGCGTGCACCAGCGGCGAGGCGCATGCCCTGCCGTTGGAGGTGCTGCGCGCCGCCTTGGCCGAGCGCGATCTCCAGGCGACCATGCTCGGCCCGGACGTGCCCACCGCCGCCCTCGCCGACGCGCTCGAGCGCTGCGGACCCGGTGCGGCCGTGGCGCTGTGGTCACAGCAGGAAACGACCGCACTACTGTCGGCTGTGCGCGCGGGCACCGAACGCGGGATCCCGGTCCTGGCGGCCGGGCCCGGTTGGGTGGACGTCCCGCTTCCGGCGGGCGCCGAGCTCGTCGCCGACCTGGCGTCCGCGTTCGACCGGCTCCTCGCGATCCACGCCGCCGAGGTGTCGTGAACGTGGGTGCCGGCGGGGAGCTTCAGGTCGGCTGCGGAACCGCTTCCTCCTCGGCCGCATCGGGGACCTCGGTGCCCGCCAGCGACACGCCCGCGGTCTCGCGCAGGAAGAACCAGGCCACCAATCCGATCAGGCACGCGCCGACCATGTAGTAGGCGGGGAACAGATGCCAGCCGGTGGCGTCGATGATCGACTCGTTGATCAACGGTGCGGTGCCACCGAAGGCGGCGGTGGAGATGTTGTAGCCCAACGCGAATCCCGCGTACCGCACCTGGGTGGGGAAGATCGCCGGGAACGTCGCCGAGATGGTGGACAGCTGCGGGACGTAGAGCAGGCCGAGCACGACGAAGCCGACGATCGCCCAGCCCGCGCCCTGGCCCATCAGCCAGTACATCGGGATGGCCAGCAGCGCCAGCCCGACCAGCGACACCAGCCACATCGGCCGCCGCCCCACCCGGTCGGAGATCGCACCCGACACCGGCAGCACCAGCGCCATCACGATCTGCCCGATCAGCACCATCGCGGTGGTCTGCGAGTCACCCATTCCCAGCGTGTTGTGCAGGTAGGTGGGCTGATACGCCAGCAGCGTGTAGTTGACGACGTTGAGCGCCACCACCAGCCCGGCGATGGTCAGTAGTTCGCGGCGATAGTCGCGCAGCAGAATCCGCAGCCCGCCCTGCGCCTGTTCGTGCTCGGCCACCTCGGTGAACACCGGGGATTCGTCGAGGCGGCTGCGCAGATACCAGCCGATCAGGCCCAGCGGCACCGCCAGCAGGAACGGCACCCGCCAGCCCCACGAGTTCATCGCGTCGTCGGACAGCAGCACCTGCAGGATCAGCACCACCGTGGAGCCGCCGACGAATCCGCACAGGGTGCCGAATTCGAGGAAGCTGCCGAGGAATCCGCGGCGGCGCTCATCGGTGGACTCGGCGATGTAGGTGGCCGCGCCACCGTATTCACCGCCGGTGGAGAAGCCCTGCACGACGCGCAGCAGGATCAGCAGGATCGGTGCGGTGATGCCGACCGCGGCGTGGGTGGGCAGCAGACCGATGCAGCCGGTGGCGGCGGCCATCAGCAGAATTGTGGTGGCCAGCACTACTTTCCGGCCGACCCGGTCGCCCAGCGGCCCCCACACCATGCCGCCGATCGGGCGCAGCACGAAGGAGATGGCGAAACCGAGCAGGGTGCCGAGGGTGCCGAGTGAGCCCGGGAAGAATGCGTCGGTGAGGTAGCCGGCCGTGGCCGCGTAGACGCCGTAGTCGTACCACTCGGTGGCGTTGCCCATGGCCGCTGCGGCCACCGAGCGTCGTTGCTGGGCGTGCGGCAGGCTGGTGCTCACAGCGCGCTCCTCCCTCACCTGTTTTTCGGTTGCTGCGTGCCCGCCGCGATGCTGCGGCGAGAACACGAAGTCCTCGGGTACCCGATGAGCGCGCCGGCAAACCGGGCGGGCTCGGTGCGGGCTGGTCGAACGGTGTGGATCAGCTGCGATGATAGCGATATGGGTGACTCCGCTCACAGCAGCGACGCGGCTGCTTCGAGGGGAGGAGGGGCCGGTCCGGCGCCGGATTTGCCGGGCTTTGTGCCCGATTTGCCGGTTACCCTGGGCGCGGGAACATTCTATGCACGAGACAGCGGGCCCGGCCCGCGTACATTGTCCCGGATGTTGCAGGACTCCGGGCCATCCGGACAGATCCTCCCGAGGGGGACGACGTGACCACCACCGCCACCGGGCGATCGCGCTCGGCACTGACGGACTGGTTGCTGCAGGGCGCCGACGAGGACCGGTACTCCCGGCACCCGGGCCCGATGGTCAAACAGGCCGAGGAACAGCACCAGCGGTCGTGGTGGCAGGTGATGTGCCTGACCGGTGTCGACTACTTCTCGACCCTCGGCTACCAGCCCGGCATCGCCGCGCTGGCCGCCGGCGTGCTGTCGCCCCTGGCAACCCTGGTGCTGGTGGCGTTGACGCTGCTGGGCGCGCTACCGGTGTATCGGCGGGTGGCGCGGGAGTCGCCGCACGGTGGCGGGTCGCTGGCCATGTTCGCCGAGATCCTGCCGCGCTGGACCGGGAAGTTGTTCATCCTCGTCCTGCTCGGTTTCGCGGCCACCGATTTCGTGATCACCATGACGCTGTCGGCGGCCGACGGCGCCGCCCACATCGTCGAGAACCCGTTCGTCCCGCAGGCGCTGCACGGTCACGCACTGGCGATCACCCTCGCGCTGCTGGCGCTGCTGGCGGCGATCTTCCTGAAGGGATTCGCCGAGGCCATCCGGATCGCGATCGGGCTCGTCGGGGTGTATCTGGCCCTGAACCTGGTGGTTGCGGTCGTCGGCGTGTGGAAGGTCGCGACCGCCTCACATCTGGTCGTCGACTGGGGGCATGCCATGACCGCCCAGCACGGCAGTGTCTTCGCGATGATCGGCATCTCGCTGCTGGTGTTCCCGAAACTGGCGCTGGGGGTTGTCGGGATTCGAGACCGGTGTCGCGGTCATGCCGCAGATCAAGGGCGGGCCCGGTGACACGGAGGAGAATCCGGTCCGCCGCATCGTGGGCGCCCGCAAACTGCTCACCACCGCCGCGCTGATCATGAGCAGCTTCCTCATCGTGACCAGCTTCATCACCGTCGTGCTGATCCCGGAATCGGAATTCGAATCCGGCGGCTCGGCCAACGGGCGAGCCCTGGCGTATCTGGCCCCCCGCTATCTGCCGCGCTACGGCATGGCGCCGGAATGGGCGCGGGCCACCCGGCCGCTGGTGCTGGTGTTCGCGGTGATCGCCTTCGGCATCACCTGGTATTTCGATGCCGACGTCGATGCCCAGGGCGGCGCCTACGCGACCGGTGTGCTGGTGTTGATCACCTCGGCCGCGGTGGCGGTCACCCTGTCGGCGGCACGTAAACGGCAGCGCGGCAAGATGATCGGTTTCGGGACGGTGGCGGCGGTCTTCGTCTACACCACCATCGCCAATATCGTCGAGCGTCCCGAGGGCGTGCAGCTGGCGTCGTTGTTCATCGTCGCGATCATCGTGGTGTCGTTCGTCTCGCGGGCGCGGCGCGCGTTCGAACTGCGGGCCATCGAGGTCGATTTCGACGACAAGGCGGCCTGGCTGATCGACAAGATCGCGGCCTCGGGCACCATCCGCATCGTCACCCACGACGTCGACGACGCCGAGGCCCGCCACCCCGACGAGTACCGGCAGAAGGAGGCCGAGCAGCGGGTCGAAAGCCACATCCCCGCCAAGGCTCCCATCCTGTTCCTCGAGGTGATCGTCAAGGACGCCTCCGAATTCTCCACCGATCTGCACGTCAGGGCCGTCGAGGTCGGCTGCCACAAGATTCTTTCCGTCGAAGCCGCGGCGGTGCCGAACTCGATCGCCGCGATCCTGCTGGCCATCCGTGACCGCACCGGCATGAATCCGCACGTGTATTTCGAATGGACCGAAGGCAATCCGCTGCTGAACCTGCTGAAATTCCTGTTCGTCGGCGAGGGCGAGGTGGCGCCGGTGACCCGGGAGATCCTGCGCCGCGCCGTCGCCGATCCGCACCAGCGCCCGCACGTGCACGTCGACAGCTGAGGGTCCGCAGCGCGGCGGCCCGGACCGCTTCCATCGGCGGCCCAGCGGGCATCGCCGTCTTCCCTGTCGGTCGGGGCCCGGCATATCACTGGCGAACCGACCGCGCCGCCCCGCGACACCGATCGGAACACCGGATTGGGACAATGATGCGGGCCGACGGCGCGATCGTCGCAGCTGTGGTCGACCCGGACGCGCGAGAAACCGGACAGCCGGCGTTTGCGTTCCGGTAACCCGAATGTGAGACAACCGGACGTCCGATAAGCGGAAACGGGAGAGGCAGGCAGAACGTGGTCGTCGGTTCGCAATCGGGCGCGGGCCCGACCAGCCCCTCGCCCACCGCTCCCCCCGACGGCGCGAACGACCCCCACATCCCGGATCACGGTGGTGCGGGGCCGACTCTCGCTTCCGGCCCGCTGGCACCGTTGCTGCGCGGCGATGCCGCGCCACCGCCTCGGACACTGGTCGACATCCTCGCCGCCACGGCCCGGGCCCATCCCGACGCCGACGCCGTCGACGACGGCACCGAGGTGCTGACCTATCGCGAGTTGCGGGCCGCCGTCGACGAAACGGTGGCCCGGCTGCGTGCCGCGGGGATTCGGCGTGGCGACCGGGTGGGGGTGCGGATTCCGTCGGGGACCGCGCGACTGTATGTGACGATCCTGGCGGTCCTGCACGCCGGCGCGGCGTATGTGCCGGTGGACGCCGACGATCCGCAAGAACGCGCGGACCTGGTCTTCGGTGAGGCGGGAGTCGCGGCGATCGTCACCGGGGACGGGATCACGTCCCTCGCGCGCACCTGCCATCCGACCTCCGCCGGTGACGCCGGTGAGCCCGGCGACAGCGACGAGTCGGCCGCGCCGGCCGTGGGCGACGACGCCTGGATCATCTTCACCTCCGGCTCCACCGGCACCCCGAAAGGTGTCGCGGTCACCCACCGCAACGCCGCCGCCTTCGTCGACGCCGAAGCGCGAATCTTCCTGCAGGACAACCCGATCGGGCCGGGTGATCGGGTGCTGGCCGGACTGTCGGTCGCGTTCGACGCCTCCTGCGAGGAGATGTGGCTGGCCTGGCGGCACGGCGCCTGCCTGGTGCCGGCGCCGCGCGCGCTGGTGCGCAGCGGCATGGACCTCGGGCCGTGGCTGGTGCGTCGCGAGATCAGTATCGTGTCCACCGTGCCGACGCTGGCCGCGATGTGGCCGCCGGAGGCGCTGGACACCGTGCGGCTGCTCATCTTCGGCGGCGAAGCGGTGCCTCCGGAACTGGCCGAACGGCTCGCCGGCCCCGGCGACCGCGAAGTGTGGAACACCTACGGTCCCACCGAGGCCACCGTGGTCGCTTGCGCCGCGCGGTTGACCGGCACCGGAGCCGTGCGCATCGGATTACCGTTGGACGGTTGGGATCTCGCCGTCGTGGACGCCGAGGGCAACCCGGTGGCCGACGGCGAATCCGGTGAGCTCGTGATCGGTGGCGTGGGCCTGGCCCGCTACCTCGATCCGGCCAAGGACGCCGAGAAATACGCCCCGATGCCGACCCTCGACTGGCAGCGCGCCTACCGTTCCGGTGATCTGGTGCGCAACGACCCCGCCGGGCTGATCTTCCTCGGCCGCGCCGACGACCAGGTGAAGGTCGGCGGTCGCCGCATCG
Organism: Nocardia veterana NBRC 100344; assembly: GCF_000308855.1. GTDB lineage: Bacteria > Actinomycetota > Actinomycetes > Mycobacteriales > Mycobacteriaceae > Nocardia > Nocardia veterana. The sequence goes on along the minus strand of NZ_BAGM01000116.1, from coordinate 9,185 downwards.
AACTCGGCGAACTCGACGCCGCGCTGCAACAGCTGCCCGGTGTCACCGCCGCCGCGGCCGCCGTGCGCACCACCGCCACCGGCACCCCGATCCTCGTGGGCTACCTGTCCACCGGCGACGACGGTTTCGACCTGACTCGCGCGCGGGCACAACTGGCCGAACGACTGCCCGCCGCCCTCGTGCCCCGGCTGGCCGTCCTGGACGAACTGCCCACGCGCACCTCCGGAAAGGTCGACCGGGACGCGCTGCCGTGGCCGCTGCCCGGCGCCGACGGCGAACCCGGCGCGGGACTGGACGGCACCGCGTATTGGCTTGCGGGACTGTGGCATTCGGTGCTCGGCGCCGATGTCGACGGACCGGATTCGGACTTCTTCGACCTCGGTGGCGGTTCGCTGTCGGCCGCGCAGCTGGTCACCGCGCTGCGCGAACGGCTGCCGCAGATCACCGTCGCCGACCTCTACGATCATCCGCGACTGGGCGCACTGGCCGAATTCATCGACGCCGCCGCCCCCACCGAACAGGCGCCCACCCGCCACGTCACCCCGACACCGCGGCGCGCGCAATGGATCCAGGTGCTGGCCTCGGTGCCGCTGACCACCCTCACCGGCCTGCAGTGGTTGACCTGGCTCGGCGTGGTCACCAACATCGCCTCCCGCTTCGGTGCGCTGCCGTGGATGCCGGGACTGTCGTGGTGGTGGGCGCTGGCCGGATTCGTGCTGTTCATCTCCCCGCCCGGCCGGATGGCGATCTGCGTGGCGGGCGCGCGCCTGCTGTTGCGCGGTGTGCGGCCCGGCAGCTATCCGCGCGGCGGCTCGGTTCATCTGCGGCTGTGGACGGCGGTGCGGTTGGCCGAGGCGGCGGGTGCGGAAAACCTGTCCGGCGCACCGTGGATGGTGCCGTTCGCCCGCGCGCTGGGGGCACGCATCGGGCACGGGGTCGATCTGCACACGCTGCCGCCGGTCACCGGCATGCTCGAACTCGGCGACGGCTGCAGCGTCGAACCGGAAGTGGATCTGGCCGGATACTGGATCGACGGCGACCTCGTGCACATCGGGGAAATCCGCATCGGACCCGGCGCGGTCGTCGGTTCCCGGTCCACGGTGATGCCCGGCGCGGTGATCGGCAAGAACGCCGTCGTCGAACCCGGCTCAGCGGTATTCGGGAAGGTGAAAGCCGGGCAGAGCTGGGCCGGGTCGCCCGCGGTGAAAGTCGGTCCCGCCGACCATCGCTGGCCCGCCACCACACCGCCGCGCGCGCTGCACTGGGTGCTGGTCTTCGGGGTGACCTCGATGCTGCTGTCGGCGCTGCCGGTGATCGCGCTCGCCGCGGGTGGCCTGCTGCTGGCCTGGTGGATCCGCGACGAAACCACCCTGCCCGGGGCGCTGGCGCACGCGATGCTGATGCTGCCGGTGGCCGCGCTGATCGTGCTCGCCGTCTTCGCCGCGGTGACCGTGATCGCGATCCGGGTGCTCGCGATCGGATTGACCGCGGGCTATCACCCGGTGCGCAGCCGCGTCGGCTGGCAGGCCTGGGCCACCGAACGGCTCACCGACTCCGCGCGCACCTTCCTGTTCCCGCTGTATGCGGGCCTGCTCACCCCGCTGTGGCTGCGGCTGCTGGGCGCCGACGTCGGCAAGAACGTCGAGGCGTCGACGGTGCTGCTGCTGCCCAAATTCACCAAGGTGGCCGACGGGGCGTTCCTCGCCGACGACACCATGATCGCCGGCTACGAACTCGGCGGCGGCTGGATGCACATCGGCGGCGCCAAGGTGGGAAAGCGGGCCTTTCTGGGTAACTCCGGGATGACCGCGCCCGGACGGCGGGTGCCCAAGAACGGTTTGGTGGCGGTGTTGTCGGCGGCTCCGGAGAAGGCGAAGGCGGGTTCGTCGTGGCTGGGCAGCCCGCCGGTGCGGTTGCGCCGCACCGCCGGTGATGCCGACACCGCCCGCACCTTCGACCCGCCGCTGAAATTGAAACTGGCCCGCGCGCTGGTGGAAACCTGCCGGCTGGTGCCGGTGATCCTCAGCTTCGGCATCGGGCTCGGTGTGCTGTTCGCGCTGGCGTGGCTGGCGTCGGGGCCCGGATACTGGCTGGCCGCGCTCTGTTCCGGGGTGGTGCTGCTGATCGCCGGCGCCGTCGCGGGCGCGTGCGCGGTGGCGGCGAAATGGTTGATCGTCGGACGTATCCGGAAGGTGGAACATCCGCTGTGGAGTTCGTTCGTGTGGCGTAACGAGGTGTGCGACGCGTTCGTGGAAACCGTTGCCGCGCCGTGGTTCGCGCGCGCGGCCACCGGCACCGCGGTGATGAACATCTGGCTGCGCGGGCTCGGCGCGCGCATCGGGCGCGGCGTGTGGTGCGAATCGTATTGGCTGCCCGAGGCCGATCTGGTGAGCCTCGGCGACGGAGCGACCGTGGAACGCGGCTGTGTCGTGCAAACTCATCTGTTCCATGATCGGATCATGTCCATGGACAGCGTGACCCTCGAAGCCGGTGCCACCCTCGGCCCGCACTGCGTGGCGTTGCCGGCGGCCCGCATCGGCGCCGGTGCGACCGTGGGCCCGGCCTCGCTGGTGATGCGCGGGGACACCGTCCCGCCGTCGACCCGGTGGCAGGGCAATCCGATTGCGCCGTGGCCGGACACCCGGCGCGGCAAGTGAAGGCAGGTCGTCGGTGAAGGTGGGTAAGGGTGGCGCCGAGGCGCCGATCGACGACTATCTGCCGCAGAACGGCAACCGCGGCTACCGGGTCTCGCGCTACGAACTGGACCTGGTGTACAAGGTCGCCGCCAACCGGCTGACCGGCCGGGCCACCATCACGGCGGTGACCACCGCGGTGCAGCCGCGGTTCGCGCTGGATCTGTCGCAAACACTGAGTGTGGCAAAGGTTTTCGTCAACGGCGCCAAGCCGGCGAAATACACCCACACCCGTGGCAAGCTGACGATCACTCCCGCCCGCCACGTGCCGCCCGGCGCGGCCCTGTCGATCGTGGTGCACTACGGCGGCACCCCGAAACCGGTGCGCGGCCCGTGGGGTGAGGTCGGCTGGGAGGAACTGACCGACGGTGTGCTGGTGGCGAGCCAGCCCAACGGCGCGGCGTCCTGGTTCCCGTGCGACGATCACCCCAGTTCCAAGGCCAGCTACCGGATCTCGATCACCACCGACTCCCCGTACCACGCGCTCGCCAACGGTGTGCTGACCGCCCGCACCACCAAATCCAGTCAGACCACCTGGGTGTACGAGCAGTCCGAGCCGATGGCCTCCTATCTGGCCACCATCCAGATCGGCCCCTACCGGTCCCACCGCATCGACACCGGACGCGCCACGAAGGTGCCGATGACCGCGGTGCTGCCGCCGCGGCTGCGCCCCGCCTTCGACCATGATTTCGCCCGGCAACCACAGATGATGGCCGAATTCGAGCGCCGGTTCGGGCCCTACCCGTTCCCCGGCTACAGCGTCGTCGTCACCGACGACGAGCTCGAAATCCCCATCGAGGCACAGGGTGTGTCGATCTTCGGCGCCAACCATTGCGACGGGCACCGCGGCGCGGAACGGCTCATCGCGCACGAACTGGCCCACCAGTGGTTCGGCAACAGCCTCACCGTGCGGCAGTGGCGCGACATCTGGCTGCACGAGGGTTTCGCCTGCTACGCCGAATGGATCTGGTCGCAGGCCGGGGGCGGGCCCGGCGCCGACCAGCTGGCCCGCGCCGCCCGCCAGAACCTCGCCCGGGCCCCGCAGGATCTCGTGATCGGCGACCCGGGACCGGCGTCGATGTTCGACGACCGGGTCTACAAACGCGGCGCCCTCACCCTGCACGCGCTGCGCCTGCGCCTCGGCGACGACGCCTTCTTCACCCTGCTGCGCGACTGGACCGCCCGGCACCGCTACGGCAGCGTCAGCGCCGAGGATTTTACCGACCTCGCCGGCCACTACAGCCCGGCCCCACTGCGCGATCTGTGGGACGGGTGGCTGTATCGCACCGCACTGCCCGAGCTGCCGCAGCCCGGTCTCGGTGCGGTCGGCAGCTGACCCGGTAGGCGAGGCGACGGCGTGGCAGCGAGCGGGATCCGCGACGTGCTGGAGCGGGTGCTGACGATCGTGCGGCGCGAACCGCAGGATTTGAGCTGGCAGTCGCGCTTCCGCACGGAGGACGAACTGATCGCCGAGCTCACCGCGCATAGCGAACGCATCGCCCGCGGTGATCGCGGTGGCGTGGCGGAGCTGCGTCGGTTGTTCGCGCCGACCGGGCCGCTGTGCGAGATCGCGGCGGCCGGCGGCTGGCTCGCGGAATACACGGTGCTGGGCAACCGCCTCGACGAACTTCTCGCCGGCGACGGCTGAGCGGTCGGATTCGCGCGTCGTGGGCCCGGTGACGCACACCACCGAATAACAGAGCACATGCTCTGTTATGGTGAGGTCGTGCCCCGCCCCCGCATCCACGATCTCGATGTCGTTCTCGACCACGCCGAAGCGCTCGCCGTGGCCGCGGGCCTGCCGGCCGTGACCATTCGCGCGGTCGCCACTGCCAGCGGAATGTCGAACGGAGCGATCTACCACAGTTTCGGCTCGCGCTCGGAACTGGTGGCGCGCATGTGGATTCGCGCCGCACGCCGGTTCCTCGACGTGCAGAACGAACTCGTCGACGCGGCGCTGGCGGACGGCACCGGCAGCGCCGCCGCCGTGGCGGCCGTCGTGCGCGCTGCCGAGGCGCCCGTGGAGTTCGCCGACCGGTATCCGGCCTCGTCGCGCCTGGTCACGATGTTGCGCCACGACGAGGTCCTGGCCGCGGAACTGCCCGACGATGTGGCCGCCGAGGTGCGCGCGCAGCACCGCGGACTCATCGCGGTGATGCGGAGGTTGTCGGCGCACCTGTGGCAGCGTGAGGACCGGCGCGCGGTCGAGGTGATCACCGCTTGCATCGTCGATCTGCCCACCGCGCTGCTGCTGTCACGCGAGCGCCTCGCCGACCCCGACACCCGGATGCGGTTGCGGGCGGCCGTACGCGCCGCCGTCACCGCCGGGCCACCACCGACCCGCTGACCAACCGAACACCGACGACCGAAACCCAGGAGATCCGATGTCCCCCACCCTCGCCTACCGCGGCACCGTCGCCGTGCTCGACCTCGGCGCCGGCGAGAACCGCTTCTCACCCGAGTTCCTCGCCGCCGTGGACGCCCACCTCGACACCGTAATCGCCGACGGCGCCACGGGATTGATCACCACCGCGAGCGGCAAGTTCTACTCCAACGGACTCGACCTGGAGTGGTTGAGCGCCAACGGCGATCGCGCCTCGTGGTATGTCGAACGGGTGCAGGGGCTGCTGGCGCGGGTGCTCACCCTGCCGGTGCCGAGCGTGGCGGCCCTGCCCGGCCACGCCTTCGGCGCCGGCGCGATGCTGGCGCTCGCGCACGACCAGCGCGTCATGCGCGCCGATCGCGGCTACTTCTGCTTCCCCGAGGTCGACATCCGGGTGCCGTTCACCCCGGCGCTGGCCGCGCTCGTGCAGGCCAAACTCTCGGCCGAGGCCGTCACCGCCGCCGTCCTCACCGGCCGTCGCTTCGGCGGAACCGAAGCACACGAATACGGCCTGGTCGACGCCACCGCCGCCGCGGGCGCGGAGGTCGAGTCCGCCCTCGCCCTGCTGGCCCCGCTGGGCGCCAAGGATCAAGGCACCCTGGGATCGATCAAATCGGTGTTCTACGCCGACGCCTACACCGCCCTGACCGCTTGACCGCCACGGGCGGGGGCGCTGCTCAGCGCCCCTTCCACTCCGGCGTGCGCTTCTGCGCGAACGCCAGCACCCCCTCGGCCGCATCCTCCGACGCCAGCGCACTGCCCGACACCTCGAGCTGCCGGGTGAACGCGACATCGGTGGACCAGTCCGGTGATTCGTCGATGATGCGTTTGCTCGCCGCCAGACTCAACGGCGCGTTCACCGCGATCCGCTGCGCCAGCTCCACCGCGGCCTCGAGCGCCTTCCCCGATTCGGTCACCCGATTCACCAGGCCCAGCGCCGCCGCGCGCTCGGCGGGAATGGGATCACCGGTCAGCGCCAGCTCCATCGCCACCGCCCGCGGCAACCGCTGCGCCAGCCGCAGCACGCCACCGCCGACGGCCACCAGCCCGCGCTTGACCTCCGGGATCCCGAACGTCGAATCCTGCGCTGCCACTACCAGATCCGCGGCCAGCGCCAGTTCGCAACCCCCGGCCAACGCGGGTCCCTCGACCGCCGCGATCAACGGTTTCACCGGCGGTTTCGCGGTGATACCGAGCGGGCCGCGCCGCTCGGTCATCGGCGTCTCGCCGCGGGCGGCGGCCTTGAGATCCATTCCGGCACAGAAATATCCACCCGCACCGGTGATGATCGCGACCTGCGCCGACGGATCGGCCTCGTAGGCGTCCACGGCCCGTTCCAATGCCAGGGCGGTGGCCAGATTCACGGCATTGCGCACCTGCGGCCGGTTGAGGGTGATGATCGTGATCGGCCCGCGGCGCTCCACCAGCACCGGCGGTGCGGGCGGCGCCGGCAACTCGACCCGTTCGCGGCCCTCGACGCGGATGTCGTTCCCCGACACCGTCACCGGCAGACCCAGCAGATCACCGTCGACCAATTCCGCGATCAGCTCGGAATCGGTGTTCCGCAGCAGGATCCGGCCGCCCGCGGGTTCGATCAGGCTCAGAATCGCCGCCTCCGGCTGTCCGTCGCGGGTATAGGCGACGGTGTAGGCCTCCACCACCGCCGGACCCTCGTGGCCGCTGCGGGCCGGGCGCGCCGGCGGATTCTCGACGATCGGGCGCAGATGCCGGTACGGCTGCGCGGGCGGCAGCGACGAATACACGCCCAGCGCATGTTTGGTGACGTACCAGCCCAGTGAACTCGCCAGGCCGAAGGTGCCCGGTTCGGCCCGCAACCGCTGCACCATCGTCGCCACCGCGTGCCCGCCGTAATTGTTGCCCGGACCGCCGCCGAAGGTCAGACCGCCGGTCACCGACAGCGGACGGGCCGGATCGTCGATCGCCAGCCCCAATTCGCGCGCGGCGATCTGCACCGCTACCGGGAAGCAGGCGTAGAGGTCCACATGGGTCAGGGCGTCGACACCGATACCGCTGTGCTCGAGCACCGCCCGGCCCAGCGTCGCGATCGCCGGCGAGGCGGCCAGATCGGCGCGTTCACTGGTGAACCACTCGTCGTGACCGGAGGCGCCGGCGTGGATGAAGATCCACTTGTCCTGCGCGATTCCGGCCTCCTGCGCGGCCGCGGCGCTGCACATCACGATGCCGCTGGCCATGTCGACGGTCAGATTCGCGCATTCGAGCTTCGGGTAGGGCGTGGAGACCATGCGATTGTCCGGACCGGGTGTGGCGATCGCGTCGGCATCGAATTCCTCGGGCTGCCAAGCATATTCGTTGCGGGCCGCCACCATCGACAGCCGCGACCAGAGCTCGGCCACGGCCCGGGCGTGATCGCCGGGGCTGCGGCCCAGCCGATGCCGGTTCGCCGACTCCAGCAGGGCGTACATGTTGATCGGCGCGATCAGGCCCGCGGCCGTCTCGGCCGGATTGTTGGCCGGTTTGTCGATGCCGATCGTGCGGGTCGGCGCGACTTCGGGCCCCTGCTGCGGCCACGACAGCTCGACCCCCGCCCGCTGCGCGGCGGCCTGGGTGGCTCCGGCCTCCGCGCCGGTGACCAGCACCACGTCGTAGTCGCCGGCCGCGATCGCTGCGGCGGCCTCGTTGATCATCAGCTGTCCGCCGTCGCCGCCGAAGCGGCTCGACTGCGCGGTGTCGACACCGGCCAGTCCCAGGCGCTGCGCGATCACCGCGCCCATATCGCGGTACTGCCACGACGTGCACGCCACCGCGAACACCGCGTCCGCGCGGCGCAGCAGGTCTTCCCCGGCGCCGGTATCGGCGGCGGCGCGTCGCAACGCGGTCACCGCGAGCGCGGCCGGATCGGCGTAACCGGAATCCGGTGTGCGCTGGGTGAGCTGCCCGACGCCCACCAGCACGGGGGTGCGGGGATCGATCTCGGTGCCCGAGGCGCGGTGCCGAATGGGCTGTGCCGCATGCTTTTTCACCGGTCCGGCCGCGGCGATCGCTGCCGGTAGCCGGGCCAGGGACTGCTCCATCGCCTCGCCGAGGCTGCGGGCCACCGACGCGCCCAGCGGCCCCTCCACCGGCGGGCCGCCCAACCCGGCATCGAAGTACACCGTCGCCTCGTCGCCGGAACCGGCGACGGTCAGCCAATATCCCAGCCGCACACCCTGCGGGCCCTCCCCACGCAGCGCGAACCCCCGCTCACCGGCCTCGACGACCGTCCAGCGCAACTCGGCGGGAATCCCCATCACCACCGCCTGCTGCGTGAACGTCAGGCCCTCGCGCACCGCACCGGGCTCCTGGCCCCGCCAGCCGGCGTGCAGGGTGAACCAGTCGCCCAGCCGGTTCAGATCCGACAGATACGCGGCCACCGTCTCGGGTGCCACGGGAAGGCTGCGGCGGGCGTGGGCGGATTTGGCGTAGTCGCTCACCCCGGCGGGGGTGAGGTAACCGTCGGCCTCTTCGGCCGGTGCGGCCGCCGGGGCCGAGCGCGATCGAGCGGCGCCGACCAGACCGGTGATCAGGTCGCGAGCGATGCGCGGATCCTTACGCACCGCCGCGAACAGGGCGTTTCCCGCCTCGAGCTTGGTGCGTGCGGTGCGGATCCGATCCGATCCCGGCAATGGCGACACCGACAACCTCCTTGTTGCGTCTCGAGACAATTAATCACCCGCTCTTTCGGGGCGTCAAAGACTTGTGACCTGCATTACGTAAGTCTACACTTACGGTTCGTGGGGACTTACCAAGACGATGCGCTCGACGCGCTCGGGGACCCGACCCGGCGAGCGATCTTCGAACGACTCGGCCGCGGACCCTGCGCGGTCGGTGAGCTGGCCGCCGAACTCCCGGTCAGCCGCCCGGCGGTCTCCCAGCATCTGAAGGTGCTCAAACAGGCGGGGCTGGTCCGCGACGAGGCGGTCGGCACCCGCCGGATCTACCGGCTCGACCCGCACGGCATCGACGCGCTGCGCGGCTACTTCACCCGGTTCTGGACGACGGCGATGTCGTCGTTTCGCGACCGGGCCGAGGCCGCGGCCCGGGCCGGACAGGCTCTGTCCATCGAAACAAGCAGCGGCACAACCACATCC
>NZ_BAGM01000117.1 GCF_000308855.1 Nocardia veterana NBRC 100344 | reverse complement strand
TCGCGGCGGCGGTCCAGCGCCTGGCCAAGGCGCACGGCGCGACCGCGTTCATGGTGTGGCATGCGGCGTTGGCGGTGCTGCTGGCCCGGTTGACCGGCGGCGACGACATCGCGATCGGCACCCCGGTCGCGGTACGGGGCGCGCGGGCGCTGGACGACCTGGTCGGCATGTTCGTCAACACCCTCACCCTGCGCACCCGGCCGCGGCCCGACCACACCTTCGGGGAGGTGCTGGCGCATACCCGCGAGGTGGATCTGGCCGCATTCGGCCACGCCGCCCTGCCGTTCGACCGCGTGGTCGACGCGGTGGGTGCGACCCGCTCGCCGGACCGCAACCCGCTGTTCACGGTGTCGCTGAGCTATCTGAATCTCGGTAACCGTACGCACGCCGTACCCGGGCTGGTCCTCGAACCGATCGAGGTCGATCGGCCGGCGGCCAAGTTCGATCTGCAGTTCACGGTGTCGGACGAACTCGATGCCGACGGCCACCTGCCCATCGAAATCACCTATGCCACCGATCTTTTCGACCGCGAGACGGTTGCGGCGCTGCTCCGCCGGCTGGGCCGGGTGATCGGCTCGGCCGTGGCCGAACCGCGACGCGCGATCGGCGATATCGACCTGTTGTCGCCCGCCGAACGCGCCGCCCTGCTCGACACCGGCCCGGCGCCGTGGGTCGCGATCCGGACCCTGGACCAACTCCTGGCCGAGGCGGCCCGGCGTCATCCCACCGGGATCGCGCTCACCCAGGCGGGTCGCGAACTGGGCTATCGCGAACTGGATGCCCGGTCCAATCGGCTGGCGCGGCTGCTGATCGAATCCGGCTGCGGGCCGGAGGATTTCGTGGCGATCGCGATCACTCGCTCGTTCGAGTGGATCGTCGCGTGGTGGGCGGTCGCCAAGGCGGGTGCGGCATTCCTCCCCGTCGACCCGGACTACCCCGCCGACCGGATCGCGCATATGCTCACCGATTCCGGTGCCGCCGTGGGTATCACCACCCGCGCGAACGCCGGCGCCCTGCCCGCCGCGGTGCGCCCACTGGTCCTCGACGATCCCGAACTCGAGGCTCGGCTGCGGCACTTCTCCGACGAGCCGATCGCCGATTCCGAGCGCGTGCGGCCGCTGCGGCCGGAGAATCCAGCCTGGATGATCTACACCTCCGGCACCACCGGCAAACCCAAGGGCGTCGTGGTGAGCCATACCGGTGTCGGCGCCATCGTCGCCGCGCACCGCCGGCACTACCGGGTCGATTCCGGTGTGCGGGTCCTGCACGCCTCCTCGCCGAGCTTCGACGCCTCGATGCTGGAACTGCTGATGGCCTTCGCGGGCTCGGGGACCGCGGTGATCGCCCCCGTCGGGGTGTACGGCGGTGACGAACTCACCCAGCTGCTGCGGGAGGAGCGGGTGACCCACGCCTTCATCACCCCGGCGGTGCTGCGGACCCTGGATCCGGCGGCCCTGCCGCGGCTGCGGCGACTCACCGTCGGCGGTGAGGCGTACGGGCCCGAACTGGTGGCGCGCTGGGCCGGCGACCGCGACTTCCACAACACCTACGGACCCACCGAGACCACGGTGTTCGCGACCGTGAGCGCGGTGAAGCGGGCCGGTGATCCACTGGATATGGGTGGCCCGATCACCGGTATGTCCGCCGTAGTCCTGGACGGGCGGCTGCGTCCGGTTCCGCTCGGCGTGACCGGTGAGCTGTACCTGCGCGGTCCGGGCCTGGCCCGCGGATACCACGCACGGGCCGGGCTGACCGGCGAGCGCTTCGTCGCCGACCCGTTCGGGGCGCCCGGCGGCCGGCTGTACCGGACCGGCGATCTGGTGCGCTGGGTGGCGCGCGGCGACGGCCGGGTCCTGGAGTACGTGGGCCGGTCGGACCATCAGGTGAAGGTGCGCGGACTGCGCATCGAACTGGGTGAGATCGACGCGGTGCTCAGCGCGCACGGGTCGGTCGACTTCGCGGTGACGCTCGGGGTCCGGGACGCGGCGGGGGAGACCGCGCTGGTCTCGTATGTGGTTGCCGCGCCGGGACATACCGTCGACGTCGACGAATTGGTGGCGCACGCCGCCCGCAGCCTGACCGCGTACATGGTGCCGGCGGCGATCATGGTGATCGACCGGATTCCGCTGACGCCGACCGGCAAGCTGGATCGGAAGGCGTTGCCGGAACCGGTGTTCCGGAGCACCGAGTTCCGCGCCCCACGCTCGGCCGGCGAGGCCACCGTCGCCGAGATCGTGGCGGGTGTCCTGGGGCTCGCTGGATCCGCGCGGGTCGGGCTGGACGACGACTTCTTCGCGCTGGGCGGAAATTCGCTCACCGCAACGCAATTGGCAGCGCGGCTGGGTGCCGCCTTCGACACCACGGTGCCGGTGCGGACGATCTTCGAGCACCCCACGGTGGCCGAGTTGACCGCGGCCACCATGGCGACCCGGGGCGGACCGGCCCGCCCCGCGCCCACGCCGCGCACGACCGACGGACCGGTGCCGCTCTCGCCGGCGCAGCAGCGGATGTGGTTGCTGAACCGGATGGACGACACATCCGCCGCGTACACCATCCCGCTGGCCTTGCGCCTGCGCGGCGACCTCGACGTCGCCGCGCTGCAGGTGGCCGTCGCCGACGTGGTGGCCCGTCACGAGGTGTTGCGCACGGTGTACCCGCAGACCGAATCGGGGCCGGTGCAGGTGATTCTCCCGATCGCGCAGGCGCCGATACCGCAGCTGGATCCGGTGCCGGTGCCCACGGCCGATCTGCCGAACACGGTCTCGGAGTTCGTCACCGCCGCCTTCGACGTCACCGCCGAGGTTCCGCTGCGCGCCCGGCTGTTCACCGCCGCCGACGCCGTCGCCGAGCACGTCCTGGTCGTCGCCGTCCACCACATCGCCGCCGACGGCTCCTCGCTGGTCCCGTTGGCCCGCGACGTGATGACCGCGTACGCCGCCCGCCGATCCGGAACCGCGCCCGCCTGGGCCCCGTTGCCGGTCCAGTACGCCGATTTCGCACTGTGGCAACGGGATCTGCTCGGCGCCGAGGACGATCCGGACTCGCTCGCCGCCCGGCAGCTGGCGTTCTGGACCCGCACCTTGGCGGCGCTGCCCGATCAGCTCGCGCTGCCCACCGACCGCCCGCGTCCCGCCGTGGTCTCCACCGCCGGCGGCACCGTGGATTTCACGGTCGACCCGGCCCTGCACGCCCGGCTGGTGGAGCTCGGCCGCGCCCGCGGCGCGACGCTGTTCATGGTTGTGCACGCCGCCTTCGCGGCGCTGCTGGCGCGGTTGTCGGCCACCGCAGACATCGCTGTCGGCACGCCGATCGCCGGGCGCGGGGACACCGCGCTCGACGATGTGGTCGGCATGTTCGTCAACACCCTGGTGCTGCGGACCCGGATCGACCCGGACGCCGGATTCGCCGACCTGTTGGCGACCGTGCGCGACGGGGACCTGGCGGCCTTCTCCCATGCCGACATTCCGTTCGAGCGCCTGGTCGAGGTACTCAACCCGGTTCGTTCCACGGCCCGGCATCCGCTGTTCCAGGTCGGCTTCTCCTTCCACAACCAGGCCGCGGCCGACTTCGTGCTCGACGGATTGACCGTCGATACCGCCGATTTCGACACGGCGGTATCGCAATTCGATCTGCATCTGGTGATCACCGATCGTTACGACGCGTCCGGGACGCCCCTCGGGCTGGCCGCCTCGTTCACCTACGCCAGTGCGTTGTTCGATCCCGCGACGGTGGACGGTTTCGGACAGCGGTTGCTGCGGCTGCTCGAGGCGATCTGCGCCGATCCGGACCGGCCGATCGGGTTGGTCGATCTGCTCGGTGCGGACGAGCGCGTCCGCATCCTCGACGGCTGGAACGACACGCACGATCCCGCCCTCGTCGGCACCACCCTGCCCGAGCTGTGGAATGCGACGGTGGCGGCCGCGGGCGCAGCGCCGGCGCTGATCGTCGACCACGCCGGATCGGTCGAGCGGGTCGACTACGCCGAGCTCGCCGGCCAGGTGAACCGTCTGGCCCGGCATCTCGTCGCGATGGGGGTGGGCCCGGAGACCCGGGTCGCGCTCGCCATGCGCCGGTCTCGGGAGCTGATCGTCGCCATGTACGCGGTCGCCGTCGCGGGCGGCGCCTATGTGCCGGTCGATCCCGATCAGCCGGCCGGCCGGGTCGATTACATCCTGCGAACGGCGGACCCGACATGTGTGCTCGTCAGCGGTCCGGCCGGGGTAGCGGTACCCGAAACCGGTCTGCCGGTCGTGGATGTCGCGGCGGCCGACCTCGCGCGGCTGTCCACCGACCCACTGACCGATCGTGACCGCCGCGCCCCGCTGTCTCCGCAGCATCCGGCCTACGTCGTCTTCACCTCCGGCTCGACCGGACGACCCAAGGGCGTGACCGTCACCCATGCGGCGATCACCAACCAGTTGCTCTGGAAGACAGCGGAATTCGGCATGGGCGCCGACGATGTCGTGCTGTTGAAGACGGCCGCTACCTTCGACCTGTCGGTGTGGGAGTTCTGGTCCGCCGCCGTCGCGGGCGGCCGGCTGGTCGTCGCCGCGCCGGACGGTCATCGTGATCCGGGTTATCTCGCCCATCTGATGACGCGCGAGGGCGTGACCACGCTGCACGTGGTGCCGTCGATGCTGGACGCCCTGCTGACCGCGACGGGCGATCGACTGCCGGCGTCGCTACGACGGGTGCTGGCCATCGGCGAGGCACTGCCGGCGGCGACCGCGCAGCGGATGCGGGCCGGCGGCTCGGCTCGGCTCTACAACCTCTACGGCCCCACCGAGGCCGCGGTCTCCATCACGGTGCATCCGGTCGACGATTCCGACGTCGCTACGGTCCCGATCGGCCGGCCGGAGGCGAACAGCGCGGTCTACGTGCTGGATTCGCGCCTGCTGCCGGTGCCGGTGGGCGTTCCCGGTGAGCTGTATCTGGCGGGTGCGCAGCTGGCTCGCGGGTATCACGGCCGGGCGGGGCTGACCGCGGAACGGTTCGTCGCCAACCCCTTCGCCCCGGGCGCCCGGATGTACCGAACCGGTGACCTGGTGGTCTGGAACGCGGCCGGCGGGTTGGAGTACCGGGGCCGCACTGACTTCCAGGTCAAGGTGCGCGGATTCCGCATCGAACCGGGTGAGATCGAGGCGGCGCTGCGGGCACTGCCGGGGATCGCGCAGGTCGCCGTGCTCGCTCAGCCGGATCCGCGGACCGGGGATCGGCTGGTCGCCTACCTCGTACCGGCCGCCGCCGAGCTCGACCCGGCCGCCGTGAAAACCGCGCTGGCCCAGACACTTCCCTCGTACATGGTGCCGGAGGCGTTCGTCGTGCTCGACGCGTTGCCGCTCACGGTGAACGGCAAGCTGGACCGCGCCGCACTGCCTCGCCCGGCGTTCGAGGCAACCGCCTATCGCGCGCCCGAGACGGCGGCCGAGCAGGCGATCGCCGAGATCTTCGCCGCGGTGCTGGGTGCGGACCGGGTCGGCGCCGACGACGATTTCTTCGCTCTCGGCGGCAACTCGCTGCTGGCCACCCAGGTCGTGGCCCGGATCGGCGCCGCCTTCGACACTCGCGTCCCGGTGCGGTTGCTGTTCGAGGCCGCGACGGTGGCAGCCCTGGCGGCCCGCGTCGCGGAGTACATCGGGACCGGTGAGCGCGTCGCGCTGACCGCTCGACCGCGGCCGGAAGTGCTGCCGCTGTCGCTCGCGCAGCAGCGGATGTGGTTCCTCAACCGGTTCGAACCGGAATCGGCGGCCTACAACGTGCCCGCGGCCGTGCGGCTGTACGGGGACCTGCGGGTCGAGGCGCTGCAGCAGGCCGTACTCGACGTACTCGGCCGGCACGAGGTCCTGCGCACCGTGTACCCGCAGACACCGCACGGCGTCGTGCAACACATCCTGCCGGTCGCGCAGGTTCCGGCCGAGCTGATCCCGCAGCCGACGGCCGCGGCGGAGGTGGGCGCACGCATCGCCGAGCTGGCCGGCCTCGGTTTCGACGTCAGCACCGAGGTGCCGATCCGGATTGCGCTGCTGCGGATTTCGGCGTCCGAGCACGTACTGGTGTTCGTGGTCCACCACATCGCCGCCGACGGTTGGTCGATGCGGCCACTGACGCGTGACGTGATGCTCGCCTACGCCGCCCGCACTGCCGGCACGGCCCCGCAGTGGGCGCCGCTGCCGGTCCAATACGCCGACTACGCGCTCTGGCAGCGGGCGGTGCTGGGATCGGAAGACGATGCGCGGAGCCTGATTTCGACCCAGGCCGAGTACTGGCGCGAGCGGCTCGCGGGACTGCCCGACGAGGTGAACCTGCCGACCGACCGCCCCCGGCCGGCGGTGCAGTCCGCCCGTGGTGGCCGGGTGGTGTTCCCGATCTCCCAGCAGCTGCGGACGCGGCTGACCGAACTGGGCCGGGCGCACCACGCGACGCTGTTCATGGTGGTGCACGCGGCGTGGGCGCTGTTCGTGGCCCGGATGTCGGGTACCGACGACGTCGCGATCGGCACCCCCGTGGCCGGACGCGGTGAGGCCGAACTCGACGATGTGGTCGGCATGTTCGTCAACACGCTGGTACTGCGCACCCGGGTGCCCGGCGAGATCGATTTCATCGAATTGCTCGACCTCGTCCGCGATACCGATCTCCAGGCGTTCGGGCACGCCGACCTGCCGTTCGAGCGTCTGGTGGAACTGGTCGATCCGGAACGTTCCACCGCGCGGCACCCGCTGTTCCAGGTGATGCTGACGTTCCAGAACCTGCCACAGCGCGAATTCGAGCTCCCGGGGCTACGGGTCGAGGCGGTCGATTTCGACTTCGACGCCGAACAATTCGATCTGTCGCTGACCGTGCAGGAAACCGCCGACGGACTGCTCGCCGACCTGTCGTACGCCCGCGATCTGTTCGATCACGGAACCGTCGAATCCTTCGCCCGGCGCTTCACCGGACTGCTCGCGGCGGTCGCGGACGAACCGCGGCGCCCGGTCGGCACCGTGGCGCTGCTGTCCCCGGCGGAGTACGAGCGGTTCACCCACATGGACGGTGGCCCGGTGCTCGCGCGCGATCTGCTGCCGGAGGTCCTCGTCCGGGGCGTGCGCTTCGGTCCGGAGCGCGTCGCGGTGCGCATCGACGGCCGCTCGGTGACCTACGGCGAACTGGATCGACAGTCCTCGCAGTTGGCCCGGGTACTGATCGAGGCCGGGGTGGGGCCCGAGCGGGCGGTCGCGATCGCCCTGCCGCGCTCCTACGAGATGATCGCCGCGGTCTGGGCGGTGGCGAAGGCGGGCGGGGCGTACGTCCCGGTCGACCCGAGCTACCCGCCGGAGCGGGTCCGGCACATGGTGACCGATTCGGCAGCCGTAATCGGCGTTACCACAACGGAATTCGTGGCCGGACTGCCCGCCGCGACCGATTGGCTGGTGCTCGACGACCCGGCCACCGCCGATGCCTGTGCCCGCCGCCGCGCCGAGCCGGTCACCGACGCCGACCGAATCCGTCCGCTGCGCCCGGACAACGCGGCGTACACGATCTACACCTCGGGTTCGACCGGTCTGCCCAAGGGCGTCACGGTGACCCACCGCCGAGTCGCGAATCTGGCCGCGCACGCCACCCGGCTGTGCCGGGTCGAGCCGCGGCATCGGTTCCTGCACGTCTGCTCGCCGAGTTTCGACCAGTCCCTGGAGGAGTGGCTGCTCGCCTTCGGTAGCGGCGCCACCCTGGTGATCGCGCCGCCGGCGATTCTCGGCGGACGGGAACTGGCCGAGCTGCTCCGTGCCGAGCGGGTCACCCACACCATGATCACGCCGGCGATGCTGGCCACCGTGGATCCGGCCGATCTGCCGGATCTGGAGGTGGTCGGTGCCGGCGGCGATGCGACCACCCCGGAGCTGCTGGCGAAATGGCAGCCGGGCCGGCGCTTCGTCAACAGCTACGGCCCGACCGAGGCCACCATCTCCTCGGCCTACGCCGTACTGGTCGCGGGTGCGCCGATCACCATCGGCACCCCGGTCCCGGGGTCGGTGACGCTGGTGCTGGACGCGCGATTGCAACCGGTGCCGCCGGGGGTCGCGGGTGAGCTGTACGTCGTCGGTGACGCGTTGGCCCGCGGCTACCACCGCCGCGCCGGCCTGAGCGCGCAACGGTTCGTGGCCTGCCCGTGGGGTGGACCCGGGACGCGGATGTACCGCACCGGCGACCTGGTGCGCTGGATCGTCGGCCGGACCGGCGAGTGGGAACTGGAATATCTGGGCCGCACCGATTTCCAGGTCAAGATCCGCGGATTCCGCATCGAACTCGGTGAGATCGACGCGGTACTGACCGGACACGACGACATCGACTTCGCCGTCACGCTCGGTCGCGAAACTCCGACCGGGGCCACGGCGCTGGTGTCCTATGTGCGGGCGGTCCCGGGCCGTTCGGTCGATCCGCAGCAGCTGATCGGTTACGCCGCGCGGAGCCTGCCGGCGCATATGGTGCCCGCCGCCGTGGTCGTGCTGGACGAGGTTCCGCTCACCCCGGTCGGCAAACTGGATCGGAAAGCGTTGCCGCAACCGCAGTTCCGCGCTCGGGACTATCGGGAGCCGGGCACGCCGCAGCAGCGACTGGTCGCGGCCGTGCTCGCCGAGACACTCGGTGTGCCCCGGGTCGGCGTCGACGACGACTTCTTCGAACTCGGCGGCAACTCGCTGATCGCCACCCAGGTCGTCGCCCGGCTCGGCGATCGGCTGGGCAGCCGGATTCCGGTGCGCACGGTGTTCGAGGCCTCGACGGTGCGTGCCCTGGCCGAACGGCTCGCCGCACACGGCGGTGGTGGCCGGCCCGCGCCGGCCGCACGCCCTCGCCCGCAGCGGATTCCGTTGTCGCCGGCGCAGCAGCGCATGTGGTTGTCGAACCGCATCGATCCCGGCTCCGCGGCGTACAACGTGCCGTTCGCGGTGCGGCTGACCGGTGCCGTGGACACGGCGGCGCTGGTCCGCGCGTTCGCGGACGTGGTCGACCGGCACGAGGTGCTGCGCACGATCTATCCGGAATCCGACGGCGGACCGAGTCAGGTCGTGACGGCCACGGCGGAACCGGAGTTCCGGATCGGGACGGTGACCGAGGACGAGGCGGAATCGGTTGTCGCCCAGCTGCTTTCCCGGCCATTCGACGTCACCACGCAGGTCCCGGTCCGGGGCGCGCTGCTGCGCGTGATCGATGCCGACGAACCGGCGTATCTGCTGGTGCTGTCACTGCATCACATCTGTGCCGACGGCGCCTCCGCCGCACCGCTGACCCGGGACCTGCTGGCCGCCTACACCGCCCGCCGCGCCGATGCCGCGCCGCACTGGCCGGCGCTGCCGATGCAATACGCCGACTACGCGCTCTGGCAGCGCGAGTTGCTCGGCGCCGAGGACGATCCACAGTCGCCGGTATCGGTGCAATCGGAGTATTGGCGCACCGCCCTGGCCGGCCTTCCGGAGCAGCTGGACCTGCCGGCCGACCGGCCGCGTCCGCTGGTGCAGTCGCTGCGCGGGCGAGCGATATCGTTCGAGATCTCCGCCGAGCGGCATGCCGCTCTGCACCGGCTCGCGCGCACCCGGCGCGCCTCGCTGTTCATGGTGGTCCAGGCCGCGCTGTCGGTGCTGCTGGCCCGGCTGTCCGGAACCGACGACATCGCGGTCGGCGCACCCGTCGCCGGGCGGGGGGAGGCCGAGCTGGACGATCTCATCGGCATGTTCGTCAACACCCTGGTGCTGCGCGCCCGGATCGCGCCACGGGACTCCTTCGCCGACCTGCTCGATCAGGTGCGGGAGACCGATCTGGCGGCATTCGCCAACAGCGACGTGCCGTTCGAGCGGCTGGTCGAACTGCTCGATCCGGCCCGGTCGACCGGCCGTCATCCGCTGTTCCAGGTGGCGTTGTCGTTCCAGAACCTGAACCGGGCCACCGTCCGGCTACCCGGCCTCGAGGTGCGTGAGCTCGAAGTCGACACCCGCACATCGCAATTCGATCTGCACTGGTATCTCACCGACACCTACGACGAGACCGGCGCACCGGCCGGTATCGCCGCCGCCGTCACCTATGCCACCGACCTGTTCGACGCGGCCACCGTGCAGCGGTTCGTCCAGCGCTTCCTGCGAGTGCTCGATGCCGTCGGCGCCGATGCCGCCGTCGCCGTCGGCGATATCGATCTGCTGGATGCGGACGAGCGCCACCGCCTGCTGGTCGACTACAACGACACCGGGTGGAATCCGGCGCTACCCGCGACCGGGGGCGACCATCCGCATACCCTCACCGCCCGGTTCGCCGCCGCGGTGGCCGCGCACCCATGCACGGTGGCGCTGGCCGAGGACCGCGCGGGAATCGCTGTGGCGCAACGGGTCCTGACCTACGCCGAATTCGCCGCACGCACCAACCGGCTGGCTCGCTATCTGATCGACCGGGGAATCGGACCCGACCGGCGGGTGGCGGTGGCGATGCCGCGATCGATCGAACTGCTCGTCGCGGTCTACGCGGTCCTCGCCGCCGGCGCCGCGTACGTGCCGATCGATCCCGACCAGCCGGCCGAGCGGCGCCGACACATCATCGCGACGGCGCAGCCGGAATGCGTACTGGCCCTGGCCGATTCGGCGATCGACGACGCGATCGCCGTCGACGAGCTGGACCTCTCTCACTACGCCGACGATCCGGTGACCGACGCGGATCGGCGGTCCCCGCTGCGACCGGACCACCTCGCGTACGTGATCTTCACTTCGGGTTCGACCGGCCGCCCGAAGGGGGTCGCGGTCAGCCACGCGGCGATCGTCAACCGGCTGCTGTGGATGCAGTCCGAATACGGTCTGACCACCGAGGATGTGGTACTGCAGAAGACCCCGGTGACGTTCGACGTGTCGGTGTGGGAGCTGTTCTGGCCCTTGCAGGTCGGCGCTCGCCTGGTCGTCGCGGCGCCGCAGGGACATCGTGATCCGGACTATCTGGCGCGGGTGGTGGCCGCCGAATCGGTCACCACGCTGCATTTCGTGCCGTCGATGCTCGCGGCCTTCCTGGCCGAATCCGATCTCGGGTCCTGCGGTTCGCTGCGCCGCGTGTTCGCCTCCGGCGAGGCCCTGCCGGCGGCGGTGGCGCAGCGGCTGGTGGCTCGCACCGGCGCTCGATTGCACAATCTGTACGGCCCGACCGAGGCCGCGGTCGATGTGACGTATCACGAGGTCACCGGGCGCGACACCACGACCGTGCCGATCGGTCGTCCGGTCGCCAACACCCGTGTGTACGTGCTGGATTCGCGATTGCGGCCGGTCCCGGCGGGTGTCACCGGCGAGCTGTATCTGGCCGGCGCGCAGTTGGCGCGCGGATACCTGGCACGGCCGGATCTGACCGCCGAGCGGTTCGTCGCCGACCCCTTCGCCACCGGTGAGCGGATGTATCGCACCGGCGACCTGGCCACCTGGAACGCCGACGGCGAACTGGAGTACCGCGGCCGCTCCGACTTCCAGGTGAAGCTGCGCGGTCTGCGCATCGAACCGGGGGAGATCGAGGCAGCGCTGACGGAATTGCCGGAGGTGGATCGGGCCGTGGTCGTGGTGCACGGCGACGACGCCGCGCAGCAGCAACTGGTGGCCTACGTGGTCGCGGCGCCCGACCGGTCGGTCGACGGCGACCGCCTGCGCACGGCCCTGGCGCACCGGCTGCCGGCCTATATGGCGCCCGCCGCCGTGGTCACCCTGGCCGAGCTGCCGGTCAACGCCTCCGGCAAGCTCGACCGCCGGGCGCTTCCGGCGCCACCGCGGCAGGCCCGGGAATTCCGCGCGCCCCGGACGGCGGCGGAGCGCACGGTGTGCGAGGCCTTCGCGCAGGTACTCGACCTGGAACGCGTCGGGCTCGACGACAACTTCTTCGAACTCGGCGGCACCTCGCTGCTGGCGACCTCGCTGGTCGCCCGGCTCGGCACCACCCTCGGCCGCCGGGTGCCGGTCCTCACGCTGTTCACCGCGTCGACGCCAGCGGCCCTGCTCGCGGAGTTGGACGCCGGCGCGGGAATCGACGCCGATGCCGCGTTCGATGTGCTACTCCCATTGCGGCGCAACGGGTTCGGCGAGCCGCTGTTCTGCATCCATCCGGTGGGCGGGGTGGCGTGGTCGTTCGCCGGGCTCGCCGCCGTGATCGAGCGGCCGCTCTACGGTCTGCAATCGCCGGCGCTCAGCGGTGCGAGCCTGCCGGGCAGCGTCGAGGAGTGGGCGGGCCACTATGTGGCGGCGATCCGCTCCGTGCAGCCGGAGGGTCCGTACCACCTACTGGGCTGGTCGTTGGGCGGCGTGCTGGCACATGCCGTGGCGGTGCGGTTGCAGGACGAAGGTGAACAGGTTGCCCTGCTCGCTGTCATGGACAGCCACCTCGGGCCGACCGTCGCCGACGGGGGCGAACCGGTCGCCGTCGCCGAACTGTTGGGCGGCCTGCTCGGCGAGCGCGCCGGCGAGATGGGCGAGCCGGCGCTCGATGCCGATATCGCGTCGGTGTTGGCGACATTGCCCGAACCGTTCGCCGGCCTCGGCACGGACCGCATCACGAGCATCCTGGATGCCGCGGTGCGCTCGGTCGAACTGGTCGCGGCCCACCGGCCCCGGACCTACCACGGCGATCTGACGTACTTCGTTGCCGCGCAAGACGAGTCGAGCGCGCCGGCGGTCGCGCAATGGTCGGCGGTGGTCACCGGCGACATCGGCAGCCACGTCCTGCCCGCCACCCATTGGCGAATGACCTCCGCCGCGGCACTGAGCCGCATCGGCGCGGTCCTGACCGAACTCGATCGACGCAGGGAATTCGGCGAAACCGCGCAGTGACAACGGTATTCGCCGCCAAGCCCGGAACCGAAGCGGTTCCGTGCGGTCCGTCGGCGCCGGCCCGGCGTCACGGTCCGCGACCGGAAAGAAAGAAGGAAGAAAAAGTATGGACGGCACTGTCGACTACGCCGCAATCCTCACCCAGGTGCTGACCTTCCTCAGCTCGGGCTCCAGCATCGCGTACACCCCGAAGTAACCGCGCACCAGGAAAGGATTCTCCACTGATGGATACCGGAAGCGCCGGTCTCGGCAGCATTTTCACCGCACTGGCAAACCTGCTCTCCTCCGGATCGGCGATATCGGTAACGCCGGGCACCTGATCGCGGTGCGGGCTCGGAATCCGCGAGCCCGCACCCCCGTCTGCCTCGGCGGACGGAAATCGTTCTGCACGAAAGGTATTCGAATGAGCAACCCGTTCGACGACGACGATGCCGAGTTCTACGTCCTCACCAACGATGAAGGCGAGCACTCGTTGTGGCCGGTGTTCGCGGCCGTCCCGAGCGGTTGGACGATCGCTCACGGGCCTTGCCTGCGCCACATCTGCCTCGACTACGTCGAATCGCATTGGACCGATATGCGCCCGAAATCGCTGATCGAAGCCATGCGCCGGCAAGCCGGCTGAATACGTCGCGCCGCGGCGTGTCGTCCGAACCTCCCTGCACCGGCACGCCGCGGCCTTCATGTCCTTCGGGGAGTTGGCGGGAGTCGCCTGCTAATATAAGTTCTAACTTATAGAAGGAGGAGATGACATGCCGCTACTGTCCGATCCGACCGCCCTCGCCGGGCTGGTGACCCGCGAGGTGCGCACCGGAAACCGTGACGGCGCCCCGACCCGGATCGCCGTCGCCCGCCGCGGCTATCCGACCGATCAGGCGGATCTGTGGAACGCGCTGACCGACGCCGATCGCATTCCCCGCTGGTTCCTGCCGGTCAGTGGCTCGCTCGAGGTGGGCGGTCGCTATCAGCTCGAAGGCAATGCCAACGGTGTCGTCGAGCGCTGCGATGCGCCGAAGTACTTCGCGGTGACCTGGGAGATGGGTCCACAGATCTCCTGGCTGGAGGTCACGCTGACCCCCACCGCCGAGGGCACCGAGCTCGAGCTGAAACACGAAGCGCCGATCGATCCGCAGATGTGGACCCAATTCGGTCCCGGCGCGGTCGGTGTCGGCTGGGACCTCGCGCTGCTCGGCCTGGGGATGCATGTGGACAGCGGCGAACCGGTGGATCCGGAGGTCGCCGCCACCCTGCACACCACGCCGGAGGGCCGGGAGTTCATCCGTACGGCCGCCGGTGGCTGGGGTGATGCCGCGATCGCCGACGGCGACGATCCGGCCACCGCGCGGACGGCGGCCGAGCAGACCTTCGCCTTCTACACCACCGAGCCCGAGGGCGGCGCCGAATCCGAATGACCGTTCCACCCACGCGGATCTTCGACGCGCTCGGCGACCCCGTCCGCCGGCACATCCTCGAACTGGTCGCGTCCGGTGAACAGACCGCCGGTGCCCTGGTCGACGCGGTGCGCAGCCGGACGCCGATCTCCCAACCCGGTGTCTCACAACATCTCAAGGTCCTCCGGGACGCCGGGTTGGTCACCGTGCGCGCCGAGGGGACCCGCCGCCTCTATGCGCTCGACCCGGCCGGGGTGGAGACCGCCCGCACCTGGCTCACCGCACTGCTCGATCCGCTGCACCAGCTGGCCAACCCGCTCGACGCCCTCGGCACCGAGATCGCCCGGGGCAAACGCGCACGCCGGGAGGGGCGCGCGTCGGGCGACGCGGGGCGCGCGGCGGGTTAGGAGCGAACGGGTCGGGCTCACGGGGGAATTCCGGCCGCTCGGTCCGCCGGACCGGAGGCGCAGCAGGGGCAGCCGATCGGACACCGGCCGACGGTGGAACCGGTGAGCCGGTCCGGCTCCGGGACCACGCGCCACCGCGGTGCCGCGCCGGCGTGCGGCCGGCGGGCGGCGGGCGACACGGGCTCGGCGCCCGCATCGATGGTTACCGAGCGCGGTTGCGGATGGGCGGGCGCATCCGCCACGCGGATGCCGCCCGGCCCGGTGGTGCCACGGAGCTCGTGCATGCTCCGGTGCATTCCCGCGCGACGAAGGAGCGGAATGCCGGCGAATACCGTATCGCGGATCAGCGTGTGCGCGAAGGCGATTCGACCGGCCGGATCGATCGTCACCAGTCGGGCCCGCTCGGCGGCTCCGAGCAATTCGATCAGCTCGGATTCCGGCCGTCCGGTCACGGCCGCCAGGGTCGCCGGTGCGACGCGGTCGCCGCAGACGGCCGCGTGGGCGAGCACCTCGCGGACGTCGTCCCGCAGCCGCGTCAACTGCTGTTCGATAACACCGCGGGTACTCGGCGGCAGGTCGTGTACCGCACCACCGGCCGCCATCGCGGCGGTCAGTTCCCGGAGGAACAACGGGTTTCCGCCGGTGCGCTCGTGCAACACCGCGAGCAGTCCGGAATCGAGCCGGGTGAGTCCGGCGGCCCGGGCAATCGCACAGGCGCCGTCGTGATCCACCCCGGTGAGCTCGATATGAGCGGCGGTCGGCTCGGCCAGCTCCGCCATCGTCGCGCGCACCGGGTCGGGTGCTTCCACATCCCGCAGGGTGGCGATCACCAGCAGCGGCCGGTCGTGCAACCATGTCATGGCCTGGCGCAGGATCTGCAGGGTCGCCTCGTCGGCGCGATGCAGATCCTCCAGGATCAGAGCCACCGGACCGTCGGCGAAGGCGCCGCGGCAGCCTTCGACGAGCACGCGGGAAATGTGGAACGGATCGCCCGGCCGACCGCTGACGGTCGGATCCACGCCCAATTGGGGAACCATCTCCGCCCATGTCCAGCCCGGCGGCGCGGCGTCGACATCCGGACAGCGGCCGGCCGCGACGGTCCAGCCGCGGCGGCGCAGTTCGTCGGCGATCGCGCCGGTGAATGTCGTTTTCCCGTAGCCGGCGCCACCGCCGATCCAGACCACGCGGGCGCCGTATACCGCCGCCTCGTACGCGGCCTCCAGGGCGACCTTGTGCTGCATCGGATAACCGGGAGCGGCGGCGGGCGCGATGCAGTCGATTCGATCCGTGGGCGGTTCGTCGCCTGGGGCAGTGACCGCGGCGCGCACCGCGATCGGTGCCGTCCGCGGCGTCGGGCGGGGGACCGGCACCGACTGGTTCAGGATCGCGGTCTCCAGATCCTGGATCCGCCGACCGGGATCGAGTCCCATTTCGCGCGTAAGGAATTCGGCGGTGCGTCGCAGTGTGGCCAGCGCCTCGGTCTGCTGGCCCAGCCGGTACTGGGCGATCGCGAGCAGCCGCACACTCTCCTCGCGATCCGGTCGATCTTCGACCGTGCGCCGCAATCCGCTGATCACCTCGGTGGCGCGGTCCAGTTCCAGTGCGGCCTGTGCGCGCAGTTCGCCCGCGGTCAGATACAGATCGGTGAGCCGGGCCGCTTCCGCCCCGGCCCAGCCGCAATCGGCGAAACTCTCCAGCGCACGGCCCTGCCAACATTCCAGCGCGCTGTCCAGCAGCCGGATGCGGGTCTCCGCTTCCGGCGGACGCGCACCGCTGTTCATGTGCAGGTAGGCATCCATCAGCGATTCGAAGTGCCAGGCGTCGACCTCGGTATCGCCCAGTCGCAGTGCGTAGCCGAGCCCTTCGGACACCACGACGGTCGCCGGCGCCCGCGCCGGGCGCTCCGGTTCGAATACCCGGCGCAGGTTGTGGATGTGTACCTGCAGAACCGAGGTCGCCTTCGGGGGCGGACAGCCGTCCCACAATTCGTCGGCGAGACGGTCGGTCGACACCGCATGGCCCCGTGCGATCACCAAGCGTGCGAGCAGCGCCCGGGTGAGCCGGCCGGGCAGCCGGATCGGCGCGTCGTCCAGTTCGATATGCATCGGTCCGAGGACATGGATGCGCCGGTCAGCCATACCTTGCCCCCTGCAACCGTGACATCCCGGACACCTTCCCCATGGCCGCCCGCTGCCGAGATCGGCCATTAGCTGGACATCTGATTTAAATCAGAATTTCTACTATAAATTTACCTTGCTGTCCAACGTTAGCCTGCCAGTTGCCAAATTGTTATATCGGTTCCACTTGGTAGTACCGAGCGTCGCGTTGTGCAACACACCTGCTGTGTTTCCGGTTGCAGCTCAACCTATTCGAGGCCGACCGGCCAGGTCGGACCGAGTCCGTCCGAATGCGACACGACAACGGAACCGTCCGACGACAGCGCCGTCAGCGCTCGGTGTCCCCGGAATTTCCCGACAACTTGTCGATTGCTCGGGAGTCGGACGCGCATCTCGGACCTGTCCGATTCGACCGGAAGTGAATCAGAAGTCGGGTGGACGAGGCTGGTGTTCGCAAACCTGATGGATGGGGAGGTTTCGAATGGTTCGACCGGCGCGCATCGCCGCAACGCAATTCGGTGACACAGGGCAGGGGAAATGATGAGTCAGAGCACGATTCGCCCCCGGCCGATCGTGCCGGACGCGGTGGCCCTCTTACGTGACGATCAGGCGGGAGGAACATCCATGCGTACCGATGCGGTGATCGCGGTGCCGGCCGGTCAGTTCGTGGCCATGGCCCGCGCCGTCGCGCAACTCGCCGGCCGGCCCCTGGTAGCCGGCGGAATTCATGCCGACGGCCCCGGCCAGGGCATCGTGGGCGACGGCGCGGCGTCCGGTGCCGAGCAGCAGCGGAATCGCCGTGAGCCGGCCATCTGCGGTCTGTATGTGGACGGCGACGGTGATATCTGGGAACACGACGATCTCGGCTGGCGGCTGTTGTTGCAGGACGGTGTGGTCGTCGATCCGGTGTCGCATTGGGACTGGATCGGCGGCCACGTCGACGAATTCGGCCCGTTCACCTTCGTCGCCGAGAGCTGAACCGGAATCCGGTCACCTTTTTATCGTCAGACTGACGATTAGAATGCCCGTCATGGGCAGTGGTTTTCGCCTCAATGCAGCGCTCGCGGTCGATTTGGTGGTTCTCACCCTGGGCGCCCGGCACACTGCCAACGACACGCTGTGCGCGCTGCTGGTGCAGCGGCTCTATGCCCCCTATCGCGGAAGGTGGGCGCTGCCAGGGGGTTTCATCCGTCCGGACGAGAGTCTGTCCGCCGCCGCCGTGCGGGAGCTGCGGGAGGAGACCGGAATTCGCGGTGACCGTCTGCATCTGGAGCAGCTGGCGACCTACGGCGAACCCGGCCGGGATCCGCGTGGCCGGGTCGTCAGCACCGCGTATCTGGCGCTGACTCCGAATCTCCCCGCGCCGCAGGCGGGTTCGGAGGCGACCGCCGCCGGTATCTGGTCGGTGGAGCAACTGCTCGCCGACCGCGGCCGGCTGGCGTTCGACCACCGCCGCATCCTCACCGACGGGGTCGAGCGCGCCCGCGCGAAACTCGAGTACACCCCGCTGGCCACGGCGTTCTGCCGGCGAGAGTTCACCGTGGCCGAACTGCGGCGGGTCTACGAGGTGATGTGGGGGACCGATATCGATCCGCGCAACTTCCACCGCAAGGTCACCACCACACCCGGTTTCGTCGTCGCGACCGGTGCGACCACCACGCGTGACGGGGGCCGGCCGGCGAAGCTCTACCGGGCCGGACCCGCGCAGGTCCTGCACCCGCCGATGTTGCGCCCGGCCTGAACCGACGAATTCGCCCGTCGGGCCGCCGTTCCGGCGCACTTGGTGGTACACCGGGAGTATGACGGAGGTCACTACCGGCGCACCGGCTGTCGGCGGCCGGTCGGCGGAGTTCTGGGGATACCTGATGTGGGGGCTGGCGGGCGTCGTGATCGCGGTGCCCGAATTGGCCGCCGTCTTCGAACTGGCGGACTGGCCGACGATTTCGGCCACGATCGGCCATCTCGAGCGCGACCACTCCTGGGTCCGCCTGGTGGTGGTGTTCGTCATCGTGGTGCTCGCCTACTACTCCCTGCCCCAGCTGGCAATGCCGCCGCGGCAGCCGGCCGCATTGCCCGGCCGGGTCACCACCGCCAACGGCCGGGTGACCCCCGACCCCGATGCGGTGCGCACCGAGGGGATGGGCGGCTATCTGGTGCTCGCCTGTGCCGCACTGGCCGCCGCGGTGGCTTTCGCCGGCGGCGCCCGCGCGGTGGACCCGGGCAGCTTCACCGGCGCCTACGTCCTCTACGGGACGATCGCGGTGATGTGGGTCGTGGTGCCCAGCGTGCTGTCGATGTTCTTCGCGCGGGAAGTGCCGTTTCCCACCCTGTTTCGCACGATCGGGTATCTCGAGCATCGGGCCGGATTCGTGGCGGCGACAGTGCTCGCCCTGCTCGCGATTCTGCTGCTCCATCTCGCGCTCTATCCGTGGCCGCGCATGAACAGCTGAACGCCGGGCGACTAGGTCGAGTGCGGCCGGCCGAAGAGCACGATCTCCATCAGCGCGACGACGCGATCGGGCGGGCAGCGATTCTCGTCGTCGCCGTAGACGCGGCCCAGGTCGACCACGAGCGCGAAGGCGGCCTGCACCAGAATGCGGGCCTGTGCCTCGGTGAGCTCGGGCCGCACCGCGATCAGCAGTTTCACCCATTCCGCCACGATCAGGCGCTGGATATTGCGCAGGACCGTGCGTTCCTCGGGCGGGACGTGGCTGAATTCGGCGTAGTAGACGAAGGTCAGTTCGCGTTCGGCGAAGGACCCCGCCACATACAGATCGATCAGCTTCGACAGCGCCTCGGCGGGCGTCTTCGAGGATGCGGTGGCCGGACCGATCGCGCCGGATACCCGGTCGGCGGCGCGCCGGAAGGCGGCGGCCAGCAGATCGCTCTTACTGCGGTAGTACCGATAGACCGCCGACGCGGCCGACAGATCCGCGGCGGTCGCGATATCCTCCACGCTCACATTGGGGTATCCGCGCTGATGGAACAGTTCCACCGATTTCTTCAGCAGCAGTTCGTGTTTGAACGACTGCGGGATCTCGACCGAACCGGACGGCCGGGCGGTGCTCTCGGCCTCGGGCAGATCCGCGCGAATCAGGGCCCATGCCGCCGAATTCAGCACGGCGGTAAGGGATTTCACGGGCAGCGTGGCGTGGTGGTCACCGATACTGCTCACGATGCTGAGTAGTGCCACCGCGCGTAGCGAGCGGTCGGGGCGTGGCAATTCGGGGCGCAGCTCGCCGATGAGGTCGGCCAGCGCGTGGATGGCGGTGGTGAATTGCTCGTTCAGCGTGGCGCGGTCGGTCTCGTCGAGGTAGCGGCCCTCCCAGCGCACCAGGGTGACGGTCGGTCGATTGGCGATCGTCGCCGCGATCACCGCGTCGAGAACGCCGGCCAACCGCTGTTCGACGGGCAGTTCGGCGGCCTCCGGCGCGACCGTGGTCGATTCCGCGGTCAGCGCGCCCAGCCGCAGCAATTCCTCCCGGAACAGCGCGTACTTGCTCGGATAGTGCCGGTAGAGTGCGGCCGAGGAGATGCCGAGCCGGGAGGCGATATCCTCCATGCTGACCCCGTGGTAGCCCAGGGATCCGAAGGCGGCCGCCGAGGTTGCCGCGATCTGGGCGCGACGATTCTTCGGGCGACGGCGAATCACCCGCTCCTGCGGCTTTGTTGTCGCCTGTTCTGCGGGGCTCGTGGTGCCACGCTCTGGGGTCACGGTTTCGGCCTGTCTGTGGTGCGGCGGCACTCCTCGGCACTCATGAATGCCATGGTAGTCATCGGGTGATCGGTCTCCGCTCGGTGTTACCGACGGTTC
Source organism: Nocardia veterana NBRC 100344 (assembly GCF_000308855.1). GTDB lineage: Bacteria > Actinomycetota > Actinomycetes > Mycobacteriales > Mycobacteriaceae > Nocardia > Nocardia veterana. The sequence continues at coordinate 224,615 of NZ_BAGM01000117.1, read as the reverse complement.
CGCATCGGGACGGGGTGGAGGTGGGCCGGCTCACAGTGGCACCGGGTGCGCTCCAGCGATCTCGCCGAGCTGCCGCCCGATCCGATGGCAGGTGAGTCCCGCCGGTTCCGGATTGCCCGGGTTGTGGTCCAGGTGCGCCCGGGGGTTGTGTGGTCCTCTTCCCAGTCGCGGCGTGGTCGGTGAAAATCACTATGCCACAACGATTTATCCCGGCCGGTCCGCTGGGCGAGCGACCAGGTCGCTGACGGATATCGAAACCGCATCGTTTCGAGTCGCGCCGCTGGCAGCCGGTGCCGATACCGCCGTAGGCTGCGCTGCGACTCGACACCGATCGGCACCGGTGACCGCTCGGAACGGACGCGACGACGCGGCAGTGAAGGGATACTCGATGCGCACGCTGGACCTGGAACGGATCATCCGGGCACCCCGCGCCGATGTCTTCGACTGGATCACCGATGCCACCAATTATCAGCGCGTTCCGGCGATCCGGCGGGTCACCCCGGTGCGGCCGGGGAATGTCTCCGAGCACGGGGTCGGCGCCGTGCGGCTGCTGGTGACCCCGCTGTTGCGGCTCACCGAAGAGGTCGTCGACTACGACCCGCCGCGCCTGTTTCGTTATCGCGTGGTGAAATCCCTTCCGCCGCTGCGTCATCAGGACGGAACGGTCACCTTCGAGGATCATCCCGCCGGTACGCGGGTGCGCTGGCAGTCCCAATTCGAGGTTGCCGCACCGATTTTCGCCGCGGCCTGCACGCTGGCGCTGTTACCCGCGGTGTACCTCGGCCTGCATTTCGTGCTGGCGACGGCGGATCAGGAATTGCGCCGCGACTGAACCGGCGCGCCCCTCAGCTCAGCGCGGCCCAGGCCATATCGCGCAGGATGGGCCGGGCGCGCCCGGCCAGGGTCGGCGAGGCGCTGTGCGGAGTGGAGTTGATGAGGCCGAATGCCGCATGGGCCATCACCCGGGCGGCGGTTTCGGCCAGATCCGGATGCAGCTCGCACAGCACGCCCACCCAGATCTCCACATACTGACGCTGCAGTCGCCGCACCTGCCGGCGCGCGGCCTCGGGCAGGCTCTCCAGGTCACGATCCTGAATGCGGATGAGTTCGGGTTCGCCCAGCGCGAAGTCGAGGTGGAATTCGATCAGCCCCGACAGGGCCTCGCGCGGTGAGGCGGCCTGGTCGGCCACGGCCCGCCCGCCCTCGAACAGCCGGGTGCTGATTCCGACCAGCAGCTCGACCAGCACCGCCTCCTTGTTGGGGAAGTGCCGGTAGACCGCCGGACCGCTGATGCCCGCCGCCGCGCCCAGATCGTCGAGCCGGACGCCGGGGAACCCGCGATCGGCGATCAGGCGGGCGCCGGCATCCAGCAGCTGTTGCCGCCGCTGCGCCTTGAGTTGTTCGCGGCGCGTCGGGGCGACTGCCTCACTGCTGCCCATCACCCCTCCTATCGGCACGTCTGGACATTTCAGTTAGTCAAGATTATCTTGGATTCCAGTTATTGGCCACTAACCGAATGGGCAGGATGGCGTGATGACCGTTACCCAGGACGTGCAGACCGGTAATCGGGCCGCACATCTGGCGCTGCTCGACGAGCTGCGCGCAAAGCTGGCGGCGAGTGCACTGGGCGGACCCGAACGGGCGCGCGAGCGGCATGTCGCGCGCGGCAAACTGCTGCCGCGGCAGCGGGTGGACCGGCTGCTGGACCCCGGTAGCCCGTTTCTGGAACTGTCCCCGCTGGCGGCCGACGGGATGTACGGCGACGAATGTCCGGGGGCCGGGGTGATCGGCGGCATCGGCCGGGTCTCGGGGCGCGAATGCGTCATCGTCGCCAACGACGCCACCGTCAAGGGCGGCACCTATTACCCGATGACCGTGAAGAAGCATCTGCGGGCCCAGGAGATCGCGCTGCAGAACCATCTGCCGTGTATCTATCTGGTCGACTCCGGCGGTGCGCACCTGCCCCATCAGGACGACGTCTTCCCCGACCGCGAACATTTCGGTCGCATCTTCTACAACCAGGCGACCATGAGCGCCAAGGGGATTCCGCAGATCGCCGCGGTGCTCGGTTCCTGCACGGCCGGCGGCGCCTATGTGCCCGCGATGAGCGACGAAGCGGTGATCGTGCGCAATCAGGGCACGATCTTCCTGGGCGGCCCGCCGCTGGTGAAGGCGGCCACCGGTGAGGTGGTGACCGCGGAGGAGCTCGGCGGCGGTGAATTGCATTCGCGCACCTCGGGCGTCACCGATCATCTGGCCGACAACGACGAGGATGCGCTGCGGATCGTGCGCCGCATCGTCGGCACCTTCGCACCGAAATCGCCGAGTCCGTGGGAGATCGCCGCACCGGTCGACCCGATCGCCGCGCAGGACGAGCTCTACGACGTGGTGCCGGTCGACCTGCGCACCCCCTACGACGTGCACGAGGTGATCGAGCGCATCGTCGACGGCGGGCAGTTCCAGGAGTTCAAAGCCGAGTACGGGCGCACGCTGGTCACCGGCTTCGCCCGCATCCACGGACACCCGGTCGGCATCGTCGCCAACAACGGGGTGTTGTTCGGCGAATCCGCCCAGAAGGGCGCGCATTTCATCGAATTGTGCGACAAACGGGTGATCCCGCTGGTGTTCCTGCAGAACATCACCGGCTTCATGGTCGGGCGTGACTACGAGGCGAGCGGTATCGCCAAACACGGCGCGAAGATGGTCACCGCCGTCGCGTGTGCGCGGGTGCCGAAACTGACGGTGGTCATCGGCGGCTCCTACGGCGCCGGCAACTATTCGATGTGCGGCCGCGCGTACTCGCCGCGCTTCCTGTGGATGTGGCCGAATGCGCGCATCTCGGTGATGGGTGGCGAACAGGCCGCATCGGTGCTGGCGACCGTGCGCGGTGACCAGTTGGGCGAGGCCTGGACTCCCGAACAGCAGGAGGAGTTCAAGGCGCCGATCCGGGACCAGTACGAGCGCCAGGGCAATCCGTACTACTCCACCGCGCGGCTCTGGGACGACGGCGTGATCGACCCCGCGGACACCCGCACCGTACTCGGGCTCGCACTCTCGGTCTGCGCGCAGGCACCCCTCGAACCTGTCTCCTACGGCGTCTTCCGGATGTGATCGCATGCTGAACAAATCTCAACCGGTCTCCTTCGACACGGTGCTGGTCGCCAATCGCGGGGAGATCGCGGTCCGGGTGATCCGGACATTGCGGGCCATGGGCATTCGCTCGGTCGCGGTCTACAGCGATGCCGATGTGACCGCCCGGCACGTGGCCGAGGCCGATATCGCGGTCCGGCTCGGACCGGCGCCGGCGCGGCAGAGCTACCTCGACATCGACCGCGTGGTGGACGCGGCACTGCGTTCCGGTGCGCAGGCGGTCCATCCGGGATACGGCTTCCTGTCGGAGAATTCGGCCTTCGCCGCGGCGCTGGAGCAGGCGGGCATCGTCTTCCTCGGCCCGCCGGTGCGGGCGATCGAGATCATGGGGGACAAGATCGCGGCCAAGACCGCGGTCGCCGCCTTCGGCGTTCCGGTGGTGCCCGGTATCGCCCGGCCCGGGCTCACGGATGCCGAATTGATCGCCGCGGCAACCGGTATCGGGTACCCGGTGTTGGTCAAGCCGTCGGCCGGTGGTGGCGGTAAGGGGATGCGCCGGGTCGATGATCCCGCCGATCTGCCCGCCGCCCTGGTCAGCGCGCGCCGGGAGGCGGCGTCCGCCTTCGGCGACGACACACTGTTCCTGGAACGCTTCGTCGCGACCCCGCGGCATATCGAGGTCCAGGTGCTCGCGGACCGATTCGGCAACGTCGTGCATCTGGGCGAACGGGAATGCAGTCTGCAACGCCGCCACCAGAAGGTGATCGAGGAGGCGCCCTCGCCGCTGCTGGATCCCGAGACCCGCGCTCGTATCGGCGCCGCGGCCTGCAATACCGCCCGCAGTGTCGACTATGTCGGCGCCGGAACCGTCGAATTCATCGTCTCGGCCGACCGCCCCGACGAATTCTTCTTCATGGAGATGAATACCCGGCTGCAGGTCGAGCATCCGGTCACCGAACTCGTGACCGGCGTGGACCTGGTGGAATGCCAGGTGCGCGTCGCGGCCGGGCAGAAGATCATCGCGCAGCAGGACGATATCCAGCTCACCGGGCACGCGATGGAGGCCCGCGTCTACGCCGAGGATCCGGGCCGGGACTTCCTGCCGACCGGTGGCACCGTGCTGGCCCTGTCCGAACCGCAGGGCCCGGGCGTGCGAGTGGATTCCGGCCTACGCACGGGCAGCGTGATCGGCAGCGATTACGACCCGATGTTGTCGAAGGTCATCGCGCACGGCCCCGACCGCGATACGGCGCTCCTCCGGCTGGACCGAGCTCTGGCCGACACCGAGGTTCTGGGTGTGCGGACCAATACCGATTTCCTTCGCTTCCTGCTGGCCGACCCCGACGTGCGCCGCGGCGCGCTCGACACCGGCCTGCTCGATCGACGCGCGGGCGACTTCCGGCCCGCCGATGTCACCGACGAGCAGTTCATCGCGGCGGCCGTCACCCGCTGGCTACGTACCTGGCCGGCCGCGCCGCGCGGGCCGTGGGAGATTCCGAACGGCTGGCGGATCGGTGCGCCCGCACCGACCGTGCTGCGGCTCGAGGGCGGGGATCGCCTTGTGCACGTGGCGATTACGGGGGCGCCCACAGCGGCCTCGGTAGCGGTGGACGACGCCGAACCCCGCCCGCTGACCGCGACCCTGGACGGTGCGGTGCTGACGATGACACTCGACGACATTCGTATCCGGTACCGGGTCGCCGAGGCCGACGGACCGATCTGGGTGGCCGGTGCCGACGGCGTGGTCGCGGTGCGCGAGGTCGCCGAACCCAGCCTGCGCGGCGGAGACGAGCAGCTCACCGACGCCCAGATCCTCAGCCCGATGCCGGGTTCGGTGATCGCGGTGCACGTGCAGCCGGGCACCGAGGTGGCCGCCGGCACCCCGGTTGTGGTGGTCGAGGCGATGAAGATGGAACACACCCTGACCGCGCCCGTGGCGGGGACCGTGGAGCTGTTGGTGGCGGCGGGCGATCAGGTGCAGGTCGAGCAGGTGCTGGCCCGGATCGCCGCAGCGCCCCGACCGGACGGCGAACAGGGCGCCGGCAACAAGCAGAAAGAGGCACACGCATGAGCGATTTCCTGTCCACCGGCACGCTGCCGCAGGAGTACCGGGACCTGGCCCTGACCGTCCGCGACTTCGCGAATCAGGTGGTCGCGCCGGTCGCGGCGAAACACGATGCGGACCACAGTTTCCCGTACGACGTGGTCGCCGGGATGGCCGATATGGGTCTGTTCGGGCTCCCGTTCCCGGAGGAGTACGGCGGCATGGGCGGCGACTACTTCGCGCTGTGCCTGGCGCTCGAGGAACTGGGCAAGATCGACCAGAGCGTCGCGATCACACTGGAGGCGGGTGTGTCGCTGGGCGCGATGCCGATCTACCGCTTCGGTAACGAGGAGCAGAAGCAGCAGTGGCTGCCGCAGCTGACCTCCGGCCGCGCACTGGCCGCGTTCGGGCTCACCGAGCCGGGTGCCGGCAGTGATGCGGGCGGTACCCGCACCACCGCCGTACTCGACGGGGACGAGTGGATCATCAACGGCAGCAAGCAGTTCATCACCAACTCCGGCACCGACATCACCCGGCTCGTGACGGTGACCGCGGTGACCGGTGAGACGGCGGGGAAGAAGGAGATCTCCACCATTCTCGTGCCGACCGACACCCCCGGATTCGTCGCCGAACCGGCATACAACAAGGTGGGCTGGCACGCCTCGGACACCCACCCGCTGAGCTTCACCGATGTGCGGGTGCCGCAGGCCAATCTGCTCGGCGAACGCGGGCGCGGGTATGCCAACTTCCTGCGGATTCTCGACGAGGGGCGGATCGCGATCGCGGCGCTGTCGGTCGGCGCGGCCCAGGGCTGCGTCGACGAGAGTGTGCGCTACGCCGGGGAACGCGAGGCGTTCGGCCGCACCATCGGCCGCAACCAAGCGGTGGCGTTCAAGATCGCGCGAATGGAAGCCCGCGCCCACGCGGCACGCACCGCCTACTACGACGCGGCCGCGCTGATGCTGGCCGGCAAGCCGTTCAAGAAGGAGGCGGCCATCGCCAAACTCGTCGCCAGCGAGGCCGCGATGGACAACGCCCGCGACGCCACCCAGATCTTCGGTGGCTACGGTTTCATGAACGAATACGCCGTCGCCCGGCATTATCGGGATTCGAAGATTCTGGAAATCGGTGAGGGCACCACCGAGGTGCAGTTGATGCTGATCGGACGGGAGCTGGGACTGTGAGCGAAACGGTGGAACCGGTACGCCGGGTGGTGCAGCGCGGGCTCTGGTTCGAGGAGCTGGAAGTCGGTGTGCTGTATGAACATCGGCCCGGCCGCACCATTACCGAGGCCGACAACGTCGGCTTCACGACACAGACGATGAATACCCAGGCCCTGCACCTGGACGCGGCCTTCGCCGACGCGCTGCCGCCGTTCAATCAGCGGCTGGTCAATTCCATGCTCACTCTGTCGATTCTGGTCGGCTTGTCCGTGACGCAACTGACCCAGGGCACCATCGTCGGCAATCTCGGCTTCTCGGAGATCACCTTCCCGAAGCCGATGTACCACGGCGACACCCTGTACGCCGAAACGCTGGTGACGGCCAAACGCAAGTCCGAGAGCCGGCCGGGTGAGGGCATCGCGACCTTCGTCCACACCGGCCGTAATCAGCACGGCGACGTGGTGGCCACCGCGGTGCGCAAGACCCTCATGCGCATGCGCCCGGACGGCGAGTAGGGGGCCGGGATGAGTTGGGAACCTCCGGGCCCGGCCTGGCTGTTCTGTCCCGCCGACCGCGGCGAACGCTACGAAAAGGCTGCTGCCGCAGCCGATGTCGTGATCATCGATCTGGAGGACGGGGTGGCGGCCGGGGACAAGGAGGCCGCCCGCGAGGTACTGCTGGCGACACCGCTCGATCCGGAGCGCACGGTGGTCCGGGTCAATGCCGCCGGAACCCACGACTTCGACGCCGACCTGTCCGCCCTGGCCTCGACCTCCTACCACCGGCTCATGTTGCCCAAATGCGAATCGGCCGAACAGCTCTCGCTGCTGTCCGACTACGAGGTGATCGCGCTGTTCGAATCGCCGCTGGGGGCCCTGCGTACCGAAGCGGTCATGGCCGAACCGAATGCGATCGCCTCGATGGCCGGGGCGGAGGATCTGGTCGCCGGACTCGGCGGCAATTCCAGCCGCCGCGCCGACGGCAGCTACCGCGATGTGGCACGGCAGCTGCGCTCGACCGCGCTGCTGGCGGCGAAGGCGTACGGCAAGCTCGCCCTCGACTCGGTGTATCTGGACATCGCCGACCTCGACGGATTGCGGGCCGAATGCGACGAAGCGGTGGCCGTCGGCTACGACGTCAAGGTGGCCATCCACCCGAAGCAGCTCGCGGTCATCCGAGCGGCGTACGCCCCCGGCGACGACGAAGTGGACTGGGCCCGGCGCGTACTGGCGGAGGTACCCCGCAACCGTGGTGTGTTCAGTTTCGAGGGCCGCATGGTGGACGGTCCGGTGATCCGGCACGCCGAGCGGATTCTCCAGCGCGCGGGAACACGGTAGGAGGCAGATGGTGGAACCGCAGTGGGAGCCCAGCGCGGCGGACGTGGCAGCGGCGCGCATCACCGATTTCGCACGGTTCGCCGGAGCTCGGATCGGGCGGGAGTTCGACGACTACCGGGCGCTGTGGGAGTGGTCGGTCACCGACCTCGCCGGATTCTGGGGCGCGATCTGGGACTACTTCGAACTCGGCGGCACGCCGGAGACCGTCCTCGCGGATGCGACCATGCCCGGCGCGCAATGGTTTCCGGGACAGCGACTCAATTACGTCGACCTGGTCGCCCGCAACGCCCGCACCGACCGGCCGGCCATCCTCGCTGCCGACGAGCAACACGGCCTGACCGAGATTTCGTGGTCGGAGCTGCTGGGACGCACCGCCGCCCTCGCAGCGACCCTGCGGGAGCTCGGAGTGGGGCCCGGTGACCGGGTGGTCGGCTACCTGCCGAACATTCCCGAGGCGGTCGTCGCCTTCCTCGCTTCGGCCAGTATCGGCGCGGTGTGGAGCGCGTGCGGGCAGGACTATTCGGCCAAGGCGGCGCTGGACCGGCTGGGGCAGTTGGAACCGGTGGTCCTGGTCACCGCGGACGGCTACCGCTTCGGTGGGAAAGAGCACGACAAGCGCGACGATATCGCCGCGCTGCGGGCGGGGTTGCCGACCGTGCGCGCCACCGTCATGGTGTCGCGGCTCGGTACCGCGATGCCCGGCACTCTGGACTGGAATGCGGTCGCCGCGCCCGAGGGTGCCGAATTGTCCATCGAGCGGGTCGATTTCGCGCATCCGCTGTGGATTCTGTTCTCCTCCGGCACCACCGGCCTGCCGAAGGGTATCGTGCACGGGCACGGCGGCGTCCTGCTCGAACATCTGAAAGCCGCTGCGCTGCAATCGGATATCGGTCGCGACGACGTGTTCTTCTGGTACACCAGCCCCAGCTGGATGATGTGGAACTTCCAGGTCGCGGGACTACTGGTGGGCGCGACCATCGTCTGCTACGACGGCAGCCCCACCCATCCACATCCGGATTCGCTGTTCGACCTGGCCGCGCGCACCCGCACGACCGTGCTGGGAAGCAGTCCGGGCTATGTCCTGGCCTGCATCAAGGCCGGTGCGGTGCCGCGCCGCGATCATGATCTGTCGGCGCTGCGGTCGCTCGGCATCACCGGATCGTCGTTGCCGCCGTCGTCGGCACTCTGGTTGCGCGACAACGTCGGTGACCGCGTACAGGTCAATTCCATCAGCGGCGGCACCGACGTGGTGTCGGCCTTCATCGGCGGCGTGCGCACGGTGCCGGTCTGGCCCGGCGAGTTGTCGGCGCCGTTCCTCGGCGCGGCGGTGGACGCCTGGGACGAGTCGGGGCGACCGGTGCGCGACGAGGTGGGCGAGCTGGTGATCACCGCACCGATGCCGTCCATGCCGGTATCGTTCTGGAACGATCCGGACGGAACGCGGTATCGCGCCGCGTATTTCGAGATGTTCCCGGGTGTCTGGCGGCACGGCGACTGGATCACGATCACCGACCACGGCAGCGTCATCGTGCATGGGCGATCGGATTCGACGTTGAACCGCCACGGCATCCGGATGGGTTCGGCCGATATCTATCAAGCGGTGGAACAACTTCCGGAGATCGCCGAGGCCCTGGTTATCGGTGTCGAACAGCCCGAGGGCGGCTACTGGATGCCGTTGTTCGTCACGCCGGCCCCCGGCGCCGAGCTGACCGACGAGGTGAAACAGCGGATCGCCGACACCATTCGCCGCGAGGTCTCACCCCGCCACGTCCCCGACGAGATCATCGCCGCCCCCGGGATTCCGCACACTCGCACCGGCAAGAAACTCGAGGTCCCGATCAAAAAGCTGTTCCAGGGCGCGGACGTCGACCGGGTAGTGGAACGCAGCGCGGTCGACAACCCCGACCTGCTGAGCTGGTACGCCGCGGTCCGGGTGCCGACCGCGAGGGGATAGCCCGGCCCCGGCGGCCGGGATCGGTCAGCTCGGCCATCGGCTCGGCATCAGGCGTCGAACACCGCGTCAGCGTGGGTGCGCCGATCGCGCGCTCGACCCAGCGGTCGAGCAGATCCTCGTCGGTGGTCTCGCGGACAGGAAATTGCCTGGTCAAGCCGCCGATTGGGTGGATCGGGCGATCGACAGGCGGCCGTCGACCATGCGGTACACCGCATCCATCCGGTGCAGGTGGGCGGAGTCGTGGGTGACCAGGAGGGTGGCGGTGTCGTGGGTGCGGACCACCTCGAGGAGGAGGTCGATGATGGCGGCGCCGCGGTCCTGATCCAGGGCGCTGGTCGGTTCGTCGACGACCAGCAGGGCGGGGTTGTTCATGAGGGCACGGGCGATGTTGACGCGCTGGCGTTGGCCGCCGGACAGGTGTGCCGGGCGCTTCTGCTCGTGACCGCGAAGACCGACCGCGTCGAGCAGATCCATTGCCTCCGTGCGGGTTCGGCGTCGCAGTCGCGGCGAGACGATCGAACGACCGCCGAGGTGCCGCATCACCTCGAGCTGTTCGACCGCGGTCAGGGCGGGGATCAGGTTCGGCTGCTGGAAGACGATCCCGATGCGCTCGCGGCGCAGGGTGGTCGCTTCGCGCCGGCTCGCGCGGGCCAGATCGATGTGGGTGCCCCCGGTGTCGAGCAGTATTCGGCCGGCGTCCGGACGCACGAGCGTCGACACCGCGGCCAGCAGACTGGATTTACCGGAACCGGATGGCCCGGTGATGGCCGCGATCTCACCACCGCGCACGGTCAACGCGACCCGGTCGAGCGCGGTGACACGGCCGGCGCCGTCCGGGTAGGTGAGGGTGAGGTCGGCGACGGACAAGGTGGTGGACATCGAAAACTCCTGTGCGGTAAGCGGATTCAACGGGCCTGATGCAGGGCGGTCAGTGGGTCGGCGGTGCGGAGGAAGCGCAGGGCGAATGCCGCGCCGAGCAGTCCGAGCCCGATCAGCGCGAGCGCCGGCGCCACCGTCGTCGAGGCGCTGAGCACGAACGGCACCGAGCCGGCGAGGAACGTCCCGGCGATCGCGGTAACTCCGACTCCCGCACCGACGCCGAGGAGTAGCACGATCAGCGCCTGTCCGAGGGCATCGCGGACCAGTTGCGCGGTGGTGGCGCCCAGCGCCTTCAACGTCGCGATATCCGGGGTGCGCTGAATGGTCCACACGGTGAAGAACGCGCCGATCACCAAGGCGGAGATGACGAACAGCATGACCGTCATCAAGGTGAGCGAGCCGTTCTCGGCCTGATACGAGCCGATCGCCCGCAGCGAACCGGCCACGCTGGTCGTACGGGTATGCGCGGCCTCGTTCAGGGCATCGAGATCGGTGACCCCCGAGGCGATGAGCACGGTGGCCGCACCGCCGCGCGGATCGAGCCGCTGCCAGTCCGGCAGCGTGGTCCACACCACGGGAGTGTGCGCGTACCAGTCGTCGCCGCCGATTCCGGCGACGGTGAAGGTCTGCGCGCCGAGCTCGACCTGGTCACCGGTCGTGGCCGAGAGCCGGTCGGCGGCGGCCCGGCTCAGCACCACCGTGCCGGGCTCGGTAACCACTGGATTGCCGAAGGCGCTTCCCGTGACCCCGAACACCGCGACCGGCGCGGGGGCGGAATCCGCTCGCCCGGCCTGGACGCGACCGATGCCCACCGGCTCCACGTGTTCGGAGTTCCGTTGCCAGCGCTGCACCTGGTCCCCGGTCAGCACCGAGGTCTCGAAGGACGGGTCCGTCCCGGTGTCGGCGAAGACCACGGTGCCGCCGGACAGCCGCTGCAGCGCGGAAATATTCTGGTGCGCGAGCCCGGCCGTGAGCCCGCTCAGGAAGCTCACCAGCAGCGCCACCATGGTGACCACCAGGGTGATGAGCAGAAAACGGCCCCGTGCGGCCCGCAGATCTCGCAGTGCGACGAACATGCCTCCACCCTCGCGATGGCGGGCGCCGCGCGCATCGCCATCGCGGACGGTGGTGGCACCATCGACGGTCGACCGGTGATTCCATCTTTCGATGGATGCCGCCACGGTAACCCCGCATAAGCTGGCAGCGTGCACCGCTCTCCGTTGACCCCCGTCTTCGCCGCACTGCAGGTCGGCCTGCACGTGTTGATGACGGCGCTCACGGTGGTCGTGGTGGTGCGTGCGATGGTGCCCGCCGGCGGCGACTCCGCGCACACCGTGCCCGTGATCGTGCTCGCGGCGCTGTTCCTGATCGTCTACTTCGCGGGCGGACTGCTGCGCGGACGGCCGGTCGCCGCGCGATTCTGGCTCGCCGGGCTGACCCTGCTCTGGCTGGCGCTGATCGGTCTCGCGCCGGATGCCGTGTATCTCGTCTTCGGACTGTTCTTCCTGTATCTGCATCTGCTCCCGAGGCTGTGGGGGCTGGCGGCGGTGGTGGCCGCGACGGCGGTGTCGGTGGTCGGTTTCGGGCTGCACAAGGGCTGGTCGGTGGCGGGGGTCGTCGGTCCGGTGCTCGGTGCGATCGTGGCGATCGCGATCGGGCTGGGTTATCGCGCGCTGTTCCGGGAAGCCGCCGACCGGCAAGCACTCATCGACGAATTGCTGTCCACCCGAGCCGCTCTCGCCGAACGCGAACGCACCGCGGGCCGGCTGGCGGAGCGCGAACGGCTGGCGCAGGAGATCCACGACACCGTGGCGCAGGGGCTGTCCAGCATCCAGATGCTGTTGCATGCCGCCGAACGCGACGCGCCGGATCACCCCGCGCTGCCACAGATTCGGCTCGCTCGCGAAACAGCCGCCGACAATCTGGCCGAAACCCGGCAGCTGATCGGGGACCTCACCCCCGCGGCCCTGGAAGGACAGTCGCTCGGCGACGCGCTGGAACGGCTCGCTCGCCGTGCCGAAGGTCCCGGACTCAGCGCGCGCACCGTGGTCGAGGGCACGCCGATGCGGCTGCCGATGCCGATCGAGGCGGCGTTGGTCCGGGTGGCGCAGGGTGCGGTGTCGAACGTGGTGCGGCACGCGCGGGCCGATCGGATGCGAATCACCCTCACCTACGCAGACGACGCCGTACGCCTCGACGTGGTCGACGACGGCATCGGAATCGATCCGGCGGTGTTCGGGCGCGGCACCTTCGGGCTCAACGCGATGCGTAGCCGCGTCGAACAGCAGGGCGGCACGATGGAGGTGGAATCGGAGCCGGGGCATACCGCCGTCGCGGTCTCGTTTCCGCTGCACGCGGCCGACGGTGACGTGCCTGAGCATGCCGCGCGGCTGTCGGGCCCCGCATCGGACGACCGGCGCGGCGTCGTGTCCGAGGTGGAATCCGTTGCGGCCGAACCTTCTTCGGGAAAGGACCGATCGTGATCCGGCTCCTGCTCGCCGACGACCACGCGATCGTCCGGGCCGGTCTGCGGGCACTGCTCGATTCCGGCGAAGACATCACGGTGGTGGGCGAGGCCGCCAGCGCCGAGGAAGCGGTGGCCTTCTGCAGTACCACCGAGGTCGATCTGGTGCTGATGGACCTGCGCTTCGGTCCCGGCAAATCCGGTGTGGACGCCACCGCCGCGTTGCGTGCCCTGTCCGAGCCGCCGAACGTGCTGGTGGTCACCAACTACGACACCGACGCCGACATCCTCGGCGCCATCGAGGCGGGCGCGTGCGGCTACATCCTCAAGGACACCCCACCGGCCGACCTGCTGGCCGCCGTTCGCGGCGCGGCGGCGGGGGAGAGCGTGCTGTCGCCCTCGGTGGCCTCCAAACTCATGACCCGGGTCCGTAAACCGGACAGTACCCTGAGCGCCCGCGAAATCGAGGTGCTACGGCTGGTCGCCGACGGCCACTCCAACCGCGACATCGGCAAGCGCCTGTTCCTCAGCGAGACCACCGTGAAATCCCATCTGGTGCATATCTATTCGAAGCTGGGAGTCAAGTCGCGCACCTCCGCGGTGGCGCGGGCGCGGGAACGCGGCGCGATCTGAGGCCGCTGCGCGGCCGCTCGAACGGGGAGATCCGGTCCGCGGCGGGCCCGCGGGGACATCGCCCGGGGCGTGTCGAGCCCCGCGGATGATTCACCGCTTCCTAGGGTGGCGGTATGCCTTCGATCAACGACCCCGATGTGCGCGAATTCCTTTCCGCCGGAACCCGCACCGGCAAACTGGCGCTCGTGGCCTCCGACGGCCGTCCGATCGTCAATCCGGTGTGGTTCATCCTCGACGGCGACGATCTGGTCTTCAACACGGGCAAGACCACCGCCAAGGGCAAGGCGCTGGCTCGCGACCCCCGAGTCGCCCTCTGCGTGGATCTCGACGAACCGCCGTACGCCTACTTCCAGGTGCAGGGCCTCGCCACGCTGTCCGAGGACCCGGACGAACTGCTGCGAACCGCGACCGCCATCGCCGCCCGATACATGGGCGCCGATCGTGCCGAGGAATTCGGCAAACGCAACGCGGTTCCCGGCGAGCTGGTGGTGCGCGTTCGCCCGGTCAAGATCCTCGGTGGACTGAATATGACCGGTTAGACCAACGGTTCAGCGGCGGCGGGCGTAGTCGGCCGCGGCGGCCCAGTCGATCATCACGCAGGGCTCGTCGCCGAGGGTCCAGGCGTCGTGTCCGGGCGGGCACTGCATGAAATCACCCGCGCCGACGTCGCATTCCGTGCCGTCGTCCATCCGGATGTGCATCCGGCCGGATACGCAGTAGCCGATATGCGCGGCCTGGCAGCTGTCGGTGCCGGCGATCGGCTTGACGTGGGTGGACCAGCGCCAGCCCGGCTGGAAGACGGCCCGGCCGACCGCGCCGGCGGGAGCCTGCACGACCTGGAGTTGCCCGCTGCCGGCTTCGAATTCCCGCGTCTCGTCGGCGGAATCGAAGTTCTTCACCAGCAGTGACGTGGCGGGGTGCGAGTCCATATCGTCCTCGCGCACCAGGTCGAGGTTGCGGAATACCGCCGGTTCGTCGCACAGCGCGGCGAGCGTTTCGGCGAATCCGGTGGTCTCGGGCAGCTCGGAATTAGCCATCGCCTCTTCGTACGACGGGAACTCCACGATCTGCAGATAGGTGTTGTCGCGATCGCGGTCCCTGGTTTCCATCGCGTGGGTCGCCAGGCGCTTGCCCTCGGTGGCGGTCAGCCACTGATCCAGAGTGTGATTGAACTCGTCGAGCCGTGAGGTCTTGAACTCGATGGTCTGAACGAACTTCGTCATCGTGGTCACCTTCGAACTTATGGATGACCCCGGCCACAACTTTACGCCGCTGCGGCCGGGGTGAACCCAGCGAATTCGAGCCCGTTCCCGGCGGGGTGCGTCCGGTGCGGACGGCAACCGCTCCGGCCCGGGCTCGTCGCTCGGTCCCGAAGTCGGCGCGGCACAGCCGATTCGGGTTCCGTGCGCTGACCGAACTGCGGACGGCCGGCACTGCCCGGTCCTGTCCGGCGGTGCCGGCGTGGGCGGCCGCCCTGCCCGCGGTCCGCCCCCACCTACACTCGGCCCATGACCGTGCACTTCATCGGGGCCGGCCCCGGAGCCGCCGATCTGCTGACCGTGCGGGCGGTGACGTTGCTGCGGGAATCACCGGTCTGTCTGTATGCGGGTACCTATCTGGATCCCGAGGTGCTCGGACATTGCGCGCCGGGAGCGGAGTTGATCGACACCCAGGGATTGGATCTGGACGAGATCGTCGAGCACTGCGCCCGGGCGGACGCCGAAGGCAAGGATGTGGCCCGACTGTGCTCGGGGGATCCCTCCCTGTATTCGGCGTTGACCGAGCAGACGCGGCGGCTGGACGAGCGGGGGATCGGCTGGGACGTGACACCGGGGGTGCCGGCCTACGCGGCGGCGGCCGCGGTCCTGGGCCGCGAACTGACCGTGCCCGAGGTGGTGCAGTCGGTCGTGCTGACCCGGACGCAGGCCCGCTCCACCGCGATGCCGGAGTCCGAGGCGCTGGCCGATTTCGCGCGGACCCGGGCGAGTCTGGTCCTGCATCTGGCGATCACGCGGATCCGGACCCTGGCCGTCGAGCTGACGGCCGAGTACGGCGCCGACTGTCCGGCGGTGGTCGTCTATCGCGTCAGTCAGCCGCAGCAGCAGATTCTGCGCGGGACCCTCGCCGACATCGCCGACCAGGTCGAGGCCGCCGGTTTGCGGCAGGCCGCGGTGGTGCTGGTGGGTCGGGCGCTCGCCCCGGCTTCGGACTGCGCGCAGTCGCATCTCTACGACCCGCGGCGGGAGCGGCATCCGATGTCCGGGCGGGGCGCGTGACGTCCTCGTGACATCCCGCGATCGCGCCGAGACACCGGCTCCCACCCGAGGGAGGGGTCGCGCATCACACCCCGATTCGGTTCGAGCAAGCGGGCCTGCGCTGATGTCGCAGCGCTATCGCCCTTCTTGGTTCCTTGTCGGTAGCGGGCGGTAGATTGGTTCGGTGTTCATCAGCGAATGTCGAAATGAGGCCGATCCGTGGCCGGCGGGTGTGGTCGGGCCCATGTAACAAGATCGGCCCGAAGGACGGATAGGTCCTATGAACATTTTTGTCTGATTGCAATCGAAGTGTGTCCCGTGCGCCGGACGCCACGCTCGAATGAGGTGGGCGTCGGCATCGGTGTGCCATCGGGGGAGCGCTGTGTGGCGTTCCGGAAGTGAGGTTACGGGTTGGACCGGCTGGATTTCGGCGGAAACGGCGAAGCTGGCGGCGAGGTAACGCCCGCGGCAGGGTCCGGGGATCGGCTGTTCCCGCTGTCGCCCGCGCAACTCGGAATCTGGTATGCCCAGCACCTGGACCCCCAGGTGCCGATCACGATTGCGCAATACGTCGACCTGCCCGGTGAGATCGACGTCGAGCTGCTGACTCGGGCCAGCCAGGACGCGTCCCACGAGCTGGGCTCCGGCTTCGTCCGCATCGTCGAGCGCAACGGCGAACCGATGCAGTTCGTCGACCACGATCTCGGCACGGACGAGGTCGAACTGGTCGATCTGCGGGCCGAGTCCGATCCGGTCGCCGCCGCGCACCGATGGATGCGTGCCGACTACGGCCGTCCGCTCGATATCGTCGCAGACCGATTGGTTCGTTCCGCGGCGCTGCGGGTCGCCGACGACCGCTGGTTCTGGTACTCGCGTGCCCATCACATCGTGCTCGACGGCTTCGGCGCGATGAACAACATGAACCGGATCGCGGAGCTCTACACCGCCTACCGGTCGGGGACCGAACCCACGCCGAACAAGGCCACCGATCTGGCCACGCTGGTCGAATCCGAATTCGCCTACCGCGACAGCGCCCGCTTCGAGAACGACAAACAGTACTGGGCGCAGCGGGTCGCCGGTCTGGAGGAAGGCTCCAGCCTCACCGGCCGCAACGCCGCCCCGGCGCCGCTGAACACCGTGGTCGGCGCGGCGCTGTCGGATACCCGCAACGATCTGCTCGCCGCCGCGGTCGGCCGGCACGATTCGTCACCTGCGGCCCTGCTGATCGCCGGTTTCGCCGCCTACCTGGCGCAGTGGACCGGCGCCGAGGACGTCATTCTCAGCCTCCCGGTCACCGCGCGAACCACCGCCGCCATGCGCCGTTCCGGCGGTGCCACCTCGAACATCGTGCCGCTGCGACTGCATGTCGGGCACGACACCACCCTGACCGACCTGCTGAAGGCGGTGCAGGTCGAGGTGTCGGGTGCGCTGCGGCATCAGCGGTACCGGCACGAGGACATCCGCCGCGACAGCGCCGCCGCGGCGCTGGCGGCCGGTACCGGTGACGGTGTCGTCACCAAGGAGTTCTTCGGTCCGTGGGTCAACATCATGTTGTTCCAGGACGAGATCGTGCTGGACGAGATCCCGGGCCGGGTGCACGTGCTGTCCACCGGCTCGATCGAGGATCTGGGCGTCAACTTCTATCAGAGCCAGGGCGGGGCGAGCACTCGGATCGACTTCGAGGCCAACCCGAACCTCTACACCGAATCCGAAGCGCGGCAACATCATTCGCGCTTCCTGGAATTCTTCGACCGATTGCTGCAGGCGGACGGCGCCGACCGGCTGTGGACACTGCCGATCACCACGGCCGCGGAACTGGACGCCACCGTCGGGGCATGGAGCTCGAACCCGCACGAGGTCGCCTCGACCACTCTGCCGGATCTGCTGGACGCCGCCATCGCGCGGCACCCGGAGCGGATCGCCGTCGAATTCGACGGCGAGGCACTGACCTACGCCGAATTCGGCGCTCGCGTCAACCGGCTGGCCCGGGTGCTGATCGCCGACGGCGTGGGCCCGGAATCGCTGGTGGCGCTCGGTATGCGCCGCTCGCTGGACCTCGTGGTCGGGATGCACGCGGTGTTGCGGGCCGGTGGCGCCTATGTGCCGATCGACCCGGACCATCCGGCCGAGCGCACCGCCTACATCCTCGACAGTGCCGATCCGGTCTGTGTGCTGACCGCCGGCGAGGGGGAGCTGGAGCTGCCGGATTCGGTGCGGCAGTTGCGCATCGACACCCTCGACACCACGGGAATCGCGGACGCTCCGGTCACGGATGCCGACCGATGCGCGCCGCTGCGCCCGGCCCATACCGCCTACGTCATCTACACCTCGGGTTCGACCGGTCGCCCCAAGGGCGTGGCGGTCACCCATGACGCCATCGTCAACCAGCAGCTGTGGATGCTGCAGGAGTACGGCATCCACGCCGACGACGTCTACCTGCAGAAGACGGCGACCACCTTCGACGTCTCGCTGTGGGGTTACTTCCTGCCGTTGCTGGTGGGCGCGAAACTCCTCGTCGCCGATCCGGACGGGCACCGCGATCCGGTCTACGTCGCGCAGCTGATCGAACGGCACCAGGTCACGGTCACCGACTTCGTGCCCTCGATGCTGACCGTCTTCCTCTCGCACGTGACCGCGGGTCAATGTGATTCGCTGCGTGCGGTTTTCGTCATCGGTGAGGCGCTGCCGCCGGAGACCGGCGCGATGTTCCGCGCGGTGAATCCGGATGCGGGACTCTACAACCTCTACGGGCCCACCGAGGCCGCGGTGTCGGTGACGGCATGGGAGGTGGGCGAAGCCGATACGGTCACCGTCCCGATCGGTGTTCCGGAATGGAATGTCGATGTCTACGTGCTGGATTCGCGGCTGCGGCCCGCGCCGATCGGTGCTCCGGGTGAGCTGTATCTGGCCGGCCGGCAGCTGGCGCGCGGCTATCGCGGGCGCCCGGATCTGACCTCCGACCGATTCGTGGCGAACCCGTTCTCCGAGCACGGCGAACGGATGTACCGCACCGGCGACCTGGTGCGTTGGGTCCGTCGCAGTGTTGAAGGCGACCTCCGCGGGCCCTCCGTGGTTACGCAGGCTGCCGCCTCCGGGCCTGACGCTGCGGTCGCGGACGGGACCGGGGTCCTCGAGTACATCGGCCGCACCGACTTCCAGGTCAAGTTCCGCGGTCAGCGCATCGAGCTCGGCGAGATCGAGACCGATCTGCTGAGCCATCCGGCGGTGAGCCAGGCCGTGGTGCTGGTCGCCGATACCGCGACCGGCCAGCAGCTGGCGGCGTATGTCGTTGCGGCGCCGGGCTTTTCGGTGGACCCGGCCGAACTCACCCGATTCGTCGCCGACCATCTGCCCAGCTACATGGTGCCCGCGTCGATCATGGTGCTGGACGCCTTCCCGCTCAACACCTCGGGCAAGCTGGATCGGAAGGCCCTGCCGGAGCCCGTGTTCAGCGCGGACGCCGCCGGGTTCCGCGCCCCCCGCACCCAGGCCGAGGAGATCGTCGCCGGAATCTTCGCCGACGTGCTGAGCCAGCCGCGGGTCGGCGCCGACGACAACTTCTTCGATCTCGGCGGTAACTCGCTGGTCGCCACGCAGGTGGTCGCCCGGATCTCCGCCGCGTTCGGGATCGCGCTCGGGGTCCGGGCGCTGTTCGAGACCCCGACGGTCGCGGGGATCGCGGCCCGCGCCGAGGCGGCCGCGGATGCGGGCGCCGAGGACGGCGCCCTCGCGCGCCCGCCGCTGGTGGCACAGCATCGGCCCGACATCGTGCCGCTGTCGCCGGCGCAGCAGCGGATGTGGTTCATCAACCAGTTCGATCCGAGTGCGCCGACCTACAACCTGCCGTTCGTGGTGCGGTTGCGCGGCACCGTCGAGATCGACGCCCTGCGCAAGGCGCTGCTGGACGTGATGCAGCGGCAGGAGTCGCTGCACACCGTCTTCCCGGAATCCGGTGACGGTGGATACCAGCAGGTGGTGCCGATCGACGAGGTCGATTTCGTCATCCCGGTGCTGCCCATCGGCGCGGCCGAACTACAGGGCGCGCTGACCGAATTCGCCGCGATCGGCTTCGACGTCTCGCGCGAGCTGCCGATCCGGGTGCGCATCTATCGGATCACCGATTCCGGCGCGGACGCCGACGATTACGCGGTGGCCTTCGTGGTGCACCACATCGCCGCCGACGGCTTCTCCTTCGGCCCGCTGTCGCGCGATGTGGCCGCCGCCTACCTCGCTCGCACCAGCGGCGGGGCACCGCAGTGGGCGCCGCTGCCGGTGCAGTACATCGACTACACGCTGTGGCAGCGCCAGGTGCTCGGCGACGAGGACGACGAGGCTTCGGTCGCCGCGCGCCAGATCGAGTACTGGCGTTCCACGCTCGCCGGGCTGCCGGATCAGCTGGATCTGCCCACCGACCGCCCGCGGCCGGCGACGCAGAGTTTCCGGGGTAGCCGGATCGGGTTCGAGATCGACGCCGACCTGCACGCCCGCTTGTCGAGTCTGGCTCGGGCCCAGGGTGTTTCGCTGTTCATGGTGTTGCACGGCGCCCTGGCGACGTTGCTGGCGCGGTTGTCGGGCACCAGCGATATCGCGGTCGGCACCCCGGTGGCCGGTCGTGGCGAACAGGCCCTCGACGACCTCATCGGCATGTTCGTGAACACGCTCGTGCTGCGGTCGGAGGTCGACGGCGCCGAGTCCTTCACCGACTTCCTCGCCCGGACCCGGGACAACGACCTGTCGGCTTTCGCCCATGCGGATGTTCCGTTCGAGCGGCTGGTCGAACTGCTCAACCCCACTCGGTCCCAGGCGCGGCATCCCCTGTTCCAGGTGATGCTGTCGTTCCAGGAGATGTCGCACGCGGCCCTGGAGCTGCCGGGGCTGTCGATCACCGCCGAAGAACTCGAGATTCCGATCTCGAAGTTCGACCTGCAGTGGACCCTCACCGAACAGCGTGGCGGCCGCGGCGAACCCAGCGGAATCGCGGGCGCGGTGGACTTCGCGACGGATCTGTTCGACGCGGTCACCGTCGAGGCCTTCGCCGAGCGGTTCCTGCGCGTGCTGCGGGGCATCGCCGCCGATCCGGCGGTCGCGGTCGGTGATATCGATCTGCTCGGTGCGGCCGAGCGGACCGAGGTCTCCCGCACCTGGGTGACCTCGGCGCCCGATCGGGCCGAGGGCCGGTTCGCGAATCCCGATGCCACCCTGGTGGATCTGTTCGACGCCGTCGTCGCCGAATACGGCGATCGCACGGCGGTGATCTTCGACGAGCAGTCGCTGACCTATGCCGAGCTGGACGCGCGGGTGAATGCCGCGGCCCGGCGACTGATCGCCGGCGGCGCCGGCCCGGAATCGCTGGTGGCGGTGATCGCGCCGCGCTCGCTGGAGATGGTGATCGCGCTGCTCGCGGTGGTCAAATCCGGCGCCGGTTACGTCCCGGTGGATCCGACCTATCCGGCGGATCGCATCGCCTACATCCTGTCCGACTCCCGGCTGTCCGGCGTGATCGTCGATCCCTCGGCCGAGGTCGCGCCGCCGGCCGGCGTCCCGGTGCTGACCCTCGCCGAACTGTCCGACCTCGACGCCGCCGCACCCGGCGCCACCGCGCCGGTCACCGACGCCGACCGGCGGGCCCCGCTGCTGCCCGACAACGTCGCCTACGTCATCTACACCTCGGGCTCGACCGGCCGGCCGAAGGGTGTGGCGGTCGCCCATCGCAATGTGGTGCGGCTGCTGGCCAACACCGATGCCGACTTCGGCTTCGGATCCCAGGACGTGTGGACGATGTTCCACTCGTTCGCCTTCGACTTCTCGGTGTGGGAGCTGTGGGGGCCGCTGGCCTTCGGTGGCTCCCTGGTGGTGGTCGACTACTACACCTCGCGGTCGCCGGAACAGTTCCTGGAGCTGCTGCGCCGCGAACGCGTCACCGTCCTCAACCAGACGCCGTCGGCGTTCTACCAGCTTGCCGAGGCCGAGCGCAGCGCCGATGCGGCCGAACCGCTCGCGCTGCGGTACGTGGTGTTCGGCGGTGAGGCGCTGGAGTTGCGCCGGCTCGCGGATTGGGTTGCGCGGCACGGGGATTCGTCGCCGGTCCTGGTGAACATGTACGGCATCACCGAGACCACCGTGCACGTGACCTATCGGCGTCTGGACGCCGAGGCGATCGCGAATGCGGCGGGCAGCGTCGTCGGCCGCGCGATCGGCGGCCTGAGCGTGTATGTCCTCGACGACCGGTTGCGGCCCGCCCCGGTCGGCGTGGTCGGCGAAATGTATGTCGCCGGCCCACAGCTCGCCCGCGGCTACCTCGGCCGGCCCGATCTGACCACCGCCCGGTTCGTGGCGAATCCGCTGGCCGGGCCGGAGGCGCCGGGCTCGCGGCTGTACCGCTCCGGTGACCTCGCGCGCTGGAATCGCTTCGGCGAGTTGGAATATCTGGGTCGCGCCGACGACCAGGTGAAGGTGCGCGGTTTCCGGATCGAGCTCGGCGAGATCGAGGCCGCGGTGCTGGCCCAGCCGGGCGTGGCGCAGGCCGCCGTGATCGTGCGTGAGGACCAGCCCGGTGGCCAGCGCATCGTTGCGTATCTGGTGGCCGAGCCGGGCCACGAACTCGACACCGACGCCGTGCGCGACGGGGCGGGCGAGCTGTTGCCCGCCTACATGGTGCCGTCCGCGTTCATGGTGCTGGACGCGATCCCGCTGACCGTCAACGGCAAGCTCGACCGCCGGGCGCTGCCCGCGCCGCTGTTCGAGATCCGAGCCTTCCGCGCGCCCTCCACGCCGATCGAGGAGATCGTCGCCGGAATCTTCGCCGATGTGCTGGACCTGCCG
This sequence comes from Nocardia veterana NBRC 100344, assembly GCF_000308855.1. GTDB lineage: Bacteria > Actinomycetota > Actinomycetes > Mycobacteriales > Mycobacteriaceae > Nocardia > Nocardia veterana. The sequence continues at coordinate 201,974 of NZ_BAGM01000117.1, read as the reverse complement.
CGGGTCGGTGTGGACGACGACTTCTTCGAACTCGGCGGCAACTCGCTGATCGCCACCCAGGTCGCCTCGCGGCTGGGCATCGCGCTCGACACCCGGGTGCCGGTGCGGATGCTGTTCGAGGCGCCCACCGTGGCCGCCCTCGCGGCCCGGGTCGAATCCCAGGCCGGTGACGGCGCCCGCAAGGCGCTGGTGGCCCGGCAGCGCCCGGCCGAGGTGCCGTTGTCGCTGGCGCAGCAGCGGATGTGGTTCTTGAACCGGTACGACACCACGTCGGCGGTCAACAACATCCCGGTCGCGATCCGGCTCTCCGGTGAACTCGACGTGGCCGCCCTGCAGGTCGCGGTCATCGACGTGATCGACCGGCACGAATCGTTGCGCACGGTGTTCCCGGAGACCGGCCGCGCGCCCGTGCAGGTGGTGCTCGACGCCGCGCAGATCGTTCCCGACCTGACTCCGGTGCCGGTCACCGAGGCCAACCTGATCGAGCATCTGGTCGAGCTGGCGTCGATGGCCTTCGACGTCACCAGCGAAGTTCCGCTGCACGCCAGCCTCTTCGAGATCAGCGAGACCGAGTACGTGCTCGGCATGGTGGTGCACCACATCTCCGCGGACGGCTGGTCGATGGGCCCGCTGGCCCGCGACGTGATGGTCGCCTACGCCGCGCGCACCAGCTGGGAACAGCCGACCTGGACCGAACTGCCGGTCCAGTACGCCGACTACGCACTGTGGCAGCGCGAGACGCTCGGTTCCGAAGACGACCCGAACTCGTTGATCTCCAAGCAGATCCAGTACTGGTCGAACGAACTCGCGGATCTGCCCGACGAATTGACGCTGCCCTCCGATCGGCCGCGCCCGGCGGTGTCGAGCTACCGGGGTGGTACGCACAGCTTCGTGATCTCGCCCGAGATCCAGTCGCGCCTGGCGGAACTGGGCCGTCAGCACAACGCCTCGCTGTTCATGGTCATGCACGGCGCGCTGGCCGTGCTGCTGGCCCGCATCTCCGGCACCTCCGATATCGCCATCGGCACCCCGGTCGCCGGTCGTGGTGAGGCCGCGCTCGACGACCTGATCGGCATGTTCGTCAACACCCTGGTGTTGCGGACGAACGTCGACGCCGGCACGAGCTTCGCCGAACTGCTGGCCGCCGCCCGCAACACCGACCTGCAGGCCTTCGCGCATGCGGATGTGCCGTTCGAGCGGCTGGTGGAGGTGCTCAACCCGGCGCGTTCGCAGGCGCGGCATCCGCTGTTCCAGGTGGCGCTGTCGTTCGAGAATCTGCCCGAGCGCAACTTCGAGCTGCCCGGATTGCGGGTCACCACCGTCGATTTCGACGTCGAGACCGCGAAATTCGACCTGGCCCTGACCCTGCGCGAGGCCGGTACGGTGAGCGAGACCGGCATGCTCGCCGAATTCTCCTTCGCCCGTGACCTTTTCGACGAGCCTACGGTGGCGACCATCGCCGAGCGGTTCGTCCGGTTGCTCGAGGCGATCACCACGGCGCCGCAGGCGCCCGTCGGTGATCTGGACATCCTGTCCGGCCGGGAGCGGGCGGAGCTGCTCGCGCGTTCCGGCGGCGCGGCCGTCCCACCGGCGACCCTGCCCGAGTTGATGTCGGCCGCGGTGGCGGCCAACCCCGACGGTCAGGCCGTGGTCTTCGAGGGCCGCGCGCTGACCTATGCCGAACTGGATGCCGCGGCGAACCGCCTCGCCCGCGTGCTGATCGCGCACGGCGCCGGCCCCGAGGTCGTGGTGGCGATCGCCGTGCCGCGTTCGATCGAATCGGTGCTGGCGCTGTGGGCGGTGGCCCGCACCGGTGCGGCGTTCCTGCCGGTCGACCCCGCCTATCCGGCGGACCGCATCGCGCACATGATCTCCGATTCCGGTGCGCTGCTCGGGATTACGATCGACGCCGAACGGGACGCGCTGCCCGCGCCGGCCGCCGGCGCCTGGCTGGCGCTCGACGATCCGGCCTTCGCGGCCGAGGTCGACCGGGCCGCCGCGGATCCGATCACCGACCGCGATCGCCGGTCCGCACTGCGTCCGGAGAACGCCGCGTACCTCATCTACACCTCGGGCTCCACCGGTCTGCCCAAGGGCGTGGTGGTCAGCCATCTGGGCTTGGCCAACTTCGCCACCCTGCAGGTCGAGCACTACGGCCTCGACCGCGATACCCGGGCGCTGGCCTTCGCCTCGCCGTCGTTCGACGCCTCGATCCTCGAGCTGCTGCTCGCCGTCGGTTCGGCCGGCGGTCTCGTGGTGGTGCCGCCGGGCACCTACGGCGGCGACGAACTCGGCGCCCTGATCGCGCGGGAGCGGGTCACAGTCGGCCTGATCACGCCGTCGGTGCTGGCGTCGCTGGATCCGGCGTCGCTGGCCGGCATGTCGGTCATCATCGCCGGCGGCGAGGCGCTGACGGCCGATCTGGTCGCGAAATGGTCGGTGCTGCCGCCGCATTCGGGTGGGAACACCAACGGTTCGCATCCGCCGGTGCGGCGCCGCTTCCACAACGCCTACGGCCCGACCGAGGCGACCATCGCCACCAACATCAGCGCCCCGCTGCGCGCGGGCGCACCGGTGACCATCGGTGGCCCGGTCCGCGGGATGCGGACGCTGGTCCTCGACAGCCGGCTGCATCCGGTGCCCGAGGGCGTGACCGGCGAACTCTACGTCTCCGGCATCCAGCTGGCCCGTGGCTACCACGCGCGCCCCGGCCTGACCGCCGAGCGCTTCGTCGCCGATCCGTACGGTCCGGCCGGCAGCCGCCTGTACCGCACCGGTGACGTGGTCCGCTGGCGGCGCGACGCCGCGGGCGCGCCCGCGGTGGAGTACGTGGGCCGCAACGACTTCCAGGTGAAGATCCGCGGTTTCCGCATCGAACTGGGTGAGATCGACGCGACCCTGACCAGTCACGAATCGGTCGATTTCGCGGTCACGGTGGGACATCGCGCCGACAGCGGCGCGACCGTCCTGGTGTCGTACCTGCGCGCGACGCCCGGGCACACCATCGACGTCGACGCGGTGTCCGCGTATGCGGCACAACGACTTCCGGCCTACATGGTGCCGACGGCACTGGTGGTGCTGGCGGAGATCCCGCTCACCCCGGCGGGCAAACTCGATCGCCGGGCACTGCCCGCGCCCGAACTCGCCGCGCGGGAATTCCGGGCACCGGCCGGTCCGATCGAGGAACTGGTCGCGAACATCTTCGCCGACCTGCTCGGTGTCGAACGCGTCGGCGCCGACGACGACTTCTTCGCCCTCGGCGGCAACTCGCTGATCGCCACCCAGGTGACGGCGCGGCTCGGTGCCGCGCTGGGTGTCGAGGTCGGCGTGCGGGCGCTGTTCGAGGCCTCGACCGTCGCCGGACTGGCGGCCCTGGTCGGGCTGCAGACGAGTACCGGTACGCGCCAGGCGTTGTCGCCGCGGCCGCGGCCGGAGCGTCCGCCGCTGTCGCTGGCACAGCAGCGGATGTGGTTCCTCAACCGGTTCGACACCGACTCGGCGGCGAACAACATCCCGATCGCCGTGCAGCTGCGCGGCGACCTCGATCCGGTCGCGCTGCGCGGCGCGGTGTCCGACGTCGTCGCCCGCCACGAATCGCTGCGCACCATCTACCCGTCGTACGACGGCATCGGCTATCAGCAGGTGCTGCCGGCGGCGGAGGCGGTGCCGGAGATCGAAACCGTCGAGCTGCACGATGCGCACGACGCCGGGGAGCTTGTCGCCTCGGTGACCGAATTCGCCGAACGCGGATTCGACGTCACCACCCGGCCTCCGCTGCGGATGCGCCTCTACCGTCGCGGCGCCGACGATCACGTGCTGGTGGTCGTCGCCCACCACATCGCCGCGGACGGCTTCTCGATGCGCCCGCTGGTGCGCGATCTGATGACCGCGTACCTGGCCCGCACCGCCGGGACGGTGCCGAACTGGCCGCCGCTGGCGATCCAGTACGTCGATTACGCGCTGTGGCAGCGTGACGTCCTCGGCTCGGAGGACGATCCGCGCTCGCTGATCTCCACCCAGCTGGACTACTGGCGGGAGACCCTGGCCGGTCTGCCCGACGAACTGCGACTGTCGAACCGGCCGCGGCCGGCGGTGGCGTCGTATGCGGCGGGCACGCACCGCTTCCAGGTTCCGGCTCATCTGGTCGAGGCGCTGAACCGGTTGGCGCGCGCCCAGCAGACCACCCTGTTCATGGTGGTGCACGGCGCCTTCGCCACCTTGCTGGCGCGGTTGAGCGGCACCGACGACATCGCCATCGGTATTCCCGTCGCGGGTCGTGGCGAGCAGGCCCTCGACGAGCTGGTCGGCATGGTGGTCAACACCCTGGTGCTGCGCGCCGAGGTCGACTCGACCGCCTCGTTCACCGACCTGCTGGCAGCAGTGCGGGAGCGGGATCTGGCCGCCTTCGCCCACGCGGGCGTGCCGTTCGAGCGCCTGGTCGAGGTCCTGAATCCGGCTCGATCCCAGGGCCGGCACCCGCTGTTCCAGGTGATGCTGACCTTCCAGAACACCGGCCCGAGCGCCCTGGAGCTGCCCGGACTGGCGGTGTCGGAGCTGCGCATCGATCCGCCCACGGCGAAGTTCGATCTGCAGCTGACCCTGACCGACAGCACCGAGCCCGGGGCCGAGACCGTCGGCATGGATGCCGAACTGGTCTATGCCACCGACCTTTTCGACGCGACCTTCGCCCGGACCTTCGCGGCGCGACTGCTGCGGGTGCTCGAGGCGGTCGCCGCGGATCCGGCGATCGTGGTCGGCGAGATCGAACTGCTCGACCCCGCCGAACGCGCGCTGCTGGTGCGGCATTGGAACGAGACCGCATTCGAAATCGATGCCGCCCTGCCGCGCACCTCCGGTGACGCCGCGCAGACGCTGATTTCGCTGTTCGAGGCGCAGGTGGCGCGCACCCCGGACGCACCCGCGCTCACGTTCGAGGGGACAACTCTGTCCTATGCCGAATTCGCCGAGCGGGTGCACCGCCTGGCACGGCACCTCGTCGCCGCGGGCGTCGGACCGGAGTCGGTGGTGGCGCTCGGGATGCGGCGCTCGATCGAGCTGGTGGTCGGAATCTACGCGGTGACCGCCGCCGGTGGCGCGTATCTGCCGCTGGATCCGGATCATCCGGCCGAGCGCATCCGCAACATCGTCGAGACCGCGCGGCCGGCGCTACTGCTGACCTCGACCGCCGACCGGATCGGTGACGCCTTCACCGACCTGCCCGCGGGCACCGCCGTGACCGCCGTCGACGAACTTGATCTGTCGCCGTATTCGACCGAACCGCTCACCGACGCGGACCGGCTGGCGCCGCTGCATCCGGCCGACACCGCGTACGTGATCTTCACCTCGGGTTCGACCGGCCGGCCGAAGGGTGTGGCGGTGCCGCACGCGGCGATCGTCAACCGCCTGGTGTGGATGCACGCCCAGTACGGGCTGGCCGCCTTCGACGTGGTGCTGCAGAAGACCCCGTCGACCTTCGACGTGTCGGTGTGGGAGTTCTTCTGGCCCTTGCAGATCGGCGCGCGGCTGGTGGTCGCGAAGCCGGACGGCCATCGCGACCCGGCCTATCTGGCGGAACTGATCGCGGCCGAGGGTGTCACCGTCGCCCACTTCGTGCCGTCGATGCTGGCGGTCTACCTGACCGCGCTGGGCGCCGACGCCGGGGCGGGCAGCACGTTGCGTCACGTCTTCGCCTCCGGTGAGGCGCTGCCGGCGCAGACGGCCCAGCAGTTGCGTGCCGTGACCGGCGCTCGGTTGCACAATCTGTACGGCCCGACCGAGGCCGCGGTCGACGTCACCTATCACGAGGTGGTCGACGCCGACACCACGACCGTGCCGATCGGCGCTCCCGTCTTCAACACCCAGGTCTACGTGCTGGATTCGCGGTTGCGGCCGGTTCCGGCGGGGGTCGCGGGTGAGCTGTATCTGGCGGGCGCGCAGCTCGCGCACGGGTACGTCGGCCGGGTGGATCTGACCGCGGATCGCTTCGTGGCCAATCCGTTCGGCACCGGTGAGCGGATGTACCGCACCGGTGACCTGGTGTATTGGAGCCCGGCGGCCGCCAACGGCGGTACCGGAGCCGGTGGCGAGCTGGTTTATCTGGGCCGCACCGACTTCCAGGTGAAGTTGCGTGGTCAGCGCATCGAACTCGGCGAGATCGAGTCCGCCCTGACCGCGATGGACGCCGTGGCGCAGGCCGTCGTGGTGGTGCGCTCCGACGATCGGCTCGGCGATCAACTGGTGGCCTATCTGGTCCCGTCCGTCGCCGACCTCGATATCGACGCGGTGAAATCCGGTCTGGCACAGCACCTTCCGGCCTACATGGTGCCGAACGCGTATGTCGTGCTGGACGAGCTCCCGCTCAACGCCTCGGGCAAGCTCGATCGTCGCGCCCTGCCCGCCCCGACCTTCGAGGCGAAGGTGTTCCGGGCGCCGACCACGTCGGTGGAGCAGACCGTCGCCGACACCCTGGCCGAGGTGCTGGGTGTCGAGCGGGTCGGCCTGGACGACGACTTCTTCGAACTCGGCGGCAACTCGCTGATCGCCACCCAGGTGGCCGCCCGCCTGGGCGCCGCCCTGGACACCGAGGTCGCGGTGCGGACGCTGTTCGAGGCGACCACGGTCGCGGCACTGGCCGCACGGGTGGAAACCCACGCCGGCGAGGGCGGCCGGGTGCCGCTGGCGCCGCGCACCCGCCCGGCGCTGGTTCCGCTGTCGCCGGCGCAGCAGCGGATGTGGTTCCTGAACCGGTTCGACAACCGCACCGCGGTGAACAACATTCCGGTCGCGATCCGGTTGACCGGCGAACTCGACGTCGCGGCGCTGACCGCCGCGGTGACCGATGTGCTGGCCCGGCACGAGGTGCTGCGCACCGTGTACCCGGCGGTCGCCGGCGTCGGCTACCAGCAGGTGCTGCCGGTATCCCAGGTCGCCCTCGACCTGACGCCGGAACCGGTGACCGCGGCCGAATTGCCCGCGCGCATCGAACAACTCGTCGGTGTGTTCTTCGACGTCACCACCGAGATCCCGTTCCGGGCGACACTGCTCGAACTCGGTGCGGACGAGCATGTCGTCGTCCTGGTGATGCACCACATCAGCAGCGACGGTTTCTCGCTGCGACCGCTGCTGCGCGATGTCGTCTCGGCCTACGCCGAACGCACCCGCGGGGAGGCGCCGGCCTGGACACCGCTGCCGGTGCAGTACGCCGACTACGCGCTGTGGCAGCACGAGGTCTTGGGCGACGAGAACGATCCGGAGTCCCCGGCCGCGCGCCAGATCGCGTACTGGAGCGCGCAGCTGCGCGATCTGCCGGATCAGATCGAGCTCCCGGCCGACCGGCCCCGCCCCGAGGTGGCGAGCAACGCCGGTGCGACCCATGGCTTCTCGATCGACGCGGAACTGCACGCCGCCCTGACCGAGCTGGCGCGCGCCCGCGGCGTGACGCTCTTCATGCTCGTGCACGCCGTGCTGGCCACCTGGGCGGCGCGGTTGTCGGGCACCGACGACATCGCGATCGGCACCCCGATCGCGGGCCGTGGTGAGGCCGCGCTCGACGATCTGGTCGGCATGTTCGTCAACACGCTGGTGTTGCGCACGCCGGTGCGTTCGGACGCGACCTTCACCGATGTGCTGGACGAGGTGCGCCGCACCGATCTGGCCGCCTTCGCGAACGCGGACGTGCCCTTCGAGCGGCTCGTCGACGTGCTCAGCCCGGTCCGGTCGCAGGCCCACCACCCGCTGTTCCAGGTGGCCTTGACCTTCGAGGCCGCCGGCCAGGCGGACGCGACCACGGTCGCCCTGCCCGGACTGAACCTCGACGTCGTCGAATTCGACGCCGGCACGGCCAAATTCGACCTGCAGCTGACCGTCGGCGAGAACGTCACCGGTGGCCTCGACCTGCTGTGGAACTACGCCACCGAGCTGTTCGATCCGGAGACGGTCGCGGCCTTCTCCGACCGGTTCGTGCGGATTCTGCACACCGTGGTCGAGGACCCCGCGGCCGTCGTGGGCGATATCGATCTGCTCGGTGAGGCCGAGCGCATCGACGTCGCCGATCGCTGGGTCTCCTCGGGCCGCGACAACGTCTCCGGACGCTTCGCGGACGAGTCGGCGACGCTGTCGGATCTGTTCGACGCCGTCGCGGCCGCGCACCCGGACCGGATCGCGGTGACCTTCGGCGACGACGACCGGCTCACCTACGCGTCGCTGGATCAGCGCGCCAACCAGCTCGCCCGCCGCCTCATCGACGAGGGCGCCGGCCCGGGCAGCCTGGTCGCGGTGATGTTGCCGCGCTCGGCCGATCTCGTGGTCGCGCTGCTGGCCGTCGTCAAGTCCGGCGCCGGGTACGTGCCGGTCGATCCGACCTATCCGGCCGAACGCATCGCGTACGTGCTCGAAGACTCGCGGCCGGTAGCGCTCGTGGTCGACGGTTCGGTGACCGTGGATCCGGACGGTCCGGCCGCCGAGATCGTCGCGGCCCTGCCGACCGTCCTGATGGACGATTACGGCATCGACGTCCCGGATATGGTCGACGCGGGGGAGACCCCGATCACCGACGCCGATCGCCTGGCGCCGCTGACGGCCGACACCGTCGCCTACGTCATCTACACCTCCGGATCCACCGGCCGGCCGAAGGGCGTGGCCGTCGAACACCGGAACGTGGTGCGGCTGTTCGCCAATACCGACCGCGAATTCGGATTCGGCGCCGACGACGTGTGGACGCTGTTCCACTCGTTCGCCTTCGACTTCTCGGTGTGGGAGCTGTGGGGCCCGCTGCTCTACGGCGGCCGCCTCGTGGTGGTGGACTACTACACCTCGCGCTCGCCGGAACAGTTCCTGGAACTGCTGCGGCGCGAGCAGGTCACGGTGCTCAACCAGACGCCGTCGGCGTTCTACCAGTTGGCCGAGGCCGATCGCAATGCCGCGCCCGCGGTCTCGCAGCCGCGCCCGAACGTGGTGGCGCCGCTGGCGCTGCGGTACGTGGTGTTCGGCGGTGAGGCACTGGAACTGCGCCGGCTCGCCGACTGGGTGGCTCGCCACGGCGACGGCCACGGCGCCGACGCCCGCCCGGGGTCGCCGAAGCTGGTCAACATGTACGGCATCACCGAGACTACGGTGCACGTCTCGCACCGGGTGCTGGATGCCGAAACCATCGCCACCGCAACGGGTTCGATCGTCGGCCGGGCCATCGCCGGGCTGCGCGTGTACGTACTCGACAACCGGTTGCATCCGGTTCCGGTCGGCGTCGCCGGCGAAATGTATGTGGCCGGCCCGCAGCTGTCCCGCGGCTACCTCGGCCGGCCCGATCTGACCGCGGTCCGGTTCGTCGCCGATCCGCTGGGTGCGCCCGGAACCCGCCTGTACCGCACGGGTGACGTCGCGCGCTGGAACCGGTTCGGTGAACTGGAATACCTCGGCCGTGCCGACGACCAGGTCAAGGTGCGTGGCTTCCGCATCGAACTCGGTGAGATCGAGGCCGCGGTGCTGGCCCAGCCGGGAGTCGCGCAGACCGCCGTGGTGGTGCGCGAGGACCAGCCGGGCGATCAGCGCATCGTCGCCTACCTGGTGCCCGACGGCGGCGCACCCGATCTGGACGCGGTCCGCGCCGGAGCGGCCGAGCTGCTGCCCTCCTACATGGTGCCCGCGGCCTTCGTGGTGCTCGACCGAATTCCGTTGACCGTCAACGGGAAACTGGATCGCCGGGCGCTGCCCGCCCCGGCCGTGCAGGCGCGGGCGTTCCGGGCGCCGCAGACCCCCGTCGAGGAGACGGTGGCCGCGGTGTTCGCCGACGTCCTCGACCTGGACCGGGTCGGGCTCGACGACGACTTCTTCGACCTCGGCGGTAACTCGCTGATCGCGACCCGGGTCGCGGCCCGGATCTCCGACGCGCTCGGCGTCCCGGTCGCGGTGCGGTCGCTGTTCGAGGCCTCCACCGTGGAGGCGCTGGCCGCCAAGGTCGAATCGCATACCGGTGGTGAGGCCCGGCAGCGTCTGGTCGCGCGGCCGCGGCCGGAGCTGGTGCCGCTGTCCTACGCCCAGCAGCGGATGTGGTTCCTCAACCAGTACGACACCTCCGCGGCGGCCTACAACCTGCCGCTGGCGATCCGGTTGTCCGGTGAATTGGACACCGCCGCACTGGAATTGGCGATCTTCGATGTGATCCGCCGGCACGAGTCGCTGCGCACCCGGTACCCGGAGCACGGCGGCACCCCCACCCAGTTGGTGGTTCCGGCCGAACGGATCCCGCTGGATCTGCGTGCCTACCGCATCGACGAGGCCGAGCTGACCAGTGCGCTGGCCGAGTTCGCCGCCATCGGATTCGATGTGGCCGAGCAGGTTCCGCTGCGCGTGCGCCTGTTCGAGGTGCATCCGGACGAGCACGTGCTCGTGGTCGTGGTGCACCACATCGCCGGTGACGGTATCTCGATGGGGCCGTTGGCTCGCGACGTGATGACCGCCTACACCGCACGCACCCAGGGTGGCGCGCCGGGTTGGGCGCCGCTGGCCGTGCAGTACGCCGACTTCGCGATCTGGCAGCGCGAGGTCCTCGGCACGGAGGACGATCCGGAGTCGGTGCTGGCCCGGCAGATCGCCTACTGGCAGCAGGCGCTCGACGGTGTTCCCGACGAGCTGTCCCTGCCGACCGACCGGCCGCGCCCGACGGTGGCCTCGCATCGGGGCGCGACGTTGCGCCGCACCCTCTCGCCGGAACTGATCTCGGCGCTGGAAGAGGTTGCGCGGCAACGCGGTTCGTCGTTGTTCATGGTCGTTCACGGTGCGCTGGCGGTGCTGCTGGCCCGGCTGTCGGGTACCGACGACATCGCGATCGGTACGCCGATCGCGGGCCGTGGTGAGGCCGCGCTCGACGATCTGGTCGGCATGTTCGTCAACACGCTGGTGCTGCGTACCGAGATCGACCGCGGCGAACCCTTCGCCGCGTTGCTCGACCGGGTCCGCCACGTCGACCTCGAGGCCTTCGGCAATGCCGACGTGCCGTTCGAGCGACTGGTGGATGTGCTCGCGCCGGAACGGTCGCAGGCCCGCAACCCGCTGTTCCAGGTGGCGCTGTCGTTCCAGAACATGGAGCGGGCGACGCTGGAGCTGCCCGGCCTGACCGTATCCGCGTTGGAACTCGACGAGCACATCGCGCGCTTCGATCTGCAGTTCACGCTCTCGGAGCAGGACGCGTCGCGGATGGCGCTGGCGTTGACCTACGCCACCGATCTGTTCGACGAGGCGACCGCGGAAGCGATCGTGGTGCGCTGGCTGGGCGTGCTCGAGGCGATCGCCGCCGACCCCGACGTGCCGGTGGGCAGGATCGAGATCCTCGATGCGGCCGAGCGGGCCGATCTGATCTCCCGGACCGGCGGTCCGGCCCTGCCGCCCGGCTGCCTGCCGGACCTGCTGGCTGCCTCGGTGGCCCGTAATCCGTTGGGCGAGGCCGTGGTTCACGGTGATGTCCGGCTCACCTATCGCGAGCTCGACGAGCGGTCCAACCGCCTGGCGCGGCTGCTGATCGCGCAGGGCGTCGGTCCCGAGGATCTGGTGGCGATCGCGGCCCCGCGTTCGGCGGATTCGTATCTCGCCCAGTGGGCGGTGGCGAAGGCCGGTGCGGCCTTCCTGCCGATCGATCCGACCTATCCGGCGGACCGCATTCTGCACATGGTCACCGATTCCGGGACCCGGATCGGCCTGACCACCGCCGAGGCGGTGGACGAGCTGCCCGATTCGGTGAACTGGCTGGTCCTGGAACGGATCACGGAGACCGAACTGGCCGGCTTCGCCGGCGAGGCGATCACCGATGCCGATCGGGTGCGTCCGCTGCACCCGCAGCATCCGGCCTACGTCATCTACACCTCCGGTTCCACCGGTGTGCCCAAGGGTGTCGTGGTGCCCCATGCCGGCCTGGCGACCCTGAACGCCGAGCAGATCGAGCGGTACGGGCTGGACACCGAGTCGCGCACCCTGCACTTCTCGTCGCCCAGCTTCGACGCCTCGATCATGGAGTTGCTGTACGCGCTGGGCCCGGGCGGCACCCTGATCGTGGTCCCCACCGGCGTGTTCGGTGGGTCGGAGTTGTCCGACCTGATCCGGCGCGAGCGGGTGACGCATCTGTTCAGCACCCCGGCGGTGCTGGCAACGATCGAACCCACGGGGCTGGACAGCGTGCGGATGATCGCCGTCGGTGGCGAGTCGTTCACCCAGGATCTGATCGCCAAGTGGGCGACCCCGATCGGTGCCGGCGACGACCGGCGCGTGCGTGGCTTCTACGACATCTACGGACCGACCGAGGCCACCATCGTGGTCAACATCGGCGAACCGTTGCTGCCCGGCGATTCGGTCACCATGGGCGGCCCGATTCGCGGTGTGCGGTCGCTGGTGCTGGACAACCTGCTGCAGCCGGTGCCCGACGGGGTCGTGGGGGAGCTGTACGTCTCCGGTACGGCGGTGACCCGCGGCTATCTCGGTCGTCCGGGCCTGACCGCCGACCGGTTCGTCGCCAACCCGTTCGTTCCGGGTGAGCGCATGTACCGCACCGGTGACGTGGTGCGCTGGACCTCGCGCCAGCTGCCCGATGGGGATGTCGAGAACCGCATCGAATACATGGGCCGGTCGGACTTCCAGGTGAAGGTCCGCGGCTTCCGTATCGAGCTGGGCGAGATCGACGCCGCGCTCGCCTCGCATCCGGCGGTGGACTTCGCCGTGACCGTGGGGCACCGCAGCAGCACCGGCGCCGTCTCGCTGGTCTCGTATGTCACTGCGGCGCAAGGGCATTCGATCGACGTCGGGGCGATCACCGACCACGTCGCCGAGCGGCTGCCCGGGTACATGGTGCCCGCCGCCATCATGGTGCTGGACCGGATTCCGCTGACCCCGGCCGGCAAGCTGGACCGACGCGCGCTGCCGGAGCCGGTCTTCGCCTCCGATGCCGCGTTCCAGGCTCCCCGTACCCCGTTGGAGCACACCATCGCCGAGGTGTTCTGCGAGGTGCTCGGCCTGGATCGGGTCGGTATCGAGGACTCGTTCTTCGCTCTCGGTGGCGACAGCATCGTGTCCATCCAACTGGTCTCCCGGGCCAAGGCCCGGCGCGTGGTGTTCTCGCCGCGCGACGTGTTCGAACAGCGCACGGTCGCCGGACTGGCGGCCGTGGCACGGACCGGTGACGCCCAAGGGGCGGCGCCCGTCCGGCTGGCCGAACTTCCGGGCGGTGGCGTCGGCACCATGCCGTTGACGCCGGTGGTCCGGTTCATGATGGAGCGGCCGGGTTCGATCCGGCGCTTCAATCAGACCGTGGCGCTGGAACTTCCGGCGGGTATCGATCGGGCGGGGATCGCCGCCACGGCCGGTGCCGTCATCGACCGCCACGACATGCTGCGGGCCCGGCTGCGCCGGCACGCGGGCGCGGAGTGGATCGTCGAAACCGCCGAGCCCGGCACCGTGGATGTCGACGCGCTGATCGACCGGGTGGAGTTCGACCCGGCGATCGACGACGACGCCCTGTTCGACCTCGCGACCGCCGCCCTGAACGAGACCCTGGACCGCCTGGATCCCGAAGCGGGCGTGGTGATCCGGTTCCTCTGGCTGGAGCCCGCGCGGTCCGGTGAACGCACCGGCCGGCTGGTCGTCGTCGCCCACCACCTGGTGATCGACGGCGTCTCCTGGCGCATCCTGGTCCCCGACTTCGTCATGGCGTGGGGGCAGATCTCGTCCGGCCAGACCCCCGACTTGGCCCCGGCGGCGACCAGCATGCGCACCTGGGCTCATGCCCTGGAGCGGGTGGCGGCCGAGCGCGCCGGCGAACTCGACCGGTGGCTCGAGGTCGTCGAGGGTCCGGACCCGCTGTTCACCCGACGCCCGATGGATCCGCTGGTCGATGTCTCCGCGGTGCTGGAGCGGCACCGGGTGCAGACCTCCGCCGAGGTGACCCGGACGCTGCTGACCACGGTTCCGGCGCTGTTCCACGGCGGCGTGAACGACGGCCTGGTGACCGCGCTGGTGCTGGCCGCCGCCGCCTGGCGGGCGCGCCGGACCACCCCGTCGGATTCGCTGCTGATGCGGATGGAGGGCCACGGCCGCGAAGAGGATCTGGTCCCGGGTGCGGACCTGTCCCGGACCGTCGGCTGGTTCACCTCGATCTTCCCGGTCCGCTTCGACCTGACCGATATCGATGTCGAGGCCGCGCTGACCGGTGGTCCGGCGATGGGCGCGGCCATCAAGGCGGTCAAGGAGCAGTTGCGTGCCGTCCCGGACAAGGGTCTGGGTTACGGGCTGCTGCGCTACCTGAACGCGGAGACCGCGCAGCGGTTGCCGGATCAGTTGCCCGGCCAGATCAGCTTCAACTACCTGGGCCGGGTCGCCGACGGCGCGATTCCCGACGCGCTGCGCGGATTCGGCTGGATCCCGGCGCCCGAATTGGGTTCGCTGGGTGGCGATTACGACGCCGATATGCCGGTGATGGCGCCGCTGGACATCAACGCCATCGTGGTCGGTGACGAGCTGATCGCCACCATCGGCTACCCGAGCACCCTGCTCGACGCCGAGGCGGTCGCCGAATTCGGTCGCCTGTGGGCCACGGCCGTGGAAGCGGTTGCCCAGCACGCGGAATCGGCGCAGGCCGGCGGCCACACGCCGTCGGACTTCCCGCTGGTGCCCAGCACCCAGCGCGATATCGACGAGTGGGAGCGACGCTTCCCGGCTCTCACCGACGTGTGGCCGCTGTCGGCCCTGCAGGCCGGTCTGCTGTTCCACGCGCAGCTGGCCTCCGCCTCGGTCGACGTCTACACCGCGCAGGCCGTCCTCACGCTGACCGGGCGCGTGGACGCGGCCCGATTGCGTTCGGCCGCACAGGCACTGGTCGATCGGCACGAGAGCCTGCGGGCCGCCTTCGTCTCCGACGCCGAGGGCAATCCGGTGCAGGTCGTGCTCGACGAGGTCGACCTGGCCTGGATCGAGCACGATCGCCGGGCCAGTGGCGAATTCGCCGACCTGATCGAAGCCGATCGGATGCATCGCTTCGATCTGGCCGCCCCGCCGCTGATCCGCTTCACCCTCATCCAGGTCGCCGACGACAGCTGGCGGCTGGCGGTGTCCAACCACCACATCCTGCTCGACGGCTGGTCGATGCCGCTGTTGATGCGAGATCTGCTGGTGCTCTACGCCACGCACGGCGACGCCGCCGCGCTGGCGCCGGTGCGCTCGTATCGGTACTTCCTGGAATGGGCTGCGCAGCAGGATCATTCGGCCTCGATCGAGGCCTGGAAGCAGGCGCTGGACGGCGTCGACGAGCCGACCCTGCTGACCCGTCCCGATGCCGGTCGTGAGATCACCGCGTTGTCGGGCGAGTACGTCTTCGAACTCGGCGAGACGACCACCGGCCGGCTCACGGCGCTGGCGGGCGAACTCGGCGTCACGGTCAACACCGTGTTGCAGGCGGCCTGGGGTGTGCTGCTCGGCCGGTGGACCGGCCACGACGACGTGCTGTTCGGCACTACGGTGTCCGGCCGGCCGCCGCAGCTGTCCGGTGTCGAATCGATGGTCGGCCTGTTCATCAACACGGTGCCGGTGCGGGTCCGCTTCGACGAATCGGAGTCGCCGCGCGAACTGTTGCGGCGCGTGCAGGGCGAACAGGCGGACCTGCTCGACCACCACTATGTGGGGCTGGCCGAGATTCAGGCGGCGGCCGGGATCGGCAATCTGTTCGACACCCTGGTGGTGTTCGAGTCGTATCCGGTCGATGCCGAGGGCATTCAGGCTCAGGCCGCCGATATCGACGGCATGGCCGTCACCGGCCTCGACGCCACCGACGCCACGCACTATCCGCTGACGCTGATCGTGCAGCTGGACACGATCGCCGGTGAACAGAACGCGACCGCCCCGCGGCAGAACCTGCGGATCCGGGCGGGCTATCTGCAGGATCTGTTCGACGAGAGCACGGTCCGGCGGATCGCGGATCGCCTGGTGCGGGTGTTCGAATCGATGACCGCCGCGCCGGACACCGCACTGGGCGATATCGATCTGCTCGAGGCCGGTGAGCGTGACCTGCTCGTCTCGCGCTGGAACAGCACCGAATTCGACACCGCCGCCGCCCTAGCCGATCGCGAGATCGCGCGCGCCGACCTGGTCGCGATGTTCGAGGCGCAGGTGGCGCGCACTCCGGACGCGCCCGCGCTGACGTTCGAGGGGACAAGTCTGTCCTACGGCGAGTTCGCGGCCCGCGCCAACCGCCTGGCGCGCTGGCTGATCGAGCGCGGTGTGGGCCCGGAGACATTGGTCGCGCTGGGGATGCGCCGTTCGCTCGATCTGCTGATCGGGATGTACGCGGTGGCCGCGACCGGTGCGGCCTACGTGCCGCTGGATCCGGACCATCCGGCCGAGCGCACCCGCTACATCCTCGCGACCGCCGATCCGATGTGCGTGCTGACCTCCGAGGCCGATCTCGAGATCGACACCGCGCAGGTCCGGATCGACCTGCTGGATCTGTCGGGCTATTCGACCGAACCGGTGACCGATCGGGAGCGCCGGGCGCCGCTGCGGCCCGAGAACACGGCCTACGTGATCTTCACCTCCGGCTCGACCGGACGGCCCAAGGGCGTGGCGGTCTCGCACGCGGCGATCGTCAACCGTCTGGTCTGGATGCAGACGCAGTACGAGCTCACCGCCGCGGATGTGGTGTTGCAGAAGACCCCGTCCACCTTCGACGTGTCGGTGTGGGAGTTCTTCTGGCCGTTGCAGATCGGTGCGCGACTGGTCGTCGCGAAGCCGGAAGGACACCGGGATCCGGGCTATCTGGCCGAGCTGATCACCGCCGAAGGGGTCACCGTGACCCACTTCGTGCCGTCGATGCTGTCGGTGTTCGTCATGGAACCGGCGGTGGCGCACTGTGTTTCGCTGCGGATGGTGTTCGCCTCCGGTGAGGCGCTGACCCCGAAGTCCGCTCATCGGCTGCGGGAACTCACCGGGACCGAGGTGCACAACCTGTACGGTCCGACCGAGGCCGCGGTCGACGTCACCTACCACCGGGTGGTCGACGGCGACGTCGACACCGTGCCGATCGGCCGGCCCGTGTTCAACACCCGGGTCTACGTGCTGGATGCGCGCCTGCGCCCGGCGCCGGTGGGTGTCGCGGGTGAGCTGTATCTGGCGGGCGATCAGCTGGCCCGCGGGTACGTCTCGCGCGCCGAGCTGACCGCGGACCGCTTCGTCGCCAACCCGTTCGGGCCGGCCGGGGCGCGCATGTACCGCACCGGCGACCTGGTGTTGTGGAATGCCGACGGTGAGCTGAATTATCTGGGCCGCACCGACTTCCAGGTGAAGTTGCGCGGTCAGCGCCTCGAACTCGGCGAGATCGAGGCCGACCTCGCCGCGCTCGACGAGATCTCGCAATCGGTCGTGGTGGTCCGCAGCGATCAGCACACCGGCGATCACCTGGTGGCGTATGTCGTCGCGGCACCGGATCACACGGTCGATCCGGATGCGGTGCGCGACGAGCTGGCGCAGCGCCTGCCCGCGTACATGGTGCCTTCGGTGGTAATGGTGCTTGACGAGCTGCCGCTCAACGCGTCGGGCAAACTCGATCGCCGCGCACTGCCCGCACCGGTCTTCGAGGCCGCGGTGTTCCGCGCGCCGAACACACCGGTGGAACAGATCGTCGCCACCACCTTCGCCGAGGTGCTCGGTGTCGACCGGGTCGGCCTGGACGACGACTTCTTCGCCCTGGGCGGCAACTCGCTGATCGCCACCCAGGTGGCGGCGCGGCTGTCGGCGTCGTTGGACGCTCAGCTGGGTGTGCGGGAGATCTTCGAGGCGTCCACGGTCGCGGCCCTGGCCGCCCGGGCGGAATCCGGAGCCGGGACCGCCGCGCGGATGCCGCTGGTGCCGCAGGTGCGTCCGGAACGCATTCCGCTGTCGCTGGCGCAGCAGCGGATGTGGTTCCTGAACCGCTTCGATCCGGAATCGGCCGTCGACAACATCCCGATCGTGGTGCGGCTGTCCGGTCTGCTCGACCGGCAGGCGCTGCACATCGCGGTCGCCGACGTGATCGCCCGGCACGAGTCGCTGCGTACCCGCTACCCCGAGGTCGACGGCGCGGCGTACCAGGAGATCATGCCGACCGGGGGAGTGATTCCCGATCTGACCCCGGTGGAGGTGACCGAAGCCGAACTGCCGCTGCGGCTTTCCGAACTCGTCCTCACCGGATTCGATGTGACGGCCGAACCGCCGTTCCGGGCCCGGCTGTTCGAGATCACCCCGACCGAACACGTGCTGGCCGTGGTGGTGCACCACATTTCGGGTGACGGGTTCTCGATGGGCCCGTTCGCGCGCGACGTGATGATCGCCTACGGTGCGCGGGTCGAGGGTGGCGAGCCCGGCTGGCGGCCGCTCGAGGTCCAGTACGCCGACTTCGCGCTCTGGCAGCGCGCCGTGCTCGGCTCCGAGAACGACCCGAATTCGACGATCTCGCAGCAGATCTCGTTCTGGAAGCAGACACTCAGCGGGGCGCCGGAACAGTTGGACCTGCCCTCGGATCGGCCGCGGCCGGCCGTGGCGTCCGGGCGCGGTGGCATCCACACCTTCGAAATCGGTGCGGATGTGCAGACCCGCCTCGCCGATCTGGCCCGCGATCGTGGCGCCACCATGTTCATGGTGGTGCACGCGGCACTCGCCGTGCTGCTGTCCCGGTTGAGCGGTGAGTCCGACATCAACATCGGTACGCCGGTGGCCGGTCGCGGTGACAAGGCGCTCGACGACATGATCGGCATGTTCGTCAACACCCTGGTGCTGCGCACGGAGATCGACGGCGCCACCACCTTCGGCGATCTGCTGCAGACGGTGCGCAGCGGCGATATCGCGGCCTTCGGGCATGCGGATCTGCCGTTCGAGCGACTGGTCGAGATTCTCAACCCGCGTCGTTCGCAGGCCCGCAACCCGCTGTTCCAGGTGCTGCTGTCGCTGCAGAACACCCGTCAGACCACCCTGGAACTGCCGGGCCTGACCGTCGGTGGTGTCGAATTGCCCACCGAGACCGCGAAATTCGACCTCGCGGTGGAGCTCACCGAGCGGTTGCGCCCAGCCGAGGCCGGTGGCAACGGCGGGATGGAACCGGCCGGCATCACCGCCAAGTTCGTCTACGCGACGGATCTGTTCGATCCCGAGACCGTCGTCGGTTTCGCTCAGCGTTTCGTGCGCATCCTGAAGGCCGTCACCGCGGCACCGGACCGTCCGGTCGGCGATCTGCCGCTGCTGGACACCTGGGAGGCCGCACAGCAGCTGCGCGGCTGGAACTCCACCGCGGTCACCGTCGGGACGCCGGTGCCGATGTCCGAACTGCTGGACGCGCAGGCGCAGGCGACCCCCGAGGTCGTCGCGGTCGTGGACCGGTCGACCGCCGACCGCGTGGCGGCCGGGTCGATCGCGCCGACGCTGACCTACGCGGAACTGACCGGTCGCGTGCATCGCCTGGCGCGCCGGCTCATCGCCGCCGGTGTCGGCCCGGATGTGCGGGTGGTGCTGGGTATGCGCCGCTCGGTCGATCTGGTGGTCGCGATTCACGCGGTGCTCGCCGCCGGTGGCGCGTACGTCCCGCTGGACCTCGACCAGCCGGAGGAGCGCATCGCGCACGTCGTCGAGACGGCGGCGCCCGGCTGTGTGCTGACCACTTCTCGCGACGCCTTCACCGTGGGTGACGTACCGGCACTGGTCGTGGACGAGCTGGATCTGTCCGAGTTCGCCGACGACCCGATCACCGATGCGGACCGGATCGCGCCGCTGCGGCCGCAGCATCTGGCCTACGTGATCTTCACCTCCGGTTCCACCGGCCGCCCGAAGGGCGTCGGGGTGAGCCACGGC
The DNA here is from genome assembly GCF_000308855.1 of Nocardia veterana NBRC 100344. Taxonomy (GTDB): domain Bacteria; phylum Actinomycetota; class Actinomycetes; order Mycobacteriales; family Mycobacteriaceae; genus Nocardia; species Nocardia veterana. The sequence goes on along the minus strand of NZ_BAGM01000117.1, from coordinate 182,132 downwards.
GCGCTGTACAACCAGATGCGCTGGCTCATCACGGAATTCGGTATCGGGGCCGAGGACGTGGTGCTGTACAAGACCCCGGCGACCTTCGACGCCTCGGTCTGGGAGCCGCTGGCTCCGCTGGCGGTGGGCGCGCGCGTCGTGGTCGCGAGCCCCGACGGCCATCGCGACACCGACTTCCTGCGCGAGGTCATCGCCGCCGAGCGCATCACCCTGGCCTCGTTCGTGCCGTCGCTGCTGACCGTGTTCGCCGGTGCCGCCGATGCCGAGGCGCTCGGTTCGCTGCGGGCGCTGCTGGTCGGTGGTGAGAGCTTCACCGGTGACACCGTCCGCGCGTTCCGGCGACTCGGACTGTCCGACGTGATGCTGGTCAACCTGTACGGCCCGACCGAATTCACGGTCAACGCAACCTATTCGGTCGCGCCCGCCGAGGGCGACCGGATCCCGGCGACTCTGCCGATCGGGATGCCGGTGTGGAACACCCAGGCCTACGTGCTGGATTCGCGTCTGCACCCGGTTCCCTCCGGGGTCACGGGGGAGCTGTACCTGGCGGGCGACCAGCTGGCCCGCGGCTACGTCGGGCGCGCCGGGCTGACCGCCGAGCGGTTCGTCGCGAACCCGTTCGGCGCCGCCGGCACGCGCTTGTACCGCACGGGTGACCTGGTCGCCCGCGACCGCGACGGTGTGCTGTTCTACCGCGGCCGCAGCGACTTCCAGGTGAAGCTGCGCGGTCTGCGCATCGAGCCGGGCGAAATCGAATACGCGCTGCTGGAACATGATTCGGTGGCGCAGGCGGTTGTCCTGGTGCGTTCGGGCGAACGCACCGGCGAGCGGCTGGTCGCCTATGTGGTGCCGACCGATCCGGCCGTCGCGCCGCGCGAGCTGGACGCCGAGTTGCGCAGCCGGTTGGCCGGCGCGCTGCCGTCCTACATGGTGCCGTCGGCGATCGTGGTCTTGGACGCGCTGCCGCTGAGCCCCAACGGCAAGCTCGATCGTCGTGCCCTGCCCGAGCCGGCCTTCGAGGTCCGCGAGTTCCGCGCCCCATCGACGCCGATCGAGGAGATCGTCGCCAACACCTTCGCCGAGGTGCTCGGCCTCGAGGCCGGCACCCGCGCGGTGGGCGTCGACGACGACTTCTTCGAACTCGGCGGCAACTCGCTGATCGCCACCCAGGTGGTGGCCCGCCTGGGCAGCGCGTTGAACACCCGGATCCCGGTGCGGCTGCTGTTCGAGGCGCCCACGGTCGGTGCGCTGGCCGCACGGGTCGAGGGCCGCGCCGGTTCCGGCCGCCAGGAATTGGTGGCCGGGCCGCGACCGGACCGTATCCCGCTGTCGCTGGCGCAGCAGCGGATGTGGTTCCTCAACCGCTTCGACCAGCAGTCCGCGGCCTACAACGTGCCGATGGCGGTGCGGTTGACCGGAACCCTGGATATCGACGCGTTGCGCGCGGCGATCGACGATCTGGTGATCCGGCACGAGGTGCTGCGTACGGTCTATCCGCAGACCGACAGCGGCCCGGTGCAGGTGATCCTGGCGCCGTCGCAGGTGGGTATCGAACTCGAGGTGCGCACGGTGACCGCGGCCGAGGTCGAAGCCGCCGTCGTCGAACTCAGTTCGACCATTTTCGATGTCACGCGCGAGGTTCCGCTGCGGGTGACGCTGTTCGAGATCGCCGCCGAACCGGGGCAGCCGCACACCGGTGAGTACGTGCTCGCGATGGTCGTGCACCACATCTCCGGTGACGGTTCCTCGATGGGACCGCTGACTCGCGATCTCATGACCGCCTATGCGGCGCGTTCCGCCGGTGCGGCGCCGGGCTGGGCCCCGTTGCCGATCCAGTACGCGGACTACAGCATCTGGCAGCGCGCCGTGCTGGGCGACGAGGACGATCCGGAATCGCCGGCGGCCAAGCAGATCGACTACTGGCGTTCGGCCCTGGCCGATCTGCCGGATCAGCTGGATCTGCCGGCCGACCGCCCGCGCCCGGCCGTGCAGTCGTTCGCCGGTGGCAAGGTGCCGGTCGAGATCGACGCCGACATCCACGCCGCGCTGGCCGATTTGGCGCGGGCCGAGGGTGCGACGCTGTTCATGGTCGTGCACACCGCGCTGGCGGTGCTGCTGGCTCGCCTGTCCGGCACCGACGACATCGCGATCGGTACGCCGATCGCGGGCCGTGGTGAGGCCGCGCTCGACGATCTGGTCGGCATGTTCGTCAACACCCTGGTGTTCCGGACCCGGGTCGACGGCGGCGAATCCTTCACGGATCTGCTGGCCCGGCAGCGCACCATCGACATCCAGGCCTTCGCCAATGCCGATGTGCCGTTCGAGCGCCTGGTCGAGGTGCTCAACCCGGTCCGGTCGACGGCGCGGCATCCGCTGTTCCAGGTCGGTCTGTCGTTCCAGAACCTGGCGCAGACCAGCCTCGAACTGCCGGGACTGACGGTCTCCGGCATCGACTTCGACACCCGGCTGTCACAGTTCGATCTGCATCTGATCGTCGCCGACACCTACGGCGAAACCGGTACCCCCGAAGGCCTCAGTGGTGTACTCACCTACGCCACAGACCTTTTCGACCACGACACGGTGGTCGGCTTCGTCGAGCGATTCCAGCGCCTGCTGGCCGCCGTCGTCGCCGCGCCGCGGACCGCGGTCGGCGACTACGACCTGCTCGAGCCGGCCGAGCGCCGGGCCCTGGTGGTCGAGCGCAACGCCACCGCGCACGCCGTGGATCAGGAGGCGACCCTCGCCTCGCTGTTGGCCGCGACCGTGGCCGCGCAGCCGAAGGCGGAGGCCCTGGTCGGTCCCGAGGGCGAGACGCTGACCTACGCCCAGCTGGGTGAACGGGTGAACACGCTGGCCCGGCAGCTGATCGAGGCGGGCGTCGGCCCGGAGGCCCGGGTGGCGCTGGCGCTGCGGCGCTCGGTGAATCTGGTGGTGGCCATGTACGCCGTGGCCGCGGCCGGTGGCGCCTACGTGCCGGTGGATCCCGATCAGCCGGCCGAGCGCACCGACTACATCCTCGGTACCGCGGCACCGGTCTGTGTGCTGACCGATGCCGAGACCGCGTTCGACACCGCCGTGGCCCCGGTCGTGCGGATCGACGAGGTGGATCTGTCCGGGTACCCGAGCGCCCCGGTCACCGATGCCGATCGGATCGCGCCGCTGCGCCCGTCGAACACCGCGTACGTGATCTTCACCTCCGGTTCGACCGGCCGCCCCAAGGGCGTCGCCGTATCGCATGCCGCGATCGCGAACCAATTGCAGTGGAAGACAGCCGAATTCGGCCTCGATTCCTCGGATGCCGTGCTACTCAAGACGGCGGCGACCTTCGACCTGTCGGTGTGGGAGTTCTGGAGTGCGGCGGTCTGTGGCGGCCGCCTGGTGATCGCGGCGCCCGATGGGCATCGCGACCCGACCTACCTGAACCAGCTGATGGAACGGGAATGGGTCACGACCCTGCACGTGGTGCCGTCGATGCTGGACGCCCTGGTCGCCGACGGGTTGCCCGATTCGGTCTGGCGCGTGCTGGCCATCGGCGAGGCGCTGCCCGCGAGCCTGGCGCAGCGGCTGCGTACCGAGGCGCCGCGCACCGAGCTGTTCAACCTGTACGGGCCGACCGAGGCGGCCGTCTCGATCACCACGCATCGGGTGACCGCCGCCGACACCACGTCGGTGCCGATCGGCGTTCCGGAGTTCAACAGCGGTGTGTACGTGCTCGACGACCGGCTGCATCCGGTACCGGCCGGGGTGTCGGGTGAGCTGTACCTGACGGGCGCTCAGTTGGCGCGCGGCTACTTCGGCCGGGCCGACCTGACCGCCGAGCGGTTCGTGGCGAGCCCCTTCGGTACCGGCGAGCGGATGTACCGCACCGGTGACCTGGTGGCCTGGAACGCCGCGGGCGAACTGGAATACCGCGGTCGCATCGACTTCCAGGTCAAGATTCGCGGCTTCCGCATCGAACTCGGCGAGATCGAGGCGGCGCTGCTGGCGCTGCCGCAGATCGCGCAGACCGCGGTGGTGGCCAAGACGGATCCGCGCCTGGGCGACCGCCTGGTCGCCTACCTGGTGCCGGCGGACGCGCCGATCGACATGGAAAGCGTTCGCGCCGAACTGCATTCGACGCTGCCGTCCTATATGGTCCCGGCCGCCTTCGTCGAACTGGCCGAGCTGCCGCTCAACGTGAACGGCAAACTGGACCGGCGCGCCCTGCCCGAGCCGGAGTTCGAAGCGGCGGTCTTCCGGGCGCCGGAAACGCCGATCGAGGAGGCGGTCGCGGCCGTCTACGGCGAGGTCCTGTCCGTCGAGCGCGTCGGCCTGGACGACGACTTCTTCGCACTCGGTGGTAACTCGCTGCTCGCGACGCAGGTCGCCGCTCGCCTGGGCGCACTGCTGGACACCCATGTGCCGGTGCGGACGCTGTTCGAGGCCTCGACGGTCGCCGGTCTGGCCGCCAACCTCGCCCAGCACGCGGGTGGCGGTGGACGCCCGGCGCTGACCGCGCAGCCGCGCACCGATCGGGTGCCGTTGTCGCTGGCGCAGACCCGCATGTGGTTCCTGAACCAGTTCGACACCACCTCGGCGGTGGACAACATTCCGGCCGCGATCCGGCTGTCCGGTGCGCTGGACATCCCGGCGTTGCGTGCCGCCGTCGCGGATCTCGTTGCGCGGCACGAGATTCTGCGCACCGTCTACCCGGAAACGGCCGACGGGCCGGTGCAGCAGGTGCTCTCGCCGGCGCAGGTCTCGGTGCGATTCGACATCGTCTCGGTCACCGAGGACGAGGTGATGGGCGCGGTCGCGGATACGGTGGCGACCGGATTCGACGTGACCACCGAGATCCCGTTCCGGATCCGGTTGTTGCAGTTGAGTGCCGAGGACTTCGTCCTGGTGTTCGTGGCCCAGCACATCGCGGCCGACGGCTGGTCGATGGGTCCGCTGACCCGCGATCTGATGGTCGCCTACGCCGCCCGCGCCGAGGGTGAGGCGCCGGCCTGGGCGCCGCTGCCGGTGCAGTACGCGGACTTCAGCATCTGGCAGCGGGACCTGCTCGGCTCCGAGGACGATCCGGAGAGCCTGCTGCGGGCCCAGGCCGACTACTGGCGGTCGGCTCTGGCCGGCCTGCCGGACGAGCTGAACCTGCCCGCGGACCGGCCTCGGCCGACGGTGCAGTCGTTCCGCGGCGGCAAGGTCACCTTCGAGATCGAGCCCGCACTGCACGAGCAATTGCAGCGGATCGCGCGCGAGCACAACGCCACCATGTTCATGGTGGTGCACAGCGCCCTCGCGGTCCTGCTGGCGCGGTTGTCGGGCACCGACGACATCGCGATCGGCACCCCGATCGCCGGTCGCGGCGAGGCCGAACTCGACGATCTGATCGGCATGTTCGTCAATACGCTGGTCCTGCGGACGCATGTGCCGGGCGGATCGACGTTCGAGGAACTGCTCGCCGCCGCGAAGGACGCCGATCTGCAGGCCTTCGCCCACGCCGACATCCCGTTCGAACGGCTGGTGGAACTGCTCAACCCGGAGCGGTCCACCGCCCGGCATCCGCTGTTCCAGGTGGCGCTGTCGTTCGCGAACCTGCCCGAGGGTTCCTTCGAACTGCCGGGCCTGCGGGTCTCGGCGGTCGACTTCGATGTCGACACCGCGAAGTTCGACCTGTCGCTGACCGTCCGCGAAGTCGGCGAAGGCGGCGGTATGCATGCCGAATTCTCGTATGCGCGTGACCTTTTCGACGAGGAGACGGTTGCCGTATTCGCCCGGCGGTTCACCCGCCTGCTGGCGGCGATCACCGCCGAGCCGCAGACGCCGGTCGGCGATCTGGCACTGCTGGACGAGGCCGAATACGAGCTGCTGACCCATGTCCACGGCGACGAGGTCATGGCGACCGGCCTGCTGCCGGATCTGATGAGCCACGGCCTGCGCCTGGGCCGCGATCGCATCGCCGTGCGCTACAACGGCCGATCCATCACCTACGGCGAACTCGACGAGCGGTCCTCGCGGCTGGCGCGGGTACTGATCGAGCGCGGCGTCGGACCGGAGAAGCTGGTCGCGGTGTCGTTCCCGCGGTCGTTCGAGATGGTGCTGGCCGTGCTCGCGGTGACCAAGGCGGGCGGTGCGCACGTCCCGGTCGATCCCACCTACCCCGAGGATCGGGTGCGGCACATGCTCACCGATTCCGGTGCCGTCCTCGGCATCACCGGATCGCGGCATGTCGACGCCCTGCCCGCGGACGTGGATTGGCTGGTCCTCGACGCCGAGACCACGGACGAGCTGTGCGCGGCGCAGCCGGCCACCCCGATCACCGACGCGGACCGGCTGCAGCCGCTGCGCATGTCGCATCCGGCCTACGTCATCTACACCTCCGGTTCGACCGGTATGCCCAAGGGCGTCACGGTCACCCACGCGGGTCTCGGCGGTCTGGCCGACGTGGCGACCGGGCTGTACGAGCTGGAGCCGCACCACCGGTTCCTGCAGATCTGTTCGCCCAGCTTCGACCCGTCGGTGCTGGAATGGGTGTGCGCCTTCTACACCGGCGCGACGCTGGTCATCGTGCCCGCCGAGATCATCGGTGGTCCGGAGCTGGCGCAATTGCTGCGCGCCGAGCAGGTGACCCACACCATCATCACGCCCGCGGTGCTGGGCACGATGGATCCGGCGGGTCAGCAACAGCTGCTGGTCACCTCGGTCGGTGGCGATGTCACCACGCCGGAGCTGCTGGCGAAGTGGCAGCCGGGGCGTAAGTACTTCAACGCCTACGGCCCGACCGAGACCACGATCATCTCCTCCTACGCCCGGTTGTTCCCGGGGCAGCACATCACCATCGGCTCGCCCGTGCACGGCATGTCGGCGCTGGTGCTGGACGCGCGGATGAACCCGGTGCCGCCGGGTGTCGCGGGTGAGCTGTATCTGGCCGGCGGCGCCCTCGCCCGGGGCTACCAGCGGCGGCCGGGTCTGACCGCGGAGCGGTTCGTCCCCAACCCGTGGGGTGCGCCCGGTAGCCGGATGTATCGCACCGGCGACGTGGTGCGCTGGTACGCCGCACCCGAGGTGCGGGGCGGCAATATCGCACGCGACACGGTCCAGTGGGAGCTCGATTACGTCGGGCGCAGCGACTTCCAGGTCAAGATCCGCGGGTTCCGCATCGAACTCGGCGAGATCGACGCGGTCCTCGGGCAGCATCCGGATGTCGAATTCGCGACTACCATCGGCCGCGAAACCGACGCGGGCGCAACGATTCTCGTGTCGTATGTGCTCGGCGCGCCGGGTGCCGCGCCGGATCCGGCGCGGCTGACCGATCATGTGGCCGCGGCGCTGCCGCCGCACATGGTGCCGGCCGCGATCGTGGTGCTGGACGAGATTCCGCTGACCCCGGTCGGCAAGCTCGACCGCAAGGCGCTGCCCGAACCGCAGCTCGCGCCGCGGGAATTCCGGGCACCGGCCACCGAGGTGGAAGCGATCGTCGCGGCGGTCTTCGCCGAGGTGCTCGGTGTCGACCAGGTGGGTCTGGACGATTCGTTCTTCGCCCTCGGCGGTGACTCGATCCTGTCGATCCAGCTGGTGTCGCGGGCCAAGGCGCGGGGCGTGGTCTTCACCCCGCGCGATGTGTTCGAACGTCGCACGGTCGCCGCGCTGGCCGAAATCGCCACCCGCGGTGGGGATTCGGATGTGCCTCGGTTGGCCGAGCTGCCCGGTGGCGGGGTCGGCGAGATCCCGCTGACGCCGATCATGGCCTCGGTGCTGTCGAGCGGCGCGTCCTACCGGCGGTTCTCGCAGTCGGTGGCGCTGCGGCTGCCCGACGGGATCGATCGCGACACCCTGGTCGCGACCATCGCGGCCGTGGTGGACCACCACGACGTGCTGCGCACTCGGTTGCGTGCCGACGAGTCGGCCGCCGGCGGCTGGGTCTTCGAGGCGCTCGAGCCCGGTGCCGTCCGGGTCGACGCCCTGGTGCATCGCATCGACGTTCCGGCCGATATCGATGCCGCCGGACTGACCGCCCTGGCCGGCCGCGAGGCCGACGCCGCGCTCGATCGTCTCGATCCCGCCGGCGCGGTGATGCTGCAGTTCGTCTGGTTCGCGTTCGACGCCGAGGGCCGGGCCGCCGGCCACCGCGACGTGCTGCTGGTCGTCGCCCACCACTTCGTGGTCGACGGTGTGTCCTGGCGCATCCTGGTGCCGGATCTGGCCACCGCGTGGTCGCAGCTGATCTCCGGGCAGCCGGTGGCACTGCCGGCCAACGGGACGTCGATGCGGCGCTGGGCACATGCCCTCGTCGATGCGGCGCACAGCCCGGAGCGGGTCGCGGAACTGCCGTTCTGGCAGGAGGTCTGCGCGACTCCGGATCCGCTGCTGGGATCTCGTGCCCTCGACCCGGCGGTCGACACCATCGCCACGGTGGAGCAGGTGGAGGTCTCCGTCTCCGCCGAGGTGACCGATGCGGTCCTGACTGCTGCCCCCGCCCTGTACCACGGCGGCGTCAACGACGGTCTGCTGTCCGCGCTGGCGATGGCGGTCGCCCGCTGGCGCCGGGAATCGGTCGACAAGGTGCTGGTCCACCTGGAAGGCCACGGCCGTGAGGAAGAGGTGGCGCCCGGCGCCGACCTGTCCCGCACGATCGGCTGGTTCACCAGCGCCGGCCCGGTCCGGCTCGATCTCGCCGGCGCCGACCTCACCGACGCCTTCGCGGGCGGAAAAGCCCTGGGCGACATCGTGAAATCGGTGAAGGAGCAGCTGCTCGCGGTGCCCGACAAGGGCATCGGGTACGGCTTGCTGCGGTATCTGAACGCGGAGACCGCCGGGCAACTCGGCGACAGCGCGCAGATCAGCTTCAACTATCTGGGCCGCGTCGCGACCGGTGCGACCGCGGAAACCGGTGACCTCGCCGCGCAGCTGCGCGAACTGGGCTGGGCTCCGGTCTCGGATCTGGGTCAGTTCGAAGCCGCCGGCGATGCGGATATGCCCGCGCACGGTGTGGTGTCGATCAACGCGATCGTCACCGACGGTCCGGACGGTCCGCAGCTCGGCGCCTCGTTCGCCTACCCGTCCGGCCTGCTGAGCCGGGAGCGGGTGCAGGAGTTCGCCGATCTGTGGACGGCCGCGCTGACCGCTCTGGCCGAGCATGCCCGCCGTCCGGAGGCCGGTGGCCTGACTCCGTCGGATCTGCCGCTGGTCCGGGTCGGCCAGTCCGAGATCGAGAAGTGGGAACGCGACTACCCGTCGCTGTCGGACGTGTGGTCGCTCTCGCCGCTGCAGTCCGGTCTGCTGTTCCACGCGCTGCTGACCCAGTCGACGGTCGACGTGTACACCATGCAGGCGACGGTCGAACTGACCGGCGCGGTGGACGAGCAGCGGCTGCGGGCCGCCGCCCAGGCGATCCTCGACCGCTACCCGAACCTGCGCACCGCCTTCGTCACCGACGCCGACGGCCGCGCGGTCCAGGTCGTGCTCGACCGGGTCGAGGTGCCCTGGCATTCGGTGGATCTCACCGATCTGCCGGAGTCGCAGCGGATGGCGGAGTTCCAGCGTCGCAGCGTCGCCGATCGGGAGAACCACTTCGATCTGGCGGAGCCGCCGCTGATGCGGTTCACCCTGTACCGGACCGCAGCCGACACCTGGCAGCTGGCGATCACCACCCACCACATCCTGCTCGACGGCTGGTCGATGCCGCTGTTGATGCGAGACATGTTGGTGCTGTACGCGGTTCGCGGCGACCAGGCGGCCTTGCCGCGGATCCCGTCCTACCGCAACTTCCTGGTCTGGCTCGCCGAGCGCGACCGGGCGGAATCGCTGCGGATGTGGACCCGCACCCTGTCCGGCGTGACCGAACCGACCCAGCTGGTCACCCAGGCCAAGCGCAGCGCCGACGAGCAGGACCAGATCGGCAAGCTGATCGTCGGCATCGACGCCGAGCGCACCGCGCACATCGGCCGCCGAGCGGCGGAGCTGGGTGTCACGGTGAACACCCTGGTGCAGGCGGCGTGGGGCATTCTGCTCGGACGCCTGACCGGGCGGTCGGACGTGGTCTTCGGTACCACCGTCTCCGGACGCCCGGCGGAACTGCCGAATATCGAGTCGATGGTGGGCCTGTTCATCAATACGCTCCCGGTGCGGGTGCGGATCGACGACCACCGGTCCATCGCCGACTTCCTGACCGGACTGCAGGGCGAGCAGGCCGATCTGCTCGAGCACCACTACATCGGCCTCACCGAGATTCAGCAGGCCGTCGGCGCCGGCGCGCTGTTCGACACGCTGCTGATCTTCGAGTCCTATCCGATCGACAGCGATTCGATCGCCGCGGCGAGTGCCATCGACGGTATGGCCGTGACGGGTGTCCGGGTGGACGACAACACCCACTACCCGCTCACCCTGCTGGTGACAGCGGAGTCGACGATCGAGCTGGCGCTGAAGTACCAGGTCGGCAGCTTCTCCGCCGAACAGGCGCAGACGCTCGCGGATCGGTTGATCGGCGTGCTCGAATCGCTGGTCGGCGATCCCGCCACCCAGGTGGGCGAGCTCGACATCCTGATCGACGCGGCCGAACGCGACCGGATCCTGGTGGAGTGGAACGACACTCGCCGGCCGGTTGCGCCGGAACTGCTGCTCGACGGCTACCGTGCCGCGGTGGCCGCGTATCCGGATCGGATCGCGGTCTCCTACGAGGGTGACGAGCTGACCTATCGCGAATTCGACGAGCGGGTCAATCTGCTCGCACGCCGGTTGATCTGGGCGGGCGTCGGGCCGGAATCCCTGGTGGGCCTGGCGATTCGGCGCTCACTGGACCAGGTTGTCGCCATGTACGCGATCGTCGCCGCGGGCGGTGCGTACGTACCGCTGGACCCCGATCACCCCGCCGAGCGGATCGCGCATGTGCTCGACACCGCGCAGCCGGTGTGTGTGCTGACCCGGACCGCGGATGCGATTCCGCTGCCCGACGGGGTGGCCGCCATCAATCTCGACACGGTGGATCTGGACGGATTCGACACCACTCCGGTGCGCCCGGAGGAGTTGTCGGCGCCACTGCATCCGGCCAACCCGGCGTACGTCATCTTCACGTCCGGATCGACCGGGCGCCCGAAGGGTGTGGCGATCTCGCATGCGGCGATCCAGAATCAGATCTCGGTCATGCTGTCGCGGTATCCGATGTCGGCGGACGACGTCTACTTCCAGAAGACGCCCACCACCTTCGACATCTCGCTGTGGGGCTACTTCATGCCGTTGCGGGTCGGCGCGAAACTCCTGCTCGCCACCCCGGACGGGCATCGCGATCCGCTGTACATGGCGGAAACGATCGCGGCCCGGAAGGTGACGATCACCGACTTCGTGCCGTCGATGCTGGCCGTGCTCGCCGCGCACACCCCGGCGGGTGCGATGCCGACCCTGCGCACGATCTTCTCCGCCGGTGAAGCGTTGCCGCCGGAGACCGTCGTCACGGTCCAGGCGATCAGCGATGCGGCGATCCACAACATGTACGGGCCCACCGAAGCCACGGTGAGTATCACCGAGTGGACCGCCACGGGTACCGAGACGCTCAGCGTCCCGATCGGGCGCCCACAGGGTAATTCGCAGGTCTACGTGCTGGATTCGCGGTTGCGACCGGTGCCTGCCGGTGTCATCGGCGAGCTGTACCTGGCCGGTGATCAGCTGGCCCGCGGCTATGCCCGCCGCCCCGACCTGACCGCGGATCGATTCGTGGCCAACCCGTTCGGGCACGGTGAGCGCATGTACCGCACCGGCGACCTGGTGCAGTGGCGCGAGGAAGCGGGTGAGCGGCCCGGCACGACCATCGGCATCCTGGAATACCTGGGTCGCGCGGACTTCCAGGTGAAGTTCCGTGGCCAGCGCATCGAGCTCGGCGAAATCGAATCGGTGCTGCTCGCGCATCCTTCGGTGAGCCAGGCCGTCGCCCTGGTGGTGCCGTCCGAACTGGGTGAACAGCTGGTGGCCTACGCGGTGCCGCGGCCCGGTCAGCGCATCGAGCAGACACTCCTGCTCGACGCCGCGGCCGAACAACTGCCGTCCTACATGGTGCCCTCGCAGGTGATCGAGCTGGCGGCGTTCCCGCTCAACCCGAGCGGCAAGCTGGATCGCAAGGCGCTGCCGGCGCCGACGTTCAGCCGCCGGGAGTTCCGCGCTCCCGCCACACCGGTCGAGGAAATCGTGGCCGGTGTCTTCGCCGAGGTTCTCGGGGCCGAGCGCGTGGGCGCCGATGACGACTTCTTCGCCCTGGGCGGCAACTCGCTGGTCGCCACCCAGGTCATCGCCCGGGTCGCCGCGGCGATCGGCACGCGCGTCGCGGTGCGGGAGTTGTTCGAGCGTCCGACGGTCTCCGGTTTCGCGGCGGCGATCGAATCGCAGACCCGCGAGTCCGGTGCGCCGCAGCTCGGCAGTCTGCCTCGGCCGCAGCGGATTCCGTTGTCGCCGGCCCAGCAGCGGATGTGGTTCCTGAACCGGTTCGACCCCGATTCCGCGGCCTACAACATGCCTATCGCGGTGCGCCTGTCCGGGGTGCTCGACATCGACGCGCTGCAGGCGGCGATCGGTGATCTGGTGGCGCGGCACGAGGTGTTGCGGACGGTGTACCCGCTCGACGACACGAGCGAAACCGGTTCCGGCGCAACCGAACCGGCGCAGGTCGTGTTGCCGGCCTCGCAGGCGGTGCCGGAACTGGAACTGCGGACCGTAACGACCGCCGAGCTCGAGTCGGCCCTGCTGTCGGTGGTGTCGACCTCGTTCGACATCACCGCCCAGGTCCCGATGCGGGTCGTGCTGTTCGAACTGTCCGATCTGCCGACCACCGGCGATAGGCCGGCGCCTGCCCGGGAATACGTGTTGTCGATGGTCGTCCACCACATCGCGGGCGACGGATCGTCGATGGCGCCGTTGACCCGGGACGTGATGACCGCCTACGCCGCCCGATCGATGGGTGAGGCCCCGAACTGGCAGCCGCTGCCGGTCCAGTACGCCGACTACAGCGTCTGGCAGCGCGAACTGCTCGGTTCCGAGGACGATCCGGATTCGCTGGCGAGCAAGCAGATCGCGTACTGGACCGAGGCGCTCGCCGATCTGCCGGACCAGCTGGACCTGCCGCTGGATCGGCCCCGTCCGGCCGCGCAGTCGTTCGCGGGTGCGACCATTCCGGTCGAGATCGATGCGCAGTTGCACCGGGCCCTGACCGAGTTGGCTCGGGAACAGGGCGCCACCCTGTTCATGGTGGTGCACACCGCGTTCGCGCTGTTGCTGGCGCGGCTGTCGGGGACCGGCGACGTCGCGATCGGCACGCCGATCGCGGGCCGCGGCGAACGAGAGCTGGACGACCTGATCGGTATGTTCGTCAACACCCTGGTGTTCCGCACCCGGGTGGACCCGGCCGAGCCGTTCGTCGGCCTGCTGGCCCGGCAGCGTGAATCGGATCTGCAGGCCTTCGCGCACGCCGACATCCCGTTCGAGCGGTTGGTGGAGGTCCTCAACCCGGTCCGGTCGACGGCACATTCGCCGTTGTTCCAGGTGGGGCTGTCGTTCCAGAACCAGGGCGGTACCACGCTCGAGCTGCCGGGGCTGACGGTCTCCGGGGTCGAACTCGACACTCGGCTGTCGCAGTTCGACCTGAACCTGATCGTCTCCGACAGCTACGACACCTCGGGTGCGCCCAGCGGTATGACCGGTGCGCTCACCTACGCCACCGCGCTGTTCGACGAGAGCACGGTGGGCGGTGTGGTGGATCGGTTCGTCCGGATTCTGCGTGAGATCGTCGACCGGCCCGAGCTGGCGGTGGGCGAGCTCGACATCCTCGATGCCGCCGAACGACGGGCGCTGTTCGCCCGCAACGACACCGCGCACGAGACCGATCGCTCGGCGACCTTGGCCTCGCTGTTGCAGCAGGCGATGGCGGCCGCACCCGAGGCCGTCGCACTGACCGGGGTCGACGGCAGTTCGGTCACCTATGCCGAACTCTCGGCTCGGGTGAACACGCTGGCCCGCTACCTGATTTCGCGGGGTGTCGGGCCGGACGCCCGGGTCGTGCTGGCGCTGCGCCGGTCGGTGGATCTGGTCGTGGCCATGTACGCGGTCACGGTGGCCGGTGGCGCCTATGTGCCGGTCGACGCGGATCAGCCGGTCGACCGCACCGATTACATCCTCGAGACCGCCGCTCCGGTCTGTGTCCTGACCGACGCCGAAACCGGCTTCGACACCCGACTGGCACCGGTGGTGTCGCTCGACGCGCTGGATCTGTCGGAGTATTCGCCGGCCGAGGTCACCGACGCCGACCGGTCGTCGCCGCTGCGTCCGGACAACACGGCCTACGTGTTGTTCACCTCCGGGTCCACCGGGCGTCCGAAGGGCGTGGCGGTGCCCCATGTCGCGATCGTCAACCAGATGCTCTGGCTGGCCGACGAATTCGAGCTCGACGCGCGGGACGTGGTGCTCCTGCAGACGCCGACGACCTTCGACGTCTCGATGTGGGCGTTCTGGTCGCCGGCGGTGACCGGTGGCCGGATGGTCGTCGCCCGCGACGGCGGACAACGCGATCCGGCGTACCTGAACGAGCTGATGGCTCGCGAATCGGTGACCAGTCTGCATCTGGTGCCGTCGCTGCTGGACGCGCTGCTGATCGATTCCGGTGGGCCGCTGGCGGATTCGTTGCGTCAGGTGCTCACCATCGGTGAGGCGCTGCCCGGTTCCGCGGCGCAGCGCTTCCTCGCCGCCAACCGGGCCGGGCTGTACAACGTGTACGGCCCGACCGAAGCGGCGGTGTCGATCACGAACCATCGGGTCACCGAGGCCGATCAGCAGTCGGTGTCGATCGGTGTTCCGGAATGGAACAGCCGCGTCTACGTGCTGGACTCGAGGTTGCATCCGGTGCCCGACGGCGTCGCCGGTGAGCTGTACCTCGGCGGTGTGCAGTTGGCACGCGGCTATTTCGGTCGTCCGGATCTGACCGCCGACCGGTTCGTCGCCGATCCGTTCGTCCCGGGTGAGCGGATGTACCGCACCGGTGACCTGGTGGCATGGACCGCGGCCGGTGAACTGGATTACCGCGGCCGCACCGACTTCCAGGTCAAGATCCGCGGGTTCCGGATCGAGCTCGGCGAGATCGAAGCGGCCATCCTCGCGCTCGACAGCGTCGCGCGGACCGCGGTACTGGCCAAGACCGACGAGCGGCTCGGCGATCGGCTGGTCGCCTACCTGGTGCCGGCCGATGTCGATGCCGGAGTCGACGTCGACGCTGTCGCGGCGGCGCTGACCGAGGCGTTGCCGTCGTACATGGTGCCGTCGGCCTTCGTGGTGCTGCCCGAGCTGCCGCTCAACAGCAGCGGCAAACTCGACCGAAAGGCGTTGCCGGAGCCCGAATTCCGGACCACGCAGTATCGAGCGCCGTCCACGCCGGCCGAGCAGGTGCTGGCCGAGATCGTGCACGAGATGCTGGGCAACGATCAGATCGGCGTCGACGACGATTTCTTCGCCGTCGGCGGCAACAGCATCCTGTCGATCCAACTGGTATCGCGGGCGAAGGCCCGGGGCATCAACTTCGGCGCCCGCGACGTGTTCGAGCGGCGTACCATCGCCGCGCTGGCTGCCGCCGGGCTCGGTGACCAGGAGCTGCTGGAATTGCCGACCGGTCCGCTGGTGGAGGTCGATCCCGAGGATCTGGGTCGCTGGGAACAGGATTACCCGGGTCTGGTCGAGGTGTGGCCGCTGTCGCCGCTGCAGTCCGGTCTGCTCTTCCACGCGATGATGACCCAGTCCACCGTCGACGTGTACGGGCAGCAGGCGATCATCGCGTTCGAGGGCGCCCTGGACATCGACCGGTTGCACTCGGCCGCACAGGCCATGCTGAACCGCTACGACAGCTTGCGGGTGGCGTTCACCGCCGACCACGACGGCCGGCCGGTGCAGCTGGTGCTGGACCGGGTCGAGGTCCCGTGGCAGGTGGTGGACCTGACCGAGCTGCCCGCGGACGCGGGCGAGGCGGCGCTGCGCGAGCGGCTCGCCGAGGATCGCAGCACTCGCTTCGATATGGCTACACCGCCGCTGCTGCGGTTCACGCTGTACCGGGTCGGGGCCGAGGATGCGCGGCAGTGGCGACTGGCCATCACGGCGCATCACATCGTCTTCGACGGTTGGTCGATGCCGCTGCTGATGCGTGATCTGCTGGTGCTGTACGCCACGGGCGGTGATCTGACGGCGCTGCCGCAGGTCAATTCGTACCGGGACTTCCTGGCGTGGCTGTCGACCCGCGATGTCGAGGATTCGCTGCGGGCTTGGCAGCAGGCGCTGGCCGGGGTTTCCGAGCCGACGCAGCTGGCCCCGCCGCTGCAGTCGGCCGAGACCTACGGCGCCGACAAGCTGGTGACCGAACTGGATTCCGCACTCACCCAGCGGCTGAACAAGTTCTGCGCCGACCTCGGTATCACCGTGAACACGCTGGTGCAGGCGTCGTGGGGCCTGTTGCTCGGCCGGTTGACCAACCGCGAAGACGTGGTCTTCGGTGCGACGGTCTCCGGTCGCCCGCCGGAGCTGCCCGGGGTCGAATCCATGGTCGGCCTGTTCATCAACACGCTGCCGGTGCGGGTGCATCTCGACGACCGCGCCACGGTGGCGGAGATGTTGACGGCGTTGCAGCGGGAACAGGCCGCACTGCTGGATCACCACTACGTGGGTCTCACCGATATCCAGCGGGTCAGCGGACCGGCCGCTGCCTTCGACTCGCTCGTCGTCTTCGAGTCCTATCCGGTCGACCGCGAGTCGATCGAGGCGGTCACCTCGATCGACGGTATGTCGGTGACGGGTGTCGATTTCGCCGGCGCCACGCACTACCCGATGACCCTGTGGGTCACCGCGGAAGCGACGATCGGTCTGAACCTGGAGTATCTGACCAGCCGCTTCTCCGAGGCGGACGTGCGTACGCTGGCCGAACGCCTGGTCCGGGTACTCACGGCGCTGGCGGACGATCCGCAGCGGTCGGTGGGCGCGGTCGACATCCTCGATCAGGAGGAGCGCGAACGCATCCTCGCGGAGTCGCGGGTCGCGACCGCACCCGCCGCCGAGCCGACGCGGATCGGCACCCGCACGGTGGCTGCCGCGCTGGGCAAGGTCGTCGAGGAGGATCCGCAGGCACCGGCACTGCTGGCCGGCGAGGCGGAAATCGCCTACCACGAGGTCGATTCCCGCTCGTCGAAGCTGGCGCGGGTGCTGATCAGCCGGGGCGTGGGTCCGGGCGACATCGTGGCGGTCGCGCTTCCGCATTCGGTGGACGCGGTGATCGCGCTGTGGGCGGTCCAGAAGGCCGGTGCCGCGGCGTTGTTCGCCGAGGGACTCTCCTTCGGTGAAATCGTCGCCGCGGGGGCCGGTTTCGGCATCGCGCTGGAGCCGGCGGCCAAGTCGGTGCGCTGGCTGGTGCCGACCGATCCCAAGGTGCGGGCGGAAATCGATGCGGCGCAAGCGCATCCGGTGTCCTATGCCGACCGGGTGCGGACGCTGCAGGACGACCACCCGGCGTTCGTGGTCCGGACCGCGGACGGCACGCTGCGCACGCTGACCCAGGAGCAGGCCCTCCAGCACGCCGACACGCTGCGCGAGGAGTACGAGATCGACTACGAGTCGACCACGTACACCACGGCGGCGGCGGGTCCGGCGGCGCTGGCGGAATTCCTGGTCGCGGCGACCGCGGGCGCACTGTCGGTGCTGCCCACCGGCGATCCCGCGGGTGATCTGGCCGAGGGCGAGGTGAGCCATTGGTTCGCCACCGCGGGTGAGCCGACCGAGGCGGCCGATGGCGAGGTCCGGGTGATCGTCGCCGAGTAGACCGTGCCCGGAGGCGGTCGTATCCCGGCCGGGGTGCGGCTGCCTCCGGAGCCCGGCCCGCGGCGCCGGCCCTCGTCTAGACTCGGACCCAGTTGTCCATCGCGATCAGCGGGCTAGGAGGTGACTGTCGTGGCGATGCCGGTTCCCGAGCGGCCTTCGGCGTTGCAGCCGATGGGTGATCGCTGGACAGCCGCGGATCTCGAACATCTGCCCGACAACGGAATCCGCTACGAGGTGCTGAATGGTCAGCTGGTCGTGAACGCGGCCCCGAAACCCAGGCATCAGGAAGTGCTGACGTGGCTACTTGTCGCGCTCACATCGGCTATGCCGCGCGATATGTGGGTCTTACCAGGAGTCGGCGTGCTGATCGGTGATGACGAGCCGATTCCGGATCTCATTGCGGGCCGTGGGGCCGTCGACAAGGACGAGCGGGGGGTTCGCGTCGATCGGGTGGGTTTGGCAGTCGAGATCGTATCGGCCTCGACAACGCTCCAGGATCGGATGGCCAAGCCGAGCTTGTACGCGCAAGCCGGTATACCCAATTACTGGCGTATCGAAATCAACTCGTTCAAGGGACGTCTACCGGGGGAACAGTTGCCGGTCCTGTTCGCCTACGCCCTCGGTGAGAACGGCGAATACGAACTGGTTCAGCGCGCGGCCGCCGGGGCCGAGGTGACGTTGCACGCGCCGTTCGAGCTCACGGTCGACCCGGCCACCTTGCTGCGGTAACGAAGGGCCGCACTTGCCGGCGACGACTTCACGAGGTGGTCGATCACGGACGCGGGCGGGGCTCGCGGAGGAGGGGAGATGGAAGCCGATGATGTGCCCGCTCTGCGGTTGAGCGGGCTGTACAAGCGATTCGGCGGGCCGTGGGTGGTCGACGGGGTGAGCCTGACGGTGCCGCCGGGTTCGTTCTTCGGTCTGGTCGGCCCGAACGGCGCGGGGAAGACCACCACGCTGTCGATGGCGGTCGGCCTGCTGCGGCCCGACGCCGGGCAGGCACAGATCTTCGGCGCCGATGTCTGGGCGGATCCGGTGCGGGCCAAGACGATCGTCGGGGTACTGCCCGACGGCCTGGCACTGCCGGAACGACTTACCGGACGCGAATTGCTCACCTACACCGGACTTCTGCGCGGAATGCCGCCCGGCACGGTGGCCGAGCGGGCGCAGGAGTTGCTGTCGGTGCTGGAGCTCACCGGCGCGGAACGCACGCTCGTCGTGGATTATTCGGCCGGTATGCGCAAGAAGATCGGGCTCGCGACGGCCCTGCTGCACGGTCCGAAGCTGCTGGTACTCGACGAGCCCTTCGAAGCGGTGGATCCGGTGTCGGCCAGCACTATTCGCACCATTCTGCGGCGGTTCGTCGCGGCCGGCGGTTCGGTGGTGCTGTCCAGTCATGTGATGGCGCTGATGGAGAACCTGTGCGATCATCTGGCGGTCATCGACAAGGGCCGGGTGGTGGCGACCGGATCGGTCGCCGAGGTCCGTGGGGAGGGCAGTCTCGAGGAGGCGTTCGTGCGCCTGGTCGGCGGACGGATCGGGGGAGATGAGGGACTGTCGTGGTTGGCGTCCTGATCCGGATGCGCTGGCGGCTCACCGCCCGCGCGATGAGCGGCGGCCGCGCCGCGGTCGGTTTCTGGATCGGGCTGATCATCGGCGTGCTCGCCGCGATCGTCACCGCCGCGCTGATGGCGGTCGCAGGGTACGGCTGGGACGCCCGCGCGGCGGTCAATGTCGCCGCCACCCTGTACGCGATGTGGACGCTGGGCTGGCTGTGCGGTCCGATCTTCACCGGCAGTAGCGACGAAACCCTGCAGCCCGAGCATTTCCGGCTGTTGCCGCTGAGCTACCGCCGGCTGGCGGTCGGGCTCGCCGCGGTCGCGTTCACCGGCCCGGCCGGGGTGGTGAATCTGATCGCCTTCGGTGGTCTGGTCGCGCTTGCAGTCCAATTGGGCGTTCTCCCAGTGTTTTTCGCACTCGTCGGTGTCGTGCTGCAGCTGATCTTCGTGGTCCTGCTGTCGCGGGTCGTGCTGGCCTGGATCGGGGCGGCGATGCGTTCGCGGCGCGGACGTGACCTCGGTGTGGTGCTCGCCGGCCTGACCGGTCTCGCCTACTATCCGCTGCAATTGCTGGTCGGCTACCTCGGGCCGCGGCTGAAAGAGGTCTCGCCCGGCCTCGGAATCACGTTGCGCGCCTTGCCGTCGGGCTGGGCGCCCTACTCGGTACAGGCCGCCGCCGAGGGCCGCTGGTGGTTCGGCCTCCTGCCCTTGGCCGGCCTCGCGGCACTGGCTGCTCTGTTGTGGCAGGCGTGGGCGGTCCTGCTCCGCCGGCGCCTCACCACCACCGCCGCACCCGCCGGCCCGGTCGGCGAGCGCGCCGGCGCGGCCCGATGGGAGCGGCTGATCCCACCGACTCCCGTCGGCGCGGTGGTCTTGAAAGAACTTCGCACCTGGTGGCGGGACGGGCGCCGCCGCGCGGCGCTGCTGCCGCTGATGCTGATCGGGGTGGTGCTCCCGATCTTCCTCGGCCTGCAGAACGGCGCCGCCGGTGTGCCGTTCGCCGGTGTCTTCGTGGTGTGGTTGGCCGCGATGGCCAGCGCCAACATGTACGCCTTCGACGGAACCGCCCTCTGGCACACCCTCGTCGTCCCTGGCGCCACCCGAGCCGACGTACGAGGCCGCGTGATCGCCTGGCTCCTAGTCGTCGCGCCGTTGGCGGTGGTTCTCACCCTCGTGCTGCCGGGCGCCCTCGGGCGGCGGCAGATGTATCCCTGGGTGGTCTCCGCCCTCCCGGTCGTACTCGGCGTCGGCGCGGCGACCGCGATCTTCCTCTCGGTCTACGCCGCGTATCCCCTTCCGCAGCAACGAGGCAACCCGTTTGCCGGCAATTCCGGCAACCCCGGATGCGCCCGTGCCCTCGTGCAACTGGCCATCGGATTCGGCCAACTCCTCGTCAGCCTCCCGGTTCTGGGCATCGTCGGTCTCGGCGTCTACCTGCACAGCGGGGTCATCGAGTGGTGTGCGTTCCCGGTAGGCATCACCCTGGGCGTCGGCACAACCCTACTGAGCGTGCGACTCGTGACCACCCGAGTCGAGAGCCACGGCCCGGAACTCCTGGCAGAGGTGAAACCGCGCTGAGAAGCCATCGGTTGGGACGCGCGGAGTTCAGCGCCGCCCATGCCACGCATCGGCTCTCGCCGCCGCCACGGCGAACAGATCGAGCGAACCTCGATCGATAGCAGGGAAATCTCCGTTGGCTGCGGCGATATTGGCACGATCTGTTCGGCCCCTCCGGGGACGCGCTCCGATGTGCGTTGGTACGCCGGTCAGATGGTGTTGAACCCCAGCACGGGTGGCATCAACTGGAACGGCTCGTCGGGGATTTTCGGCAAGTTGGATGTAGACAGGCCGACTTCCTTTTCGGCGACCAGCACACTGTCGTATACGTCTTCCATGGCGTCACTGACGGCTTCGGTCATGACCTGCTCCACCGCCAACGACAAACCACTGGCTCTGGTCGAGGAAACCGGCTGATAGTGCGCTGTCGGAGTGGAGCCAGCGGTACGCAGCGTGTGCCGTAATTGCGCCACGGTGTGTTTGATGTCTTCGAGCACAGCCTCGGCGATGGTCGACGTCTGCGCGCTCACCGCATGAATGTCCGGCTCGCGTTCTTGCCAGCGCGCCACATGCGTCGCGATCTGTCCGCGCATCACCTGATACTCCGCAGCAGCCGATCCGACGAAATCATGATCGACGGGCACCGGTTCGGGTGGTTTCGGAGCTGGGGGTTTTCGCGTGAGGGCAGGAGTACCCAGTAAGTCGACCAGCTTCTGCATGGTATTGCGTACCCGATGGATATAACCCGAAAGCAGGGTCGATGCCGCGGGAGGCGGTTCCAGGTCGACTACCCAGTAGTGGCCTGATGCAGCAGTACCTTCGCGCAGGGGATCGGGTGCGGGCGAGTGACCTGTCATGGTGGATGTCCCTCGATATCCGGTTCCTGTTCGAATCAGTGTAAGGACTCTTCGAGCCTCGATGAACGCAAATCTCTCCCGGCGACGAGCGGTGTTCGAGCCTGGAACGGGCTGTCCGAGCAGGCAAGAGCCGCGGACCGGCCGTATTCGGTAGCCGATTACTCGCGATCGCTGCACGGTCCGGTATCACCCTGTCTCGATTGCCGAGATTCGTCCCGCTCGGCTCGTAGACTCGACCGATACGAGTTACTTCCCAGCGACACCGGTCGACGACGGGAGCGGCGCATGGCTGATCACGTTCGAACAGACGCTGAGCCCGATGTGCCGCCCACGGGAGCCAGACGCTGGCCCGCGCTCGCGATCGTCTCGCTCGGGCTGGCGATGGTACTGCTGGACGGCACGGTCGTCGGCGTGTCGCTGCCCGCGATCATCGGTGACCTGGGTCTGGACTTCACGCAGGCACAGTGGGTCTTCTGTGTGTATTCGGTGGTCCTCGCCGTGCTGCTGATCACCGTCGGCCGGATCGCCGATCGGTTCGGTCGGCGCGCGATCCTGGCGCTGGGCGTGCTGGTATTCGTGGGCGGTAGCGTGCTCGCCGCTTCCGCCGATTCGGCGAGTCCGCTCATCTGGGGGCGGCTCGTGCAGGGGATCGGGGGTGCCGCCGTCGTGGCCGGATCGGTGTCCACCGTCTCCGTGCTGTTCCGCGGGCGGGCCCGGGCCGTCGCCTTCACGGTGTGGGCGACCGCGTCGGCCGCGGCCGCGGTCGTGGGCGCCGCGTTGGGCGGCTGGTTCACCAACTCCTTCACCTGGCCGTGGATATTCCTGATCAACGTGCCGATCGGGGTGGTCGTGCTGATCGGCACCCTGGTGCTGGTCCCCGAAACCCGCATCGGTCGCGCCGCGACCGGCCTCGATGTGGACGGATGGCTGCTCAGCACCGCCGGATTCGCGTTGGTGATCTTCGCGCTGATCGAGGGGCAGCGCTACGGCTGGTGGCGGCCCCGGCGGGAGTTCACCCTGTTCGGCCTGACCTGGTCGGTCCAATCGGCGAGTTCGGTGATCCCGTTCGTCCTCGGCGTGGGCGTACTGCTGCTCGTGCTGTTCTTCTTCTGGGAGCGGCACCGGGTGAGGGTGGAACATGCGGCGCTGATGGACTTTTCGCGACTGTCCGATCCGCGACGCTGGAGCGACGGCGCGGCGATGCTGGTGGCGGCAGCCCAGTTCGCTGTGCTGTTCGCGCTACCGCTGTATCTGGTGAACTGTCTCGGGTTGTCGCCGCTGCGGACCGGTTCGATCCTCGTGGTGTTGACCGGCTGTGCGCTCATCGCCGGCGTGCTGACCGCCGGGCCGGCGCGGGCGATACCGCCGTTGTGGCTGGTGCGAGTAGGGCTGGCGATCGCGCTGCTCGCGATCGCGGTGACCGCTCTGGCCCTCACGGCCACGATCTCGGCGTGGGTGCCGACGGTTTTGCTCGCCTGCTACGGGGTCGGTCTCGGACTCGCGGTGGCGCCGCTGACCGTGCGAGTGCGCACCGATCTATGGGCGGGTGCCTCGGATCCGGGATCGGTCACGGCGTTGACCGCTCGCCCCGCCGGTGCGGCGCTCGGGGTGGCGGTACTCGGCAGCACCCTCTCGATCGGACTCGGCCACTTCCTGCCCGATCGGCTCGGCTATGTGCCCGGACTGGCGCCGCGTGCCGCCGCCGCCGTGGCCGCGGCCACCCGGGATTCGGCGGGCGGTGCGATCGTCGGCCTCCGCGGTCAGCACGCGCCCGCGGCAGTGACCGATGCGCTCGCCAACGGGTTCGCCGACGCTACCCGCGTCATGCTGCTCGGCGTCGCTGTGGCGTTGCTGCTGGCCTTCGTCGCGGCGAGTCGAATTCCGTTGGATTCCGGGCAGATCGACGCCGATATGTCCGTACCGGCCGAGCCGCCGGTTCCTGGGGAACAGCCGACCGCCGACTCCGATGCCGGGGCGGCGCAGCCCGAATCGTGAGCCGCGGCGCTCACCAGTCGATCAGATCGAGTTCGTGGAGCCGCCGGAACACCATCATGGAGCCGGGCGCCACATGCCGCATGGCGGCATACTCGCCGACGGTGAAATAGCGCAATTCGGCGATCTCACTGGTCGGGGTGGGTTCGCCGGTGAGGTCGGCGGTGAAGCACGTCATATGCAGGGGCGTGCCGGGCGCGTGCCCGTAGGCCTCGCATTCGAAAACACCGAGTTCGTCGTGCGAGCGCACGCTCACCCCCAGTTCCTCCCGCACCTCCCGGTACAGCGCCTCGACCGGAGACTCGCCGGGATCGATTTTTCCGCCCGCCATGTAGAACACGTCCTTGCCGACCGATCGCGCCTGCAACAGCCGGCGATCCCGGACATGAGCCAATGCGGCGGTACGGATCATCGAGGGAGCCTTCATATCCGACGACGGTACAAAGCGATCAGTGGGCGGCGGGTGCCAGCTTCCAATGTTCGTGCAGTGCCGCCGCGATCTCGGGCAGCAGCGTGACCGGCACGCGCTTGTGCCGCAGGATGCGGCGGACATCCGCGACCTGTTCCCGTTTGCGGTGTTCGTAGGCATTGGAGACCGGGCGGTCGATCGGTGGGATGCTGAGCAGCACCAGTTCGTCGTGTGGCTCGTCCCCACCGGTCAGATCCAACGCGAGCGACCACCGGGACCGCTCGTCGAGCGCGAACCGCCCGGCCACCACTCGATCCCACTCCAGTCGCGATTCCGCCCACGGGGTCCGACGGTAGATCGCGCGATCGGTCAGGACCACGACGTCGCGGCCGAACAGCCACACCAGCACCGCGATCGCCGCCCCCACCCCGACCAGCAGCCCGGTGAAGATCCGGTTCAGCCCGAACAGACCGACCGTGGCCGCGCAGATCACCGCGGCGACCGAAACGGCGAGCGCGCCGTAACCGAGGATGCGGCGGCCGGTGACGACCCCGGCCCGCACCGGGCGCATCGGATCGTCGGACCGGGGCGAGAGGTCGGAGCGCTCGCCGGGGGTCGGCTGCACGTCGTCGTTCATGCCGGCCTCCGCGCGATCATTCGCAGCCGACCGGCCCCGGTGGGCCGCACGATGTCGTCCACGCCGCCTCCACGTTCATCCGGTGCACCCGGCACCCGCTGATATTCCGGGTCCACGGTACCGGCTGCCGGACCGTTGTCCATCTGCCTTTTCGGGGCATGCGGCGACGTGATCACGACGACGGGGCCGCGCCGGTTCAGGCGCGCAGCGCGACCGCCGCCTCTGCGGTGTAGACCAGGAAGGTCAGGCTCTCCTGGAAATACAGCTGGACGGTGTCGGCGTCGTGGGACAGGTAGCCGATCGAAAGATCCTGTCCCAGTTGCAGATCGAAATCCCCACCGCGGGTGGTGAGGACGAAGGCGCCGTCGATCGCGGGGGCCCAGATGATCTGGCCCTCGGGAATCAGGCGTTCGATGTGGGTGCGGATCATATGGCCGTGATCGGAGGTCTCGCTGACCGCGGTGTACAGATCGGCGCTGAGCAGGACCGAATACGGACCGTCCACACCGGCCAGCCGCAGTTCACTGAGGGCCTGGGCGATCGCCTCGGGGATCAACCGCGGATCGCTCGGCGCGGTGACCGGCGTATTGGAGGCCGAGGCCCGGATCCCGGTGATGCCGGCCGCCGGATAGCCCTCGAAGACGGCGCGGTCCTCGGCGAAGGCGATCTTCTTGGCCGCATCCTTCACCGGGTCCAGATCGGCGTCCATGGCGCCGCGCTCGACGTTGTCGAGTTCCTCGCGGGACAGGGTGAACGGCACCCGCAGTTCCACCAGGGGCGCGACCAGCCGCTGGCGCGCCTGCACCCCCTGGTCCGGCGCGTCGATCACGGTGGTGCGACCCAATCCGACCGCGGAGTAGGCGGTGCCGTGCGGGCCGGACAGGTCCACGACCCGGCGGCCGGCGATGTGCCGCCGGAAGGTCCGCGTCGCCTCCTCCTCGATGGCCGACCACGCTTCGGAGGTGATCGGCGCGAGTTCACGGTGCAGATTGTTCATTGGGGGATCCTTTTCAACGTGCCGATACCGAGGGAGCCGTCGCCGGACGGCGCGGCCGCGGGCAGGTCGGTGACACCGACCGCCTCCAGTGCCAGGTCCTGCTCCGAATCCGCCGACGAATCGGGGGCGTCCGGCAGGTCGTCGAAGAAATCGTTGGCCGGGGTGAAGAACAAGGTCCCGGTGATCGCGGTGGAGAAGTCGAGAATGCGGTCGTAGGGCGCCTCGTCGGTGCCGAGGAACATGCGGACCAACATGCGCTCGGTGACATCCGGGGTGGCCGCGTAAGCGATGTAATAGGTCCCGAATTCGCCCTCTCGCACACTGCCGAAAGGCATGTTCGCGCGCAGGATCTGGCGTTCGGTGCCGTCCGGATCGATCAACGTGTTCACCGCGACATGGGAATCCGCGGGCTTGTCCTCGTCGGACAGTTCCAGATCCTCGAGCTTGGTGCGGCCGATGACGAGTTGCTGTTCCTCGACGGTCAGCGAACTCCACGCTTCCAGATCGTGCAGGTACTTCTGCACGATCACGTAGCTGCCACCGGCGAATTCGGGATCCTCGTCACCGATCAGCGCCGCGGCGACCGCGGCGGGGCCCTCGGGATTCTCGGTGCCGTCGACGAATCCGAGCAGATCGCGCTGTTCGAAATACCGGAACCCCACGGTTTCGTCGATGATCGTGGCGGCCCCCTTCAGCCGGGAACCGATCAGCATCGCCAATTCGAAGCAGGCATCGGGCATTTCGCCCTTGATGTGGAACAGTAGATCGCCGGGCGTCGCCGGGGCCTGATGCTTCGGTCCGATGTAGCCCGGGAATTCGTGCAGCTCAGCGGGTTTCGGTCCGGCGAAGAGCCGGTCCCAGGCGGCGGAACCGATACTGGTCACACAGGACAGCCGCGTCTCCGGCACCCGGAACCCGATCGAACGCCGCAAACCCGCGAGATCGGCGAGAAGGTCGCGAACCACCGGCTCACCGCCCTCGTCGATGGTGGCGACGAGGAAGATCGCGGCGCGCGAGAGCGGATCGAGGATCGGCTGCGGCTCACCCATGATCAACAGGGTACGGGGCGCACCCGCCACCGTGCGCGCACGGGCCGCGGTGCGCGCCGCCGACGCCCGCTACCGCCCGGCATCCATCCACTCGGCGCGGGCCGGCCTCATTTGGCGACGGTCAGCAGGAATACCGCGTCGTCGATGGCCTTTACGCTGTGCCGCCCGGACGGGATCACCAGGAGGTCGCCGGGCGATCCCTTCCACTCGTTGGTGCCACAGATCAGCACCAGGGTTCCGGTGAGCACCTGGAGCGTGGCCTCTCCGTGGGTCTCGTGTTCGGCGAGGCTCTGGCCGGCGGTCAGCGCGATCACGGTCTGGCGCAGGCTGTGGGTGTGGCCGCCGTAGAGGGTTTGCGAACTGCGTCCACTCGTGGCGGATGCGGCCAGCTTCAGCTGCTGGCGAGCTACCGCCGTCAGCGATTTCTTGTCCATGATCTGCCTCTCGCGGTTCAGCCGGGATCGGTACGGGGTCACAGGCTGGATATCGGTGAGTATGCCGGACCCGCCTCGCGCGGTCGGGCGTTTCGCCGATGCGATTCGGGTTCGAGACCTGCCGGGCCGGCCGGCCACAGATCAGTGCGCGACGATCGGTGGCTGTTCGCGGGCGAACCGCCGGATCCGATAGCGCAGCCCGGTGCGCGACTGTGTCCACGGCGCGTCCTCGACGTGCCAAGCACCCTCGATGGCGGGGGCGTAGGTATCGCCGGGGATATCGGCGTCGATTTCGGTCACCATCAGATCCGTGGCGTAATCCATTGCCTGGCGGTAGATTTCGCCGCCGCCGATCACCCAGACGGTATCCGAGCCGGCCAGGGTGAGGGCCGCCGGCACCGATTCGGCGCGTTCCGCACCGGGCGCCGACCAATCCGTGCGCCGGGTGATCACGATATTGCGGCGCCCGGGCAGTGGCCGGAACCGATCCGGCAGCGAATCCCAGGTGCGCCGGCCCATCACCACGGGATGCTCGGCGGTCACGAGCTTGAAATGCGCCATATCCTCCGGCACCCGCCAGGGAATGGCGTTGTCCGCGCCGATCACTCCGGCCGCGGTCTGTGCCCAGATCAGCCCGATGCGGTTCATACCGCCACCGGCGCCTTGATCGCGGGATGGTGACGGTAGCCGACGACGTCGACATCCTCGTAGACGTAGTCGAACAGGCTCGGCGCCGGGCGCAGCCGCAATTGCGGGAACGGATACGGTTCGCGGGTCAGCTGTTCGCGCACCTGGGTCAGGTGATTGTCGTAGATGTGGCAATCGCCGCCCGTCCAGATGAAATCGCCGGGTTCCAGCTCGGTCTGCTGGGCCACCATATGGGTGAGCAGGGCATAGCTGGCGATATTGAACGGCACCCCGAGAAACAGGTCGGCGCTACGCTGATACAGCTGGCAGGAGAGCTTGCCGTCGGCGACATGGAATTGGAAGAACGCGTGGCAGGGCGCCAGCGCCATCTTGTCCAGGTCGGCCACATTCCACGCCGAGACGATGATGCGCCGCGAATCCGGATCGGTGCGCAGGGTCTGTAGCACCTGGGCGATCTGGTCGATGTGGGTGCCGTCCGGCGTGGGCCAGCTGCGCCACTGCACGCCGTACACCGGACCGAGTTCGCCGTTCCGGTCGGCCCATTCGTCCCAGATCGTCACCCCGTGGTCGTGCAGCCAGCCGATATTGGAATCGCCGCGCAGGAACCACAGCAATTCGTAGACGATCGACTTCAGATGCACTTTTTTCGTGGTGATCAGCGGGAAGCCGGCGGACAGGTCGTACCGCAGCTGGTGACCGAAGATCGAGCGGGTGCCGGTGCCGGTCCGATCGGCCTTCGGGGTGCCCCGCTCGAGGACGAGTCTCAGCAGATCCTCGTACTGGGTGTCGATTCTCGGCGCGCCGTCCATACCGGCCAGCCTAGCCACGCGTGCGCTGGCTAGCCTTGGGCCCCGTGCGCAAGCTCTATGTGGTCGGGATCGGCGCCGGTGATCCGCGGCAGGTGACCGTTCAGGCGATCGAGGCGATCCGGCAGGTCGACACGTTCTTCGTCATCGGCAAGGGGGAGGCCAAGCGGGAACTGACCGAGGTTCGGGCCGCGATTCTGGCCGAGCATGCGGCTGCGGGCCATCGCGTGGTCACCATCGCCGACCCGCCTCGCGAGCGCACCGTCGACGACGCCACCGACTATCGCGACGTCGTCGAGGACTGGCACCGGCGCCGGGCGGACCTGCTGGCCGAGGCGTTCGAGGCCACCGACGGAGTGGGGGGAATTCTGGTCTGGGGTGACCCCTCGCTCTACGACAGCACGCTGCGGATGGTGCAGCGGGTCCTCGCCGGCGGAACCCGGTTCGACTACGCCGTGATCCCGGGGGTCACCAGCGCCCAGGCGTTGGCGGCCGCGCACCGGATCGTGTTGCACGAAATCGGGGAGCCGGTGCACATCACCACCGGGCGGCGGTTGCGCGCCGAGGGCATTGCGGCCGAGGGGTCGACGGTGGTCATGCTCGACGGCGACTGTTCGTTCGCGGAACTATCCGATACCGACCTGCACATCTGGTGGGGCGCATATCTGGGAATGCCGGACGAAACGCTGATCGAAGGTCCGCTGCGGGCGGTGGCCGACCGAATTGTGCGGCGGCGCAACGAACTTCGTGAATCCAAGGGATGGATCATGGATATCTACCTGCTGCGCAGGGGCGACTGAAAAGCCGGAATTCGCCATTTTCAGCGGAATTTTCCCGGAAATTATTACGAAGCGTGTGATCCACACCACCTGCCGGTTCGAATCACTGTCATTCGATTCGAACCCGACTGGAGGTTTTTCATGGCAGGGCAGCACACGGCGACAACGGGACAGTGGTGTCGGCGCATCGGATCCTCGCTCGTCCTCGGCGCATTGCCGCTGAGTGTGGCACTGTGGCAGACCGGCGTGGCCGGGGCGGCAGCCCCGACGACCGATCCGGCGCCTGCCGCCGGGGCGCTGCCGGACGCCGCCACCGTCGCCGCCGGGGTGTCGGATGCCGTCTCGCAGGCTGTTTCGCAGCTCGTGCCGGCCGATCCCTGGCAGTTCCGCCCGGCCGCCGCGACGGACCCGGCCGTGCCGCCGATCGCCACCCCGGTCGCGGAGCCCACGCCGAACACCGCCGTGCCCGCCGGTAACGTCGCGTCGAATCGCAACGCCGCCAACGGCACCCGCCCGGTACCCGACCTCGCCGCGCCGGCCGCGGTGAATCCCGGGGCGCTGCATCTGCCCGACCTGGCGCATCCGGCCCCGCCGGTGGCGCCCATCCAGGCACCCGACAACACCATCCGGATCGGTTCGATGCAGACGCCGCGGCCCGATTTCGTCGATCCGCAGCTGACCGCGCAGATCAACGATTCGGCCGCACAGGCCGAGGCGGGGCTGGCCCAGGGCCTCGATTCCTTCGGATTCGAGCCGTCGCGTTCGGATCGCATCGCCGCGGACACCCTCGCCGGCGCGGCAGTCGGGGCGAGCGTCGGCAATATCGTCAGCAGCCCCATCGCCACCACCAGTGCGCTGGTCGGCGCGGTCGCCGGCCTGATCGCCGGGGTCCCCTTCCTGCCGGCGGGGCTGGTCGTCATGCCGGTGGTCGGCGCCGCCATCGGCTATGTGGTGATCGCGGCACCGGCCGCTGCCGCGGGCGCCGCGATCGGCGCCGGTGTGGGCGCGATCGAGGGTGCGGCCGCGCCCGGTGTCGCCACGCCGCAGCAGTCGAGCCCGGCCGCGATGTGATCCGGCGGCGCTTCCGGTGATCGGACGGCCGCGTTCCCCGCAGGAGCGCGGCCGCCCCGGTCGCGAGGTACCGCCCGGCCGACCTGCCCTGATCAGCGGGTGAATCCCGCGGAATGTCGGAGCCCGTCGGTAAGCTGCGGGAGTGCCCGAGTTGCCGGAGATCATGGCGCTCGAACAGTTTCTGGTCGAGCATGCTGTCGGCGCGGTCGTCGGGCGGGTCGATGTCGCGGCACTGAGTGTGCTGAAGACGTTCGATCCGCCGGTGACCGCGCTGTCCGGTCGTGACGTCACCGGGGCCGGGCACTGGGGTAAGCATCTGGGGCTGAATTGCGACGGGCTGTGGTTGATCACCCATCTGTCCCGGGGCGGCTGGCTGCGGTGGATCGACGAGCCGGGCGCGTCCCCGCCGAAGCCGGGTAAGGGGCCGCTGGCGCTGCGCGTGCATTTCTTCACCCGTGAGGGCGCGACCCCGGCGTTCGACCTGACCGAGGCCGGCACCAAGAAGCGGCTCGCGGTGTGGATCACCGAGGATCCGCAGTCGGTGCCGGGGATCGCGCGGCTGGGTCCGGACGCCCTCGAAATCTCCGAGGACCGGTTCGCCGAACTGCTCTCCGGTACCTCGCAGCGATTGAAAACCGTGCTGGCCGACCAGACCGTGCTGGCCGGCATCGGCAACGCCTACTCCGACGAAATCCTGCACGCGGCAAGGCTTTCCCCGTTCGCGACCGCATCCTCGCTGAGCGCGGACAAGGTCGCCGAACTGTATCGCGCGATGCGCGACATCCTCACCGATGCGATCACCCGATCGGTGGGCCAGGACGCGGCCCGGCTCAAGGGTGAGAAGCGGTCCGGAATGCAGGTGCACGCCCGGACCGGACTACCGTGCCCGGTCTGTGGCGATATCGTTCGAGAGGTCGCGTACGCGGACAAATCCTTCCAGTACTGCCCGACCTGTCAGACCGGCGGCAAAATCCTGGCCGACCGGCGGATGTCCCGGCTGCTGAAATAGCGATCAATCGTCGCTTTCGGCCCGTTTCTTCAGCGCGTCGTTGAGCCCGGCGAACTCCCGTGCGGTGTTGTCGATCAGGGATCCGGTGAACGGCACCAGCAGTCCGCGGAACTGCTCGGCCTGTTCCAGCAGCGTCCGGCCGGCACCCAGCGGCGTCAGCACGAACCGGTGTTCGCCGTCGAAGATGCCGGGCAGCAACAGCCGGCCGAGCCAGCGCAGCTCCCGATTCGGTTCGGCGACCAGCACGGTGGGCTTGAAGGTCATCGCCCTGCCCTCGGAGGGAACCATGCGCAGCGTCAGCCGCGACCCCACCCGGAGCTCGCCGGATGCTTCCTGGATGAACGGATTCCACAGCGGATAGGTGGACAGATCGGATAACACCGTCCACACCCGCTCGGGTGTGGCATCGATTTCGACAGCGGCGCTGATCTCACGCATCGGCGACTCGGCTTCTGCTAGCTGGGACAGAGACGAAGATTCCGGCTCCCGCCCCGCCGGTCCGGGCGAGACCTCTCGCCCGGACCGAGTATATCACATCAGGGCCGGAACCCGAACCCCTTGCCAGGCGATACGTTTCGTGCGATCGGGATCGACCTCCACCCGCGCCGGGCTGTCGATGATCCGGGTACTGCGCCGCTGTTCGGAGTATTGCGGCCAGGACGGCAGCGGTTCGCCCTTGCGCGCGAACGACAGCCAGTTGTCCTGGAACTCGCGTTGCACCGCGAGAAAGTCCCGATAGCCGCCGGCCGCGGTCAAACTCCGGCCGATCGGACTGTCCACGCCGCCGAAGACCGGGATCAGATCCAGGGCGTGGGTGGCGCCGAATCCGGCCAGCTGTACCGTGCGCGGGGCGAAGTCGAGGCGGTAGGCGTAGGTCGGCGCATGCCGGCTGTGACCCTCGAGCACCTCGACCGTGGGCCGCCAGAAGACGAAATCCCCGCCCATGCGCAGCGCCGCGCGGCGCGACGGATAACCGGGATAGGCTGCCACCACACGCTTTTCGAGATCGGCGCCGCCACACCGGGACAACGCCACGTGCAATTGTTCCGGCGTCGTCGGCAGGGTGCGGTCGAACCGCTTGAACAGCGTCGCCTCGTCCCGGTTGGTGCCGATGATCAGCGGTACGGCGTGGGCCTTCCCGGCGGCGATCGCGTCGATCGGGTCCATCGGCAGGAAGTCGCCGTCGACGACGGGTGCGGCCGGGAAACTGCCCGGCTGCCGCCACAGCACATCACCGATCGCCCGGTCGACCGCCTTGCGAATATCGTTGGCACCGGCCGAGATCAACGCCTGCGCCGCCTGTTCCGGTGCGACGCCGAGGTTGTCGAGGCAGCGGCGGGCGAAGATGCGGGCCTCCTCGGCGGTGAGCGACCAGTCCGCCGGCGCGCTCTGCGCGATGGCGCGGTGGAACAGGCCGGCCGCCGCCGGGGTGGCGAGCAGGCTGACCACGGCGTGCGCTCCGGCCGATTCACCGAAGATGGTCACATTGTTCGGATCACCACCGAAGGCCGCGATATTGCGCTGCACCCAGTTCAGGGCCGCAACCTGGTCGCGCAGACCCAGGTTCGATTCGAAAGGCCTTTGCGGCGTGGCGAATTCACTGAAATCGACATAGCCGAACGCACCCAGCCGATAGTTGAACGATACGACGATCACGTCACCGCGCAGCGCCAGCCGGGCACCCGAATACAGGCGCAGCGCCGAGGTGCCGAGAACATAGCCGCCGCCGTGGATGAACACCATGACCGGGCGCGGGGCGGTCGCCGGCTCCGCGGGCGCGGTGACATTCAGGGTCAGGCAGTCCTCGCTGGTCGGCTGGGGTTTGCGCGGTCCGATCCGGGCGCCGTCGCGCTGCTGCATGGCGGCGTATCCGTATTGGGTCGCCGCTCGCACACCGGTCCAGCTACGAACCGGTTGCGGTGCGCGGAAGCGCAGGTCACCGACCGGCGGTGCGGCATACGGAATGGACCGCCACTGCGCGATCCGGCGCCGTCGGAGACCGCGGACAACGCCGTCGGCGGTCGTGATGTCTACCATCTCCCGATGGTAACTGTTACTGCAGGTACCCCTCGACCTGCTTGACGGGGTTGGCCTGCGCCTCGTCCGGATCGGCGCCCTGGTCGATGCGGGCCCGCCGCTGCCGCAGCAGATCCCAGCATTGATCCAGCATCACCTCGAGATCGGCCAGTTTCGCCCGCTCCGTCTCGGGATCGAGCTCGCCACTGGTGGCCTTGGACCGCAGCTGATGCTCCTGCTTCACCAGGTCCTGGATATGCGCAAGGATGTCCTGTTCGGTCATGAAGTCCATGGTACGGACGTCAGGGCGCGGTGCGACCCTGCCAATGCACCCCGTCGAAGAACTCGGCCATGTTCAGTTCCGACGGCAACTGCTGGAGTCGCTGGGCGCGCTCGATCTGCGCGGCGATCTCCGCCAAGGTCGGGTAGTTGGCGTCCGGAGCGGGGTTCTCCAGGAGCTGCAGGGTTCGTTCCAGCTCCGGTGGCAGCTGCGCCGGATGCCCGGCCAGTGCGATGCCCACCCGGATCCGGCTCGCCAATGCCCACATGTGGGTGGCCAGCAACTCCGGGTCGTTGGCACCGTTCCAGTCGAGTCCGTGATGGATCGCGGCCGCGGCCCCGCGCCGTCCGCGCACCGGGAACGTCACCGCCTCGACTCCGGAGCGGCGCAGGTAGTCCCGCAGCGCCGGGACCAGGTGGCGGCCGGCCCCGATCGGCCCCAGCCACGGCTCCACCCACAGGCGGCCGAATCGCGCGGTGAGCCGGCCGCTGTCGTCGAGCCCGATCGAGAGATCGATATCGCCGGCCTCGACCGGACGATCTCGGCCTGGCACCGTCATGACCCCGCGAATCCGCACCCCGGTCGGCACTCCGTCGCTGCGCAGGTACTCGACGCGGTTCAGGACGAACTCGAGGTCCCCGTAGCGCTGTTGCAAACCCGAAAGTCGCGACAGCAGTGCGTGTTCCGGGGGCGGGGCGGCGAACAGTTCGGAGAAGGTCGGAACCGCGGACAGATCGGGTACCGGCGACCCGCCCGCCTGCTGGGCCCGAGCCGTCGCGGTGCGGGTGTCGAAATCGAGCTCCGGAAGGTGGGCCGGGCGGTGCGTGGGATCGGCTGCGTGCATCAGCAGGTCGTAGACCTGCTCGTAACTGAGCGGTCGGGCACCTCGCGACGACCAGGTCCCGGTGTCCTCGGCGTACTCCCACAGGGTTCGGTAGTCGGAGTAGAACCGGTGGGCCAGCGTCGCGGCCGCGCGGCGGTCACGACGAATCTTCGCCACGAAATCGTTGGAGTCGGAGTACAGCGAATCCAGGCAGGCGATGGCGCGCAACCGCCGGAATTCCCGCACGCCCGATTCGCCGTACAGCTCCCGGATTTCGGCCTCGACCAGTTCCCGCACCTGGTCGACGCGCCCCGGCGGCCACGGGCTCCAGAAGATGGTCACGTAGTCCCAGAGCTTGTGGCGCACGCTCGCGAGATTCCAATTGTCCAGCAGCACTTCGCCATCGGGACGGGCCCACAGATTGCGCGTGGTCACGTTTCCGTGACTGAGGCCGGCCTCCCAGGTGGTATCGCCGGGCACCGAGATCTCGTTCGGCATCGGGATTCGCATCAGGTCCAGCAGCGGATGACGCTGTTCGTACTTGATGCGCTGCATACTCCGGTACAGATGTTCGTGCTCGGCCAGGGTGCGGACCTGCAACTCCGCCGGCAATTCGAGGGACTGCAGCCGGCGCAGTTGTGCCAGCACGCCGCGTAGGAGGTGTTCCCAGTTCGCATCGTCGACGGTGGGAACCTCGCCTTCGCCCATCCGGCGGATCGAGCGATCGCCCCACTGCGCCACCGTTTCCGGAATCAACACCCCGGCCCGGTGGGCCAATTCTTCGGCATAGTCCTCGTCGTCGAGCGGGATGCGATGCAGTTCCCGTTCCCGGTCCAGCAGTTTCGGATGTGTGGGATTGGCACCCAGGTCCTTGCCACCGGGCTTCGCCGTCACCTGCCGAACTTTGTACTGTTCACCGTCGGGACCGCGGACACACCAGTAGCTGATGTGGTGACCGATGCCGTCGGCGCGGAGCATCGCTGTGGTGACCGCGATCTGCGCGGCATGTTCGAGGTTCATACGTCCTGTCTGTACGGCTTCGGTGATATCGGGCAGCGGGTCGAGGCGCCGCGGCCGGATGCGCGGGCGGAGCTCGATCGGCGTCGCCGGGAGAGCCGGATCGGTGAGGTCCTTACCGGCCCACCACTCGGTGTGCAGTACCAGCGGGCCCGCCTGCCGGACCGCGTCCTGCGGGGTGTCGGGCAGCGGGGGGACCGGATCCCCGAGGGCGGCGGCGCTGTCGTCGCCGCCCCGCATATTGTTCGTCGATGCCCGGATCGCGCGCGCCGTCTCGGCACGTTTTGCCGGGTCGGTCGACCACCCGAAGCCGTTGGCGGCCGCGCGCGGGCCCTCGTCGTGGGAAACCCGCACTTCCAGTGCGTCGGCGCCCAGACGGCGAGCCAGATCCTCGCAGACGCCCAGGAGGTACGGGCCGCCGTATTCGCGCGCCAATTCGTCCGAGCCGGGCGCGGGCTCCGGATGGGCGGTGATCCGTCCGGAGCGGTCCAGGTCGAAGCGCACGTGCACGGTGCCGTATTCGTACGGGCCGGCCATCAGTTCGGTGCGGATCACGATTCTGCTCACGAGATCACCGGCCGCATCGGCATCGATCGGTTCGAACCACGCGCGGGCGGGTTCCAGGCGCGGTGGACCGTCGGCGCACCGGACGGTCGGGAGCGCCTCCCGCAGCCGGTCTTCGGCGGCACGCAGATCTTCGCCGCCCGCGCGCAACAGCGTGCGGAGGTCCAGCCGCGGTAGCCGCGCCGCCTCGGTCGGGTAGGGCGCAGCGGTGTCTGCGGTGCTGTCGGAGCGCAGTTCGTCGGGAAGGTTGACCAGCTGACGCGACCATTTCAGCAGCAGGTCGCGAAGCTCCGGTACGGACTGCGGCTCGCGGCCGACCTGCGCCAGTACCCGAGACATGTTGCGGTGCAATATGCGCGCCGCTTCCTCGGCGAAGGCCGGATTCTCGGCGACCCGTTTCGTCAATCGATTACTGTCGCCCGCAACGGATTTCCATGCCTCCAACAGCAGATAGCGGTCGAAGTCCGCCGCGGCGGCACGTCCGTATTTGCGCAGGATCCGGCGTCGGCACCAGTTCTCGACGGCTGCCCGCACCTCGGGATTCGACCACGAACCGCGCGACGCGAACGCCACGTAGTCCCAAACCGGTGGTCCCGGCTGGACGAACTCCAGGTCGATCAGCGCGAATTCGCCGTCCCGGCGGCGCAGGATGTTGCCCAGGGTGGGATCGCCGTGCAGGGTGCCGAGTTGCACATCGTCGGCGGATTGCGGTCGGATGTCGAAGATTTCGCGGAGGCCGGGCATCCGCAACTCGCGATGGAACCGGAACCGATGCTGCGGTTCGGCGGTGTCGTCGTACTCCAGTGGAATGCGTTCGATCTCGCGGACCAGGCGCCGCTCCCATTCGACGCGGTCGGCGGGCATGGTGGCGACGAGTTCGGGATCGTTCCAATCCTGCGGATGCAGTGCGTGCGCGTGATCGAGTGCGTCGAACAGCTTTTCGGCCAGCGGCTGCCACGGCTCGTCGGGCGACGGATTCGTCCCGTCGATGAATTCGTAGTACAGGTAGCGTTCGGGGTGCGGGTCGTGCAGACCGTCGTGGTAGAGCTTCTGGACCCGGACCCCCGCACTGCGGAACAGGCGCTCGGCGGCCTGCTCGCCGACCACCAAGCCGATGCGCGGGTCGAAGTCGGGATTCGCCGTCTGGGTCGCGACCCGAACGACCACCTTCTCCTCGTTGGGCATGGTGACGACCCAGACGCCACGGTAGTTCCCGGTGAACGAAGACCGGCTCTTCACCATCGTGGCGAGCAGATCGATCACCGATTCGGTGAGAATCGGGTCGGCCGCTTCCGGACGCCGGGGCGCGACGCGCGGCGTGGCCGGCCGCTGTTCCGGCTCCGCCGCGGTGTCGGTCGCGAGACCGCCGTCCAACACGCCCCACCAGCGATGGTCGGTCGGCCAGTGGCGGGGCAGATCCTCGAAGTAGTCGGCCAGTTCGGCGAGAGCGGGATGCGCCTCGGCCGGGCGATCGAACCGGTCGAGCATCGGATCGGCCACCACCGGGCAGCCGTGAGCGGTGAGGACCTGTGCGGTGTTGCGGCGGGATTCGGCGAGATGGGCCGGGTCGGGATCCAGCCGCAGACCGTGCCGCGCGGCGACGTGCAGGCCGACGCGGCCGTGCACGGGCATGACGACCCGGCCACCGGTGCCGACGGCCGCTCGCAGCCGAGGGATGAAGTCCTTGGTGAACCCGTGGCCGGTGAAATTCTGGTCGATCACCAGATGGTCGAATGTGACAATGCAGCGGCCGTCCGTTGACGGGCGGATGTGGAACCGCATATCGCCGGCTTCGTCGAGCCGCCTGCGCCCGGATTCGTGCCGATTGCCATCGCCCGCAACGATGGTCGCGGCCACCGTCAGGCAGCGATCCGCTCCGGTTCCGGTGAGCTTCGCCGCGGTGAGGCGTAGCTGGTATCGGTGAGTGCCGTAGGTTCTGTCCACGAGGTCGTCGGCGATCCCGAGCAGGGCAGCGTCACCCGGCTCGGCCGCCGAAGGAAGCGCTGGGCTCGAAGCCGCGGTCGCTGCGCCGCCCACCGGCCGATCGGGCCTCGGCAGCGGCTCCAGTCCGGCCGCCCTCCGGCGCGCGTTGACATCGGACAGAATCAGGCCGCGGACAACGGTGGAGTCCGCCGGCTCCCAGCCACGCAACCGGCACAACCGCCGGTAATCGGAATCGAATCGCTGGATCAACGTATCCGCTTTGCTGGGGTCTTCGGCGATCTGCTCGACGAAGTACTTCGAATCGCCGTAGAGGGAGTCCAGGCACGCCATCGTGAGCAGCCGGTCCAGTTCTACTTCCCCCCGCGCTCCGAACAGGTCGCGGACCTCGGCCCTGATCTTGGCTTCCACCGCGTCGACCAGCTCCGCCGGCCACATGGTCCACAGAATCGTGACGTAGTCCCACAGCGGATGGGTGATCGCCGCATTGTCCCAGTCGATCAGCGTCATGTTGCCGTCTCGATCGATCCGGATGTTGCTCAGCGTCATGTCGTTGTGGTTGAGGCTCGGCTGCCACACCTCGTCGTCGGTATCCGGCGACCACGCTTCATGCGGCGCGACGGCGCACAGGCTGTCGAGCCAGTCCGCTCGATTCCGGTACTTCTCCCGCTGTTTGTCCAGGTAGAGGTACAGATGTTCGGTCACCGACCGCACCCGCAGATGTTCGGGCACCCGGATGTTCAGTAGTGCTCGTTTCGCGGTGAACATCTGGTCGAGCAGACGTTCCATCGATTCCCGGTCCATCGACTCCGGTGCCGGAGTGCGGCCCCCGATCCGTTGCTCGATCCGGTCCCGGCCCTGCCGGTGCAGCACCTTCGGGACCTCGACGGCCGTCGCTGCCAGGTCCACCGCGTCGAACGCATCGAAGTCGAGCGGACGGAACCAGCGCCCGTCGGTGCCGGTGCGGCGCGGGTTGCGGGTGAGGTCCTTGTCGGAGCTGGTGTCCATGGCACGACGCAGGATCACGGGGCTGCCCGACCCGTCCCGGTCGCTCCAGGCCCAGTTGTTGGCGCCGTGGTAGTCGGCGGCCCGGAGCGACGCGCGCAAGGTGATGCGGGCCACGTCCTCGGCCGGCAGCACTCCGACGCCTTCGCTTTCGATGACCTCCATCAGCGACGGGCCGAGTGGCGGCGGATTCACCGGCGGTTCGACCGGTAGCGTTCCGGTCGGTGTCCAGACGGCGTCGCCGGCGTCGGCCACGGTGTGCAGGTCCAGGAAGCCCCACCAGTGCGGCGCGACCGCGGCGGGGTCCAGGCCGAGATCGAGCAGCTGTCGCGGATTCGGCACGCCGCCTTCGCGCAGCAGCCGCTGAGCCTCGGTGACATGGTCGGGGATCGGTGCGCCACGGTAGGTGAGATCGGCGACCACGCGTTCGACGGCGGCGCGCAGGGCCGGCCGAATCTCATCCAGATGGTCGCTGTCCCAATCGAATCCGGCACGCGCGGCCCCCGTTCCGTCGGTGACCCGCAGGCAGAGCCGGTCGGCCCCCGCATCCCGCACGAACTTCAGCACGAGAGAGTCGATCACGATGGACGTGTCCGCTCCTTCGCAGACCGCGGTGATCCGGCCGGACCGATCCAGCTCGAAGCGGATCACGACGTCGTCGTATGCGCGCGTGCCTTCCATGACCACGGCGTCGATGTACAGACGCGCGTGGATGTCGCCGTAGCCCGGGTACTCGAGCCGGGCGCGAGCCGGCTCCAGCCGCAGCGAACCGTCCCATCGTTGCACCGCCGCCAAGGCCGTTCGCGCCTCTTCCGGTTCCGCGCGTACACCCGGCTCCGGGAGCGCGGTCGCGAACAGCCGCCGCACCCAACCCTCCACCGCCTGGGTGTTGGGCGCCTCCTGGACCGGCGGGCTGACCGCCGCGGGCGCGCCCGGCATGTGTGACTGCAGTTCGCGGCGCGACCACTCGAGCAGGAGTTCACGAACCTGTTCCCGGGTCAACGGTTTCCAGCCCGCGGTGCGTCGTACGCCACCGAGGCTCACCAATTCGACATTGCGATGGAAGTCGTCGACCACATCGTCGACCGATACAATGCCGGCGGCGATCTTCTTGGGAAGCCGGTATGCGTCGCCGGCCAGCGATTTGCGTGCCTCCAGTTGGACATACCGTTTGAAATCGTCCACGGTGCCGGGGTATTCGGCTTCGTACTGCGACTCCAGCTTCTCCAGAATGTAGCGGTAGACCTGTTCGCGTTCGGCGTCGTCGGCCCAGTCGTTGATGAGGTAGTACCGCGCCCAATCCCACGCGATCGGTGCGTACTGGGCGGATTTGGCGTCGGTGAAGCCGATGCGGCCGTCCGCGCCACGACGCATCTTGCGACGGATCGGGTTGCCGTGGGTGAACCCCATCGCCCCGGCCGACGCTTCCTCCGGCAGCGGCAGCCAGGTCGCGAACAGGGGCACGCCGCCGGTCAGCGCGTCCAACCGGCGATCGGTATCGGCGCGCTCCAGGCGGCGCACTCGATCCTGCTGCACGCGATCCCAATAGTGTTGTGTCAGATACGAATCCGCTACCGGCATGCTGTGCAGCCGATCCAGCTCATGCTCGGCGTCCGAGGTCGTCCGTTGCCAGCCTTCCTCGGGTGTAACCGGCTCACCGGGCACGTACTCGTGCATGCTGACCCGGGTCGGATATCCGGGCGCCGTGGAACCGGACTGCGAGTCGTAGAGCAAGCGCGGACCGCGGACTCCGGCGGCGTGGAACATATCGGAGGCGTCCGGTGCCGAGACCGCCAGTTCGTCGAGGTCGAATCCGAGTTGCTGGGCCTCGGGCAGATACACCCGGACCGCCACCATCGGGCCGTTCGGATCCTGAGCCGGGTTCAGCGGCAGATACCAGACGCCGCACTGATTTTCGTACTCGTCCGGATGGGTGACGCTCACCCGGCCCATCAACTGGAGGACCTGATCGCGGGTCAGGCGCTGGCTGAGCGCCGGCGTTCCGCCTTCGTCCAGCGGCACCGGGGTGCGGCAGGGCTCACTCAGCCAGGACCCATCGTGGGCCATCGGTGTGAAGCCCGCGTCCAGCAAGCATTCTCGGTCGTACAGCCCGTGGCATGCGGGATCATCCTTCAGCGCGAGCCGGTCCGCGCCGGCCGTCCGCGCGAGATGTCGCATCATGTCGATGAACGAGCCCCGGCCCGCACCGCCGCGCGCGGTTCGATACTCCGGGATGAACTGCGCGGCGGTGACAGGAGCGATATAGGCGGTCACCGTGCCGTCGGCCTCGAGTTCGAAAGCGATATCACGGACGTCGCCGAATTCGGCGCAGCCGATCATCACGGTCGCCCGCAGTCCGATGGATGCCACCACGTCTTCGGCGCGTCCCCGCGGCGGGTTCCATCGCAGGGGAAGGTTGTACGCGCGCAGCACGTTCAGCCGGTGCGTGCCGGTGGTCTGTTGCAAGGGCTGGATCGCCGCCAGCAGCGCCTCGGGATCGTCATCGTTCTCCAGGAGCTCGCGGATCGGCCGGCCGAGTCGTGGCGGTAGCGGCTCGCCCAACCGGGGGACGACCTCGGCACGATGTTCCGGCCGCGCCCAGCCGCGCGCCGCGAGCGCGCACAGCTGGTCCAGGAGGCGCCGGCTGCCCGTTTCGAAGGAGCCGACATGGTCGGTTTCGCCGCTCGATATCGTGAGGTATCTGCCGAGCTCGGCCAGGGCGGCGGACCGCTGGGTGGTGTTGCGGACGATCTCCTGGGGGAGCTGAAAAGCTCTGCGCAGCAATGTGAGCCGCGTATCGATCGCGACGTGGTTGAAGAAGCCGGCCATTGTCGTCGTGCCCGGAGCGTCGTGATGGTCCTGCAGCCGGCGCAGGCACCACTCGCGGACCTGAGCGTGGACCTCGGGCGGCCACGGGTTCCGGGTGAGGAAAGTGGCGTATGCCCACGAGGGCGGACCGGCTTCGGTGAAATCGGATCCGACCCAGACCGGCGCGCCGCCCTCGTTCGCCAGCAGATCGGCCAGGACGGCCGGGGCGTGGAGGGAGATCGCCGGATCCTCGGTTCTGTTGAAGGGACGGAAGGTCTCGGTCAACGTCGAGATCGGCAGAAGCTCCGAGCCCACGCCGAGCGCGGCGATTCGCGCCTCGGCGACCCGAAGGGAGTGGTGTATCCGTCGCTCCCAACTCGTCAACGTGGTATCGGAGCCGGCCGCCTGCGGGGGGACCAAGCGGTCGAAGAGTTCGTCCGCCAGATCTGCCCGGAAGGTCATGTTCGGGCCGATGAAATCCGCGACGCTCAGCCCCTTCCCGGACGCATGCTCCCGGATCAGCATGGTGTCGTCGCGGTACAGCTCCCGAGGCAGGCGAATGCCGTCCACCGGCTGGTCTGCTGCGGATCCCTCGGTTCCGCTGACCGTGTGCAGGGCTGCCCCCACGGCGACCGGAGGACTCGCTGCGCCGTCGGCCTCGGTGCGTGCCACCCGGACCGACACCGATGCACCAGCCCGCCCCGGCCGCGGATCCGGTAGGACCCACACCTGGTAGCGGGCATCTTCCCGGTCGGGCAGCCGCCCCGCTGTCCGGTCCCGCAGCTCGCGGGCCTGC
Source organism: Nocardia veterana NBRC 100344 (assembly GCF_000308855.1). Lineage (GTDB taxonomy): Bacteria > Actinomycetota > Actinomycetes > Mycobacteriales > Mycobacteriaceae > Nocardia > Nocardia veterana. Next base: position 139,276 of record NZ_BAGM01000117.1, on the reverse strand, counting down.
GCCGCGGTGAGCGGTTCGGATTCCCATGACCCACCGTCGGGCGGATGGTGGTATTCCACGCCCGGTTCGTACCTGTCGCCCGGTGTCGTCCGTGTTTCCGCCCCGGAGCGTTTCGGGGCCGGTAGGTCCAATGCCTCGGCTCGATCCGGCGGTGATACCGCGGCGGCCGCGTCGGTCGCGCCGGTGTTCGGTCGGCTCCACGGCGATTGTGCCGCCGGTTCGCGCGTCATCACCGGATCCCATGGCATGCCGTCATCCGGCCGGTGGTGATACGCGTTCGGATCGGGTGCTCGTCTCCGAAACTTCTTGCGGGGCAGATCGAGCGCTTCCTCCGGCGACAGCGGGATTCCTGGTGCGGACGCTGTGGCGGCGCGTGGCCGCGTGCGCCAGGGCGTTTCCTTACCCGGTCGAGCCGATTCGGTGGTGGCGGAGCGTGATTCGGCGGCGAGCGACGCGGGCGTCGGGCCCGGATTATCGATGGAACTGATCCATGGAATTCCCGCCGCCGCCAACGCCTCCTGCAGTTCCCGGCTGGGACGTTCCCCGTGAAAGACGACGTAGGCGATGTCGGACACCGTGACGCCGCCGTGGGTCTGTGCCTGCACCAGGGCTTTTCGATGGAAATCGTCCCCGTCGTAGTTGCGGCCGACACCGGTGAGGCCGACGTAGCCGTATTCGGAATTCGCGGTCGGTGCCGCAGCGAAGGATTCCGGACGCGGATCGGTGATCGCGCTCGGAATAACGTGAGTCTGTGTCGGACTGCCGAGGCAGCCCGTGGTGCGCTCCCGGACCGTGGACTTCAGAACGATGTCCACGTCGCCGTACTCCTGAAGCAGCGGGGAATCGGCTTCGTCGCGCCACCGCCGCCAAGCCCTGCGGATTCGGCTGTGCACCGGCCGCAGTTCCACCGGGAGATCCGGCCCGTACCCGAACAGAGATTGTTCGAGTATCTGCCGGTCCGCCAACGGAAGTTGCGCGAGCACACCGCGTCCGGCGAGCTCGAAAAGCGTCTTGAACCGACCGGATCGCAGAATATTCAACAGCGTCGCGGATTTGGTGCGATGCACGATCTCGCCGTCGAACGCTTGCTCCAGCTCCTGTGACATCACGGTGTCGAGTTGTTCCGCGGCCATCCCCACTTCCGCCGCCAGCGCAGCGGTTCGGCGCGCATTCTCGACATACCGTTCGGCATAGGCACGTGCGGCCTGGTCGGGGATGAGTTGTGCCGCTTCCGCCCGAAGTTGGGCCTCCCTCGGATCGCCGGCCTTCCGCGCATCGAGAATGCGCTCGAACAGTGCGATCGCGTCCTCGCTCGGTCGACCGGGGAACTTCGGCACGGTCGTCGTTCCCTCGGCCCCGTCGCTGGGCTCTGTTGCCGCGGAGTTGTTCGCTTGCTGCGTATTTCGCTGCTGGACCGGAACTTTCGACGAGCGCCATCCGCCCCCGGCCGGATCGTGGTGGAACCCCATGGCCCACATGGGTTCCGCGGGAACATGTCCGGTCGCCGCACGGCCGGCCGCGCCGGCGGGTCGGTCGAGAATTTCCGGGCCGAATTCGGGAGCGAAACGGGTGGCGGGGCCCGGGGGCGGGCCGCCGGCGCCCGTCCGGCGGCCGACAGCCGAGCTGGTGCCGGGCGCGTCGGTCGGCGCCGCCTCGATGATGTTGGCGAGGAACGGCACGCGGGCGACCTCGGCCGCGGAATGCCGCTGCAGGAGGGTTTCGCGCACGGTCCGGACGTAGCCCGCGATCTCCGGATCATTGCGGCGGCGCAGGTAGCGACCGAAATCGTAATCCCCGGCCAGTAGTTCGTCGATTGTCGCCACGAACTGCTCGAGTAGGCCCTGTTCCGACCCGGAACCACTATGTTGCCCTCGGTGGGCGCGCAACGCTCGGTCGAGGATGTCGGCAGCGGCATCCGGTGGCGCGGCCATCAGATCCGCGACCACCGAGGTGAACCAGTGTGCGATCCGATCTTCCGGCGAGACCTTATCCGCGAATCCGTCCCGCAATTCCTCGGCGCAGCGGAGCAGGTACGGCTCTACCCAGTGGTTCAGATAGCGGTCGTATACCGCCGGACAGGCGATCTTGGGTAGCAGACTGTCACCCGCGTACCGCGCGCGGAAGTACGCCGGCAACTGCCGATCCAGCATGCGACAGCCCGGGAAGTTCAGCCCGAACACTCCGTTGCGCGGAATCGTATTGAAGTGCCGGAACTCGCCCGGTGACAAGAACTTTCGGGTCAAATCGAGGTCGACCTGAAGAACGGGCCGTGGGTCCACCAGTTCGTAGTACGCGTACTGCGGAAGCTCGTCTCCCGAGAATGCGCGCAGGAGGCGGCCGATGATGCTGGCATGCGCCGCCGTGTCGGGTCCACTGGGCCGCTCCGGCTCGTCGCCCCGCAGCGTTCCCAATTTGTAGTTCTTCCGTACTTCGCCGGGCGTGCGAGGCCGGTCTTGGACGATGAGGAGCGGGCGGTTGCTGGTGTTGGGCAGACCCAGTGCTTTTTCCGCTTCCAGTGCCGCGGCGGACAACGCGGCGAGCACAGTCAGGCGGGGGCCGCGTTCGGCCAGTTTTTCCAGGTGCCATTTCCAGTAGTCGGGGCTGCGGAGCCAGCCCGGGCCGTGTGACTGGCCCGCCGCGATGCGCAGGAGATCCCTGACGTAGGCGAAACTCGAGTCGAGACCGCATAGTTCCGCGGCGAGCTGGTAGGGGTCGGGTTCGCCCGGCGTCAGAACTCCGTGGTGTAGGTCGAGGCCGACCTGGAGGTTGTTCGGTGGTGACGACGTCGCCGCAGCCGGCGTGGATCGGCCGGGCCGCAAGTCGTCATGGCTCCGCGGATCGAAGCGGTTGACTGTCCAGGGGTTCGAGCCGCCCGGAAGGCGGGCGATCGAAGGATCGGTCTCGACGCGGCGTGGATCGGTGTCGAGGCTGGCAGCGAGGTCGACGCTGGCCGGCATCGCACCGCGGCCGGCATGCACGGTTTCGGAGTCGTCAGCAGTGGCATTTCCGACAGCGTTCCGACCGCGGCTTCCCGCAGGCCGGGCGGGTTCGGTGGCGCCGTCGCGCGCTTCTCCCGTGATGGCCCCCTTTCGTGGCGGCTCACCACGGTCCTCGCGAGGCATACGCTCCTGGGCGTCGTGGAGCTCGCCCGTCTGCTCGGCTGTGTAGAACCGGGCGACGTGGGCACGGGTGATCGTGGGAAACGATTGAGTGAAGTCGTCGGCATCGAGGACACGGGGGATACGCAGCGGTTCCCGATCGGGCTCACCGGCGAGGCGCACGGAGTGCTTGACATTCGTGTCGAAGATGAGGGCGCGGCCCGGGCCGGTATTGGTGATTGTGTAGCAGTGCATTTCGGCACCGTTGTCGATCAGTACGACCGCGGTATCGGTACCGGTGATGTCCTTGTTCTTCACTTCCTCGATGATCGGCTCGAGGGGATCGGCCGTATCGGTGTGAAGCGAGGTTTCGACCAAGCGAGCTTTGATGCGTCTACTCAGAGTCTTGTGGGTTCGGTCCTTGCCACGTGGCGGACCGGCCGCGTCCCTTCCGAGGGCGTGGATGATCCGGGACGTGCGATCCAGGCAGTCGTCGAGCAACTCTTCCCGGGTGCGCTGCTTCCTGCGCCGGCCGTACAGTGCGAGCGAGGTGGCCGCGTAGCCGAGGAACGTGCCGGCCAGAATCGTGTTGGTGTTCTGTAGCCCTATCGCACCGAGGGTCAGCCCACCGACTATCCCGCCTACAGCCGATCCGGCTCGGCTCGGGGTTTGTATGATCGCGGAGGCACCGCTGCGCATTTCTGCGGGAATCGTCGAATTGGCGTATTGTATGTAATTCACCCCGGCAGCGCCGACGGCCGCCATATTGGTGAGTATGCCGAGGAAAAGCCCGCCGGGTCCGGTATAGGTAGCCTGCACCAGCCCCGCCGCCGCCACCCCCACGATCCGGGTGGTATGCCAGCCGTCCACTGTGGTCGGCAGGTGGATCCGGCGCGATGGCCGGGGCGCCGAGCCGTCGACGTATTTCAGCGCTGCGGAGCCGATCTTGGTGCCCAGCTGGAACCCGATCGGGAAGGCGGCGGAGAGAGCACCGCCCTGCCACCAATTCAGATCGGATTCCACGATTGTCGTCGCGGTGCCGAGGGCCTGCACGGAATAGAAGAAATTCGCAGCCGTGACCGTTTCGATATTGCGTACCAGTATCGGATCGTTGCGTACCAGTTGGACGCTGTCTGCGATACCTCGCCGCAGTCCGCGCCAGCTGGTGTCCGTGCGCATCGGTATCGGCAGATCTCGGAACTTCCGGGCCGTCAACGTGTTCCAGGCGAACGCCGCCGAATCGAGTGCCGATGCTATCGGTCGGCCCAAACTCACCAACCCGGTCCCCAGCATTTGACCTGCCAGCTGCGGAACCGCACTGAGGTATTGAGTGAGCTTGCTGTGTGCGGTAATTCGCTCCTGACCGGCGAGGTGGAGTTTCATTTGATTCGAACTGTGGGTGTACACCGCGCTGGCGCCGGCTTTCACCACAGAAGTTGCGAGCAGCACTTCGGGCATATACGGCGTTCCCTCGATGAGAAACGCGGTCGCCAAGGCCGAAGCACCGAAACCGAGTGTTCCGACCAACGGCAGGATTTTTCTCGGATGATGGGAACCCGCGAGGGCGCCGGCCACCGGCTGGAAGACGATGTGTGGGAAGTAGTTGGCGAAAGTAATCGCGCCGGCCCAGCCCGGGCCTGCTTCCGCGGTAACGATCAACCCCGTGGCAATCGTCGTGAGTTGATCACCGATACCCGTGGCAAGATCATTGGCGACGGCGAGACGGTAGAGCGGGGAATCCGTCAGAAGTCGCCAGACGGAATTTCGGTTCGGGTCGGCAGAGTCTCCGATATCGGCGTGCGTCCGCCGCCGTAGGCCCAGGAAGTTGCGAGGAATCGGGCTTACGTCGCCGGAACCGGCGGTCGCTGCGGGGGCTTGCTCGTTGTCGCCGTGGGCGGAGGCGTCCGGCCGCGCCCACTTCTTGCCGAATATTCCCGCGTGCCAAGGCTTTCCGGTACGCGGGTCGCGGTTGAACGCCAAGATTTCCATCGGCGCGTCCCGAGAAATGTGGGCGGCGGTGTGCCGATGGGGGCTGCCGGTGGTCGGGTCGACTTCGGTACCGAGGTCATAGCTTTCCTGCCATGGGAGCGGTGTCGTGCGACCGCCGCCACCACGTCGCTGCGCGGTCGGGCCGTCCGTGTCGTGCCCAACTGCGACATCCGCTGACGGCGCTGCCGAGGTGCGCTGCTTCGCGGATCGACGGTCAGCCGCCAGGATTCGGTCGGCACGCGCATCGAGACCGAGGACGAGCCGCGCCATCGCCTCGGATGCGGTTTTGGCGCCCAGCGCTCGTCGGCCCTCGTTGAGGTACTGCTGAGCTGTCGCCGTGGAAATGCCCATCGCGGCTGCGACTTCGGCAATCGATTTGCCCCGTGATCGATGCAGGAAGGCCAGGCGTTGGGGCGGCCGCAACCTGTCGACGGCATCGGTGTCGACCCGCTCGGGACGAAGATGGCCGCGCCGGAACGCTTCGGCGACCAGCAGCGGTTCTTCGGGACGAATCCCCCACTCCTGGGCCACCGCATCTCTGAGCGCACGGATTTCGTCCGAGCTCAGGTTCAGCTCGTCGACGACAGCATGTTTATCCGCACCGGCGGCCAGCAGTTCGAGCAGTTCTTGCCGATGCTCGGGATTCACCCGCGCCGCAGTGGTGCGGGTCGTCTCGGAGTCCGTCACGGACACCGGCAGCCCGCGGGCGCGAGCGATCGCACGATTGCCGGCTTCGGCCGTCGGCGGGGTGCCCGGCCCGCCTTCGGCGTCGGACGTTTCGGAAAAGTGGGTCGCCGCCAAGTCCAGGGCGTAGGCGATCACGGCTCCGGGGCCGCTATCCATCCGTGTAAATGCCTCGGCAGTAATCGTATTCGCCAGCCGTTCGTCGCCGACCACGGCCCGCACGTCTCGGAGGACTCGCTGCCGAAGAGCGGAACGTGCAATCTGGTCGGGCGACACCGGGAAGGCGGTATCCACTCCCCAAGCGAAATTTGCGGCGCCGAGCGCAGTGTTGATGTACCGGGCCGCATTGTACAGTTTCTTAAGGTCCGGCTCGGCCGACATCGCCTCCTGCATGAGATTGAGCGTGTCGTTCAGGACTCGTGCGACGTCGAGAAACGCGAAAAAGGCTGCGATCTCCGGACTTATCGGTACATCCCGGGCCGAGGTATTCCCCGGGGATCGGTATATGCTTACGGCAATTTCGTATATTTCCGGTCCATATAGCCCCAATGGATCACCGACGACCACGCCGCGGGGCGTCCGCCAAACATTTCCTGTCGTAAGGTCCGCGTGTAGTGCATAAAATCTACGGGGGTGCAGATAGTCGATGAACCGCTCCAATCCTTCGGTAATCGACCGAGGGAAGTGCAGTTCTCTGAACATGGCCCGGTACGGCTCCATCGCCGGGTCTTCCGAATTGTTGTAGTGTTGATAGACCTTTTCGGTATGGTCCATCAGCATCCGATAGAAACCTTCGGTATCACCCGATTCCGGATAGTCGTCGGGAATGAGAAGAACTCCGGGTGGAGCCTGCCCGGCGACTTCCAGGTCGCGGTCCCGCATAACGGGCACTGCTCGTAGTATTTGTCGATACGCCTTGATTGCCGGCCCGACGTCCTGGTCAGCGAAATTCTTTACCGGACCGCCTTCCACACGTTCCTGGATCGCCCATAGAACTTTCCCTTGGGTATCCCGTTCGACGTGCAGAACCCGCGGCAACAGCACCTGCGCCGGCACTGCCATCCCTTCCGCGACTCGGGTGAATACCGCGTGCATTTCGATCTCCGGCCAGACCGAAAAGTCCAGCTTGATTGCGCTACTGTCCTTCTCGGTGAGGATGGCGTAATGGCCGAACAAGTGAACCGTCTTGTAGGTTCCTTCCAGCTGTTGCCCGTACCGGACCGCGACATCGTGCAGGGCGTGGGCCACCTCGCGGGGCATCTCGACGCCCCGGTCGCTCCCGAGAGCCCGGTATTCGCTTGCCGTCAGAACATGCCGCAACGTTGGGAACTCGGTGAGGAGTTCTTCGTTCGCCAGTACGTATATCTGCTCTTCGGTCGGCAGAGAGAGTGCGTTGTGCTCGACCGCGGAGCCCGCCTTCGGTGCTTCTTCGGCGCCGCGGGGCGGCCCGGTGACGGCGCCCGAGCGTGGTGTCGTGAGTTCGTCATCGAAGGCGAAAACCGGTGCAAAGCTGCCGTTGTCGTTTTTCAGGTAGGCGACGTAGGCCTTGTCGGCGCTGCGGTGGGCTTGCGTCCACTTCTCTCGGGTGCGAACGCGCGGAACCTGTTGCGGGTCGGCCCCACCCGTATCGGTGTCGAAGATGACGGCGGTGCCGTCGACATTCGTGACCAGATAGGTGTGCATGCTGTCGCCCGCACCGTGGTCGACGAGAACGACGGCGGTATCGACTCCGCCGGTCTTGTTTTCCACGGCCTCGAGGACGTACGCGAGGGGTTCGTCGGCGGCGGAATCGAATTCGGTCGCAACGAGCTGGGCTTCGATCGCCCGCTGGAGATGTTGCCATTGGTTCTCGCCGGGGCGCAGCGATGCGGCGGTGTGCCCGAGTGCACGCAGTCCCTCGACCACCTGATTGATGCAGTCCTGCAGCACGCGCGGACGGGTCGTCGCGGCGATCTCGCGGTCGAACCACGCCTGCCATTCGGCCTCCGAGCGGGTGGTCAGAGCCGGATACGGCACGCCCTGCATGAGGTCGGACAGACGTTCGTGCAGGAAGTCCAGATAGACCTCTCCGAGCATGACGCCGGAGGCGTTTTCGAAGTGCCCGGCTTCGGTGAGATCGTCGGTGCTCACGCCTCGTATCGACTCGGCCCGATAGAGCTTGATGACGTGGTTGAGCGCCGCGATATCGGCGCCCGCAACTTCGCCCGACATTTCTGCGGCCATGCGGCGTAGGCGGACCACCACCGACATGCGGTTGACGACGGATGGTAGATCGTCCGGGAGCGACAGCGGGAGCTTGTTGATCAGCTCGGTGTAGAGCCGCTCCAACAGCACGTCCAGAGGGCGTGGTCCGGACGCGTCCGGCGACGGCGGTGGGGCTTTTCTCACCACCGCGTCCATTTCCTGCAGGACGCGCTCGTGCCAAGACTTCTTGTTCCGGCGTTCGAACCGCTGCCACCGTTCGACGATATTCCGGCGGTATTCCTCCAGCACTGCGAGCGGCACCGTGTGGTAGTCGCCATCGAGTCGAGCGGAATGCTCGGCCGAGTCTCCCGGTTCCCCAGGGAATGCGAAGCTGTTGCTGAAGTCGAAGGGGCGTAGCAGAAAGTTGAATTCGGCCACCAGGTTCTTGCCCTCGTAGCGATCCCACACGGCGGTCAGCAGGTCGCCCAGACGCTGTCGCTTGGCGGCGGGTAGAGCCACGTAGTCGTGCCAGTTCTCGTGCCCCACATACGGTGACCGTCTCGACGAGCCGACGCCCGGCACGAATTCGGCGAAGATCGTGTGATCACGGTCCGGCCACCCTTCGGTACCGGGGACGTCGGTGGCCAAGCAGGTCGCGACCGGATCGGCACCGACGCTCTCGTAGATCGTCGGCGCCAGATCCTCGGCGGCGGCCTGCTCGGCATTGCGCACGACCTTCGCGACCGCGATATACCCGTTTTCGAAGTCGATGCGATGGACGGACCGGGCCATGGTGGCGTCGCCCTCATCGCCTTTGAGGAGTTTTCTCGACTCCACTCCGGACGCGACAGCCTCACCGAGCTTCACTTCGAACGGTCGCTCATCGATGAGGTCTCTCATCCAGAAGCGGGCGACCTCGTCACCGTAGTAGTGGTCGCCGGTCGCATCGGCGAACCCGGGGTTCGTCGGCGATGCGGGCTCGTCGACGACCGTGCCGTCCGCGGCCAGGGACACGTGCCGGTAGTGGATCGGGACGCCTGCCTTCGCCGCCCAAGCCCGAACATCGTTGCGCAGGAGCCACTCCTGCGGCCCGGAGAGCGGCGCGATGACCACTACCCGATCCGTTCCGACTCCCACGCCCTCGCCCGCCGGTTGCAATCCCTGCGCCCGGATGATGTCCCGGGCGGCCAGGACGGACAGCGCCGTGCGGACCTCTGCCAGGTACCGGTGCGCGTTGACGATCAGCGGTCGCAGCTTCCGGTAGTGGTCGACGGCCTTCACCAACAGCTCGTTCTCGTCCAGCACCGCGGCGGCGACATCGTCCGCGACAAGTCTGCGCAGCGTGTGCTCCAGCCGCCGCATTCGCCAGTCCTCGAGGTGATCGATGAGCGGATCGATCGCGTCGACAGTCTTCAGATGCAGGGGTCCGGTTTTCACGCCCAGCGCCCGCAGTGGGGCCAGCGCCTCCGCGGTCACTTCGGCGACCCGGTGCTGAGCTTTTTGCAACGCGCGGCGAATCGGTGGAGACAGCGGATCGTCGGCTGGGTGTTGCGGAGCGGGGCCTGGTCGCTCGGAGTGGGACTGTCCAGAATCATCGGTCCCGCCGGATCCGAATCGCGTGGCGATCCAGGGCTTGACACCGCCGGGAACAGCTCCGATCGCCGTGTCCGAATCCGCCCGGCGTGATGCGATGTCCAGGGCGTCGGCGATATCGCTCCGACTGGGCGGCATGGCGCCCCGGGCCGGCTGCCGCCACCCCACGCTCGGCTGCGCAGAGGGAGCGGTCGCCTCGGAAACAGCTGCGGGTGCCGCCGCGCCGGGACCTGCGCCGGGGATGGGTGGCTCGGGGCCGGGCCTGGGGTTGCTGCGCGCGTTGGGCCCATACGGATTGTCCGGGTCCACAGCGGTAACCAGTTCGGGAGCGAAACGGTTGCCGGGCAGCTTCGCGATCCAGGTTTCGCCCGCTGGGGACTGCTTCGCATGCGGTGTGCCGCCGGCCCGCGCCGGCCGATGCGCTGCACGACCGATGTCCGCGTGCGAGTTGGTCCAGGGCAGCGTCCGCGGATCCACCCGATTGCGAACGGGCCGGGGTCGCGGTGTGCTCCACGGCGACGAGGCCGCCGCTTTACTCGCCGGTTCTGTGTGCTCGGCGCGGCTCGGCCCCGCGATCAGGACCACGGTGACGTTGTCACGGGTGCCGGCATCGATGGCGGCCTCGGCGAACCCTCGTGCTGCGGCGAGGAGATTCCCCGACGTCCGGGCCAGCTGGTTACGGATCTGGTCAGCGATCGCATCCGGCGTGCCGATCTTCTTGATCGGACCGTCGGAAACGAGCACGACCACACCGCGGCCGGTGGTCGAGTGAGCGGTCGGTTCCGGTTGCCGCCATTCGTATTTCACGCCCAGGCCGCGGGTGAGCGAGGATGCGTGCGGCATGCGCGCGGCCCGTTCCGGGCTGACACCCATGTCGCGGATGTACTTCTCCAGCCCCGAATCGTCAGTGGTCAGCTGGATCGCCGGGCCGTGGTCCAACGGAACCCAATAGGCGCGGGAGTCGCCGACGCATTCGGTGAACACCTGGGTCGGTGTGACCAGGGTCAGCACGATCGTGCTCACCGGTGGCATATCGCAACCGGGGAACTCCTCGGCGATCAGGCGCAGCACCGCGTCCTGAGCCGCCTGCGCGGCCTTTGCCAGGGCGGCCGCCGGATCCCAGGCCCGACCCGCCGCCACGGCCGCGGCTTCCTGCTCGAGAACCGCGCACGCCGCGGCCGATCCCACGGCAGCGGCTCGGTCGCTACGGGTTGCCTCTCCGGAGGTCCCGTCACAGACCGCGGCCAGCGTCACCTGTTCGCCGTTGATCACCGCGGTGGCGATGGCGAAGTCGTCCTGATTGGTCGGCCGGCGACCGATATCGGTGACCCCGGCCGCGTGCCCTAGGTCGGTTTCCTTGTGCGGCGCCGGAAGTGGCAGGTCGAGCCAGGGCTCCCCGTCGACGGCTCGGGTTTGTGGCGGCGACTCGGACGGTGTAGCGAGTACCGGCTCAACGGGTTCGTCGAGTTGGTCCGTCAGGGTCCGCAGCAGCTCGCGAACCCGGCGGTCCGCCTCGCGATAGTCGTCGGCGACGTGAGCCCTACGCTGTTCGGCGGCCGATCTGTGCGCCGCATCGGTACGGTCCACCAGCGCGGCCAGCCATCGCCGTGTCGCGTCGGCGTAGGAGATCAACGCTTCGACGCGGGCGGGGGCAGCGGCCACGGCGTGCGGTTGTCGCGCGAGATTCCAGAGCTCGTAGGCTGCCGTCCAGGCGTGCCGAATCCGCTGGAGTACGGCTGCCTGCGCCGGATCTGCTTCCAGCCGAGCCGATTCCGCGGCCAGCCCCTCGATGGTGTGCGCGAGCGTGTCGAGACGGACACCCTCGAGCGGGGCCTGACTGCGGCGCCACAGTGACGAATAGGCCGGTGCGGCATCGACTTTCGCCGCCTGCTGAGCGAGAGCCTCGGTCGCGGCCCGATATCTGTCGTTGGCTTCGGCAAGGTGGTCTCGTCGAGCGGTGGCAGTATGTGGCACTTGCCCGGCCGACGGCTCGTCGCCGAGATCGGTCTGCGCGATCTGCAGCCAGCGCTCGACGGCACGGGCGAGTTCTTCCAACCGGGCGCGATGCTCCGGCGCGACCGGCGCGGCGCCCGGTTTCAGTTTGTCGAGCTGGGCGAGGATGCGGGCCAGGTGCGCACGCATCGGGCCGTCGGCCGCGCGGAGTTCCTCGGTGATCGCGGCGTGGGTGCGCGCCGGCCAGGGCTCGGCCGCGACCGGTGCGCCGGTCTCGGCCAAGGCGGCGCGGAGCTCGTCGATCGCACGGGTAGCGATCGCGATATCGGACTGCGCCGCACCGGGAGTGGCATTCAGCCACTTGCGCAGGCCGTTGATGAGGTCTCCGGCCTTACCCGCATGCCACCGGTTCCGGGTGGGCCGACCGGTACGGGCCTCGTTGCGGACGACATCCATGATGGTGCCGTCACCGACTCGATTCGGATCGCCGATGCCCTCGTAGATCGCGTCGATCAGTCCCGTCAGAGCGGGATCGGCCGTGGCCGGCCGCCTGGCCGCCGCGCGTCTGCGCATCGAATTCGCGGCCGAATAGTTCGGTCCCGCCACCTCTTCGTGGATTTCGAACCAAGCGACCGCGGGCGCTTCGGCTGTCGCGGCGAGGACTCCGGAGCGATGTGCGAGGGCGCGGAACAAGCCACGAGCCCAGCCACCAGAGATCGACTCCCCGGCACGCTCCGAGTTTCGTGCCTGCAGGTCTGTCCCGCTCACCTCGATACGCAACCGGCGGGTGCCCGCGCTGCCGGTGACGGTCGCCGTGATACGCGCCTGTACCCGGGGATTGTCCAGTGCGGCGGTAGCAAGCTCGGTGAGCAGCAACTCCGCATTCCCGGCGACGTCACCGTCCCGCCAATCGCGCAGCTGCGCACGCAGCTGCGCGCGAGCGGCGGGCACCTGATCGGTGGTCCCCGGATCGAGAACCAGATCCAGCACAGCGCGAGGAGCTCCGGTGGCGGCCGGGCCACCGTTGTCGGCCCGGGCGTCGGCGTCGAGACGTGGATCCGCGGCGAAGACGATGCCCGGGTTGTCACTGTGGCCGGGCAATGCCGTCGGTCCGGGAGTGTATTCGGATCGGCTGCTCCCGGGGAGGCCGAGTGCATCGGCGACATCGGTCGGCGCAGCGCGACCGACGGATGCGGGTACCTGGGCAGCGGCCGGCTTCCCGGTGGCGGCCGTTCCTCGAGGGCGCCGGCTCTTGCCCTTGGGCCGCCGCCGTTCCAATTCGGCGAGCCGTTCTCGGGCGGCGCGTAGCTCATCGGCCGTCAGTTCGCTCCCGGCCCCCGGTACGATTTCGGCCAGCGCCGTCAGGTTCTGCGCCTGCGGGGGAGTGAGCCGCAGGTTGTCGAGCCGTATGCCGGCCACGCGCACCGACGTCGCCGATGCGACGAGCGCCGACAGTTCGGCGAGTATCCGGGAGACGCGCGCCGGACCGACTCCGAGCGCGGTACCGAGCGATCCGATCAGCGAGCCGTCCGCCGCGATGCGCAAGAGCTGCATTTCACCCTCGGACACCTCGACCACCTCGACCACGTCGGCCGGCTCGGCAGTCGTGACCCGAGCGCCGAGTGCGCCCTCGATCCGGTCCACGTAGTCGCGGACGGTATCGCGCGAGATCCCCAGTCGCGCCGCGATATCGGCGTACGACAGGCCGCGGCGCCGCAGTTCGTGCACCTCGGCCAGGCGCGGGGACAGTGTCGCCGTGGATTCGTCCGAGGACCGGGCCACCGGTTCGAGCGTGACGAGCCCGTAGTCGGCGGCGGCGAGCAGTGCCGGGATTCGGCCCGAGGTGCCGAATGCCCGCGCTACCCGCGAATGCGCACCTCGTACCCGGTCCAGGCTGACGTTCAGCTCGGCGGCGATCTCCCGCATGGACCGACCCTGTGCGGACAGCTGCAGGATCTGCTGGTCCAGGTCGGACAACAGCACCGGAGCGGAGGGCCGGATTCGGTATTCGTAGCGGGGCAGCAAGCCGCGGCGGGCGGCGGCCAGCGCCGTGCCGACGAGACCGGTGGCCCCCAGTTCGGCTCCCGCGCGGGCGACGTAGCCGTGCACGGTGTGCGTCGACACTGCCAGCAGGTGAGCGATTTGCGGTACCGAACACCCGAGCGCGGCGAGCAGCACCGTGGTACGCACGCGCCCGATGAGACCCGCTGCGGTGGACTGTGTTTCGAAATCTGCAGCTGCTGCCGCCGGCATCCGGGCGAGCTTACGGAGGGCCATCAGGGCGCGGTCGATGACGGAGGTGGTGTGCGGGTCGGCGAACAGGCGGTCGAAGGTCAGCGCGAACATCCGTTCCGCGCCTTCGGCTCCGCTCGGAACCACGGCGAGCTGATCGTGAAGGTCGCGAATGAGCTGCGCGGCCGGTCGAATGGCCGGAATGTCGGCGCTGAGCATCTCGAACAGGTCGGCCGCGGCTCGCAGATGATCGAGACCCTGCTCGGGGGTTTCGGTGCGGAGCAGCCAGAATGCGGCAGTGCTCAGCAGTCGCGGCAGTCCTGTCGCGGCCCGGCGAAGTTCGCCGCGATCCGGGTCGGACTCGGCCGGTCCGAGGTCCGCCGCGGCGAGCAAGGGCGCCGCTCGGACAATCAGCTCAGCGGTGGTCCGGCAGCCGGTGCGGGTGCGCAGACGAGTGAGAATTTCGAGCAGTTGAGGCTGGGTTGCGCCCAGCGCCACGGCACACTCGGAAATGCTGACATTGTCCGATCTGAGCCGGAGCAGTCGATATTCCGTCGGCGACAGATCATTGACCCGCAAGGCGTTGCCGACCTCGATGAGCCCATGCACCGCGGCGACGCCGACCACGGCGGCGCGATCGTTACGGGTCCCGAACTTCGCCGCCAAGGCAGCGATTCGGCGGCGTACGGTGCCGGTGGTCATGCCCATCGAAGCGGCGATCGCGACCACCGGCTGCCCGTCGGCCAGGGCGCGTAGGATTTCGAGCTGTTCGATGGTGACCGGTCGGAAATCCACAGTGCAGGAGTTGATTCGGAGATCGATGATCCGGCTCCAGGAGCCGAGTTTCAGTCGGAGGAATTTCTTCGAACCGTCGACATCGGTTGGGCTCGCGTGGGGCGGCTGCGAATCTGAGCCCGCGGTCGAACCGTGCAGCGCGCGCCGGATCGCTCGGATTTCGGCGTCGGTGAGACGAACACGCAAGCTCCGCGGATCGAGTATCCCCAACTCTCCCACCCGATCCCGGATGAGAGTTATCAGCGTGTCCGGCGCGAAACGGGGGGTGTTCTCGTCAGCCGCAGTCCGGTCGCCGACTGGCGCGTGCGGTGCATCCCCCTCGTCGCGCCGGACATCGATATCGAGCAATCGCGCGATCGATCGAATCCGATTGCTGACCAACCTGATCGGTAGCTGCAGGCGGTACGAAATTTCCCTGGTCGATAATCCGGCCGCGGCAAGAACCAGCATGTCGATCCCGTAAGCGTGCGGGTCCGGTGTGGGTCTCGGGATTTCTGCCGGTACTGCGCTCGGCGTCAGGTCGAGGTACCGGCAGGTCTTCGCAACCAGTTGCGCGTTCGTTCGGCTCGCGGTTCGCTCGCGCAGTGTAGCGAGGGTCTGCTTCACGGTGGTCACACCGGAATCGAGCGCCTTTGCGATCGCGTGGACGCTTCGCCCCCCGACGAGAAGCTCGAGGACCTGCCGATCGTATTGACTCGCTATCGGATTCGCCGCCGGAGTCGGCGGTTCGATGACCCCGCGCCGGACCGCGGCGGCGACCAGCGCGATGCTGTTGTTCTCGGTGCCCAAGTCTGCTGCGATGCGCGCGGTCCGGTCGAAGACCCACCGCACCCTCTTGTCCAAGGCCGCAGCGATCGCGAGCATGTCTTCCCCGCGCGACAAGGACAACAGAATTCGACGATCCAACTCGGTTTCGGAACCCGTTTCCGCCACGGCGCGGATGGCGAGCGATGTGTATACGTCTCGCCAATCATCGATATCCAGCTTGTCGAAAATCGCACGTCGCAACCGATCGTGTTCCTGCGGCGAGATATTCAGCTGGGTTGCCGCATATTCATCGCTCACGACACTGTCCAGATGAACTTTTATCAGTTCCATCTCGAGATCGGTGCACAGGGTTTCCGCTTGCACCGCGCCGAGCAGGTCCACCGCGCCGATTCGGAGGACCTGCTGGACGAGGAGGTCGGGCACGCTCGTTTCCAGTGTTCGGCCCGCGGCCCACAGCCGCCGTGTCAGGGTGGACTCGACGGTCCCGGTGAGCTCGGCGGCTCGTGACAGTGTCTCGCCCTCGCTGATCAACCGTATCGCGTGAAGTTGGGCAGGGTTCAGACGCCACGGGAGGGGCGAATTCGGGGATCGCGTATGGTCCTGCACGTACTCGACGGCGGCACGGGCGATGGTGGTGAACGTTTCCGCGCCGACTTTTCCCGCCAGCACATTCGTAGCCCGATTCACAGCGGGAACGGATTTGCCGAAGTATTGGGAGATTTTTCGGATGGGTGTGCGCGCAGCCAGCAGTGTGATGAGGTCGATTTCCTCCGGCTCCAGTCGCGGCAGAGCGTTTCCGGCGTCGACCTGCTGTGTCGTGATCGCCACCAGCTGCACCAGGGTGCTCGCATCGGCTCGCGCCTGGAGACGGTGGGCTGTCCGGCGCACTGCGGCAATGTTGAGGCCGAGTGTCGCCGCAGTTTCACGGAAGCTCTTCCCCTCGGCGAGGCAGGTGAGCAACCGCCGTTCGTCGGGGGTGACGACGGCGAGTTTCTGCGGCGGCGGTGCGACGACTCCGGCGCGGATCGCCGCCGCGACGATTGCTCGTTGTCGGTTGGGAGTTCCCAACTTGACGGCCAGGCTCTCCATGAGCCGATTGGTGCGGTGGCCCGATTCATCGAGCCGGCTCAGGGCGTGACCGGATCTGAGAGCCTCGAGCAGTTGTAGCTCGACCGCGGTCGGCGCGGCCCCCGCACTCGCTCGTCCTGGCACAGGCGTTACGTCACGACGGCTGCTCCGCGACGTTCGGCTGCCGCCCCCGTGGGCGGAACCCGCACCGGCCTGCGCCGGCGTCAGGAGAGGTGCGGCCTCGGCGACGAGTTGCGTGATCGTTCTGCTACCGGTTTCGGCCTTCATCTTTCGGATCGATTTGTGGATCGTTCCGACGCTCACCCCGAGTGCCGCCGCGGTCTGGTAGTCTGACCTGCCGACTGCCTTGAGGCGCAAGATTTCCAGGTGGCGAGGGGAAAGGTTCAGCTTCTTCGGCTCGGTGGTGATCATGTTCCGCGCGATGGCCGCGGCCACGACGGCGGTCGCGTTGTTGGCGGTGCCGAATTCGATCGCGAGGTGCGCGAGTCTTACCCGAATCCATTTGGATGACTTGCCGAACCGGTCCGCGATGTCGGAGGGGAGATCGCCGGAAGCCAGCGATCGGATTATGCGCAGGTTCACCTCGGTGTCGTGATCGGATTGGATGATTCCCGCCGCTACGGCCCTCGCAGCGGTCGCGCCCCAGGTGTCCACGCCGAATTTGAAGCGGACGGAGGCATAGAGAGCTTCGTATCTGCGTTTCGAGATGCCCATCGCGCGGGCCACGTCGGCGGGGCTGTTTCCCGCGGCTCGAAGCTCGAGCAGTTCGATTTCCCGCGGGGTGAGAGCGCGGCGGTCGCCCACTGTATCGACGATGCCCCGGGCGACCGCATGCTGAACGACCATATCCCGCAATCGCAGACCGAGACGGTCGCCGATTTCTTCCAGCCGGGCCCGAACCATTGTGTCGGATATGCCGAGGAGGGCGGCGATTTCGCGTCGCGTCCGCCCCGACTCGACAACCTCGAGCAATTCGAGCTGTTTCGGTGTCAGACCGTGGGTGGCAGGCGGCCGGTCGCCCCGACGGAGTTCCGCCGCGCGCTGCGCCAGCGCCACTCGGTAGTCGATTCCGAAATGATCGGCGATGCGTCGCAATCGATTTCGAACGGCTTGCGGGGAGGTGTTCAACCGCGCCGCGATATCGGGGATGGACGCGGTGGAAGCAGCCATGTTGAGCAGTTCGATACTCGCAGCGGTCAGACCGGCGGAAGGCGGTTGCGCGTCGAATGCGGATGCGTTTCGATCCACGAGTGCGATCTCACCCTCGAGAATGCGGACCGCGGCGGACAATTCCAATCCGGAGGCAATCGGAGCGGGGCGATGCTGGTCTCGATCCGGCCAGAGCTGCAACAGAAGTCGCCGTTGGCGGTTATTGAGTCGCTCCGATCGCAGGGCCTGGCGGAACTGTGCTGTGGTGGCGCTCCGCAGGGCGGCGACCTCGGTGCCGGCAGCCTGGGATAGGCGTCGTCGGAATTCGAGGAAGACTCTCTGCTCGGCCATGCGGTTGCGTGCCGTCACCATGACCCACTGTTCGATGGGAGTAGCGGCGGGCCTCCGCCTCAGCGTGTCCACGGCACGCGCATACGAGTCGTCGGCGACCTCCCGGGCGATCGCCGGCTCGGGGAACACTCTCGATACCCACGCAGAGACGGTGGGGTCGAGGAACTTTCGCAACTCGTCGACCGCCTGCTCGGCTTCGCCACGACCGACCAGCTCGAGCACGCGACGGGTGAGTTGTTCGGGCATCGGCGGTATCTCGGCCACCGGCGCTGGTTCCGTCACACCACGCGAGGTGTTGCCGGTATCCCGTGGCGCCGGTCCCGCGGAGCTCTGTGAGCGAACCGCGCTGACGTTCTCACCGCCGCGCGGGTCGTCGGCGAATACCAGCCATGGGTTGGCCAGCTGTCCCGGAAGTACGGCGGGTGCGCGATCGTCTACGCCGTCGAGCCGGTAGAACCTCTCTTCGCCGCGCGCGGCCGAGCCGGGTCGCTGCCGGCGCGCCTTTCCGGCTTTGCCCCGGGGTACGGTGTCGTCGGTCGGCTGGCCGGCGGCGTTTTCCGCCGTATTCGGCTTGTCTCTCGGGTTTTCGGCCGGACCGTCGGCCCGGCGAGGAGCCGGAACTCGGGTACGGACCGCCAGACCGTCACTCACCTCGGCCAATTGCCGAAGCATGGCACGACACGAAGCGCACTCCCGCAAGTGAGTGTTCACCCGGTTTTCGGCGCGCTTACTGCGCAGCGGTCCTCGTACCCACTCGCCGAGCAGCTCCACGGTGCTGCGGCAGGATTCGTTCGGGTCCTGCGGAAGGTGCGCTCGGAGGTATGCCACTCGCAATTCCTCCACCGCCCGGAATCGGGCTTGGGCTGCCGCGTTGGCGGTGGGCGCGTCGATGAGGCTTACCAGCTCCGCCGGCGGCAACTCGTAGTTGCGCAGGATCAACCGGGCCCGTTCGCTCACCGTGTTCAGCGCCTGTTCGAGCAGCTCCCGTTCGAAACGTCGAACTGCGGTGTCGGTGAACGGGATCGGCTCCTGGTATTGAGTCATGTCGTCGCTCAGAGCGACGCGCTCGAAGTAGCTGAGGTTCATCCACATCGCGCGCCTGCGCACGGCCGTCAGTACGTACGAGCGGAAATCCGAAGTCGGTCCCGAACCGGCCAGGAGGGCCCGAAGCGTTGCCTCGAACGCGTGTGACACCAGCTCGTCCACATCCGCGCGCCCGTAGCCGATCCGCGCGTACCGCCGAACGGCATCGATGTGGCGCTCGAAAAGTGGTCCGAACGCTTGTGTGTCCCCGTTGCGCACCGCCTCCGCCAGCTCCGTATCGGTGCGTGGGTCGGCTTCGGCGGACGTCGCTGCGCGGTGTCGCTGCTGGGGGATCACGATCCGGTCGGTCGAGGGCGAATCGTCCGGTTGCCGGGATACCCGCACCTCGCTCGGGCGATCGGAAGCGGGCGCGCCGCGTTCGGCTTCCGTGGATTTCGACTCGGCGGTCGGCTGCGACGGAATCGATGCGGGCTGAGCATTGCCGATTCCGGGGGTGGCGTCCACGCTGGAGTCGCCCGGCTCGGCGCGGCCCAACCGGGTGCCCGGCGACGGAACTTGATTCCAATCGGGAACTTGTTCCCGTTCGTTTTTCGTCGCGTGGTCCGGCGGGCCGATCGGGTTTTCGGGCATGCCGTCAGCGGCGTAGGTGATGGCATGGAAGGTGGCGCCATCCGATTGCTTTTGCCGAAGCTCTGCCAGCCGCGGCCTCGCTCGTTCGCCGTGCAGGTCGAATTCGAATATGTCGCCGCCGCGCACGGGCCGGAGTTCATGCAGCCGCAGTTCGCCGTTGTCGTCGGTGGTCAGCGTGAAGACGTGTCCCTCGATGCGGTCGGGGCGAGCACCTGGGTTCTGCAGGCTGATCAGCGCCAGCCGTGTGGGGTCTTCGTCAGCGGTGATCCGGGCGACGATCTCGTCGAGGGTGGTTTCGGCCCACAGGCCGTGGGCGTATTGGGCGAGTTCACGCGGATGGAAGCCGGTGTAGTCGAGGATGGCGAGGGTTTCGTCATCAGGGATTTCGACGGGGCTGTTCTCGAACTGGTCGCGAATGAACTCGAGTTCGGCGACGCCACAGCTTGCCAGCGTGAAAGTGACTCGTACGGGCGCGGTTTCGAGCGCCCAGCGCACTTCGTTCGCAATCTCGGTGTCGGTCGCGGACGACCCCGCTTCCGTATCTGCCGGTCGCAGTTCTGGCGTGGTGCGGCCTCGTTCGGCCTCGTAGCGGTTCAACTCCTCGACGGTGGGCAGTTCGAGCGCTCGCGAAACCGCTGCTGCCGTGGGCAACTCGGGCTCCGCGTCCGGCACGGTGAGCTCGAAGGGCGTACTGGTGGCCATCGGCATCGGCAGGCGGTCCGTGCCGGCCAGAATCTTCTCGACGGCCCGTTTCAGCTGCGCGATGGACCGGAACGTCGAACGCAGTTTGCGTTCGGGCGGCCGCACCAGGGCGAATTCGCGGGCCATCACATCGGCCATCTCTTTGCCTGTGGGCTGGGCGACGCGCCACCCGGCCTTGGGTACGAACTTGCTCGCTTCCCAGAACTCCACCGGGACGACAACGGTTTCCAACCAGCCGGCTCGGATCGGGACCAGTTGCTGGTTCGCCGCCGGCACGGTGACCGAGGCCGAATCTTCCCAGCCGGGGATCCCGATCTTCATCAGATCGACCGCGACTCGAATCGGTGTCGGTGAGTTGACCGTGTAGGCATCCTGCGGGACGGTCGACAGATCCGAACTGAGCGGCTTCAACCACTTCGAGAATTTCTCGGGCGAATCGGACCCGCGCCGGTACTTCAGATATGCCGCCAGCAGATGCTTTTCCAGCTCCCGACGGAACGCGATTCGGTAGGCGCGTTCCACGTCGGCAGGATCCAGGGTTACCTCGTCGAACCCCGACGGACCTTGCGTCAACTCGATGTACCGGATCCGCCAGCCCGTCCACATCGCGACCGCCAAGCTCGGGTCGGCCTGGACCGCCGCTGCGAGTGCGCGCATATGCCCGCCCTCGTTGGCAACCACCCAAAGTTCTTGCGGTGCACCGGGTACAGCAGCGAAGCGGGCCACCTGCGGTGTGACGACGGTACCGGTGCGCTGCTCCAGCTCGCGCGCGAACAGTTGTTCGCAGGCGGGCACTATCACCCGGGACGCTGCCCGGTCGTAGCGCACGACCAGGGAGTCCAACTCGAGCAGGTCGTTCAATCGGTCTGCCGCGGCGCCACGTCGAATCAACAGCGGTTCGGCCAATGTGGCCTGGGTGGCCGGATCGTCGGAATTCAGCTCCGCCAGGGACGCATCGATTTCGGCGATCTCGGTCTGGACGATCTCGCGGTGCGTCCGGACGAGCCGCCGCCACGCGGCGCGGGAATTGTCGTCCAGGGGTTCGAGGCCGAGTCGATGCCACATCGCCGTTCGGCGTTGTTGCAGCTGGCGGACGTACTCGGCGGTCGGATGCCATGGCTCGCCGGCGGGGTCGAAGGAGATCGCCTGCCAGCGTGCCGAATCCGCGGCCGTGTAGGTCGAGAACCAGCGGGTTGCTCCGGTCCGGGAATCGACCAGCACCGGCACACCGTTCGGTCGATGGATCTCGTATTCCACCGGCCCGTCGGCACCGTGCTCGACCACCCGCATCCATCCGCGTGACCGCCAGAATTCCGCTTCCAGCGTCGCACGATCGTGGTAGGGGAGTGCCCGCCCCGCACGGGAGTCGCCCGGCTCGATCAGTCCGGTCTTCCCGTTCTGTCCGGACTCCGCCACGACGGCCGCAGCCAGGGCGAACTTCTCCCGAGTCTCGAACTCGTGAGTCCGGCCGGTAGCGGGATCGGTTGCCGTCAGGCGCACGATTCGAGCTCCCGGCACACCGGACGTAACGGCGGTCAGGCGTATCGGCCGCACAAGACGGAGATCCAGCGGATCGCCCGGAGTGTGCGTACCGGCGACTTCGAGCAGCCAGGCCGCCGCCGCTTCGGTGGGCTCCCGCGAACCTGCCCATCCCCAGGTGGCCTCCCGCAGTACTTCGTCGATGAGGTGAGAGACCCACGATGCCCGGGTTCCGGTCAGGAGCGGGATATCGGTACGAATCGTCGGCGCAGAGGAGTCGCGGTAGCGCAGTTCCAGGCCGGCTCGAAGCCCGGACGACTCGACGGTCGCCCTGATATTCGGTCCGAACCGACCGGGGACCACCTCGAGGGTGACGGGAATGTCGGTGTGCACATCGAACCGGACAGAGTAAAGGCCGTCTCGACGAACAGTCCGTTGTTTCGACTCCATATCGGAGATCAAGGCGCCGAGGCTCGCCGCCCCCGGCACCGGTTCGGAGCGGCGGGCGAGGTTGCGGATCAGCTCGTGGAAATCGAAGCCGTGATCGTAGCTTCTTCCACCATCGCCTTCCCGCAGCACCATCGAGACCGTGGTCCGATGGCCGGATTGCAGTTCGACCTCGACAAGGCGGCCGGAACCGAACGGCACGTAGAAGATTCGTCGTCCGTCTTCGGTCGTCCGGCCCTCGACCCGGTCATCGCGGTGAGGATCGTGCCCTTGCAAGTCGGCCGTGAATCGCCGCACCGCCTCGACCTGTCTACTGGCCCACCACTGGTCTGCGGCCGGCCAGGACCGGGTTTCACGCGCGACGGCGTCTTCCCCCCGCTCGTCCGGTGCGCGTCGGACGGGCCCGAGTTTGCGCACGGCGCTTTCCCGAAGCGCCCGGACATCTGCCGCCGGAAGCTCGGTGACCGTCGCGATGTCGTCGTCGGTCAGGCCCTGTTCCAGCAAGGCGGCGACTTCGATTTCCCGCTCGGTCAATCGATCCGGATTCGGTACCGGAGCGGAGCCGGCGCCATCCGGGTCTTGCGTGCTGGGCGGGCCGGTGACTTCGCGGCCGGCGTGCTCGGCGGTGAGTTCGCTGTTGGCGAGACGGGTCCGCGGCACAAGTACACCGCCGACTCGGTCGTATCTCGCCGTGTATGCGAAATCGGCTCTCCGGTAGCGGGTATTCCAGTCCCGGTAGGGCCGAATACGGTGCCGCCCGCCATCGATGAGGGTGTCGCAGACGTAGACCTCGTCGCCGATCTTGGTGAGTAGATACGCGTGGGCGCGGTTGTTCCGGCCGTCCTTCTCGGTCGTGCCGACCACGACGGCGACGGTGTCCAGCTTCGGGTCGGCGATCAACTCGTCATATGCCGAGCGCATCGGGTCGTCCAGGTCGTTTTCCGGATCGGCCCACTGCAGACCGGTCGCGATGTTGCGCTCCAGGGCCGCGGCGTTGATCGCTCGGTTCGGTTCGGCCACAGCGTCGTCGAGTCCCAGCATGCGCAGCATGCGGGAGATCCAGGGGACACAGTCGAGAACTTCGGGTGGCAGTTCCTCGGGTGCACGCTCCGGTGCGGCGCCGTCCGGCAGGGCGGCTCGGTAATCCTCGGCCTCGGGGGCCGGTCGGGTGAGCTCGAACCAGACCGACTGCCGCCACGGCCCGGCGTGCTCGCCCAGGAAGCGCACACCAGCGCGGAGGAACGGTGAACCAACCGGTGCCGCAAGGGTTTCCGGGGGAGCAACGGAGTCTCGGTCGTCGACCGCGACGAGTTCGATTCGCACACCGTCGGCGGTGGGCGCTGCCACCAACGAGATCGGACCGCCGAGGGAGCCGAGCATATCGTTGAGGGTGGCGACGATCGTGTCTCGCGCGACAGCCGCGGCCCCGGGCTGCCAGTTCTGGAACTGGGTGAGCAGCCACGCCTCGGCGTGTGGCATCCGCTCCGCCGAGCGGAGGGTGGAGGTGGGCGTTCGTACCGCCACCGTTTCACCGGAGGTTGCCGAGATCGGTTCGGGCGCTGGTAGATACGTGCCGACGCGGTCGTCGGTGGGCACATCCGCTATCCAGGCACCGCCGGATTCCGCCAGCCACGCGCCCAGCCGGGCATGCACCGTCGCCAGCGCCGCCGCGGTTCGCGCCCGGTCCGCTCCCAGCCGCACCGAGTCCCAACGCGCGGTCACGCCGGTGTCGGTCGTCGTGAATTCGATTGTGAAGGTCGCCGGTTCGCAGCGCGGCACGGTGAGGTCGGCGCTGACCACGACGCTGTCTGCCGTGCGGGTGATCCCGGTGACCTGCACCGCCGCCCAGAGCTGGGAAGTCCACGGGGCACGGGTGGGGAAGTAGCCCGCCAGCAGCGCAGCCGCTTTGGAGCCGAGATTCCGCAGTAACGCGGAAGCTGTCTGTGCGGGCCCGCGATCGTTCCACACCGATTCCCGGCGATTCCCACTCGTCGTAGCGCACCGCGACAGGTCGGCACGCGCCGTTCGGAGTGCGTCGAGAATCTGTGCGTGCCCGCGGTAATCGAGCGAGCCGCTCGGTGACAGCTCGGGTGAGAGGTCGATCTCCGTGATCGCTCCGGCGATGCGCCATTCACCCACCCCGGCGATGTCGGTCGGTGAACCGCCCTGCGCGAGATATGCGCCGAGCACACCCATCCGCGGTGCGGCGCCGGTGATGAATTCGCCGGTCGTCGTGACCAAGAAGCCACGTGAGCCGGAGGTGCGATAGTCGGTGCCGCCCGCGCGGACCGGGCGGCCGCGCGGGTCGATGTGCAGCTGTACCAGCTCCAGGTCGTTGTCACCGGAGTCGGGGACGGCGCCGGGCAGCGGAATCGGGGCGTATTCCGCCAGGCTCGTCGGGGGCGCCTCCTCGGGTTGCTCGGCGTCGGCGATGACGTGCTCCGGCGGGTTGAACCCGGCGAATTCGACACCCGAGCGTTCCAGCCAAGGCGCGATCCGATCACGATGGAACGATTCGACCGCCGGGCCTACGAACTCGCGATCGGGACCGTCTTCGCGCACGTAGTAGGCGACCGTGGTTTCGCCCCGGTCGACCAGGTGCAACGCCAGCCGTCCGGGCACCGCATTGCCGCGTAGCGAGCCGACCTCCAGTTCCACAACCAAGCCGTTTGTGGTGGTCCTCGTTTCGACGACGTCGACCCAATGGTCGGTCCCCGCACCGGAAAACATGGTGTCGCCGGCCGGGTCGCCCTCCATCAGCCCGAGCCCACGGCGTTCGATCAATTGGTCGACCGTGGGGACATGGGCACCGGGTTTCCAGAGATAGCCGGCCGTCTCGTTGTGGATGGTGAGCAGTTCGATCGGAACATGCTGCGACAGTTCGAACATCGCCTGAGCCGCGAATCGTTGGCTGCGTGCCGAACGGGGCGCGGATTTCGCGACGAGCCCGCTGCCGAGTACGACCTCGATCAGGCGGCCGTTCACCACCTCCCAGCTCCCGAACGCGAACGGCACATGCCGCGGATCCGGGAACGAACTCCACAGCAGCCAATGGTTGGCGGAAGTGGTGCGGATCGTATCTCCGACGAAGAAGAACTGCTCCGACCCGTCGGAGTTGTAGGGTTCGTCGTTCTCGTCGCACAGCACCCCTTCGGCATTGAAATGCAGATCGTGGTGGGGGAACCGGCGCCCATCTTCGTGGTTGTACGCCGACTGGTCTGTCATCTCGACCGTCGCGTAGGCCGCCCGCCGCGCCGAGTCGGCATCGGCCGCGGTACCTCGGGATGAATTTGCTTGCGATAGCGAATCTTCCGATACGGTGGCCGGCTCGCTCGCAGCATCGCCGCCGGGGTTCGCCGGTCGATCGGCCAGACGATTCAGCACCGTGTTCAGCCAGCGGTCCACCGTGGCGGCGTCGGCGGTTACGAACTCGGGCGGTTGTGCCCGGTAGTCGTGTTCACGCCTGGCGAGGCGCCGGCCGCGCTGGAATTCGTCCTCGAACGGTGGCGCGGGGTCGGCGAGTTCGGCGAGCAACCTTCGCGTGGCTCGGTGTGCCAGTCGCCGGATCGCCGGGGAGTTCGATCCCGCCAGCAACTGGCGAAGGGCCTTCTGCTCGCTCGCACTCAGCTCGAGGTACGCCCGCTCGAACTCCGCAGAGGAAGCCTCCGTCAACCGCTGCAGCGGGTCGCGGACTGGACCGGCGTCCGGTGCGGTCGCGACACGGGCCACGTCGCGGTGCTCGGCCAATGCGGCCAGCTGGGCTGCCTGACCAGGTCCGAGCTTGCGCCGGACATTCGCCAGCGTCGTTCGCACCTCGATCACGGAGAGCCCGGTGGCCGAGGCGATGTTGTCGTAGGTCGCGCCCTGCCGCGACAATGCGAGCACACGCGCCTCGCGAGCACTGAGTATTTTCGCGCGCGGCGCGGTAGCGGGTCGACCGTCGTCCGGAGGATTCGCGCCGTAGCTGGACGGGCCGGTGACATGGCCGCCCTTGCGTGGCGGTTGTCCGAGTTGATCCTTCGGAGTGTCCAGGTTCTGGTCCACGAGTTCGCCGTCTTCGTCGGTTTTGAAGTAGGCGACGTGGGCGCGCTCGATCTTCGGGTAGGACTGTTGCCATTCGTCGGCGGTCAGGACCCGGGGGATTCGGACGTATTCCTCGCGCGGCTCGGCTGCGGTGGGAGTTTTCTGTTTCCGCCACCATCTCCCCTTCGGTCGGGATTTCTCCGTTTCCGTTTCGCCGGAGGAGTTCTCCGCAGGCTCGGCAGCCGCCTCCGGCTTCTCGTGTTCGATATTGGTGTCGAAGACGACGACCTGCCCGCCGCCGACACTCGTCACCACGTAGGTGTGCATATTGTCGCCGTCGTCGATGAGGACTACCGCGGTATCCAGCTTGTCCTCCGGATCCCGGACGCGCTCGATGATCGGGCGGAGGGGATCGGTGCCGGGTTCGACATCGGCCGGGAGTTCGAATTCCTGCAGCTTTCCGCGGATGGATTGCTGCAGTGTCTTCGGTGTCGCGCGACCGCGCACCCGGCTCTTCGCATCGCTCTTTCCCAGGTGGTATAGGACTTCGGCTGCGCGGGAAGCACATTCGTCGACGTCGCGAGAGAACGCGGACACACCCAGCGATGCCGCGGTGGCGGCGCCGAACAGGGCGGTGTTGAACCATCCCATCGCGGATCCCCCGAAGGCGTCGAGGAAGTAGCCGCCGAATGCGCCGCCGATCATGCCGCCGATCCCGTTGGCCGCCATTTGCGTCGCTATCGCGCCGCCGAGGACTCCGACTCGACCGACGCGATCCTCGTACCGCTCGGTAACTTGCCTCTGCCGCTCGCCGAACTTCTGATTGTTCAGCAGTACGGTCGATCCCACCGCCACTCCGCCCAGCCAGAGCGGCCACGGATCGGTGGTAGTGGCGTACAGGGCCATATTCGCACCCCAGGTCGCCAT
This sequence comes from Nocardia veterana NBRC 100344, assembly GCF_000308855.1. Taxonomy (GTDB): domain Bacteria; phylum Actinomycetota; class Actinomycetes; order Mycobacteriales; family Mycobacteriaceae; genus Nocardia; species Nocardia veterana. The sequence goes on along the minus strand of NZ_BAGM01000117.1, from coordinate 112,139 downwards.
CGCGACCGGATGTGTCCAACGCAGGTTCAGCCGGTCACCGAACTTTCTGACGATCGGTGTCGCGAGCAGGACACCGGTGCTACCGGAGGCGAACAGCGCGCCCGTGGTCCACGGTGAGTAGCCGGACGAGGTCGAGATATCGGCCAATTGGATGGCCGACGAAGTGGTCGCGACGCCCCACGGCAACAGCAGGAGGTGATTGCTTCGCATCAGCCGGTCACGCCACTGCGCGCGTGTGCCGTCGAAAAGCCGGGCGCGTTCGGCCGATGCCTCCGCTTCGGCCTTCTTCTTGTCGTCCACGGTCGCCGGGAGGCCGCGCAGTGCGCGGAGAAAGACCCCGTTGGACGCCGCGTTGCTCAGCAACGGGGCCGCGGTGGAGAGGTCGACGAGCGCCGGGCCGATGGCATTACCGAAGGTGCCCGATGCCTGCCGCTCCACCAGCGTGAGGGTGACCGCGGCCCTCTTCTCCTGATCGGTCTCGGCCAGCTTCTGCGCGTAGAGCGCCGTGGCGTTGCCGCCGATCGTATCGGTGACGGAAAGTGCGACGCCGGAAACGATCGCCGCTTCCATCGCGCCTTCCCAGCCGCTGAGAGCCAAGCCACCGCCGACACCGCTGAAGAACAAACCGGCCTGCAGCGTGCGCCGCATGAGGGGGCGAAGGTCGTTGGAGCGCCCGACCAGATATCCGGCCGGGAATTGTGCCAGCAATGCGGCCATTTGTGTCATGGACGACGCCGCGCCGATGAGTGGCAGCGAAGCACCCATCTGAGTGAGCATCAGCGGCATCGCGCTGCCCAGACTTCTGGTGCCGATCGTGGAGATGATCGAGCCGGTGTACAACCGCGCCAGATTCTTGTTCTTCGGGGAACGGTCGCGAAGCCATTGCCGGAAGCGGGATTCCGGAGATGGCTCGGCCTCCGAATTCCCGCCGGGCTTCGCGGAGCCGCCGGTCTCATCCGGTTCGTTCTTCTCCGCGCGCCCGATCAGCGTGGACGGGGGAGTGCCTTCCGCCCAGGAGGCGTCGGTCGGGTCGGCAGGATCGATGGGGATTTCCGGCTGCCCGTCGGCTCGGTAGGTGATGGCGAAGAAGGCGGCACCCCTCTGCCGGAGTTCCGAAAGCCGTTGCTGTGCCGCAATTCCGCGCGGATCGTTTTCGACGGTCGTCCCGTCCGGGCCGGGGATCACCTCGTGCAGACGAAGTTGGCCGCGGCGGTCGGTGGTGAGGCTGACGAGGTGTCCACCGATGCGGTCCGCGGTCGCGTCCGGATATTGCACCAGCAGCAGCGCCAGATGCGTGGGATGGTTGGAATCGGTTATGCGCGTGGCAAATTCGTCGTCGGGTACGACCTGCTTCCATTTACCGCGGGCGTACTGGGCGAATCCCTTGGGATGGAATCCCCGGTATTCGAGGATCATGCGGGTGTCCGCGTCCGGCAGCTCGATCGGCGTCCGCCGCCGGCCGAGCTGTTTCCGTGCGAACGCCAGCTCTGCCAGGCCGCAGCGCGCCGGTGTGATGGAATCGCCTGGGATGCCGTTGGATTCGAGTGCTTCCCGGATCTCGGCGTCGATGATCGCGGCCGACTTCGCTCGCCGCCACTGCCACCGCTTACCCGCGGGCCGCGGGATCACCGGGTATTCAGCGCGTTCGGCTGCTTCAGGACGGCCGACGAGCACCCAGCCCAGATTGTCGAGGCCGCGGCTCGGCACCCGGCCGGGCTCATCCGCCCACATGTAGTACGAGGCGTGCGGCTTCAGGATGAGGCGCTCGGCGAGGCCCGCCCGTCCGACGGCGTACTTGCCGCCCAGAGGCACTTCAGTGGTGAGCAGGGTCGCGCCGAAGATGGCGGCGGCCGGACTGATTCCCAGACCGGCATTCGCATAACGGCCCTTCCGGCCGAACTTGTGCGCGCCCAGATTGGCTACCGGGTCGGCTTTTTCGCTCAGCACGTAGACCGGCACGCCGATTTCGCTCGCGTGCTGTACGCGCCGGCCCGCGCCCGGAGAACCGGTGAGAATGACCTGGTCGACCTCGCCGGCCAGCCGGGCATCCTGCGCGGCGTAGCAGAGAGTGGTCGATCCGTAACTGTGGCCGATCGCGTTGCGCAGTCGAGGCGTGGGCGCACCACCTGGCTGTTCGGCGTAGAACTCGCGCGTGGCGTTGAACGCCGTGATGTCGCGGGCCACGATATCGCCGCCGGTCTCGGCCATCCGCGGCGAAGCCACCGACAGATTGACCGGGCACTGATAGCCGATATCGACGATGGCGGCTACGCTCGCGCCCGCGCCACGTTGAGTGCTGACCTCGTAGAGACTTTGCGCATACCGGGAACGGTGGTGCAGCCGCTGCGTCGTCGACCCCAGACCGTTGGTCATTCGGTCGATGATCTCCGCCCGATCGGCATCGCCGATGGAGAGAATCACGCGGCCGTTGCCGCCGTGCGCCGCGGCGTCGTAGGCGAGGAGTTGCACCGGCTGATGGCCGGTGAGCTGGGCGGCATCGGCCTCGATAGCGATCAACTGCCGACGCGTGGCGACCAGATTGCTGAACTCCTCGAATTCCGCTCTGGTCAGTATCGGGTTCGGAATCTTCGCCCGCAGATCGGCGCGGGCGCGCCGCAACAGAGCCCGAGCACGTGCGATACCCGTTCCCTCCGGGTCGGCCATATTCGTGCCGATGTCCGGGCGACGTTGCACGAACCGCCGGATGTCGCGGGCGATCGACAACCGATTCGCCTTGTCCCGCACCGCGAACGGGATACCGTCGGCATTGCCGATCGCATGCGGGTGGACGCGCAGCAGAGCGTACTGCTGATCCGACAAGCCGAGCTCGACCTGCAGGGCCGGTAGGTCGGGCCGATCCGGGAGGCCGGTATCGAGCGACTGCCACCACTGCGCGACCTTGTCGGTATGTGCGCGGGAAGCGCCGACCACGTCGGTGGGGTCGACGGCCTGGACCAGAGCGCGCTCATCGGCCTCGGGACCGAAATGCGCCCGTAGCCCGGCCAGCGCCTCCTCGGCGAGCTGCTGTTCCGAGGGGGTCGGGTCGGTGTCGGTGGGCAGCGGCCCCGTGTCCGGCCCGGCGGCGTCGGTGTCGGCTCCCCGACTGCTGTCGGTGGGAGCGGTGTTCGACGTCGCGCCGGTGTCGGTAGTGGTTGTGCCCCAGGGTTTTCCGTCCGCCGGGTTCAGGGCGAACGCGAGCGCTTGTTCGGGTGCGTCGCCGGGTACGTGTGTGGTCCGGGTGCGGGTCGGACGCCCGGTGAGCGGGTCGATCTCGGCGCCGTCGTATCCGACGACGGGTCCCGACGTGGTATCGCGACCGGCTCCTCCGCGCCGGCGCGGTGTCGCCGGATCGATCGGACCGTCACCGGATCGCGTTCCAGCGCCCGACCGGATTGTGCCGGCCTCCGTATCGTCGGCGCGTTGACCGCGTGTTCGGATACCGATCGGGTCGGGCAGGCTGTCCAGTCGTAGCGCCCCTCGCCGGAGCGCTTCGACGACGGCACTCGTCCGGTCCCGCACGCCCAGTTTGGCGAAAATCGATTTCAGGTTCGACTTCACCGTTTCCGCGGAGACCGACAGTGCCGACGCGATATCGGTCGACGAGTTTCCGGCAGCCGCGAGGGCGAGGATTCGGGTCTCACGATCGGTCAGGGCAACCGGTTCATCGGCGAGCGGAATGTCCTCGATCGAGATGTAGCCGGCCTGAAGCGCCTGAACCACCGCAGCGGTTGTCCCGCGCGCGCCCAGCAGGCGGACGGCGTCTTCTTGATCGGCATTCGCCTGTCCGGCCGCGACCATCGCGAGAGCACGTCTGCCATAGGCGCCCGGGACGCGGATCTGTGGCTGTCCCGCGAACGGGATGGCGGTGAGATCCAGAAGGTCGGCGCGCAACGCGCGGACGACAGCTTCTGTCCGGGTGCGAGCGTCCAATATTCGCAGCAGGCGCCGAGTCGTGGCCTCGACCGCCGCTTTCGACAGTCCGGATTCGCCGGCGATATCGGATGCCGTGTATCCCAGGGCGAGAAGCGACAGAACCCTGAGATCGCGGGTATCGAGCCGGCTCGCGAGGTCGGAATCCGCCTTCGGCAGCTTGCTCAATCTGACGAGATGCAGTTTGAGCGCCTGGACGACAGCACTGGTCCGGTCGGCAGCGCCGATTCTCCGGAAGAGGTCGGATATGGTTTTCGCGGTATCGCGCTCGCTCTGCCCGATACTCTGCGCGATCTCCGCATTCGATTTGTCGGCCGCGATCATCGTGATCAGTTCGGCATCGCTCGGAGCCCTATGATCCTTCGTGGCGGCGGCCGACAGTTCGTACGTAATCTCGATCAGGCGGTTGAGGGCGGTCGTTTGCAGAGCCGAGATCCGCTTTCCCATCCGCGCGGCATCGATCGCATATTTGACGCGCGTGCGCTGGACGGGATCCATTTTGGCCATCGCGGCATGCAGCCGCGTGTGGTCAGCCGTGGCCAGCGCGATGATCGGTTCCAGCATTTCATCTGCGTGGACGCCGGCGATGACCCTCGTCACGAATGCGCCTTCGGGAGAGTTTCGCAGACCGTGCAGGGCGGTTCGGCTCATCAGCTGGTTCCCGGCAAGGAGTGCCGTCATGATCAGCCGGCGCTGACTGCGGAAACCAGCGGGCAGGTGCTCCGACGTGGCGGCGAAGATCTCCTCGTCGGAACTCGAAGTGGTGACCCGCTTCTTGCCGGGCACCAGATCCGATCGGTGTGTGAGGCCCAGTTCGCTCAGCAGTCTTCGGATGTCGCGCTCCACCGCGTCGTCGTCTATCTGCAAGAGCCTGGCTATGGCGTTCGCGTCGTTTCCGCGAGCAGTCAGGACGAGAACGGCGATCATACGATTCGTCAGGACTTTCGAATCGCACTGTTGGAGAAGCGCTACGGCGTACCTCGCGGGGCTTCCCTCGAGTTCGGTGCGGTCGGCCACTCCGAGTTTGTCGTAGATCCGCTTCACCGAGCTGTTCACGGTGCTTCGGGGCAAACGGAGTTGTGACGCGATCAGCGCATTGGACTTCCGCTGAACGATCAGCCGGAGAATGTCGAATTCCTGCCGGGTCAGTCTCCGCTTCGTCCGGGTCGCCGACGAGTTCGCGATGCCGTCCGGATCCACGCCCGCCAACTGTCGGCGGGATGTGATGCCCAATCGGTCGAAGATCCGCTTCACTTGACTTTTTGTCGCACTCAACGAGATACCGAGCTCTGCTGCGATCTCGGCATTCGTCTTGCCCGCGCCGACCAGTTGTGCAATCGCGCGCTGGCTCTTGGAAAGCGGACGTACCTGGACCACAGGGTCTTGGGCGGGTGGCGACTCGGGGTCGTCGCTGTTCCGGCGGAGCGCTTCGGCGGGTTCATCCGCCTCTCGGTTCGGTCCGCTCGCACCCCGCGCCGGGCGCCCGTCGTTCGCCTCCTCGTCGCCGAACATGATGGAGTCCGGGTCGATGCGACCGGTCGACTCCTGGTGGCCCCTGTCTCGTACTCCGGGCTCCGGCGCGGTCGGCCGGTCGGTGCGGGAGGTGGACCGCTCGCCCGGTCCGGGTTCGTCGGTGGCCGGCCGTTCCATCTTCGGCTTGCCATCGAGGCCGAACCATTGGAATGTGGCCGTCGAGTCGGTCACCTGCGCCGGCGCCGATGCGGCGGGCCGGGTTGTTGTCTCCGGCAGCTCTTCGACCAGAATTCGGCCGGACAGATCTACCTGCACCCGGCGCACGACCGCCCGCGCCCCATTACGTTCGAGTTCTCCGACGGCAGCGGCAAATCGGTCGTACTCCTGCGCGCGGGTGAAGAATTCGACCCTTCCGTCGACGAAACGTGTGCGGCCGGAGCTGGCTGTGATCACATGGATCGCCAGCTCTTCGGCGCGGGCCCGTGCCTGCTCCACCTGTGTCTCGATGTTCGCGAGCGAACTCAGGGCTCGGCTCATGACCGCGAGTTTCATCAGCGCGGCGTAGGAGACGTCGCTGTGCTCCAACGCATCCGCGACTCGCTGCCGCAGTAGCGGTACGTCCAAGTCGTTGACCGCGGCTCCGGACCGGGCCCATTCGGTGAGGCCCAGCACGTCGATGTTGCCGCCGGCGAGTAACCTGTCGCGGATTTTCTCGAGATAGTGATGTCGGTCGCGCGCCAGATCGCCGAGACGTTGAATCTGTTGCGCCAGTTCGCCTGTCGGCACCTGGTGGTACTCGGTGAACCGAGTGGTGGACCGCGCGTCCACGGCGGGGACAGCCTCGGGATCGACCCCGAACAGCATGCCGCGCTGGCGATCGACCATGCGCGCGAACTCGTCGAACGTAAAGGGCGATCCGGCGGGGACCGTCCATGCCGGCTTCTGTTGCAGGGCCGCCTTCGTAGTCGGCGAGAGGGTGCGCCACGCGCGGGCAACTGTCGCGGTGGGACCGTTGAGGTCGATGCTCACCTGTGGGGACGCCGGATCCGGGATCGGCCCGCGGTCGGCAGCCCTGCGCCGGGCTACCTCGTTGCGCCGGGCTGTGTCGCGCCACACTTCCACCGGAGTAAGCCCGCGAAGCACCGCCTGTAGCGCGTATGCGGGGTGGGAGAAATCGGCGGGGGCGCTTCGTCCGAATGCGAGGTTGGCTTCCGCGAGCGCCTCGGCCGGATAGAGCACCTCTTGGGCGCCGAGACTCGGCATCGGCAAGCCGTCCGGGCCGAGATCATTCTCCTTATGCTTCTCCAAATCCCGAAGAATTGCGGTCAGTTGGGCCTTGTCGGCGGCTTTAAGCCATTTTTTGTACAACTCTTCGAGAGTGTATTTTCCATTTCCGTCCGCGTCGTCGGGAGGCGGTAGTTCGATATCGAATCCAGGTTTGTCCTTTGGTTGCCCGAGCCAATGGACGAATACGGTGAAGAACGCGTCCTCCGACGTGCCGTCCTTCTTTGCGAAACTATATCCGGGGAGTTGTGCGAGCCAATCTTCGAATTCCGTGTCCGGAGGCAACCAGGGGAATTTTCCGAGCTTCTCGGCATCTTCCGCGGTCCAGTCGTCGAAGCCCTTGTCCCGCTGCGCCACAGCCGGATTCTTCAACTGCTGGAAGTAGGTCAGCAGGAAGCCGAAGGCTTTTGCTTCGAGCGACCGTAGTTGGTCCTCGCGGGTGTCCCAGTTTGCTGAAGCGTCCCGCCAGTGGGCGATCTCGTGCCGTACTACCTCGTACGCCACATTGCCGGTGGGGCGCAGCAGTGTGTGATTCGTGGGCGGCTCCGCGTTCGCCGGGCCGTGGCGATGCACGAAATTGTTTTGGTTGATGAATATCGCGCGAACGTTGCGGGCGAAAGGTGGACGCAGCGCGCGTCCGTCGGCCTTGTTGTCCATCGGCACGACTGCGACCACATCGAACATTCGATCCCATCCCTCGGGAAGGGATTCGAGGGCAGCCTTACGGTCCGCGAGTGAGGAATCCACGGTGATTCCGTACCGGTACAGTTCGAATATTTCGTCGTATTCGTCCACGATCGCATTGCGAATCCACAGTGCGTTCTCGGTGGAGAGCTTTTCCAGTCCGAGCACCTCGACTCCGAAGGTGTCGAATATCTCCGCGGCAATTGCTCGGTTGACCGCACGGGCGACCCCATCGGATCGATCGGCGGCCGACCGGTTGTCGCCCGGGTCGGTTCGCTCGGCCGGCCCCAGGTCGGGATTCTCCGGTCCGGGCGTACGGGAAGGACCCGCGGTCACATCCGGTTCCTCGTCGCCGAACACGACGGCGACCGGGTCGATACGGCCGGACGTCACCTCGCGGCGCTCGTCTCCCGGCCCCGGGGTAGCCGGCGCGGTCGGCTCGCCGGCTCGGTAGGCGGACCGTTCGCCGGATCCCGGTCGGTTGGTGTCGGTCGTTTCGGCCTTCGGCCTGCCGTCGAGACCGAACCACTGGAACGTGGCAGGTTGTGCCGGGGACGGCGCCGGAGCTGCAGGCTGGGCTTCGGTGTCCGGGAGTTCTTCGACCAGGATTCGGCCGGCCAGGTCGACGCGTACGCGTCGCACTACCGCTGTGGCGTCCTGGCTTTCGAGGGCACGGACGTCGGCGGCAATGCTGTCGTATTCCTCTGCGCGGACGAAGAATTCGACTCGGCCGTCGACGAAACGTGTGCGCCCGGAGCCCTGAGTGATCGCTTGGATCGCCAGCTCTTCCGCTCGCGCCCGTGCCTGGTCCAGATGAGCGTCGATCGCCGTCGTCGACCTCAAGACCTGGTCCGTGGTCATGAATTTTCTGACCGAGGCAGAGGGGACCTCGTCGTGTGCGAGCGCATCGCTGGCGCGCCGTCGCAACAGAGGTAGGTCCAATTCGGTTGCGGCGGCTCCGGACTGCGCCCACTCGGTCAGGCCCAGCAGGTCGATGAAATCTCCGGCCAGCAGTTTGTCGCGGATCCTTTGTAAAGAGGCCAGCCTCCGCTGCGCCGTGTCCGCGAGCAGTTGAATCTGTTGCGCCAGTTCCCCCGTGGGCACATGAGGGAACTCGACGAATCGCGTGGACTGCTCGCCGGCGGCCGGAACGAATTCCAGGTCGGCACCGAGCAACAATCCCCGCTGGCGGTCGACCATACGTGCGAAATCGTCGTACGGGAAAGGTACTCCGTCCGGAACAGCGAATGTTCCTGGCCGGCTTCGCTCATCGTCCTGCTCGGTCGAGGGAAGCTCGCGCCATGACCGCGCCAGTGTCGTAGCGTAGCCTTCGAGCCAGATGCTCGGGCGGGCGGCTAGCGAGGCGGGCGCCGGTCCGTGGTCGGCGGCTCGCCGCCGGGCCACCTCGTTGCGCCGGGCTGCGTCGCGCCACACTTCCACCGGAGTAAGGCCGCGGAGCAGAGCCTGTAGCGCGTATGCGGGGTGGGAGAAATCGGCGGGGGCGCTTCGTCCGAACGCGAGATTGGCTTCCGCCAGTGCCTCGACCGGATAGAACACCTCTCGGGCCCCGAGACCTGGCATCGGCCAGCCGTCCGGGCCGAGATTATTCTCCTCGTATCTCTGCAAATCCCGACGAATTGCGGCCAGCTGGGTCTTGTCGACGGAATTCAGCCATTTATTGTAATACTCTTCGAGAGTGTACTTTCCGCCGTCTGCGTCGTCGGGAGGCGGTAGTTCGATATCGAAGCCAGGTTTGTCCTCGAGCTGTCCGAGCCAGTGGGCGAATAGTGCGAAGTAGGGGTCCTCCTCCGACGTGTTCGCCTTCGTGGCGAAACTATATCCGGGGAGTTGCGCCAGCCAATCGTCGAATTTGGTATCCGGATGCAGCCACGGAAATTCACCGAGCGTCTTCGCATCTTCCGCAGTCCAGTCGTCGAAGGCCTTTTCTCGCTGCGCAACAGCCGGATTCTTCAACATATCGAAGTGCTTCAGTAGGTAGCCGAAAGCCTGTGCCGCGAGCGACTGGAGCTCGTTTTCGTGCGTGGGCGCATAGCTCAGGGCGTCGCGCCAATGGGCGATCTCGTGTCGCACCGTCTCGTAGATTCGATTTCCGGTGGGCTGCAGAAGATAACTCTGTGTGCCGTGCTTCGTGGCCGGCGATCCGTTCGAAGCGAGAGGTTCGCCGATGAAAACTGCTCGCATACCGGGGGCGAAATTGGTAGGGTCGGCAGCTCCGTGGAACCCGGTGCCCATCGGCGTGACTGCAATCACGTCGATGACGCCGTTCCATGCCTCGGGCATATCGTCCAATATCGCTTTTCGCTCGGCGAGCGAGGAATCCACAGTGATGCCGAATCGATGGAGCTGGAACATGTCGTCGTATTCATCGACGATTGCGTTCCGGAGCCCGTATGCGTCGGCCGTGGAGAGCTTTTCGAGGCCGAGCACCTCGATGCGGAACGTTTCGAAAATCTCCGCGGCAATCGCCTGGTTCACCGCCTTCGAGTCAGGGGGCAGGTCGGTGCCGTCTTCTCGGGTGGAGTTGCCGTCCGGCGCGACAGCGGCCTGACCTGGGTCGACGTGCGGATGAACCGGGCTGGTCGGCGCCGGCTCATCCGGCTCCTCGTCGAAGGAGGGAGAGGCCGGGTCGACGCGACCTCGCGACTGCCGGCGGTCCGCCGGGGCGTTGGTCGATTGCTCGCTATCGGAGACGTGCTCGGCGACAACGACATTCGAATCCGCGAGCCATGGTTCGACCAATTCTGTCCGGATCTGCCTCCAGGCTGCGACGGCGGTGGCGTCGTGAGTCGCGGGGTCGGGCTCGGAGAAGGAGGCCGTGATGGTGTCGCCGTGGCGGATAAGGGTCATCGTTGGTTCGGCGCGGTTGCCGTTCATCAACGTGACCGGCAAGGAGATCGACACCCTTTCCGGCGTCGACTCGATCACGGTGGGGTGTACCCAGAATTCCGGTGTGGCGCAGGCGAGGGTCGCTTGCGCATGCATGTCGGGCCGGGTCATCAGCTCGGTAGCCGAGCCCATCCTCGCGGGCAAACGGAAGATGCTCCCGTGGAATGTGCCCTCGAGACCGATTGCGGCGAGGTCGATTCCGCGCCGAGTGAGCCAGTGCAGTGCCTGCATGACGAACTTCATGCGTTCTTCGAGCGTGTTCGGGAACGACCCGCTGGTGAGAATGGTGCCCTGGGGGACGCCGTTCTCCATCCGCCGCCACAGCCCGGCCCCGATCGGCCCGTGCGTGGGGTCGGCGTAGCTGCTGTGCAGAACCTCGTGTACCCGGACGAGATCATCGGACTCGTCGTCTTCATCCGCTTCCGGGAAGTCCTCTGTGCCCACAACTCGGAAGTCGTCCGCCTGGACGCCGATCAGGAACCACTCGTAACCGGTGCTGTTGTGCGGTGTTCCGTCGGGATCGCAGAAGAGGCCGTCACGGACCGTGAGCTTGTGAATTCGGACTCCGTCATCCAAGCCCGGCTGGTACGGCGAAACCGGTGCTGCCACAGCATATTCCGGTGCCACTTCGTCGGCGCGCCCTGCTGCGTCGTCGGCGCGTGATTCTGTTACGTCACTCGTTTCGACCGGGAATCGCTGAGCTAGTTCATATTTCAGTGCGTGAAGCTCTTCGGACCAGAGCTCCTTCGCCAACGGGTCGTCGAGTCCCTCGATGTGCTGCGCGAGCTCGGCGATCCGGTCCTCGATCCGCTGCCGGCTGATGTTCGCGTTGCCGACGAGCAACTCCCCGCTCAGCTGGCCGTGCCGATAGATGACCGGCTCGCCATACTTCTGATCCAGGAAGTTCCGCTGGAGGATGTAGTGGCTGGAGCCGTATCCGATGAACACGTCGGCACCGCGTTCCAGCCCCCGATCGATCGCGTCCATGATGACCGTTTCACGGTGGTTCACCTCGAAACGGGTGACCGCCCGCACCGGATTCTCGTTGTCCGGGCGATCCGGGTCGAAGATGTCCACAGCTTCGATGGTGGGGTCGAAGGGTTCGCCGAGAGCCTCGCGGTACCAGGCGAGGAGATGGTGGAGGGTATGGGTTTGCGGCCCGTCCGTGCGCGGCCACCGGTTCGTCGCGCGCAGCCGGCGCTCCCGTGCCGCCGCCCAGGTCCGCAACTCGGAGTAGAACTCCTCGTCGTCACGCAACCGCTCCAGCACTTCTACCGGGGGCGTGTCCTTCGCGGCCGCCAGCCGTTCGTTCTGCACATGTCGCACATGGCTCAGGAAGGCTCGCAGGTGATGGAGGACCTCCAGTTCCGGGTTCAGAGCAGTCGGGAACTCCTCCGATTCGACGTCGGCCTGCTCGTTCGGGATGCCGTTGTGAACGGCGAGCCATTTGGTGTGCCACTGGTCTCCCGTTGCGATGGCTTGGTCGGAGCTGAGACCACGGACCTTGTCGTCGTCGATGGCGTTGCCCTCGTGCAGGACGATTCCGCCGCGCTCCGCGGCGCCGTCCCGGAACGCTGTGAAGGCGCTGCGGATCAGCGGGTACTGCGCGTCCTTCGGATCCTTGCTGTGGGCTCGAGCGCTGTACCAGAGCCGGCCGCCGTCCGGGGTCTCGTAGCGCGCGATTCGCGTTGCGTGGCCGAAGATCTCGATCATCTTCTTCTCTTCGGCGAAGCACGCGGGCCGGAGTGCGTTGAACACCCGGTGTTCGGCCGGAACCGGCACCGATTGCGCGCGCAGCGGCACTGCCGGGCTCGTGGCCGGTGGATCGAATTCTGCTGCGTACCGTTCGGCGGCGCGTAGCAGATCCTCGTTCATCGGATAGCCGAGCCAGCGTGCGGCGACGAGGATGATCTGTTCCTTCAGCGTGTGTGTGGGGGCCGGGTGCCGAAGCACCTGGCTGACCATCGATCGCGCTGCGCCCGCAACGTCAGCGATATGTTTCTGCGTCGGCTTTCCGGTGAACCCGCTCTCCAGCAAAGCGCCGTATCGCTCAGTGGCGGCGATGTATTCCGGATTCGGCACGCTACTCGCTGCTCGGATCTCGACCGGATTGTCGGCGAAGTAGTTTGCCAGTACATCGACGAATGTCGCCGCTGGCGCGGACTTCGTCACGAGTGGATCGTCGGTAACCGGCGACTCTCCGGATTCGGGGCGTACCGTCACCGCACCGCTGTTCCGCTGGGGCGCAGCGGGTTCCGTTTCGCCTGTCGACGACAGGTGCCCCAGGGTGTGCAGGTACGACACGGCCCTGTCGATGGCCCGGCGGGTGGCGGTGGTGTCCGTGAGCTCCTCGGCGAGCGTCGCCGCCGAGCCCGGGTCGTCGATGAGGGCACGCCGAAGTCGATGCAGCGGCCCGAGGATGTTCTTGATCTCGGTGACCGCGGGGAACCGGTTGAGCAGCGTGATACTCGCGTCGAACGCCTCGGACAGATGTGTGCGTGCGGTCGCGTGCTGCCCGAGCGAGAGCTCGTACGCCGCGACCGTGACCACGGTGCGCAGGTAATCGGCTCCGGCGGCGGCGAATTCGCCGAGGGAGTCGCCCAGCGCCGCACGTCTGAACCCACGTTCGAGGCCGGGCAGCAGACGAAGCGCGTTCGCGATATGCGGCGGATTGACGATATATACCGGGTCCGCTTCGGCCGCTGCCGCGGTTGCCGAGGTCGGGATACGGTCGAGCGCGCTCAGAGTCATGGCGACGGCTTCGGCATCGCTGCCCGCGCCGAGTTTGCGCACCAACCGCTGCACCGCGCTGTTGACGAAACTCCTTGATACACCGAGTAGTTCGGCTATCTCCTGGCGCGACAGCCGCTCGGTGAGAAGTTGGAGAATCTGTTGCTCACGCGCCGAGAGCGCCGAGAGGTCCGGTACCGCGTTCGGGTGCGGCGGCACCTCGCCGTTGCGGATCGCTTCGATGAGCGCGTAAATGGCCTCGTGGCGCGGTCCGCCCGCGGTGCGGATGTACGCGCGGTAGATGTCGACGCTGTCCTCACGATCGACAGTCTGTGGTGCCTCGGCCGCTGGGGGCGCGCTGGTGGCCGGTCGCGAGGAGTCGTCGGCGTGGCGCACCGCAGTACGGGATCTCGGGCCGGCGCCCGGTTGTTCGGCGTTGAACCGCGCGACAGTCCATGGATTCGCGCCGCCGGGAGGCTGGGCGATGTTCGAATCGCGGGGAGCCTTGTGCCCGGGCGTATCGAGGGCGTCGGCGATCTCGGTGTCGCTGGGCGGCATCGCGCCGCGCGCTTCGCGCTGCGTTCCGCCTGATGTCGCGTCGATACCGCTGGGGTGCTTGCCCTGGGCCTCCAAATCGTACTGACCAGCCTGAACCAGTCGGTCGAGCGCGCCGCGCTGCACGACGGTGACATTGTCGCCGCGCTGCAGCGCGGCCAGTCCATCGGCGACGTGGCGGCGCTGAGTGGCGTTCATCTCCCGCCATCCGGTCACCAAGTTGCTCGCGATGCCACGCAACCATTCGAGCGGTTCGGCCTCCTCGACGCGCCAGCGGTGCTGCTCCGCGATCTCGAATGCCATGCGGTTGAGTCCCTGCGCCACGTGTACCAGTGGCCGCTGCTCGGGTCGCACCGCGGTAGCCGGAATTCCCAGATCGGCGAACAGCGTGGCCAACACGGCACGTCCGTACTGCTCGCGCAGCTCCGCGAAGGCGGCCTCGTCGTTGCGCTGGGCTCGCAGCAGCACATCCTGCGAGTTGGCTTTCGAGCGCCGCCATGGAGATTCACCCGGCGACGAACTCTTTCCGCGTGCGCCGCCGAAATCGATGGCGACCGGGTCGATGCGCGGGCTCGACGCGCCTACTCGGCCCCACGGCGAGGAACGCCCGTCGTTCGAATCGGATTGCCGGGCGGTACTTTCCGGGGCGTCCGTGTCGACGCCGGTGCGCGCCGGGCCGGTGACCGGGCTGCCGGATACCGGCACCAGCGCGGTGATCACGGTGATGTCGTCGTCGCTGCCCTGTTCGATCGCGGTGCGGATCAGCGCGCGGGATCCCGCGCTGGGATCGCCGCCGGATCGCACCAGGGCGTCGCGTACGACGGCGCCGATGGGTTCCGGATCGTCCGGGCCGACCGGGTCCCACATGCCGTCGGTTGCCAGCACGAGCACGCCGCGCCCGGTCGCCTGCTCGGCGGTTCTCGCGTGTGGTTCGATGCCGTCCAGGGGGCGGCCGAGACTGTAGGTGAGACCCTTGCCGACGGAGGAATGCCGCGCCTCCTCGCGGCTCCACCCGAAGGTGTCCATGGCTCGCTGCGTGTTCGAATCGTCGTGGGTGAGCTGGACCGGTGCACCACCGTCCAGCGGCACCCAGTAGGCGCGGCTGTCGCCGACCCAGTCGATGGTGACCTGGCCCGCTCCCATCAGCGCGACCACGATCGTGCAGGCCGGTCCGGATCGGCCAGGGTATTCGGAAGCCAGATCGAGTACCGCGTTCTGGGCTGCCGCGACCGCGCCCCGCACCACCTCCAAGGGTGCGAGGGCACCGTTGCGGTCGGCCTGTCGCAGGGCTTCGGCGATGTATTCGTTCGCGGCGCGGGTGGCGGCGGCCGAGGCGCGGTCGCCACCACTCGGCTTGGAAGTGCCGTCGCTGAGGATCGCCGCGGTGTATTGCTCACCGCCGACGGTCATGGTGAGCAGCGCGAAATCGTCCTCGTTCCGCTCGTGTTCGGGGCCCCGATCACTCGCTGCCGCAACCGGTCCCAGGCTCTCCAGGCGCAGGTTCGTTTCCACATACCGGCGGCCGATCGTCTCGGCCCTGTCCGGTCGGGAATCGTCGGGCGTCGGAGTGGAGTCCTGATCGACGTTGCGTCCGGTGAGCTCGACGCCGGTGTCCTCGCCTGCATTCTGTTCGGCTCGAGGTGTTTCGGCCGGAGTGGTCGCGACGTAGGCGGGTTGGCCGTCGGCACCCGGCCACACGACCGGTGCGGCGGGCTGGGCCGGAGCGATCCGGTCCTCATGGTGCGGTGGCTCGCCCAGTACCCGGGTGAGGTAGCGAACCGCGTTGTCGGCGATACGGTAGTTCTCGCGGGTTTGTTCGGCACGCTGTCGCCGCTGGTCCGCAGCGGTGACCGCCGCCACGGCCTGGCGATGAATTTCGTTGGCCGCCAACAGATCCGATACCGCGCGGAAGTGATCGATCAGCAGGATTCGGCGGGCTCGGCTCATCCTGGTCGAACCGGGGCGCTCGGCGAAGGTCAGCAGTTGTTCCAGCAACTCCGACATCTCGCGCAACGTTTGGTAGCGCCGCATGTCTTCGTCGAGCTGCTCCTGGGGGACCGGGCCGATGCGGTCGGCCGCAATGCCCGCGCGAGTCATTTCGGCGAAGATCACCGCACTCACGTCGCGCAGCCGGTCGAGTTCACCCGGTAGCAAGTGCTCCGCCGGTCGTGGCGGAATGTCCGCCGGTGGTTGACCGAGTCGTTCCCACGCCGCGGAGACGGCGGCCAGTGCCGCGTTCAGCAGCGTCTGTGCGTCGGCCAGCCGGGCATCCAGGGTGGCTCGCGACGCCTCTCCGATTTCCTCGTATTGCCTTGCTGCCTCCGCCATTTCGTCTCGGCGGGCCAGCCATTCCGGTACCTGCTGCGCGAGGCGTTCCAGCCATTGCCGCCGTTCCGCCGCCACCGGCGCTCCGCGCCGGACCGCCACCAACTCGTCGAGCAGTTCGGCGAGCCGGCCAAGTATCGGATCCGGGTTCTCGCCGAACCGTAGGGCGATGACCGCGTCGCGCAGGGTCTGCACGTGTTCGATCTCGGCATCGGTTGTGTCCCTGCCGAAATGGATGGCAACCGGGTCGATGCGCGGGCCCGGTGAGCTGTCCGGCCACTGCCCGGGTGTTGGGCCCGGAGCGTCCCATTCGCCGGGCAGTACGTACCCGTAGACATGGGCGAGACCCTCGTCGTCGACGAACTCCCGGGTCACGAGATAGCGGATCCCGCGCATGAGCAGGACTTCCGGTACGCCGGTGATGGCTTCGGTGGCAAGCATCGGCGTGCCGGCGGGGACGCGGAGATGTTTGACGTCGGAATCGCCCAAGCGCGCCGACGGTGTGCTGCCCACTTCGCCGTGCAGGTATCCCGGCTCGGTGCGGAGTCGGCCGCGCATAGCTGCCGGGTTCCGATTATCGGCCTCGTCCATGATGTTCTCGGCGACGATCCAGATATCGTCGGGCGAACTGGTGCCGAGGATCGCGCCGTCCAGGTTCGGTATGTGGGGCCGGGCGGGATCATCTGCCGCTCTGTCTTGGTGGGGCGTCGCCAGGTAGCGGTTGACCGCCGAATAGCCGAACAGGGTGGTGCCGTTGGGATCCTGCTTCGCCCAGCGGATCGACTCGGCCTGTTCCGGTGCGAGGTTCGCACCGCCGAGAGTCGTTCGGGCGTACGCCGCTCCGTCTGCGGGGTTGTCGAAATCCAGAGTGCCCTCGGCCAATTCGGCCTTCGCGATGGCGTGTTTCTCCGCGACGGGGAGCGCATCGAATTGTGCCTCGGACATCAATGAGCGGTAACCGTACGGGTCCGCATCGCCCGGGTGGTCTTCACTTGCCGTGGGTCGTACGCCGAGACTCTCTTCGGCCGAGGCAACCAGGTCCTCGAAGGCAAGATATCTATCGATCTGCTCGACGACCCGTTGCTTGTCCGCCGACGGCTCCGGTTCGGTGCGCAACTCGTCCTGCAGTCTCAGATACAGCCGTTCGATCTGCCGCCTGCCGAACGCCAGCGGGTGCGCGCCGGCGAACTGTCGGATCTGCGTTCGCAAGTCGTCGCGGATCTCGCGCAGCCGCTCCAGTTGCCGGAGGTTCTGCACCAGCTCGCGGACCGAGGGCAGCGCGCTGTCGTCCGGATCTGCCACGCTGTGAGCGGCGACGGTGCCGTCCATTTCTGCCCGGCTGTAGGTGACGGCGATGTCATCGTCCGGCTCTGTCAGGTGGTATTCGATCGAATGCTCGATGGTGTTCTTGTCGCCGGTGAAAGTGATGCGGCGGACCGCGACGGTGCTCTCGGCGATCATGAGTTGGGTGCCGCGCCCGCCTTCGCGGTCCCAAACCTGTTCGTCGTCGGTCCATTTCGGCAATTTTGCCGCCGTGCCGGGGGCTATGTCGTTGGTGACGGTCAGGTGGATCCGGCGTTCGTTACCCGCCCCGTGCACCGTGAGGTCGATGACTTCCTCCGGGTCGAGTCCGAACATCTCCGCATTGCTGTGCAGATGTTTCTTGGCGTTGGTGACGAGTTCGCTGACCGCCAGGACGACAGTGTCGATGAGGTCGCCGTACACCCCGGGCCGCTCTTGCCGCAGCCGTCTTTTGACGATGTCCCGGATCCCGTGCACCTGGCGTTGATACGGCGGTGTTCCCCCGGCCTCCGTATCGCCGAACATCTCCATGAGGCGGTCGAGGTCGAGCTCCTCGGACGAGACGTCGACCGGCGGTACCGCGGCCCGTTCGACCGGCCCGGGGGTCGGGCCCAGATGCCAGTCGACCCGGACATAGCTGTGGTCACCGGTGATATCGATGAGCCGGATGCGCGCCTCGTCGCCGTCGAGTTCGGCGGTGAGGGAAATGGTTCCGTCGCCCCACCGTACCGAGGCGCCGACGGCTGCCGCGATGTCCCGGACGTACTCCGGATCCGACCAGCCGGTCAGCAACTCGATGATTCGCTGTTCCACCAGGTCGGCCTGCGCTTCGTCACCGTGGGTGAGGTCGTCGAAGCGGACGCGTGGCGGACCTTCCGGGCTGCCGAGGACGATGGCAGCGGGGTCGATTCTCCGGGTGCCGGATGTGCCCAGCCGCGTCCACAGCTCGTCCGGGAGGACGGACGAGTGCCAACGATCGCGGGCCTTCGCCGCAGCCGAATTACCCTGTTCTGCGGACGGTTCGACGATGGCAGCGTCCGGGTCGGGGCTCCCCGGTCGATGGGCTTGCGCGGTGCGGCGATGCTCGGTCTCGAGTCGGGCCAGTTCGTCCAGTACGAAAGCCTGTGAGCCGGCGGCGCGCAGAATGGTGGGCGCCTGATCCGCCTGGGCGGTGCGGTCGGCCGGCGACAGAGCGCGCCACCTCTGCGCGAGCTGTGCCACCCGACCTCCGGGCGCGACGCTGGGGCGGAATTCGGACACGACCGGAGCCAGGCCCGGGTTCTGCGCGCGGGCGGCGGCCAATGCGTTGCGGCGCTCGGCGTTTCGCCAGACCTCCGCGACGGGTACTCGGCGCAACAGGGCTTGGAGGGCGTAGGCGGGATGGGTGAAGTCCTTCGGCGCGCTTCGCCCGAATGCGTTGTTCGCCTCGGCCAGCGCCTCTGCCGGGTTGAAGACGGGGAGATCGCCCAGAGTCGGGGTTCGGGCCGGCTCACTCGCCAGGATCCGGTCACGCGTGCCGGTATCCAGCCGTTGCAGCCACGCTCGATACAGCTCCTGAACGTCGACCTTTCCTTCCGAGAGGGTCAGGCCCGCCTCCCGCGCCCACAGCTCGATCGCCTCCGGGCTGTCGAAACCGCTCGTCCACTCGTCGAAGGCTGCGAACAGCCGGTCCTCCGGCAGCAGTGACTTTCTATCGCGGCTGTAGGCGTCGAGCTTGTTCAGCCACTTGTCGAATCTGGCCTCCCGGGGAAGCACCCCGGCCGCGCGCAGGCCCATGAAGTGGGAATACAGGAAGCCGAAGGCCCGCGCCTCCAACGACTCGTCGTACCAGCCGAGGCGGGCAGCCGGGTCTCGCAGGTGCGACATCTCGTGGCTGATGGCGTCGTACGCCGGATCGCCGGTCGGCGCCATCAATTGGCGCTTCTCATTGGTTCCCCGCCGGCGCCGGGTACGGCGGGTCGCATCGGCGGCGAGGGTGCGGAACTTTTCCGGATCTCCGAAGAGGTTCTCGTTGAGCACCATGACGACGGGCGGGTTGCTCCCGCTGACACCCGCGTCCCAGATGACAGCGCCGGTATTACCGGTCATCGGCGCCACCACAACGGCATCGAGGCGGATGAAGGAGGTCTCCTCGAACGCGTCCGCGATCGCGTTCCGGATCGACAGCGCGGTGGCGACCGAGATGCTGTCCTTGTCCAGCCCGAGCACCTCGACGCCGTAGGTCTCGAACAGCTCTGCGGCCAAGGCTTGTTTGGTGAAACGCTCGGCGTTCGCCTCGGGAACCGGTTCGGCGACATCGACAGTACGACCGGAAACCGGTTCGGGCGTGGTGCGCGGCGCGAAGACCTGCGGTGCCGCACCCGCGACCGCGCGCTGCAGGACTGCCTGCACCACCGTCGGAATCAGTCCGTCGGCGCCGAGTTTGCGGCCGGCGTGGGCGAGGTGGGTGGTGGCGTCGGCCTTGCTGATCGCGAGTTGTTCGGCGATCACGGCGGGCGACAGACCCACCGTCGCCAGTTCGAGCACCTCGACCTCGCGCGTCGTGAGCGTGCCGTGGGCAACGGCTTTCGTCAGCGGGCGGCTGTGGTCGGGGGCGCCGATCGCGAGCTGTCCGCGACTGAGCGCCGCCGCCATCGTCGCGATATCGCCGCGGGTGCCGAGCTTCATGCCGGCGCGGGCGATATGCCCGCGCACTTCTTTCGGCGGCATCCCCAACGTGATGCAGATATCCCCGAGCACCATGTCTTCCGCGACGAGAGCCAGAATCTCCGCCTCGACAGCGGATAGGTCCGGCACCGGCTGCGCGGCGTTGCCCGCCAGCGTGCGCACGTGTTCGGCGAGGTGGGCGACGGCCTCGGTCTGCGCCGGGGTGAGGTCGACGCTGCGAGACACGGCCTCGGCGGCGTCGGCGACGAGTTGCCGCTGTTCTGCCGTGAGGCGATCCAGACCGGCGTGCAGCACATTCCGGGCCGGATCGGATAGTTCCCCGTTGTCCGGGTGGAGTCCGGATTGTGCGGGCGTGGCCCCGTCGACGGCATGCGCCAGCGGCGCGAAGGGTGCGGCCTCGGTGCCGCCGGCACGCAGTGAATCGGTGATGGCCCGAATGACGTTGTCGGCGTCGGTATTACGTCCGGGGTTGGTGGCGGGCGCGCCCAGTGTGCCGACGGGGGACGCGGGTTGTGGGTGCGCCGCGGTCCCGGAATCGAGCTGCGGGGAAACGGTTTCCGGGGCGCCGGCCGGGCGCGGCGCGGCCGCCGTTTGCGCCACACCGTTCGTGGACGGCGTCGAATCAGGTTGCCGGTGAGGACTATTCGCCGAGTGGTCGGTGGGCGTCGAGGAATCCGAGCCGAAGTGCGGTTCGGAATTCCGCTGAGTGCCCGCCAGACTCGAGTTCTCGTCGACCGGAGCATGGTCGGGTGCCGGCTGCGCGGAACTCGCACCGTTCGGCGCGACGGCCGACGACGCGGGCGTACGACCGACCGGAGCATCCGGAATCCCCGTGGCAGTGGCCGCATCCGCACTACCGGCCGCCGGCGCGACGCCCGCTGTCCCGGCGGCGGCCGGAATTCCGGCGGCAACGGGAGCGGGCGTTGCGGCAGCCGCTCTGCCGGCATGATCCGCGGCGTCCGCGGTCGGTGGTGGTTGTTCGGCCGGCTCCTGGCGCGGCCGGGTGGGAGTGGCGGCGGGTTCGCGCGCTGGCGGGGCGTTGGCCAGGTGCGCCGACGCGGGATCGGCACTGGGGTGGCCGATACCCGACGGCTGCAGTTTCGACACCAGCCCCTTGGCATCGGCGGTGGCCGCTTCGAGGAGCTGACGGCTGTGGTCGAGGCTGTTCTCGGCGGCGGCGAGTTTGGCCGCCGTCCGCGCATTCGGCGCGGCGTTGTGTTCGGCGACGGCCGCCTCGTGTTCGGCGACCGCGGACTTGTGCTGTGCTTCGGCCGCCATGTATTTGATTACCGTGATCTGCGCCTCGGCGGTCCTGGTGTATTGGGGAGCACTCAGATCGATGTAGTACTGGACGCTGCCCTCGCAGCCACTGCGCGCGGTCCGGTTCTCACCCTGGACGTCGATATCGTGGTGGATCGCCGACCGGCTGGACTGGATGACGTGCAGCCCGCCACGATCATTGATCGTCAGACCTTGCTCGTTCGGCACGGTGCTGATCGGAATATCGACGCCGCGGGCGCCCTGCCGGTTGATGACGAGGACCGAGCCTTCCTCACCGGCCTTCTTGAAGATCGCCAGCAGATTCGCCTCGGCATCGGTGCCCTGCTCGAGGAACCATTTCGCATCGATGGCGACGTGGTCGATCCCGCGCTCGGTCAGTTTCTTCGACATCGCGGCGACTTCGCTGTTGCGATCGCAGATCACTTCGATCGGGCGGCCGGTGGCATGCACCTCGGCGACGCCGTCGGCCATCGCCTCGTGCTTTTCCTCCAGGCTGCTCACGATGATGTCGTTCTCGGGGTCGGCACCCTTGAGCAGCAACTCCTTGAAGCGCGGGACTTCGATGATCTGGTCGACCCCGGCCTGCTTCAGTTCGGCGTAAGCGTTGTCGGTGGTGCCCGACAGCCCGGTGAACTCGTCGCATTTCTCCGAGGAGAACAACTCCTGCACGGTGACGGATTTGGAACTGGCCGGATCGTCGCGAATCTGAATGCCGTGCTTGGCTTCCACGGCCTGTGCCAGCCCGCCGTTCCAGCGGCTCTCGGTCGAGGTCTCGGGGTCGTACATCACCTTGTGCGTGGTCTGATCGATGATGAAGACCTTGTGCGACTTCGGGTTCAGCACCCGTTCGCCGTCGACGATCTTGGGATTGCCGCGCTCGTCCGTCAGGTATTTCGGACCCAGCTCGGGGTCGTACCACAGGATGTAGTCGTCGTTCTCGTGGTAACGCCATTCCGCCGTGGCGGCCATGGCGATCCGGTGTGCTTCGGACTCGCTCGGCGGACGGCCCAGAATTCCCTCGATCTTCTCGGTGAGGTCCTTGCCCAGAATGTGCTCGACCTTGCCGCGGTCGTTTCCGGTCAAGGTGGTGTGATCTTCCTGGGTTCCGCGAGCGCCCGCGAAATCGGCCTCGCTGAGCAGCCCTTCCTGTACGGCCTTGCGGAGGAAGCCGTGCGCGTCCCGGACCTGTGCGGCGACTTCCGGACTGGCCGAGTTGCCGGCGCCCTCGGAGAGGATGAACACCGAACCCTTGATCGCCGCGTCGACCTCGTCGACCAGCTTGATCCGGCCGGGTGCGATATTGCCGCGGAGTTCGCCGAAGCCGTCCGAATTCAGCGTGCCGAAACACATCGTGGCCTTGCCCTCGGCCACCGGTGCGTACGGGTCGTCGGGGTTCATGAGCCGGATGTCGAATCCGTACTTGCCGAACAGCTTCTGCCCCATGTTGTAGGCCTCGAGCGCCAGGGTGTCGAGCGTGGTGAGTACGCGCACCGGATTGCCCTGGGCGGCCCGCAACGCGGACGCGGCTTGGAAGACCAGCGTCTTTCCCTCACCCGCCTGCATCCGGCCGACATGACCATCGCGCAGGACCAGCATCCCCATCACCTGGGTCCAGCGCAGGACCTTGCCTTCACCCCGGTTGATGATCTCGATCACCGCGAGCGCGGCCTCGCGTTCGTCCGGCCCGAACAGCATCGTCTGCAGTTCGTTGTCCGAAACCTTGGTCCAGTCCCGCGATCCGTATTCGGTGAGGAGTTCCTCGGCCTCGGCCCGATACTGCTGCGCCACCGCCTTCGCCGAGTCGTCGCCGTCCTCGGGAAGATCGCGACCGGTTTCCTGCGTGCCGTCCTCGTCGGCGCGCGCGTGCTGGGGCTCGGGTTCGCCCTGGCTTTCGGTGGTTTCGGCATCGTCGGCCGGTTTCGAGGTGCCTTCCTCGTCCGAAGGGCGCTGCTGCGCTTGGCCTTCTTTGCCGGTGGATTCCGCATCGGATTCGACGCGAGTGCCGGCCGGTTCGGGCTGATCCTTGTTCTGCCGCGCGGGTTCGGCGTCTACGGTGCGCCCGGGTTCGGATTCCGCCGCGCCGCGATCGCTCTGTTTCGCGTTCGACTCGACCACCGGGGGACGTTCCGCCGCAGCCGATTTCGGTGCCGATACCCGGGGCGGGGCGGCTGCGGCCGGCGCCCCTTCGGGGGCGGCCGCCTCGGCGGGAACGGGGCCGCGAGCCGTGGCGGTCGCCGGTTTCCCAGCCGCCTGCGGGGCAGCGGCGGATCGCTCACCGCTGCTTCGTTCGGCCTCGACGGAGCGTGGCGGGGCGGCCTCGGCAACCGCCGTGACCGAGGCGCCCTCCTCGGAATGTGCGGTCGGACCCGCCTCGGGCTCGTCGGCGTCGGCCTGCTCGGCCCGGATCTGTTCGTCGTCGAACAGTTGTGGCTTCTCGGTCGTGGTGCGCGCGGCTTCCTCCACCGGAGCCGGTTGCTTCGATTCCGCCTTCGCCGCGGTCTGCTCGGCGCTCGAATCGCCCTCGGCGGGATCGCGCACCACGGTCCGGCCGGCCTCCACTTCGGCCGGACGGTCGGCACCGACGGCCGTACCCGCTTCGGCCTCGGGTGCCGCGACCGGGCCGTCGTGGGCGCCGTTCGACTCCCCGTGGCCGCGCGCCTGCCCTGCGCCTGCCGTGACATCGACGGGAGGCGTTGCCGCCGTGGTGTTTCCGGCACCCCCGAGTTCCTGCTCACCCGCTGCGGACGGGCGTGCGCCGCCCACCTCGCCATCGGCGGGGTGGGGGGACGCGGCGTCCGCGGCGCTCTCGGCGCTCGCCGGCTGCCGGCCGTGTTCGGCGAGGTGCGCGGCGAGGGCGTCACCGAGCGGACTGGGTGGCGGCTCCGATACTTTCGGTGCGACCGGTTTTGCCTCCGCCGGGGGTGAGGCGGGGAAATCGACGTTCTTGACCGGATTGACGTTGTCGGGCAACGTGATTCGCAAACCCGGATTCCAGTCCGGACTGTTGACGGTCACCTTCGGTGCGGTGGGCTTCGCCGGGCCGTCGTCGCCACCGGCCAGTGCCACGAAGTCCTCGAGTCGCATCCCACCGCGCTCGCCGGGCGATCGGCCCGCTTCGGCATCGGCGGTGCGCCGGTTGGATTCGGGCACCGCGTCGGTGAGAGGGCGTGCGGCAGCGGAATTTTCGGGTGCTGCGGCGACGGGCGGTGCCTCGGCCGCCGGAGGTGCGGTGGCGGACCGGATACCCGCGGCGCCGTGCGCCGCGGCGCCGACGAATCCGCCCGTGATCGCGGGCAGCAGGCCCTCGACCATTTTGTCGAAGGTGAGGGCCTCACCGGACATCTTCAGCGATACCGCGGCGCCCGCCAGACCACCGGCGACGCCACCGCCGGCGCCGATGACAGCCGTGCCGGCGATCTGCACCGCCACTCGGGTGCCGGTGCGGCCGGCTCGTTCGGCCAGCGCCGTCGTCATCGGTATGACCTTGCGGTTGCCGAACCAGCGGCCGAACCCCATTCCGACGGCGCCGCCGACACCTCCCGCCGCCGCGGCGATCTTCGCCGCATTCCAGTCCACTTCGTGACGGTGGTGGTCGGCGACCTGCTTCAGCTGAATCGCGGCGTTGATACCGCCGCCCTGGACGGCGCCGATGACCCCCATCTTGGTGGCCAGCCTGATGAGTCCGCGTTCGGCTGCCAGCTTGGCGCTCTGCCCGGAGATGTACTGCATCATTTTCGCCCAGGCGAACCGCAGCGCGGTGTCGGTGCGCATCTTGGCCACTGCGGCCTCGGCCGCGCCACCTGCGGGGAAGGCGGCGAACATGACCGCGGCATGGGCCAATGTCCAGGCCAGGATCACCGCGAACCCGATGACGGTCCACTTCTGGAGCTCGATGTTGTTGGCGCCTTGGAACAGTTCCTCGGCCAGGCTGTCGGAGTGCTTGGCTTGGCCCTCGTAGAGCTCCGCGAGGTTGCGGAATCCTTTTTCGACCTCGTCGCCCTGACGGCCTCGGATCATCCGGTGTCGCTCATCGGCCATCCGCCGGTAGTCGGCCGCCGCCTTCCGGCATTCCTCGGCCCGCTCCGAGTGGTAGTGGCCGTCCCGGCGCATGGCATCTTCGTCGCCGGTGGGGAAGTGCCCTGCCACGCACTCGATGACGGGTGGGGGTAGCGACTCGGGGAGACGAAGAACCATGGTTAGCCGGACCTGTCAACGGGCGATGGGCGGGCACAGTTGTGACCCCGCCACCGTCATCCGCACCAGCACGCGTGAATTCTCCTGTTTCAGACCCCTACTTCCCGTCGGTGGGAAGGGCGCTCGCGGACCTTCCGGTCCGGTATCACCGCATGTCCAGCCGGGCCATCGTCAACAGCAGCCGATGCAGGACCTTGGCCGGACCGGGGGCCTGGGCACCGCGCTGTTCCACCCCGGCGAACCCCTGGGCCAGGGCGCGGCCCGGATCCAGGACACCGTCGCGGAAGCAGTACTCGCCCAACTGCTTTCGCCAGCGTCGATATCCATCGGTCACCTGGGCCAGGGGCCGGCCCTCGGCGCCCGTGAGCCGCAGATACTCGGTGATCAGCGCTCGTTGCACCGACGTACGCGCCCGGAATCCGCCTTGGAGGTCGACAACCTCGCCGAGTGCTCGCAGCACCTGCGCCTGCACAGGGTGATCCGCGGACTCGACCGGCCGGGCCCGGACCCGGTCGCGGCCCGCCGCGACCCCCGGGTCCGCCAGCGTGGCGCGGTCGAGGACGATCCACGGTTCCGGTGCTGCCGCCGTTCCGCGGTTCTCCACGCGCGCCCCCGTCTCGCCGAGATCCGCGACCGCGACGCCGCGCAGGGGGAGTGGGTACTTGTCCAGCACTGTATCGACGGTCTCGGCGAGTTCCAGCGCGCTCCGGGTGGTGATCCCGGACGTCTCGAAGCCGCTGACCACCAGTTGGTGCCGGGCTGCCATGGCATTGATGATCTGCATGGCTTCGTCGGCCGTGACCGGGCGCGGTGGCGGTTTCGGCGCGGAGTCCTTGCGCTGCCTGGGTTCCTGGGCCTTCTTCGCCGCGTCGGCACGTCGAGACTGCGACGGCCGCGGCTGTCCCGGTTGTGCCGGCTGTCCCGGTTGGCCGGCGGCGCCGGGCTTCGACCACGGCGCGGCGGAATTCCGCGGTGTCGCAGGCGTGGCCGGGTTCGGCCCCGGCGATCGAGTTCCCGGCGCTGTCGGCGCGGACGTCTTCGCCGCGGAAGGGGAACCCGGAGGCGATGCCGGTGCAGAACCGGGAGCGGATGCCCTGGACGGTGGCGTCGCAGTGGACGGCGCGGTCGCGGTGGCCGGGGCGCGGCGCCCGGAAGTCTCGGGATCGGACGTCGGCTGCTGTGCTCCGCCGCTCGGTTGCCGCGAACCGACACGGTTCGGATCGGCGCCCCCGGCGCCGCGACCGGGACGGGGACCGGGAGTAGTCGCCGGCGCGCTCACGGGTGATTGCCCGGCGGGCTGCTGCCGGCCGGGTGCGGGGGTCTCGTCGGCCGCCGGCAGCGGGCCGGTGGCCGACGGGCCGATCGCCTGCCGTCCGGTCTCGGCACCGGACAGGCCCTGGCTCGGGACGCCGAACTGATTCGGAGCGCCGAGCGGGGGCGAATACCCGAGTGCCGGAATCTGCGGATTGCCGAGGTCCGGCAGCGAGTTCCGGATGGCGGCACCACCGGCGCGGTCCTGACTCTCGAAGGTGTCGGCCAGCGTGTGCAGATTCGCGCTCATCGCCTCGATGTTCTGCACGAGGTTCTCGAACCCGGTCAGATTCCGTTCCGACTCGGGGACATACGATTCGGCGAACAACCGTCCCGGTTCGTCGTCACCCCAGCACTCGCCCTCGCGGGCGAGGTCTGCCTTCAACTCCGCCACCATCCGGGCGGTTTCGGCGGCGCGGGCGCGGAGATCGGCCGCGACCCTGCGCAATTCGTCCGGATCGACGTACAACGACTGATCCACACGTACTCCCGCTGTCGCCGCGCTCGCCACGCCAATGCGTGCCTGCGGCGAGCGCCCGTCTTCTACTGGTGCCGGAGCAACGATTCTGCCCGCACGCGCCCGGTCGCGACCGTCTCCTTATTCTCGCCGCTGGGAATTTGCGCCGGCCAGGCATTCGGCGGCGATGGTGATCGCTACTCGCAGCTCGTCGAGCGCAAGAGTCGCGTAGCCGATCGGTGCCCCGAAGGTGTGCGGAATTCCGGCGTGATGGCGCCCCAGGCCGTCGAGCAGGACTCCGCGCGCACGCGCGCGAGCGATCGCCTGCTGCTCGGCCGCCGCCGACTGCAGCGGAACCAGCACGTGGGATCCGGCATTGTCGCCGACGACCTCGAGTTCACGTGCCCGGAGTTCGTCGACCAGCAGAGCCCGCCGCGGCGGCATCTCGCGCCGCAGGCGGCGCAGGTGCCGGGCCAGGTCGCCGTGCCGAGCGAGTTCGGTGAAAACCAGTTGGCCCGCGGGGGCGGGGCAGGTACCGGTGTTTTCGCGGTGGGCGAGGACGGCGTCGGTGATCCGGCGGTCGGCCACGAGCCAGCCGACGCCGAGGGTGGTGGACAGGATCTTCGAGGTGGTGCCCAGGTGGATCACCAGGTCGGGGGCCAGAGCCGCCAACAGGGGTAACGGTGCGCTGTCGTAGCGCAATTCGCCGTCGTAGTCGTCCTCGATGAGCAGGGCGCCGGTGCGGCGGGCGAAGTCGATCAGCTCGACGCGGCGGACCGCGGGCATGCGGGCTCCGAGCGGGAATTGGTGTGCCGGTGTGCAATAGACGGCGCGCACCCGCTCCGGAATGTGGTCGACGCGAATGCCGTTGCCGTCCAACGGGATCGGGGCTACCCGCACTCCGGCGGCTCGGAACGCGCCGACCGCCCGCAGATACCCGGGGTCCTCGATGGCGACGACGTCGCCGGGACGCAGCACCGCTCGGGCGAGTTCGGCCACCGCCGAACCGGTTCCGGCGGTGGCGAGGACCACGGTGTCGTGCCCGGGACCGAGCCCCCGATGGCGCAGCAGGTGTTCGGCGATCATGGCCAGATAGTCCGGCCGGCCGGCACGTTCCTTGCGGTCCGAGGGCAGTCGGTCGCTCGCGGCCCGCCAGGCCCGCCGCCAGGCCGCGCGGTCGATCGCCGCCACGCAGGGTGAGCCGGGGGCGAGGTCGAACAGTTCGAGGGGGCTTGTCGAAAGTGGTGCGGCCACACGGTGTTCCGGCGCGGAGGGCGGGACGGCGGTGAGATAGGTGCCCGACCCGTGCCGGCCGGAGATCCAGCCCTCCGCGTGCAGCTGGTCGTAGGCGGCGGTGATCACGGTGCGGCTGACACCGAGCCGCGCGGCCAGGGCCCGGCTCGGGGGTAGCCGATCGCCCGTACGCAGCCGGCCGGCGGTCGCCGCGGCGCGCACTTCATCCGCGACCTGGACCGAGAGCGGACGCGCCGACTCGCGGTCGATCGACAGCGGTAGCTCGTCGTCCACCGGTTCTCCCCTCGACGGTCGCCCGCAAGTGGCCTGCCGAAATCACGTCCGATTGGCCATTCGGTAATACCACCCGAGGATAGACCCTGGTCGTATGCCAGAAGCCGCCCTGCCCGGAACGCCCAGCCGCCCGGCGTTGTCGTCGACGCCGCGCAGCACTCTCACTCGATACCGGGACCGCGCCGCAACCGACCCCGCGGCCCTTTACGAGGTGCTCGATGCCGGGCTGATCTGCCATATCGGGGTGACTCTGCACGGCACTCCGGTCGTGCTGCCGACCGTGTACGGCCGCCGCGGGGACACCCTGTATCTGCACGGATCCACCGGCGCCGGCAATCTGCGCGCCGCGCTCACCGGCGAAATCAGCCTCGCCGTCACCCTGGTCGACGCGATCGTGTATGCCCGTGCGGCCATGCACTTTTCGATGAACTATCGCTCCGCCGTCGTGCACGGGCGGCCGGTCGAGGTCACCGACCCCGAGCAACGGCTGGACGCGCTGCGCGCGATCGTCGAACATTCGGCCCCCGGTGCTTGGGATACCGTGCGCGCGCCGGACAAGAAGGAGTTGGCCGCAACGTTGGTGCTGGCCATCGACCTGGCCGAGGCGTCGGTGAAGATGCGCACCGGCGACCCGTCCGACGATCCCGCCGACCTCGACCGCGACACCTGGGCGGGGCTGCTCCCGGTCCGGCAGGTCTTCGGCCCGCCGGCCCCCGCCCGCGATCTGGGAGACGGCATCGATATCCCGGCGCACGTGCTGGACCGAGTGCACCGTCGCTGACCCGCTGTTCACCGTCGATCCGAAGGATTTCAGTGGGCTGGACGGGCTGCTCACCGTCGTACCGGTGCTCCATCGGCGAAGATCGCCCGGGAGCTCACCACCTGGTGACCGGTACGTCCAGCCGGTCGAGGGTGGCGTGGGCGATGTCGGCCAGGACGTCGCTCGACGGGATGTGGTCCGGATCGAGGCCGACCAGCGCGAGGGTGTAGTTGTGTCCGATGCGGCACAGGTATCCGGAGAGGCGGGTGCGGGGCAATTCGGTGGCCGGTAGGCCGGGGTGGATCGCGCGTGCGGCAACTCCGGTGCAGCGGTGCGGGCCGAGCTGGGTCAGCGAGGTCGGCAGGGCGCCGATATTGGAGCACAGGATGTCGCGTTCGCCGGCGCCGCGCGCGAGCCGGTGCGCGACCCGGGCGGGAAGTACCTGCAGTAGTTCCGGGGGCATACCGGCAGGGGCGGACATGCGGTATTCGTATGCGGCCCGGCACTTTTCCCGCAGGGTCGCCGGGTTGTCGGTCCGCTCGATGCACACCTCGGTCATGGCCATGTCGTTGTCGACGCGCCGATCGTCGCGGGTGTCGACGGGCACGGCGGCGCAGATCCGGGGCTCGGGAAAGCCGCTGTCCCACAGCATTCGCGCCATCACCGCCAGGAACAGACTGTTGGGTGAGCCGCCGCGGCCGGCTGCGGCCAGCTCCCAGTCGGCGGCCGGAAATTGCAGTACCACACCGATATTCGGCAATGCGGTGACGCTGCGGGTCGCGGCGGTTTCCGCTCGCGGTGGTGCGCCGTGCCGCAGTGCCCGGGCGGTTCCGGACAGTACCGTCGCCCACTGCCGGCCGGCGTCGAACCAATCCGATTGCGGCGCAGCGTATTCGGCAACCGGGCTACCCGACAGGGCGTGATCGACGGCGAGCGCCAGCCCGCGACCGTCGGCGAGCGCGTGCGAGCAGGTCAGGACCACCACCGAACCGCCCTCGCGCAGCGCCGCGGCCGACAGCCGCCAGCCTGGCTCGAATTCGGGATCGAGGTCATGTCCCTGGTCGTCGGCCCAGGTCAGTAGATCGGCCGCTGCCAGTGCGCCGCCCGCGATCCGCAGCGGATGCGCGCTGTCGTTGCGCCGCCAGTACGGTCGCGCGCCGGGAATGCGCGGCCGCACTACCCGCCGCCCGAGCGGTCCCACCCGCAGGGCGGCGTGGATCTGTTCGAGCAGCCGCCGGTCGAGGGGATCGGCTGTGCGCCACAGCCCCTGCAGGGCGCTCGGTGTGCCCAGACCGCGATGCGCGCGCAGGAAGATCTCGTCGATGACGGTGAGCCGACCCATCGCCGTTCAGGCCGACGATCCGTGCCGGCCCGCACCGGCGGCGAACCGCTGCGCACCCTCGAGCGCGCCGTCGGCGAGGGCGCCGAGGCCGTGCCGGAATTCGTTCGCGATCGCCGACGTCTCGTCCAGCCCCCACTGCTCCAGCGCCGACATGCGGTCCGAACGCAGGCAGGTCTGCGGTAGCGCGGCCAGCTCGGCGGCCAATTGCTCGGCGGCCGAACGGGATTCGCCGGGTGCGACGACCCGATTGACCAGGCCCATCTGCAGCGCTTCGGGTGCGGTCACCGCCCGGCCGGTCAGGATCATGTCCATCGCCCGGCCGGCGCCGACGATGCGTGGCAGCCGCACGGTGCCGCCGTCGATCAGCGGCACGCCCCAGCGGCGGCAGAACACGCCGAATGTGCTGTCCTGCTCGGCGACTCGCAGATCGCACCACAGCGCCAGCTCCAGCCCGCCGGCGACGGCGTAGCCCGAGACCGCGGCGATGACCGGCTTCGACAGCGTCATGCGGGTGGGACCCATCGGGCCGTCGCCGTCGGTTTCGGCGCGGTTGGAATTCTCGGTGCCGAGCGACTTCAGGTCCGCTCCCGCGCAGAAGGTGCCGCCGGCGCCCCACAGCACGGCGACCGCCGCGGAGGTGTCGGCCTCGAATTCGCGGAAGGCGTCGGCCAGCGCCCGCGCGGTGGGTCCGTCGACGGCATTACGGGCGTGGGGGCGGTCCAGGACGACCGTGAAGACCGGGCCGCTGCGCTCGATTCGTACGCTCACGAATTCGACCATACGGCCCGTACCGGGCCTTGCGTCAAGAAATGAATCTGTGCTTCACTTCTTGCGTGGCGTACCGCAGAACCCCCGCCGTGCAGGCCCGACTCGACGCGCAATCGCGCGCCATCGTGCATGCCGCGATGAAGGTTCTCTCGGAGCAGGGCTTCGGCGGACTGTCCATGGCCACGGTGGCCGCCGAGGCGGGCGTCGCCACCGGAACGGTCTACAAGAGTTTCAGCGGTAAGGCCGAACTGGTCACCGCGGTGTTCCGCGATGTGGTGACCCGTGAGGTCGCCGCGGTCGCCCAGGCCGGGGCCGAGGGGAGCGTGGTGGACCGGGTCACCGCGGCGGTGGAGACCTTCGCGGGCCGGGCGCTGAAGAATCCCAAGCTGGCGTACGTGCTGCTCGCCGAGCCCGTGGACGCGGCCGTCGATAACGAGCGATTGCGCTTCCGCCGCGCCTTCGCCGAAACCTTCCAATCCGCCATCGCCGACGGCGTCGCGAACGGCCAACTGCCGCCGCAGGATTCACGCACCAGCGCCACCGCGCTGGTGGGCGCCATCGGCGAAGTACTGGTCGGGCCACTCGCACAGCGGTCGCAGAGCGAATCGGTGGTCCCCGAACTCGTCGCCTTCGCCCTGCGCGCCCTCGGTGTCACCGACGGATCCGGCGCGCACGAACAGGAGTAGTCGCATGCCCACGCACGAAGTGTTCAATCAGGTTCCGCCCATCACGCCGTTCGACTTCGCTCGCAATCCGGCCCTGATCGAGGGCCTGCACCGGGAGGGCGCCGGCTGGGCCGAGGCCGAGGTGCGCGAATTGGGCGCGCTGGCCGGCAGCGCCGAGGTTCAGGAGTGGGGCCGGCTCGCGAACGAGTATCCGCCGGTCCTGCACACCCACGACCGCTACGGACATCGGGTCGACGAGGTGGAATTCCACCCCTACTGGCACAACCTGATGGATGTGGCGGTCCGCCACGGCCTGCACGGCAGCCCCTGGCTCGACGAGCGCCCCGGCGCGCACGTCGCGCGGGCCGCGAAGTTCTACACCTGGGGTATCGCCGATGCCGGGCACATGTGCCCGATCTCGATGACCTATGCCGCGGTCCCCGCGCTGCGCCACAACCCCGAGTTGGCCGCCCGCTTCGAACCGCTACTCGGTTCTCGCACTTACGATTTCGGGCTCCGGGAGCCCACCTCGAAGGCCGGTTTGATCGCGGGCATGTCGATGACCGAGAAGCAGGGCGGTTCGGATGTGCGGGCCAACACCACCACCGCCACCCCGCAGTCCGACGGCACCTATCGGATCGTCGGCCACAAGTGGTTCACCTCCGCGCCGATGTCGGATATGTTCCTGACCCTCGCGCAGGCACCCGGTGGCCTGTCCTGCTTCCTGCTGCCGCGAGTGCTGCCCGACGGCACCCGTAATGCCCTGCGGCTGCAGCGCTTGAAGGACAAGCTGGGCAACAAATCCAACGCCTCCTCGGAGATCGAATACGAGAACGCGGTGGGCTGGCTGGTCGGCGCCGAGGGCGCGGGCGTGAAGACCATCATCGAGATGGTGAACATGACCCGTCTCGACTGCGTGATCGGTTCGGCGACCGGGATGCGCACCGGCGTGGTCTACGCCGCCCACCACGCGCGGCATCGAGAAGCGTTCGGCGCCAAGCTGTTCGACCAGCCCGCCATGCGCAACGTGCTGGCCGATCTGGTGATCGAATCCGATGCCGCGACCACCGTGATGATGCGGCTGGCCGGCGCCACCGACCGAGCCGGGACCGATCCGGCGGAGGCGGCACTGCGTCGAATCGCCTTGGCGGTCACCAAGTATTGGGTCTGCAAGCGTGCGCCCGCCCATGCGGCCGAGGCGTTGGAATGTTTCGGCGGTAACGGCTATGTCGAGGATTCCGGTATGCCGCGGCTGTATCGCGAGGCGCCGCTGATGTCGATCTGGGAGGGATCGGGGAATGTAGCGGCGCTGGACGCCCTGCGTGCCATGGGACGCCAGCCCGAAACGGTGGAGGCCTATTTCAACGAGGTGTCGCTGGCCCGCGGCGGAAATCACCACCTCGACGATGCGATCGACCGGGTCGGCAAGGAACTGACCGACCTCACCGATATCGAATATCGCGCGCGCCGCGTGGTCGAGTTGATGGCCCTGGTCCTGCAGGGCGCGCAGCTGGTCCGGCACGGCCACGCCGCGGTCGCGGACGCGTTCTGCGCCAGTCGTTTCGGCGGTGACTGGGGGATCGCCTTCGGCACCCTCCCGGTCGGGGTGGATACCGAGGCGATCCTGCAGCGCGCCGTCGTCTGATCCGGCTGCGAGCGAGCCGGATCAGCCCACCGGCTCGCTCGACATCTCCCACGGCGCCTGCGGCAAGACGTCGCCGGTTTCGAGCAGGGATTTGAGATTGGCCAGCACCGCCGGCCAGCCACTCGAAATCCCCTGCAGCATTTCCTGGTTCGGCAGCTTCTCGTGGGTCACGGTGAGCCGGACGATGTCCTGGTGCGGTTCGACGAGGAAGGTGACGACCGAGGGCTCCCGGTCCTCCTGCGGCGAGTCCTCGAAGGTGATCACCAAGCGCGTCGGCGGCTCGGATTCGAGTACCTTGCCCACGACGTCGACGGCACCCGAGCCGTCGACGCGGCGGTGTTCCCAGGCCGAACCCGGTTGCCAGTCGGACACATTCGCATGTCCCCAGTAGCGGGCGGTGAGATTGGCGTCGGTCAGCGCTCGCCAGACCTGATCGGCCGTGGCGCGGATATAGGTGACGTAGACGTAGTCGGGCACGGTCGTGCTCATGGCGTACTCCTCTGCCTGGTTCTTGATCGCCCGGATCGCATCCAGGCGCGGCCGGTCGAACACGGAAATCCAGCGTCGTTCGATGTCGTGGATCGGCGCCGGATTGATGTAGTGCACCCGCTCCCGGCCGCGCCGCAGCACGGTGACGAGCCCCGCTCGAACCAGGATGTCGAGATGCTGCGTCAGTGACTGCCGCGCCATCTCCACCCGTTCGCACAGCTCCCGCAGGGTCTGCCCGTTCTGCTGACGCAGCCGATCCAGCAGCAGTCGCCGAGTCGGGTCGGCCAATGCCTTGAACACCACATCCATATCGGGTTCGGGTTGCACGGGGAAATTATGCAGGTATTTACCTGCATAAGTCAACGGGGGGTGGGTCATCCATCCGGTGCCCGCGCACACGAGGTGGATATACTGGAGAAGAAATTTGTATATCCGAATGGAGAGTTATGACGAAGACATTGATCGACATCCCCGATGAGCTGATGGAGCAAGCGAGGCAGATCACCGGGGGGGCCACCAAGACCGAAACCGTGCGGGCGGCCCTGCGGCTGCTCGTCCGTCAGCAACAGCAGCACGACGCCATCGCGTGGTTCGCCGAGCGCGAACCGTTCTTATCCGATACCGAGATCGCCGAGGAGAGCAGCCGGCAGTCACCGCGGTGACGTCAGCAGTTCGGGCCTTGTATCTGGCCGACCACAGCGCCCTCTCCCGTATTCAGCGCCACGAATCGGTGCGGCAGGCATTCGATCGGCTGAATTCCTCGGCCGGAATCATCTGTTCGTGTGCCGTCACTACCGATGAGGCCGCGTTCAGCGCGCGCAACCCCGCCGAACTCGGCAAGCTCCTGCAGATCTATACCGAGGCCTTCCGCTACCTGCCGATGGACGCGGCGATCGACCCGATCGCCCGCTCGATCCGGCAGCAGTTGTGGGCTGCCGGGCACGGGCGATCGGCCCAGGCCACAGACATCCTCATCGCGGCGACCGCAGTCCATTACGGTGCCACGGTCTTGCACTACGACAAGCACTTCGAAATCATCGCCGAGGCGTACCCCGGGCTACGTCAGCGCTGGATCGTGCCGCGCGGCTCGGTCTCCTGAGCAGTCATGATCCGTCGCGCTGTCCGATCTCGCGGCATCGCTGCGCGATCAGCGATGTCTGCGGTACCAGCGAATCAGCGCGTCGGTCGACGAATCCGATTGCGGTGCCGGATCTTCGGCGGCGGTCAGCAGCGGCTCCAAGGCGAGGGCCTGCTGTTTGCCCAGCTCGACGCCCCACTGATCGAAGCTGTCGATACCCCAGATGACGCCTTCGACGAAGACCTGGTGTTCGTAGAGCGCGATCAGCTGGCCGACCACCGAGGGGGTGAGCTGAGGGGCCAGGATCGTGGTCGAGGGCCGGTTGCCGGGCATCACTCGATGCGGCACCAAGGCGGGATCGAAACCCGGAGTTCCGCCGTCTTCGGCCTCGATCTCCGCCGCGGTCCGGCCGAAGGCCAGCACCTTCGTCTGCGCGAACAGATTGCTCATCAGGATGTCGTGCATACTGCCGGACCCGTCACGGGTGGCCAGATCGTCGGTGGGCCGGGCGAATCCGATGAAATCGGCCGGCACCAGGCGAGTGCCCTGATGCAGGAGCTGATAGAAGGCGTGCTGCCCGTTGGTTCCCGGCTCGCCCCAGAAGATCTCCCCGGTCGAGGTGGTGACCGGACTGCCGTCGAGCCGAACGGATTTGCCGTTCGACTCCATCGTCAGCTGCTGCAGATAGGCCGGGAAGCGCGCCAGGTCGTTGGAGTACGGCAGTACCGCGCGGGACTGAGCGCCGAAGAAATTCGAATACCAGACGCCGAGCAGACCCAGCAGGATGGGCGCGTTCCGCTCCGGGGGCGCCGTTACGAAATGTTCGTCCACGCTGTGCATTCCGGCCAGGAATTCGGCGAAGCGCTCCTTGCCGATCACCGCCATCATCGACAGCCCGATCGCGGAATCCACCGAGTAGCGACCGCCGACCCAATCCCAGAACTCGAACATGTTGGCGGTATCGATGCCGAAATCCGCGACTCGCTGGGCGTGGGTGGACACCGCGACGAAATGTTTGGCGACCGCGTCCTCGCCGAGCGCCGCGACCAGCCAGCGCCGCGCCGCGGTGGCGTTGGTGAGCGTCTCCAGCGTCGAAAACGTCTTGGACGCAACGACGAACAGCGTCCGCGCCGGATCCAGGCCGTCGAGTTTCGCGGTCAGATCCGCCGGATCGATATTGGAGACGAACCGCGCCGAAATCCCGGCGTCGGCATAGTGACGCAGGGCCTGATACAGCATTGCCGGACCGAGATCCGAGCCGCCGATACCGATGTTCACCACCGTGCTGATGCGCTCACCACTCGCGCCGCGCCACTGCCCCGACCGCACCGCGTCGGTGAAATCGCCCATCCGGCGCAGCACCTCGTGGACCTGTGCGCCCGCATCCGCGCCGTCGATCGTCATCGACGCACCGGCCGGCAGCCGCAGCGCCACATGGCCCACCGCGCGGTCCTCGGAGGTGTTGATGTGTTCGCCCGCGAACATCGCATCCCGGCGTCCGGCGACCCCGGCCGTATCGGCCAAATCGAGCAGCAGATCGAGGGTTTCGCGAGTGACGCGGTGCTTGCTGTAGTCGATGTGCAGATCGCCGACCTCGACGGTCAGCTCGCGTCCCCGGTCCGGATCCTCGGCGAAGAATTCGCGTAGGTGCCGGTCGGCCACGGCCGAATAGTGATCGTGCAGTTTCCGCCAGGCCGCCGTCGCGGTGATGTCGCTGCTCACTCCCGCGAGATTACAGACACCATTCGCTACGCGCAGGTAGTAGCTGCCGACCGGGTGCGCGAACACGCAGCTTGTGTCCCTCCCGGGCGGCCGCGGCCTACCCTGGGCACATGGTGTCGCAAACCGAATTACTGGAATCCGTCCCCACCCAGCTCTGGATCGGCGGACCGGTGGATGCCACCGGTGGCGCCACCTTCGCGGTCGAGAACCCCGCGACCGGACAGACCCTGGCGCAGGTCGCCGACGCCACGCCCGAAGACGCCGTGCGCGCCCTCGACGCGGCCGCGGCGGTGCAGGACAGCTGGGCCGCGACCCCGGCCCGGGAACGCGGCGAGATCCTGCGCGCGGTGTACGAGCGGATCGTCGAGCGCACCGAGGACTTCGCGCTGCTGATGACCCTCGAAATGGGTAAGGCACTCGCGGAGAGTCGCAACGAGGTGCGCTACGGCGCCGAATTCTTCCGCTGGTTCAGCGAGGAAGCGGTGCGGGTGCACGGTCGCTACCAGACCGCGCCCACCGGCACCGGCCGCATCGTCGTGCACAAACAGCCCGTCGGGCCGTGCCTGGCGATCACGCCCTGGAATTTTCCGCTGGCCATGGGCACCCGCAAGATCGGGCCGGCCCTGGCCGCCGGCTGCACGATGATCGTCAAACCGGCCTCGGCCACGCCCCTGACCATGCTGCTGCTGGCGAAGTTGTGCAGCGAGGCCGGCCTGCCGGACGGCGTGCTGTCGGTGATCACCTCCAGCCACTCCGGCGCGGTCACCGAACCGCTGCTCAACGATCCGCGGCTGCGCAAACTCACCTTCACCGGCTCCACCGGAGTGGGCAAGAAGCTGGTGGAGAAGTCGGCGTCCGGGCTGCTGCGCACCTCGATGGAACTCGGCGGTAACGCCCCGTTCGTCGTGTTCGACGATGCCGATATCGATGCCGCCGTGCAGGGCGCGATGCTGGCGAAACTGCGCAACGGCGGGGAGGCCTGCACCGCGGCCAACCGGTTCCATGTGCACAACTCGGTGCGCGCCGAATTCACCGACAAACTCGTCGCCGCGATGCAGGAGGTGAAGCTCGGCCCCGGCGACGACCCGTCGACCACCCTCGGACCGCTGATCAACCAGGACCAGCTGGACACGGTGAGCGATCTGGTCGCCGATGCCGTCGACCACGGCGCCGAGGTCCGGCTCGGCGGGAAGGCCCCCGGCGGACCCGGTTACTACTATCCGGCCACCGTGCTGTGCGAGGTGCCCGAGCAGGCCCGCATTCTCCGTGAAGAGGTCTTCGGGCCGGTCGCGCCGATCGTCGGATTCGACACCGAGGAACAGGGTCTGGCCGCGGCGAACGACACCGAATTCGGTTTGGTCGCCTACGTTTACACCCGCGATCTGGACCGTGCCCTGCGCATCGCCGAGGGCTTGGAGAGCGGCATGGTCGGGATCAATCGCGGGGTCATCTCCGACCCGGCCGCTCCGTTCGGCGGCGTGAAGGCGTCCGGATTCGGCCGGGAGGGCGGATTCGAGGGGATCGAGGAGTATCTGTCGACGAAGTACATCGCCCTGCCCTGAGCGGCCGGCGCCGGAGACGAAACGACCGCCCCGGGGGATCAGCACCCGGGGCGGTCTGGGGTTGCGGAGTTCGTCGAGACGATCGCCGCGTGGTCTCGAAGGGCCGGCCGTCGGTTCAGTGGCCGAGGCGGTGTTCGGTCAGTGGCCGAGACGGCCGCGGCCGAGGCGGAGCAGCAGCATCGCCAGGGTGTGGCCTTCCTGACCCAGTTCGCTGAAGCGCTCCAGCACCTTCATCTCACGCGAGTGCACCAGGCGCGGGCCACCGTTGGCCATCCGGGTGCGGCCGATGATCCGGGAGATCTCGGTCCGGCGCTTGATCGCCGCGAGAATTTCGGCGTCGAGGCGATCGATCTCCTTGCGGAGCTTCTCGATCTCCGCCTCACTGCTCGGCAGCGCGGCGTCGGAGCCGGCTGCGGGCTGATCGATCGGCTCAGTTGAGGTGCTCATACGTTCTTCTCCTCGTGTCAGAACTTCGATCGGCGTGCGGCCCTGCCCCGTTACCGATCTAATTCTTCCACCGTGAAACAGACCTGTTCGGCCTTGCATTGTCCCCCGTCGAGTGTGCGCTCACGTGCGAAATAGGCGACCACGAATACCTTCGTTCGCCCGAACAGCAGAGGTCGTGAGCGCGCTGGTCATGTGGCCAGTCTGCCACGCGAGGCAAATGAGGCAAAGTCTTGCCCGCGTTCTCCTCGTTGAGAACGCGGCGAGGATCGCGCCGGACTACACCATGTCGGTGCCCGCCGGTAGCGTGGATGGACGATGGAGACGACGGTGGCTGGAACCAGGGCGAAAAGTTCGACAGGAACTTCGGGGGCGGGTACGCCGGGGGCGGCGCACCCATCGCACGACGATCGAGTGCAGCGGCTACTCGCGGGGCTGAACCCGCAGCAGCGCGCGGCCGTCGTCCACGCCGGCTCACCACTGCTGATCGTGGCCGGGGCGGGATCGGGCAAAACCGCCGTGCTCACCCGTCGCATCGCCTATCTCCTGGCCGAGCGGGATGTGACACCGGGCCAGATTCTCGCCATCACCTTCACCAACAAGGCCGCGGCGGAAATGCGGGAGCGCGTGATCGATCTGGTCGGCCCGCGCGCGGCCGCGATGTGGGTGTCGACCTTCCACTCCGCCTGCGTCCGGATCCTGCGAATGCAGGCCAATCTGCTCCCCGGGTCGTTGAACTCGAACTTCTCCATCTACGACGCCGACGATTCCCGCCGGCTGCTGGCGATGATCATTCGCGATCAGAACCTGGATCCGAAGAAGTACTCGCCCCGGTTGCTCGCGACCGCCATTTCCAATCTGAAGAACGAGCTCATCGACCCGGACGCCGCCACCGCCGACGCGGAAGCCGACGAGACCGAACTGCCCGGCATCGTGGCCCGGGTCTACACCGAATACCAGCGCCGACTGCGTGCGGCCAACGCCTTCGATTTCGACGATCTGATCGGTGAGACGGTCGCCCTGCTGCAGAATCATCCGCAGGTGGCCGAGTACTACCGCCGCCGCTTCCGGCACGTCCTGGTCGACGAGTATCAGGACACCAACCACGCCCAGTACGTCCTGGTCCGGGAGCTGGTCGGGCATCATCTGCAGGCGCCCGACGACCTCGCCGACGCCGATGCCGGTGCCGAGGCGGCGGATCCGGAATTCACGCCGCTGCGGCGCGCCGACGCGGTGCCGCCGAGCGAACTGTGCGTGGTGGGCGACGCGGACCAGTCCATCTACGCCTTCCGCGGAGCCACCATCCGCAATATCGAGGAATTCGAACGCGACTTCCCCGATGCGGAAACGATTCTGCTGGAACAGAACTACCGCAGCACCCAGCACATCCTGTCGGCGGCGAACGCACTCATCTCCCGCAACGAGAACCGTCGCGACAAGAAGTTGTGGACCGATTCGGGCGACGGCGATCTGATCGTGGGCTACGTCGCCGACAACGAGCACGACGAGGCGTCGTTCGTCGCCCGCGAGATCGACCGATTGGTCGAGACCGGCGAATACAACTACGCCGACGTGGCGGTGTTCTATCGCACCAACAACAACTCCCGGGCGCTGGAGGAGATCTTCATCCGGATGGGCCTGCCCTACAAGGTCGTGGGCGGCGTGCGCTTCTACGAGCGCAAGGAGGTCCGCGATGTGGTGGCCTATCTGCGGGTGCTGGAGAATCCCGACGACGCGGTGAGCCTGCGCCGCATCCTCAACACCCCGCGCCGCGGTATCGGCGATCGGGCGGAGGCGTGTGTGGCGGTCCACGCCGAACAGCGCGATATCGGCTTCGCCGCCGCCCTGCGCGACGCCGCCGACGGCAAGGTCGCGCTGCTGAACACGCGGGCGCAGCGGGCCATCGCCGGATTCCTCGATCTGCTCGACGAGATCCGGGCCGCGGGCGCCACCACCGACACCGATTTCCCCGATGTCGGCAATGTGGTCGAGGCCGTCCTGGACAAGACCGGCTACCGCGCCGAACTGGAGGCCTCCGACGATCCGCAGGACGGCGCACGGCTGGACAACCTGAACGAATTGGTCAGCGTGGCACGGGAATTCAGTTCCGAGGCGCGCAACAACGTGGAAGCCGCGCGGGCGGAAGGACTGGTCCCGGAGGCGGCCGAGGGGGAGCCGGACCCCGGATCGCTGGCGGCGTTCCTGGAGCGCGTATCCCTGGTCGCCGATACCGATCAGATTCCGGACGAGGGGTCCGGCGTGGTCACGCTGATGACCCTGCACACGGCCAAGGGGCTGGAGTTCCCGGTGGTCTTCGTGACCGGCTGGGAGGACGGGCAGTTCCCGCATATGCGTGCCCTCGGTGACCCGGCCGAATTGGCCGAGGAACGGCGCTTGGCCTACGTCGGGATCACCCGGGCCCGGCAGCGGTTGTATCTGACCCGAGCGGTGGTTCGCTCCGGGTGGGGGCAGGCGGTGTCGAATCCGGAATCCCGTTTCCTGCAGGAGATCCCGGGCCATCTGATCGACTGGCGGCGGCTGGAACCCACCCCGCCCGGGGGCGCTCGCGGTTTCCGTCGTCGCGGCGAGGACGACGGGCTGGAACGGGATTGGACGCGCGGCGACGGCTGGTCCCAGCAGCGTCCCGGCCTGCGCGACCGCACACCGGCTCGCCCGGCGGCCGCCAAACACAACAACTCCGGCCTCGTCCTGGCCGTCGGCGACCGGGTCAGCGACGACAAATACGGTCTCGGGCGGGTGGTCGCGGCCGAAGGTTTCGGCGCCCTGGCCACGGTCACCATCGATTTCGGTACCGCCGGCAAGATCCGCCTGATCCCGCAGTACAGCCGGACCCTGGTCAAGCTCTGAGGCGGGGCTCGGCTACCCGGTGGGGAGGAGGACTTTGACCATGATGCGCTCGACCCGACCGTCCGGCGTGGGGTCGCCATAGCTTTCCGTCGACTCAGCGGTTCGGCTCTGGAATTCGAAACCGTTGCGCCGGTAGAGGCCGATGGCATGCTCGTTTCCGGCGAACACTTCCAGCCGGAGCGTCGAGTACCCCCGATCCAGCGCCCAGTTCTCGAGCGTTCCGAGTAAGCGATCGCCGACGCCCGAGCCGCGCGCCGCGTGATCGACCCACATCGAAATGATTGTGGCGGCCGTGCCTTCCGGCTCGGGGACGCCGCTGGCGATTCCGACCGGTTCACCCGAGCGGACGGCGATCAGATCGAGTGCGCCGGGAATGCTCAACCGCTCCCGCCACCGTTGCTCCCGGTCTCCGGGACCCTGCCAATCGGCCAGCCGGGTGTGGTAGGCGTCCGGGGCGCCCGCCAGTGCGGCCAGCCGAGCTCGTCGCCACAAACGCCAATCGTCCGCGGTCACCGCGCGAATCTCGACCATTGCCCAAGACTGGCCGAGCGTGGCGGGCATCGGCAAGGGATTTCGAGCCGCAGGCCTGGGCCGGGCGGTGAATCGTTCAGTCGCGCTCGGGGCCCAGTGAGATGCCGCGGGAGGCGAGCCAGGGCAGGGGATCGATCTTGTCCGTGCCGTGCAACCACACTTCGAAGTGGCAGTGCGGACCGGTGGAGAAACCGCGGTTACCGACGGTGGCGATCTGATCGCCGGCCATGACGTGCTGGCCGACCGAAACGGTCGCGGTGTCGACGTGGCCGTACACGGTGATGGTGCCGTCGGCGTGTTGCAACCGGACCCACATACCGAACCCGGAGGCCGGGCCGGCGCTGATCACCTCGCCGTCCTCCACGGCGTAGATCGGGGTGCCGATCGGAGCGGCGATATCGACACCGAGGTGCTGGACACCCCATCGGCTACCGAAGCCGGAGGTGAAGGTGCCGTTGGCGAACTTCACGAACAGCGGGCGCAGTTTCGCCGATTCCTGGGCCGCGAGCCCGGCGGCGAACTCCTGGCCGTGCTGCAGGATGTCCTGGAACTGGCTGAGATCGGCGACGGGGGCGACATTGAGCACCTGCGGCGACTGCGGATTGCCCTGCGCCTGGGTGCTGACCGCCTGCGCGGCGATTTCGTGAACCTGGCCGGCCGCGTCGTAATCGGCGGTGGCGGTGTGGTGCTGGCCGGTGGTTTCCATACCGGCCTGTCCGGCGGCGACGACCGCGCCCGCGGCGACCGCCACGACGGCGGCACGACCCTTGAGGGCGGCGGGTGGGGCGGGCATGCGGTGGGCACCGCTGAAGCGCCGCGGGTTGGTTCCCGCCGCCTCGCTATCGGCCGCGGTGCCGCGCGAGCGGCCGGGCCGCAGCCGAGCCAGGTCGAACGGTTGGTTGTCGACGGGTTCGTCGTAGTCGTCGCCCGCGTAGGCGGTGTCGTAGTCCGTCGCGGAACGGTCGGCGTACGGGTCGTCGCCGTCGCGCTGCGCCGCAGCCCACTCGTCCGTCCGGGGCCACTGCGGATCGGCCGTCCAGCCACCGTCTTCGGTGGGCTGCGCCTTGGCAGCCCACGGCTGCCAATCTCCGGTATCCGCGGTATTCGCCGAATCCGGTACGGACCACGCGTTCTCGGTGGCCTCGCCGTGGCTGAGACCGACCATGGTGGCGCCGCCGGCGGCGCCGGGCAGCATCCAGCTCTCGGCCCGGCCGGGCCGGCCGCTGACGGGCGCCGGTGCGGGGTCCTCGCTCCGCGAGCCGGCATAGCCGCCGAAGGTGGGATCTGCGCCGAAGTACGGATGCTGGTCCAGGGATTCCGCATCGGCCCGGTAACGGCGAGCGGACTGCGCGCGATGGCCCGGTTGTAGACGACCGTGGGTCATCGGCGGACTCCGGATAGCGGAAGTGCCGGGGACGGGTCGCCAGTCGAGCGGCTCGCTACCTGCGGAGCACTGTGCTGCAACAAGCCTGCCGTCCTCCTGATCGGTGCGTTCTACGCGGCCTCATCCGAGTGTGGGTGCCGATGTCACGGTCGGCCGGACAAGTATTCCCGGTGAACTGTGATCCAGCTGTGACTTCGACCGCATCGACGGTAACGAAACGATTGCAGGTGGGCAAGCGCTGCGCTCGTTCCGGTGGTACATGTGACATTGATCACGTCTGGACGTCGGAATAACTCACCATCGGATGGGCACGCGAGTGAGAACAGGCAACTACACTACGTAGTAGCAAATGTCGCAAATCAGGGCCGTCGTTCCTGCTACCTGGCGGCCGATCGCAAGCTACTCGTCAGTAGCCTTGGCCAGCGGTTTTGCCCGGGCGGATGCCCGCTCGTGACCTGCGCCACTTAGGCTGTATGCGGCTGATTTCGGCGACATCGAACTGATTAGAGTCCGACTCGACCCGCTTCCGACGACGGGCCGCCAACAAAGTCGTTGTCACAACAACGCAGACGAGACGGTGAGTACATGGATCTCTTCGAATATCAGGCGAAGGAACTCTTCGTGAAGCACGGAGTGCCTTCGTCGGAGGGCCGCGTCACGGACTCGGCCGAGGACGCCCGTGCCATCGCGACCGAAATCGGCAAGCCTGTGATGATCAAGTCGCAGGTCAAGGTCGGTGGCCGCGGTAAGGCCGGTGGTGTGAAGTACGCCGCCACCCCGGACG
Organism: Nocardia veterana NBRC 100344; assembly: GCF_000308855.1. Classification (GTDB taxonomy): domain Bacteria; phylum Actinomycetota; class Actinomycetes; order Mycobacteriales; family Mycobacteriaceae; genus Nocardia; species Nocardia veterana. Next base: position 67,470 of record NZ_BAGM01000117.1, on the reverse strand, counting down.
ACGCCTTCACCCACGCCTCCAACATCCTGGGCCTGGACATCAAGGGCCACGTCACCAAGAAGATCCTGGTCGCCGAGGCCAAGGACATCGCGGAGGAGTACTACATCTCCTTCCTGCTCGACCGCGCCAACCGCACCTACCTGGCCATGTGCTCGGTCGAGGGCGGTATGGAGATCGAAGAGGTCGCCGCCACCAAGCCCGACCGTCTGGCCAAGGTGCCGGTCGACGCCGTCAAGGGTGTGGACCTGGCCTTCGCGCGCTCCATCGCCGAGCAGGGCCACCTGCCCGCCGACGTGCTGGACGCCGCCGCTGTGACCATTCAGAAGCTGTGGGAGGTCTTCGTCGCCGAAGACGCCACCCTGGTCGAGGTGAACCCGCTGGTCCGTACGCCGGAGAACGAGATCCTGGCGCTGGACGGCAAGGTCACCCTCGATGAGAACGCCGACTTCCGGCACCCCGACCACGCCGAGTTCGCCGATCGTGACGCCACCGATCCGCTGGAGCTCAAGGCCAAGGAGAACGACCTCAACTACGTCAAGCTCGACGGTGAGGTCGGCATCATCGGTAACGGCGCCGGCCTGGTCATGTCGACCCTGGACGTCGTCGCCTACGCCGGTGAGAAGCACAACGGCGTGAAGCCGGCCAACTTCCTCGACATCGGTGGTGGCGCCTCGGCCGAGGTGATGGCCAACGGTCTCGACGTGATCCTCAACGACGCGCAGGTCAAGAGCGTGTTCGTGAACGTGTTCGGCGGCATCACCGCGTGTGACGCGGTAGCCAACGGCATCGTCAAGGCCCTGGAGATCCTGGGGTCGGAGGCGAACAAGCCGCTGGTCGTCCGCCTCGACGGCAACAAGGTCGAGGAGGGTCGCCAGATCCTCGTCGATGCCAACCACCCGCTGGTCACCCTCGCCCAGACCATGGACGAAGGCGCCGACAAGGCCGCTGAACTGGCTGCGGCCAAGTAAAGGACGAAAAACAACATGTCTATCTTCCTGAACAAGGACTCCAAGGTCATCGTCCAGGGCATCACCGGCGGTGAGGGCACCAAGCACACCGCGCTGATGCTGAAGGCCGGCACCCAGGTCGTCGGCGGCGTCAACGCCCGCAAGGCCGGCACCACCGTCTCGCACACCGACAAGGACGGCAACGCCGTCGAGCTGCCGGTGTTCGGCACCGTCGCCGAGGCGATCAAGGAGACCGGCGCCGACGTGTCGATCGCCTTCGTGCCGCCGAAGTTCGCCAAGGACGCCATCATCGAGGCCATCGACGCGGAGATCCCGCTGCTCGTGGTCATCACCGAGGGCATTCCGGTGCAGGACACCGCCTACGCGTGGGCCTACAACGTGGAGAAGGGCAACAAGACCCGGATCATCGGCCCCAACTGCCCCGGCATCATCACCCCGGGCGAGTCGCTGGTGGGCATCACCCCGGCCAACATCACCGGCAAGGGCCCGATCGGCCTGGTGTCGAAGTCCGGCACCCTGACCTACCAGATGATGTACGAGCTGCGTGACTTCGGCTTCTCGACCTCCATCGGCATCGGTGGCGACCCGGTCATCGGCACCACCCACATCGACGCCATCGAGGCGTTCGAGAAGGACCCCGAGACCAAGCTCATCGTCATGATCGGCGAGATCGGCGGCGACGCCGAGGAGCGGGCTGCGGCCTACATCAAGGAGAACGTGACCAAGCCGGTCGTCGGCTACGTCGCGGGCTTCACGGCGCCGGAGGGCAAGACCATGGGCCACGCCGGCGCCATCGTCTCCGGTTCCTCGGGTACCGCCGCCGCCAAGAAGGAGGCCCTCGAGGCCGCGGGCGTGAAGGTCGGCAAGACCCCGTCCGAGACCGCCGCCCTGGCGCGCGAGATCCTGGAGAAGGCGTCGATCACCGCTTGATTTCTCGTGTCCCGCTGCCGTGCGGCAGTGGGACACAGGCGAGTGGTCTCGTCTCGCGGCGGGACGATCGTCTTTCCACTGCGAAGGCCGCCTTGTTTCCGACAAGGCGGCCTTCTTTCATCTCGGCAGGCGAGCGACGTGCTGCTGTAGGCGATAGCAGCTCGCTGCTGTGGGCAGACAGCAGCGGTTGTGGGCAGGGACAACCGTCGCTCAGGGTGCCGGGAGTAGATGGCACAGGCCCAGCGCCCGCACCACCATGCAGAACATCTCCGAAACGTCCACGCGATACCTCCGATCCTCTTCGGTGACAACACGATCGAGGCGGGTATCCGGTTCACGACGAATTCTCGAGGTTGCCATCACTGGCGTCGTGGCCGTGACCGCCGCGCTCGAGTGCAGTAGCGTCAAGGGCATTCAGCCTGAAAGCCGATGAAGGACTCGATAGGAGACGACCACATGTCCTACCCGACCGGGGGATCCGGGTACAACGCGCCCAATCAGACGCCCTCGCCCACACCCTCGTCCGCCCCGAGCTTCGGCCAGCAGCCGACAGGCAGTACCGGCGGCGGTTCCGGGCTTTCGGCATTGAGCGCCAAGGGGCTGACGTTCTACCTGACGGTTGGTATCGCCGCCCTCGGCGTGATCAACTTCCTGCTGGGCCTGCTCGGTTTCGAGTCGGCCGACAAGGGCTCCGCCGCTTCCGACGCACCGGATTCGCTGAATCTGTTCCAGTTCGGCGGCCCGGGGCCGCTGCTGCTGCTGTTGTTCGCCGGCTTGCTGGCCGGAATTTCGTTGCTGCCCAAGCAGGAACCGAAGAACGGCGTCGTGGCCGCCGCATCGGTGGCAGGCTTCCTCGGGCTGCTGTTCATCACCTTCAACACCTTCCCGATGTTCAAGACGGCGGGCATGGCCTGGCTGCTCGTCTTCCTGAGCCTGGTGCAGGCCGCTGCCGCCATCGTGGCGCTGCTGTTCGAGACCGGCGTGCTGTCCGCGCCCGCGGCCAAGCCGGCCGCCGCCGCATCCGGTTTCGGCGGTGGCACGAGCCAGAGCGGCCAGCAGTCCTACTCGCAGGGACAGCAGGCGGGTCAGCAGCAGGCCTCCTACGGCCAGGCGCAGTCCGCGCAACAGTCCGCCTACGGGCAGTACGGCCAGCAGTACGGCCAGGCACAGCAGGGCCAGCCGGCGGCTCAGCCGCAGCAGTCGGCCTACGGTCAGTACGGGCAGCAGTACGGTCAGGGCCAGTACGGCCAGCAGCCGTCGCCGTACGGGCAGCCGGGCCAGCAGCCGTACGGGCAGCAGCCGGGGCAGCAGGGCCAGCAGGGTTACGGCGCGCAGTCGCCCTACGGTCAGCGTCCGCAGGCCGGCGGTGCCGACGAGGCCGCGACCCAGCACTTCGGCGCCGCGGGTCAGCAGGGCGGCCAGCCCGGCCAGCAGTACGGTTCGCTGAACTTCGGTCAGCAGGGTCAGGGCCAGCCCGGCCAGCCGGGTCAGGGCGGCGCCCAGCCGTTCGGTGGCGAGCAGACCGGCAACCCGGCGGCGGACGCCACCAAGGCGTTCCGCCCCGAGGACGACAAGAAGTAGATCCCACTCCACGCATCCCATCGGCGAGTCAGGCGCTACCTCACGGCGCGCCTGACTCGCCGATCCGTTTCCAGCTGACACCCTGACATGTCGGTGGTTCTGTCGTGCTTCGGCGAGTAAACCGGACGAGTCAACCAGGATCCGCGAGGTAGTTCTATGAAGTCCGCACTGGTCCGTTGGGCCGACCTTCGCGAACAGCGGGCCGGCGCGAGACCGGCGCAGCCTCGTTCGAATTCGCCGGCGAGCCCGGGGCCCGAGGGACCCGAGGATCCGGTCTTCCTCTCGTTGAGCCCCGAACGGGCCAAGGTGCTGCTCGTCATCGCCGCTCGCGCGTCGAGTTTCACGGTCGTGGCGATCGTCGCCATCGTGCTGATCACGCTGACCGCCGCCGGTAGCGGCCTGACCGGAGCGTCCGGTGCGATCGCCGCGGGCTGGCTGGCCGTCCATCAGGTGCCCGTGGTGGTCGGCAAGACCTCGCTCGGCCTGCTGCCGCTGTTGCCGACCGGCCTGGTGTTGTGGCTGACCTCGCGGGATTGCGCACACGCTGTTTCGCCGCGTTCGGCGCGGGCGGACCTGGGCTGGATCGTGGGGGCCGCGCTCGCGGGACCGCTGCTGGTCACCGCGGTCTGCCTGGCGGTCGCGGAGGATGCCGCGACCGCGGTGCCGCTGCAGGCGCCCAACACCCTCACCGCGTTCGGCTGCGTCGGCGGTCTGCACCTGCTGGCCGCGATCGCCGGCATCGCCACCCGCTCGAATCCGCTGCGGGACCTGATCGCGTCGGGCCTGCCGGACTGGTTTTTCGCCGGTGCCCGGGTGGCGGCTCGGACACTGTGGCGGCTGCTGCTCGGCGGCGCCGTCCTGACCCTGGTGTCGTTCGTGCTGCACTGGTCGGCGATCGGTGACACCTATGCCGCGGCCGGGAATTTCGTCGGCGTGCTCGGGCTCACCGCCCTGTCGCTGGCCTATCTGCCGAACGTCGTGATCGCGGCCACCAGCGTGCTGCTCGGGGCCGACGTACACATCGGCGCGGGTGCGTTGAGTGTGTTCTCGGTATCCGGGGCGCCGGTCCCGGCGCTGCCGGTGCTGGCGGCGGTTCCCGGCGGTCCCGCGGCTGGGTGGTGGCCGGTGCTGCTGCTGGTTCCGGCCGCGGTGGGGGTACGCGGCGGTCTGGACTGTGCGCGCGAGTCCGCCGACGAACCGCGCCGGCCGGCGGCGACCCTGTTCGCGGCCGCGGTGTCGGCCCTGGTGCTGGCGATACTGGGCGTGGCGGCGGGTGGTCGCGTCGGTTCCTTCGGCGAGATCGGTCCGGGTGTGCTGCTCACCGGTGGCCTGGCCTTCGCCTGGTCGACCGTCGCCGGATACGTCGGATTGGTCTGTGGGCGGCGGTTTCTCGGGATCCCGCCCACCGTGGAGGACTCGGGCCGGTTCGGCGATCGCTCCCGCCGGTACCTCGATACCGGCTACGGGTACGCCGATGCCGAACCCGACGACTATCCGCAGGACGACTATCCGCACGACCACTACGGGCTCGATCACGACGACTACGACGAGCATCCCGAGCCCCGCTACTTCGACCAGCTCTACGACGATCCGCGCTATGTCGAATACGAATTCGCCGACGACGAGTCGGCCGACGACTACCCGGAACCGGCCTATCGGCCCGCCGACGGTGTCGCGGTCGTGGAGGTCGACGGTGAACTGCTCGACGAGGGGGTCGACTCGGTCCGCCCGCACCGGGGTTCGGTCCCCGGCTTCGATCCCGACAACGCCGACATCGTCGATGCCGAAGTGGTAGAGGGCGACCTGCCGGAGGGCCCCGGCAGGGGCGGTCGTTAGGCTCTATCCCGGCGGACATCGGGTCCGCCGCCCTCCGGCAGTCCCGACGCACAGGGAGTAGAGCGCTGACCACCCCGCCCGCCCAGCTGGTGCCTCCGACCGCGCCGGCGACCCTCGTCGTCCTCGCCTCGGGCACGGGTTCGCTGCTGCAATCGCTGATCGCGGCAACCGAGCAGCCCGGGTATCCGGCCCGGATCGCCGCCGTCGGCGTGGACCGGGTCTGCGCGGCGACCGAGCATGCGGTGCGGGCCGGGATTCCGGATTTCCGGGTCGCCCCCCGCGACCATCCCGACCGATCCGCCTGGGATATCGCGCTGACCGACGCGGTCGCCGCCTACGACCCGGATCTGGTGGTGTCGGCCGGCTTCATGCGTCTGTTGGGCCCGAAGTTCCTGGAACGCTTCGAAGGCCGGATCATCAATACCCATCCCGCGCTGCTGCCGGCCTTCCCGGGCGCGCACGGGGTGCGTGACGCACTGGCCTACGGCGTGCGGGTGACCGGCTCCACCGTGCATCTGGTCGACGCGGGTGTCGACACCGGCCCGATCCTCGCGCAGGAGCCGGTCGCGGTGCTGCCCGGGGACGACGAGGCGACCCTGCACGAGCGAATCAAAGTTGTGGAGCGTCGGCTGCTGGCGGAAACCGTCGCCGCCGTCGCCACGCGAGGCATTGTCTGCGACGGACGAAAGGCAGTAATCCCAGATGAGTGAGGCGCCCGTGAGTGAGAGCGAACGACCCGGCGGCACGGGTGAGCGTCGACCGGTGCGCCGGGCGCTGGTGAGCGTCTACGACAAGACCGGGCTGATCGAGCTCGCCACCGGGTTGCACGCCGCCGGTGTGGAGCTGGTGTCGACCGGGTCGACCGCGGGGCGCATCGCCGACGCGGGTATTCCGGTGACGAAGGTGGAAGACCTCACCGGATTTCCGGAAACCCTCGACGGCCGGGTGAAGACGCTGCATCCGCGGGTGCACGCCGGGATCCTCGCCGACACCCGCAAGCAGGACCATGTCGATCAGCTGGTGGAGCTGGGTGTCGAGGCCTTCCAGCTGGTGGTCGTGAACCTGTACCCGTTCACCGAGACCGTCGCCAGTGGCGCCTCGCCCGACGAATGCGTCGAGCAGATCGATATCGGCGGCCCGTCGATGGTGCGTGCGGCCGCGAAGAACCATCCCTCGGTGGCCGTGGTCGTCGATACCGGCGACTACACCGATGTCCTGGCCGCCGTACAGGCCGGCGGTTTCACGCTCACCGAGCGAACTGCCCTGGCCGCCAAGGCTTTCCAGCACACGGCGAGTTACGACGTGGCGGTCGCGAGCTGGATGACGAATGTGCTGGCTCAGCAGGAGCAGCCCGCGGATGCGGCGGCTCCGCGGTTCCCGGCGTGGATGGGCGGGGCCTGGACTCGCGCGTCGGTGCTGCGCTACGGCGAGAACCCGCATCAGGCCGCGGCGCTCTACCGCAACGAATCCGGTCCGGCCGGGCTGGCGCAGGCGAAGCAGTTGCACGGCAAGGAGATGTCGTACAACAACTACACCGACGGTGATGCCGCCTGGCGGGCCGCGTGGGACCACTCGGAGCCGGCGGTCGCGATCGTCAAGCACGCCAACCCGTGCGGTATCGCGATCGGCGCCGATATCGCCGAGGCGCATCGCAAGGCGCACGCCTGCGATCCGGTGAGTGCGTTCGGCGGCGTGATCGCGGCCAACCGGGAGGTGACCGTCGAGATGGCCGAGCAGGTGGCCGAGATCTTCACCGAGGTCATCGTCGCTCCGGGTTACGCCGACGGCGCCGTGGAAGTGCTGCAGCGCAAGAAGAACGTGCGCATCCTGGTCGCCGACGCGCCGCGGCGCGGTGGCGTCGAGCTGCGGCCGATCAGCGGTGGGGCGCTGCTGCAGCAGACCGATATCGTCGACGCCGCCGGTGACGATCCCGCGAACTGGACCCTGGCGACCGGTGAGCCGGCCGATGCCGAAACGCTGGCCGATCTCGAATTCGCCTGGCGCGCATGTCGAGCGGTGAAGTCCAATGCGATCCTGCTCGCCCACGACGGCGCCTCGGTCGGCGTCGGCATGGGTCAGGTCAATCGAGTCGATGCCGTCCATCTGGCCGTGTTGCGCGCGGGTGACCGGGCCAAGGGGTCGGTCGCGGCCTCCGACGCCTACTTCCCGTTCCCGGACGGTCCGCAGCAGTTGATCGCCGCGGGTGTGAAAGCCATTGTGCAGCCCGGTGGTTCGGTGCGCGACCAGCTCACCATCGACGCCTGCCGAGAGGCCGGGGTGACGATGTACCTGACCGGGGCGCGTCACTTCGCACACTGAGTGCGGTCCACGATCTCGAACGGCGCCGTCCGAGGGGTAACCCTCGGACGGCGCCGTTCGTCGTCGTCGCCGATTCGGCGAATCAGCTGGAGCTCAGGACCTTTCGGTCGCCGAGCGGCTTCTTCAGCGGGATCTCCAGGGTCCCGAACACCGCGATCATCGTGCACATGCGACCCACCGCCTCCGGCAGGGTGCCGGCCTTCAGGTCGACGGTCACCGTCGTATCGGTTTCCGTGGTGGTCGCGTCGACGCCGTAGCACTCCGGCGAGCCGATCTGGAAGTTGACCGCGATCCGGTCCGGCGCCACCCGGCTCCAACTGTCGAATCGCAACGGGTGCGAGTTGGTGATCGTCGGATCGGCGGTGAACGCTCGGCCCGGCTGCGGTGGATTCTGTTCGGTCGGTGTGCTCACCGCCGATGTGGTCGTATTCGATTGCGCCCCACCGTTGTCGGAGTTCCCGCACGCGGTGACCAGCAGGGCCGGTAGTGCCAGTAGCGTGGTGGCGGCCGCGGCGATGCGGCGTCGTCGTCCCGGGATGGAGTCCATGAGGCCACCCTAGTGCGCCGGCGATGGCGGGTGTGATCGACGCCCCAATGAACTTTCCGCGACGTTCGGGCGTAATGCCTGCGGGATCGGCGGTCGGCACACTAGGGTTGGCAAACGATTAGCGAATGTAGTTCTGCGCCATCGAATCACCGATCGCACGATCTTCTTCTCGAAAGGATTCACCGCGTGGGCGACACGTTGCAGGTAGGCGGGGAACTCGGCCTGGGTCAGGCCCTTCAGGGCGGCGCATACACGCTGACGCTCCAAAGCGATGGCAACTTGGTGCTTTCCGAGCCCGACGGCACGGTGGTGTGGGCGACGATGACCCATGAGCAGGGTGTCGAGCGGGCCGTGCTGCAGGAGGACGGCAACTTCGTCCTCTACTCGGCGCAGGGTCCGGTCTGGGCCACCGACACCAACGGGCAGGCGGCCGACCATCTCGTTGTGCAACCGGACCGCAACATTGTTCTGTACGGCCGCGACGGCGCCTCGCTGTGGGCCTCGGGGACCAACACCGACAACCCGATCACCGTCGAGGAACCGGCCGCCGCACCGGTCGCCGAACCGGTCGCCGAGGAGGCGCCGCCGGCCGCGCCGCAGCCGCGGACCTACACGGTGGAGCCCGGTGACACGCTGTGGGCGATCGCCGAGCGCTTCTACGGCGACGGCAATCGCTATCGGGAGATCGCGGGTGCGAGCGGGATCGAGAATCCGGACGCCATCGATGTCGGTCAGCTGCTGACGATTCCGTAACGGCTGCGGATACACGAGAACGCCCCGATGCCGTCCTCGATTCGGTGGCGTCGGGGCGTTCTCGCTGTGTTGCTATCGGCTCGTGAACGGGAGCAATGCCATCTCCCGTGCGTTCTTCACCGCCACCGCCACCTGTCGCTGCTGCTGCGGGGTGAGACCGGTGACCCGGCGGCTGCGGATCTTGCCGCGGTCGGAGATGAACGTGCGCAGCAGGTTCACATCCTTGTAGTCGACGGTTTCCACACCGGCGGCGATCAGCGGGTTCTTCTTCGGACGCCGAGCCTGCTCGGCCCGGATCCGCTTCGACGGTGCTCGCTTGACTGCCATGTCGGTTTCCTTTCTCGGCGCGCGCGGCGGGTCCTCCTCGTCACGCGGTTCGCGTGACCGCCCGTGCCGGGTTCCTTCTGACGAGATCTGCGATGGTCTACCAACTCGATTTGTGTACACCGGGCAGCTCGCCCCGATGGGCCAGCTCGCGCACGCGTACCCGGGAGAGCCCGAACTTGCGGAGATGACCGCGGGGGCGGCCGTCGGTGGCGTCCCGATTGCGCAATCGTACCGGACTCGCATCGCGCGGCAGCCGCTGCAGCGCGAGCTGCGCCGCGGCCCGGTCCGCGTCGTGGGTCGCCGGATTCCGGATCAGCTCTTTGAGTTCGGCCCGGCGCTCGGCGTAGCGGGCGACGACCGCGCGACGCTGTTCGTTGCGGGCGATCTTGGACTTCTTCGCCATTACCGGTCCTCCCGGAAGTCGACGTGTCGTCGCAGCACCGGATCGTATTTGCGCAACACCAGGCGATCGGGATCGTTGCGGCGATTCTTGCGTGTGACGTAGGTGTAGCCGGTGCCCGCGGTCGACCGCAGCTTGACGATGGGCCGCAGCTCGTTGTTGCGTGCCATCAGACCTCGATTCCACGAGCCCGCAGCCGGGCGACCACGGCCTCGATGCCGTCGCGGTCGATGATCTTGATGCCCTTGGCCGACACCCGCAGTGTGATGCGACGGCCTGCGCTGGGCAGGTAGTAGGTCTTGCGCTGGATGTTCGGGTCCCAGCGCCGGTTGGTCCGGACGTGGGAGTGCGAGACGGACTTACCGAAGCCCGGCTTGCGGCCGGTGACCTGGCAATGGGCCGACATGGGGAGGCCTTTCTGAAAATCATTTTCGACAATGGCTGCCGCAGACTGTACCGTGGGGCGACAGTAAATGAAAATCATTGTCGAAAGGGGTTTCGGTGGTGTCACGTCCCGACCGCCGTACGCCCGTCGTGCTGCTGGCGGGCTTTCCCGGACCGGTCGCGGAGGGTATGGCTCGAATCGCCGGACTACTGGGAACGGCCCCGGGCACGGTCGTCGTGCGGCACGATCTGAGCTCGTTGCACGAGGGCGTGGTCCGGCGCAGCGTCTCGCTCGACGGCCGGGAGACGGCGAGCGTGCACGAACTCGCGCACGGCTGCGTCTCCTGCACGCTGCGTGCCGACCTGCTGCCGCTGCTGTCCCGGTTGGCGGCGCGGGATTCGGTGCACCGCATCGTGATCGCGCTCGATCCGGCCTTCGAGGCCGAGGCGGTCTGTCACGCGATCGCGAACGTCCCCGTTGTCGGGATCGTCGGGCGGGTGGACGGTCCCGCCGGCCGCGATGTGCGAATCGACGCGGTGGTGACCGGGCTGGACGCGCGCACGTGGGTGGCGGACGCGCTCAGCGACGACACCCTGGACGAACGCGCGGGCGGCGCCGGTGACGGCGATCGGACGGTGGCCCAGCTCGCCGTCGGGCAGGTCGAATTCGCCGACGCGGCCGTCGTTTTCGCGAGCGACCAGGTCTCCGACGGCGAACGCGACGTGCTGCGCTCGGTACTGGATCGGCTGATCCCGACGGCACCGGCGATCTGGGTCGAGGACGGTCGCGAGGTCACCGGCGGGCGGGTGGAGATGTTGCTCGACCGGATTCCGGCCGATTCCCGGCGTGGCCGCAGCTTCGACGCGCACGCACCGCTGCTGCGTGGACAACCGCCGCTGGCCGACGAGAACGGCGTGGCACTGATCGAATTCGCCACCGACCGTCCCTTCCATCCCTCCCGCCTGCACGAGGCGCTGGACGTGCTGTTCGACGGCGTGATCACCGCACGCGGTCGGATCTGGCTGGCCACCCAGCCCGATCGGGTGGTGTGGCTGGAATCGGCCGGCGGTGGGCTGCGGATCGGAGACGCCGGGATGTGGCTCGCGGCGATGAGTCCGGCCGACCGGGCGGCAGCCGACCCGGACCGGCGGGCGCTGGCGGCCCTGCGCTGGCACGAGGATTTCGGCGATCGAGACATTTCCCTGGTGATCCTCACCTGCGGCGCCGACCCGGACGAGATCCGCACGGCGCTGCACTGGGCACTGCTCGACGAGGCCGAGCTGATCCTGCTGCGCAACACCCCCGAACTCGTCGCGCAGTGGGCCGACCCCTTCGGCGAGTTCCATGAGGACCCCTGTGCGACAACGGAATCGGAGGCCGATCGCGGTATCGAGTCCCGATCGAAGGAAAGGTAGGGCAATGAAGTCAGGAATTCATCCGGACTATCACGCGGTGGTCTTCGAGGATGTGAGTACCGGCAAGCGGTTCCTCACCCGTTCCACGGCGACGAGCACCCGGACCGTCGAGTGGTCCGACGGCAAGAGCTATCCGCTGATCACGGTCGATGTCACCGCGGACTCGCACCCGTTCTGGACCGGTGCGCACCGGGTGCTCGACACCCAGGGCCGGGTGGAGAAGTTCGAACGCAAATACGGCAGGCGCGCACCGCGCACCGGCTCTGCCCGAGGGGAGGGCTGAGATGGCGGTGCCGAAGCGGCGAATGTCGCGGGCCAACACTCGCAGTCGGCGGGCGAACTGGAAGGCGACTCCTCCCGACCTGGTGCCGGTCGGTGTCGGTGGAGTCGTATACCAGGTGCCGCGCCGGCTGGTGGCCGCGGTTCGCCGCGGCCTGATCGACCCGGCCCGGTTGTAGGACACAGGGAACCGGACGGGCGCAAGGATTCGGCCCGGGCATCGCCCTTGCGGTGCCCGGGCCGAATCCTGTCGCGGGCGGTCAGCCGGCCTTGGCGGCCAGGGTGGCGAGCGCCGACGCGATCTGGATGTACTTGTTGGAGGCCAGATCGGCCACCGTCTTGACTCCCAGCGCCTCCAGCAGTTGGGCATCGTGCTTCTCGGTGAGGCCGGCCAGCGCCGAGGGTGGGGCGGAGAGGATCTCCTCGAGGGATTTGTTCTCGTAGGCCTTGTCGAGAACCTTGTCGAGCACCACCGAAACTGCCATCGGAATCTCCTTGGGAGCGAGTCGTGTTCGTCGTCCGCCGTGACGATAGCTCGCGGTGTGCTGTCGCGGAGGCGGTTTCGCGATAGTTCACCGGTAAGCCCGGTGTCGGCCGGCGAAATTCTGCACTAATTGCCGGAATCGAGCGATCATTCGGCTATCGAATAGGTCCGCGTCACCAGGAATGTCGCCTCGGGTCTGCTAGCGAGTTGATAGCTGGTAACCGAATTGTGTACTGCTGGTGGGTCTTTGGGCCGGAGAAATTCCCTCGAAACGCTGCTTTTCGGGCCGGGTGCCGGTATCCTCGTGCCTGAGGGCGGGTTCTCCTGGTTGCCAGGAGAACCCGCTCATCGCCACTTCGGGGGTCTCAGCCCCGTTCTGCGATATCGGAGGGCGCTTCCAGCGCCCGCTGTGCCGGCTGTGGAACCGCCGGGTCCGGCTCTCCGCGAAGCTGCTCGAACAGGGCCTCCCATCGCGCGAACTGTTCACCGATCACCGCGCCCGGGTCCGCCAGGAGCGCGGCGAGGGAGGACAGTGGCCAGGGTAACGGGGCCGTGCGCGGCGCCTGCCCGCTCAGCTCCGCCACCGTCGTTTCCAGATCCGCGATCTCGGTGCGCAGCTCGGCGATCTGCCGCAACGCCGCACCCAATGCCTCGACCACGGTCCGTTCCGGGATGCCGTCCTCATCGCCCAACTGCGGCCAGCCGGCCAAGTCCGGGCCGCGCAGCTGCACCTGCACGTCACGCAACATCGCTTCCTGCTCCGGAGTCACATCCGGTACCTCTTTCGTCCGTCCCCGAATCGCCGCGGGATCTGTCCGGCGGCCCTGGCTCTCGGCCTCGGATCACCGGCCTGGACCTGCCTGCGCCGGAGCCCGAGTCGAAGTGCCTGCTCCACACTGTAATTCGCGATCCGCGTCGAGCGGTCGGCCTCGGCGGGCCGAGCGGAGCAGCGGCTGAGCGTTTGCCGAAGCCGTCCTGCCGGCCCGCAAAATGTCCGAATTTTCAGCTTCTTAACATTCCTGGCATTTTCTTGGCGCCTTATTAACGGTCTCTGTTACGTGTTCGTAATGGCTGCGGAGCAGCCTGTTCAAGGGTTTCGATTTCGAGCTCTGGCGCCGGGGTATCGGTGCCGCAAACTGCTGAAGAAAGTTGTATGAGGGATGAAGCTCAGGAAGTTCGCCGCGACATCGGCTCTGGTCATCGCCGCTCTCGGAATCTCGACGGGTACCGGCTTCGCAGCCCCGGCCGCGTCCGACAACCCCGATATTCACTACACCGCAAATGTCGTCGACAAATCCGTTGTCGTGAAAACCGACGCCGGATCGCTGACCACCGAGGGTGACCAGTTCCAGGTTCGCGACAACGCGGGCAAGGTGGTTGCGGGCTTTCCGCTGACCTACCTGCACGACGGGCTGGCCTTCCCGATCGCCGCGCACATCGACGGCAACCAGGCGACGCTGACCCCGAGCACGGATCCGGCCGCGGCGCACCCGGCCCCGATGCTGCACGATGTCGCCAGCCGTGAGGATCTGGACGCGGCCAACCAGAGCGCGATCAACGAACTCGGCATCGCCACCAGCATCGGCACCCTGGTCGGCACCGCGATCGGCCTGGCCGGTGGCTGCGTCCTCGGCGCGGCGCTCGGCACGCCGTTCCTGGTGGTGCCGGGCTGGATCGGCGGCTGCCTGACCGGCGCCGCGCTGGGCGCCCCGCTGGGTGCCGCGGCCGGCCTGGTCGGTGTCGGCGGTGTCTCCGGTGTGCTCGTCGCGATCGAGTACTTCAACCGGATCAACGCCCCCTCGGACAAGTAAGCACGGACATTCCGGATTCGGGGCGGGCTCGCACGGACGAGCCCGCCCCGAATTGTGTCGCGAGCGTCGGTGCGGAGGCCGCGCGCTGGTGCCCGGAACCGTAATGGAACAGACCGGGTGCGGACTCAACCCACCGGCTGCGGCGTGCGTCCCGTGGGGCGAGCCGGAGCCTGGCCGCCGGCCGAACCGCCTGCGACCGAATTACCCTGAGCCGCGGCATTTTTCGCGGCCTGCGCCGCCTGGGCCAATTGCCGTGAGCGGGTGGTGCCGGTCCGGTCGGGGGCAACCAGGACCGCGGTGATCGGGACCGCCAGCGACAGCGTTCCCATCACGAAGACCGGCACGAACAGCGTGAACAGATCCTCGCCCGTCGGCTGCCCGACCGCGGCGTCCAGATCCACGTGCACCCCTGCCTGTCCGAGATAGTGCATCGCGGTGACCGCGAGCGCGTACAGCAGCGCCACGCCCGCGAGCGCCACCATCGCGCGCAGACGCGTGGTCGCCCAGACCAGCCCGACGGAGGCGGCGACGGCCAGCACGGCGGCGGCGAGCGAGAGCCAGATATTCACCTCGACCGATCCCCGCACCCGGATCGCGCCCATGGCGAGCATGTGCATGACGCCGATGCCCACGCCCATCACCACCCCACCGCCGACGACCCGGGGCAGCGCCCCAGCCCGTCCGGCGATCACCAGACCCGCGAGCACCCCCGCCACCGCGATGACCGCCCCAACGACCAGCCGGGTGACGTCGTAGCGCACCTCACCGGAGGAGACGCCGATCCCGAGCATCGAGACGTAGACGGCCAGCCAGGTGCCGACGCCGCCGATGGAGACCGCGGCCGCCGTGAGCCACACCATCCGGAACCGAGCGGTCACCGAGAGCGTCGACTGCCGGATACAGGCCAGCGCCACCACCGCTCCGGCCGCGGACACACCGAATGCCAGGCCCAGCACCCAGTACCCCATCGTGAAGTAGTTCATTGCCCATCCCCTCAGCTCGGAGCGCTCAGCCCTGTCCCACCGTCGCGTGCGTAGCGGTCAGGCGCGCAATCGCGTACTCGGTGACCGCGGCGAGCGCACCGCGCACCTCCCCGGCGTCGCGGGCGTCGATATCGACCACCGGCACGCCCTCGCGGATCGACAGTGCCTCCCGCAGTTCCGCGACCGGGAAGCGCGGCGCGTTCGGAAACCTGTTGACCGCCACCAGAAACGGCAGTCCGCGGGCCTCGAAGAAGTCGACCGCGGCGAAACTGTCCTCGATCCGGCGGGTGTCGACCAGCACGACGGCGCCGATCGCGCCGCGAATCAGGTCGTCCCACATGAACCAGAAGCGACGCTGGCCCGGGGTACCGAACAGGTACAGCGTCAGGTTGTTGGGCAGGATGATCCGGCCGAAATCCATGGCCACCGTGGTGGTTTCCTTGCCCGGTGTCGCCGACAGGTCGTCGATCCCGTCGGACACGCCGGTCACCATGGCCTCGGTGCGCAGCGGCACGATCTCCGAGACCGCACCGACGAAAGTGGTCTTGCCGGCGCCGAAACCGCCCGCGACCACGATTTTGGTCGAGGCGGTGCGGCTGTCGGGCTCCGGCTGAGGTGGTATCGGAGCCGTGGAGTTCTGAAGGTGCATGGAGGGATTCTGGTACGGAAGCGGTTGACGGGGGGAGGAGCTCACGGAATTCGATTGCGATGCAGGAGGATACCGCTCGGTGTCAGAGGGCACGGAGTCCACGCAGGGTCCTCTCCATCAGGGATCGGCGCTCGTCGAAGCTCGCGTCCTCGCTGAGCGTGGTGTGTACTCGCATGGTCCCGGCCACCACCAGGTCGCCGATGACCACCCGGATCATGCCGAGCGGTCGTTGCAGATGGGCGGCGATTTCGGCCACCGAGAGCCGTCCCGCGCCCAGGCGCAGGATATCCGTTCGAATATCGCCTGCGGGCCAATCGAATTGATTGGCGTAGGGCAGGGTTTCCACGACCGCCTCGAGCGGGAGTTCGACCGCGGGTTCGGTGCGCCCCGCGGTCAGCGCATAGGGACGGACGCGTGTGGTTGGCCGGCCGGACCCGGCTCCGAAAGAGCTGGACATCGCAATCGTCAGACCGCCGAACGGGCCGTGGCTTGCACGACCGATCCGACTCGGTCGACCAGCAGGGCCATTTCGTAGCCGATGCGGCCGATATCGTGCTGCTTGTTCGCCAGTACCGCCAGGTGCGAGCCGTTGCCGACGCTCATCACCAAAAGATAGCCGCGCTGCATGTCCACAATCGACTGCATCACCTTGCCGCCGTTGAACAATTGCGCCGCGCCCGCGGACAGACTCGCCAAACCGGCGGTCACCGCGGACAGTTGCTCGGCGCGATCGGCGGGCAGGTGCGGGCTGGTCGCCTGGAGCAGGCCGTCGGCCGAGACGAGCACCGCGTGCGACACTCCAGGCACCTCTCTGGTGAAGCGGGTGACGAGCCAGTTCAAATTCTCGTCGGTGCTGTTCTGCGCAGTGTCGGTCATGCAAAGCCTCCGTCGTTCTGCTGAGCGTCGTTTCGCTGGGCCGTGTCGTAGTGCGCCCGGTCGGTGGTCTCGAATGGCGCCGGGTCGTACTGGGCCGTGTTGTGTTGCGCGCTGACGCGTCCACTGCGGACGCCGCTCAGATGCCTGGACAAGTTGTTGCGGATTTCCTCCGGATCGCGAACATCGACGGCATCGTCCTGCGTCATTCCGCCGGGCACCAGCTGCGCACCGGGCCGGCGGATCGGCAGGCCACCCGGGGTGCGGGTGGTCGCGGTCGGACTGCTGGCATCGGCGGCCGCGGCCCACCCCGCATCGGCGGGCGAGGACCAGGCGCCGCTCGAACCGTCGGCGGACGGTTCGACCAGCCATTCCGACACCATGCGCTGATAGATCGGCGTGGGGGATTCCGATTCGGCCGGCGCGTCACCGTTGGGCTGGTGATCGGCATCCGGCCGGGGTGGCGCGATGGTCGCGCCGTGTCGCGACAGTGGCGCCGGCTCGCGATCGGGAGATCGCTGCGCCGGGGCCATGATCGCCGTCTCGGCCCAGATATCGATGGGCTGCTGTTGTGGTTGCGGCCGCGGGTCGGCCGGGGCCGGGCGCCTGGGCGGCACGGTAACCGGATCGAAATCGCGGTCGGCGGCCGACATCCAGGAATCCGTACCGGGGTCGAATACCGTCACCACCGAGCGGCTTTCGGCCGGCTCGCCGGCGGGCTCGGCGTCGAAGGCCGACTCCCCGCGCCGGGGCACTTCCTCGGGTGGGCTCGGCTCGTCGGGCCGCACCGGCTCGTCCGGCTCGGGCTCGGTGCCGCGCAGCACGGCGTCGGCGAGCGCGTTCGGCGCCGCGCTGTCGGCCGGTTCGGCGGCGGTGTCCGGGATCGGCGTCAGCCGGGCGACCGGCGCCGCGGCCTCGGATTCGGACTGGGTGGTCGGGCGACGCTGAGGCAGACCCGCACTGGTGAACCGCGGGGGCTCGGCACTCTCGCCGAACCGCTCGGGTGGATTCGGCACCGCGGACAGGGTGCGGGCCGGGCCGGGCAATTCGGTGATCGAGGCCGGGAAGTCGGCGATCGGTGTGGTGAAGGAGGTGATCGGCTGCGGGGCCGCGGCCTCCGCCGGGGAGACCAGCGCACCCGGCAGATGCACGCTGGCCGTGATACCGGGCTGCTGGGCCATGGTCGAGGTCCGGCGCAGGCTGACGGTGATGGTGTGCCGGGCGGCGAGGCGGCCGACCACGAAAAGACCCATCCGGCGGGCGGTTTCGATGGTGACCTCACCACCGGAGGCCAGCCGCTCGTTGATCGCCCGCATATCCTCGGCCGACATGCCCAGGCCGCGGTCGGTGATCTCGATCAGATAGCCCCCGTCCACCGCGCGCGAAACCGAAACCGCCACGGGGGTGTTCGGCGGGGAGTAGCGCAGCGAGTTGTCGATGAGCTCGGCCAGCAGATGTTCGATGTCGACGGCGGGCTCACCGGCGACGATACCGTCGGGCACCGAACCGATTTCGACGCGCTGATAATCCTCGACCTGTGACACCGCACTCCACAGCATGTCCGACAGCGGCACCGGCGGCAGATGGCCGCGGCGCAGCGCGGTGCCGGCGAGCACCAGCAGGTTGTCACCGTTGCGGCGCATGCGGGTGGCCAGGTGGTCGAGGCGGAACAGGCTCTGCAGGCGATCGGAATCGTCCTCGTCGCGTTCCAGGTCCTCGATCAGCGACAGCTGCTGTTCGACCAGCGATTGGCTGCGCCGCGAGAGCGTTTCGAACATATTGCTGATCTGCAGGCGCAGGCGAGCCTGTTCCGCGGCGAGGAACAACGCCTGCCGGTGCATATCGTCGACGGCTCGGGCGAGCTGACCGATCTCCTCGGTGGTCTGCACGTCGACCGGGACGATCTCCGGGGTGGCGCCACCACCGCGCACCACCGCGAGCTCGGCGGGCAGATCGGTGTGCGCGACCTGCAGCGAATCGCGGCGCAGGCGCCGAATCGGCACGACCAGCGAACGGGCGACGGCCAGCGCCAGGGCCAGACCCGCCAACAGCGTCACAACCACCAGCGCCACATCGCGGAGCACCGTGCCACGCGCGTCGATCGAACGGGCCGACAGGCCGGAATCGATCAGATCGACCAGATGATCGGTGGCCTCGTTGTAGGTGTCGGTGCTGGTCTGCAAGGATTCCGCGACCCCGGGCACCTTGATCGGCTCGACCGCGTTCTGGCTCATCGCCGCGGTACGGGTCTGCAGCGCGCCGAGCAGCACATCCGGCTTCAACGCCGATTCCGGCTGGACGCTCGCGTACTGGTTGATCATGCTCAGCTCGGCGCCGGTCGCCGTCAGCACCTGAGCCAGGACCGCGGGGTTGTTGCCGATCTCGCCGCTCTCCAGCGCCAACTGCTGCTGGATGAACATCTGGCGAGCGATGGCGATGGCACTCATCTGCACGTAATACCGCTCGATGGTGGTTTCCTTCGGCGTCGCCAGCGACGACACGGCATTACTGATGTGGTTGTTCACCTCGCTCGCCTGCTTCACGACCTCCTGCGGGGAGCCGCCGTGGAGGCTGTTGCGCAGGGTGCGCCCGGCGGCCAGTGCCTCGGTGAGCTGGGTGGCGACGCGTTTGTCGGTCGACGAATTCTGCAGTGCGGTCTGCAGATCCGCCGCGGCCTGATCGAAGCGCGCCGCGGACTGGTCCAGCGCCGACTGGGCGACGTGGTCGCCGTTGCCCACCGCTACGGCGAGATTGTTGGCCGCCGAACCGAAGTCGAGGGTGGGCCGGATTATCCGGGCCTGTTCGGTCGCGGTGTTCAATTGGGCGATGGCGCCGAGTTCGTCCTTGATCCGGAGGATGGCGAATGCCGATGCCAGTACTACCGGCAGCAGTAGCACGATGCCGACCTTGCTGGTCACGGACAGGTTGGACAGACTCCTCTGCCATGGCCGCGGTGCAGTGCCCATCCCGCTTCCGTCGCCTCCGCTCGCGCACGTGCCCCGGGTTCCGGCCGCTGCCCGCATCTGGCCGTCCGGGTCCAACGGGTTGAGAACCAACTAGAGGTCTACTTTTACCGCAGGCAACATACCGCGAGAACACGTTCGCGGCAATTTGGAGGGCGGGTGGTAACAGTCTAAAACGGCTCGGCGCAACAACTTTCGGGCGCAACAGATACTTCTCGGTAGTATTTACGATGAATTCGCAGGTCATCTGTCGTGGTTGTGCGGCGTGTCGAATGGTCGGTTCTCAGTCGGCTCTCAGTCGATCCGGTCAAACTGGAGGCCATGCGCATTCTGGTAGTCGACGATGATCGCGCGGTGCGCGAGTCGCTGCGCCGGTCGCTCACCTTCAACGGTTATTCCGTCGAGCTGGCGGTCGACGGGGTCGACGCGTTGGAGAAGGTGACCGCGTCTCGGCCCGATGCACTGGTGCTCGACGTGATGATGCCGCGGCTGGACGGCCTCGAGGTGTGCCGTCGCCTGCGCAGTACCGGTGACGACCTGCCGATTCTCGTTCTGACCGCCCGCGATTCGGTATCGGAGCGGGTGGCCGGGCTCGACGCCGGTGCCGACGACTATCTGCCCAAGCCGTTCGCGCTCGAGGAATTGCTCGCGCGATTGCGTGCGCTGTTGCGTCGTACCGCCGCCGATCCCGCGGGCGATTCCTCGGAGACGATGCGTTTCGCCGACCTGTCGCTGGATCCGGTGACGCGCGAAGTGGCCCGTGGTGAGCGGGCGATCAGCCTGACCCGCACCGAATTCTCGCTGCTGGAAATGCTGATGGCGAATCCGCGCCGGGTCCTGACGCGTAGCCGAATTCTGGAAGAGGTCTGGGGATACGACTTCCCGACCTCAGGGAATGCGCTCGAGGTCTATATCGGCTATCTGCGCCGGAAAACCGAGGCGGAGGGGGAGCCGCGGTTGATCCACACCGTTCGCGGTGTCGGATACGTGCTGCGCGAGACCCCTCCGTAGGCCGGCGTCGTGGGTAGAGCTCATCCGGGGCACACCGGACGCCCCGATCGCGTGGCGCGGGTGCGGCCCCGCCCGGATCCGCACGAGATGCGGCCGCCGATGCCGCTCACCAGATCGGTGTCGCTGCGGTGGCGGGTGACGTTGCTGGCCGCCTCGGTCGTGGCCATCGCCGTCGCCGTCACCTCGATCGCCGCCTATGCTCTCGTCGCACGGGCGCTGTACGCCGATGTGGACAGTCAGCTGCGCAGCCGTTCGGATGTGATGGTCAAGAACAACATCGATCTGCAGGGTTTCCAGGCGATCATCATGTTCAGCAGCCTGTACTCGAACGATATCGGGATCGCCCTGATCTATCCCGATGTCGATGTGCCCTACGCGCCGCCGCAGCCGATGGACCCGCCGATCGGGCCGGCGGAGATGGCGGTCGCGCACGGTAAGGCCGATGCCTCACTGCGCACCGCCGCCAATCAACGCGTCCTCGCGCGCCGGACGAAATCCGGTGCGACGCTGGTGATCTCGCGGTCGTTGCAGCCGACTCGGGAGGTGCTGGACCGGTTGGCCTGGTTGCTGTTCACGATCGGTGGCTGCGGTGTCCTGGTAGCCGGTGCCGCGGGGGCCACGGTGGGACGTACCGGGTTGCGGCCCATCGCGCGGTTGACCGCCGCCACCGAACGCGTCGCGCGCACCGATGATCTGGCGCCGATTCCGGTCACCGGTGACGATGAACTGGCGCGGCTCACCGAGAGTTTCAACCTGATGCTGCGCGCGCTGGCCGAATCCCGGGAGCGGCAGCGGCGGCTGGTCGCCGACGCCGGCCACGAATTGCGCACGCCGCTGACGTCGTTGCGCACCAATATGGAACTGCTGATCGCCTCGTCCCGGCCGGACGCGCCGCCGATTCCCGAGGAGGATATGGCGGGCCTGCGCTCGGATGTCATCGCCCAGATCGAGGAATTGTCCACGCTGGTGGGCGATCTGGTGGACCTGGCGCGCGAGGACGCTCCGGAAACCGTCTACGAGCGCGTCGATCTCGGCGAGGTCGCCGAGCGGGCACTGGAACGGGTGCGCCGTCGCCGGGTGGATGTGGAATTCTCCGCCGAACCGCGGTCCTGGTTCGTCTACGGCCACGACGCCGGCCTGGAACGGGCGATCCTGAACGTCCTGGACAACGCGGCGAAATGGAGCCCACCGGGCGCGCGGGTGATCCTGACCATGCGCGAGACCGGGCCCGGGCTGATGGAAATCGCGATCGACGACGCGGGTCCGGGGATTCCGCCGGAGGAGCGCGAGCTGGTGTTCGAACGCTTCTACCGGACCACGGCCTCGCGCTCGATGCCCGGCTCCGGGCTGGGGCTGGCGATCGTCAAACAGGTGGTGTCCAAACACGGCGGCACGATCACCGTCGACACCTCCGAACGCGGCGGCACCCTGGTCCGCATCGTGCTGCCCGGTGAGCCCCCGACGCCCGACGATCGCCGGAAGTGAGCCTGTCTTCCCACACCGGAACCACGGGGTGCCCGCCGGCGTCCCCATAAACTGGGGCGGATGCGGCGTACTCCCCGTATGCGGCACGGAGTCATGGAGAACTGAAAGCACGGTCTCAGTCCGCTCTCAGTCGTTGTCACCAGGCTGGGCGACAGACTCGAGGAGAAACGAGAAATATGACCGAGGATTCGAAGGACAGGCGGGACGAGCCGACCGGTTCGACTCCACAGTCGGGGGAGTCTGGTGGCGCTTCGCATTCGGGTGGGACCCCGCAGCCGGGGGCTGCCGGTACGTTTCCGGGGGCCCAGAGTTCGGGGGCGCAGAGTTCGGGGGAGCAGACCGGTTCGGGTGCCGGCCACCCGGGGTACGAGCAGTATCCGGGGGCCGGACACGCCGCGGGTGTACCGCAGGCCGGGCCGGCGACCACGCCCTATTCGGATTATCCCGGTGCCGGTCATACGGCGCCGATGTCGCCGTACAACCCCTATGCGGCCGAGGGACAGGGGCCTGGGCAGCCGGGTCCGTACCAGCCCGGTACCGGGCAGCCCTATCCGGGCGGCGTGGCCGGTGGCGCCGGCCCGGCTGCGCCGCGTCGCGGCCGGGCCGGACTGTTGGCCGGGGCCGTCGTGCTGGCCCTGGTCGCGGGCGGCGTCGGCGGTGCCGTCGGCGCCCTGGTGACGCGATCGGACAGCGATAAGGCCCCGGTGACCAACGCCCTGGACGCACCCGCACCGGCCAGCCCGGCCTCGGCGACCGCGCCGGCCGGATCGGTCCCCGCGGTGGCGCAGAAGGTACTGCCCAGTGTGGTGATGATCCGGGTCGCCGGCGCCCGCGCCGAGGGTGAGGGCTCGGGCGTCGTGCTGTCCTCGGACGGGCTCATCCTCACCAACAATCACGTCGCCAGCGGTGCCGGACCGAACGCCAAGATGGAGGTCGCCTTTCAGGACGGCAGCACCGCCAATGCCTCCGTCGTCGGTGTCGATCCGGTGTCCGACCTGGCCGTCATCAAGGCGGCGGGCAAGACGAACCTGAAGCCGATCGAGCTCGGGACCTCGGCCAACATCATGGTCGGCGAGCCCGTGGTGGCCATCGGTTCGCCGCTCGGACTGGCGGGCACCGTGACCACCGGCATCGTGTCGGCGCTCAACCGGCCGGTGTCGACCAGCGGCGAGGCCGGATCGCAGGGCACGGTGATCTCCGCGATCCAGACCGATGCGGCGATCAATCCGGGTAATTCCGGCGGCGCACTGGTCGATTCGAACGGCAAGCTGATCGGCATCAACACCGCGATCGCGACCCTGGGCGCCGCGGAGATGCCGGGGGCGCAGAGCGGTTCGATCGGTCTCGGTTTCGCGATCCCGGTCGACCAGGCCCGCCGCGTCGCCGACGAGTTGACCAAGACCGGACATGCGACCTACGCGCAGATCGGCATCTCGGTTCGCGCCCAGGACGATGTCAACGGCGCCCGGGTGCTGGACGTGACACCGGACGGTCCGGCCGCTAAGGCTGGCATCCCGTCCGGCTCCATCGTCACCCGGGTCGACAATCAGGTGATCGATTCCGGAAACTCGCTGATCGCCGCGGTGCGGTCGCATCAGCCCGGTGACAAGGTCAAGGTGACCTACACCGATCCCCAGGGACAGAATCCGAAGACCGTCGAGGTGACCCTCGGCGCCGCACCGGCGGAGGGTGGCCGATGATCCGTGAACCACGTCCCTTGACCGTGCTCCCGACACCCGACCTCGACGACGACGGGGGACCGGAGTGGTTGTCGCCCACGGACGCTACGGTGAGCAACATGGAAATCGATGCTCCCGTGGCGGGCCGTGCACTTGTTGTGGTCGTGGACGATCGAACCGCGCATGGCGGGGTGGACTCGCTGGGGCCGTTGGTGACCGAGCTGCTCACCGAATTCGGCTTCCTGGTGGACGCCACGGTCTCGGTGGCCGGTGACGAGATCGAGATTCGCAATGCGCTCAACACCGCGGTGATCGGCGGCGTCGATCTGGTGATCTCGGTCGGCGGCACCGGGATGTCGCCGCGCGACGTGACCCCGGAGGCGACGCTCGAGGTACTCGACCGCGAATTGCCCGGGATCAGCGAGGCCTTGCGCGCCTCGGGTCTGGCGGCGGGCTCGCTGGATGCCGGATTGTCGCGCGGGCTGGCCGGTGTGTCCGGTAGCACGCTCGTGGTCAATCTGCCCGGCACCCGCGATGCGATCCGGGACGGCATGGCCACGCTGGGCCCGCTGGTGAGCCGCGTCGTCGACGAGCTCTCCGGTTTGGCGGAATAATCACGGTATGAGTGAGCGGCCGGCGGGTGAGCGACGGTCGGACGATCCGCAGGCGGATCGCCCGGCGAAGGGGCGCACCCGTTCGGCCGCTGAGGCCGCCCGCCTGGCCCGCATCTTCGGCGAGACGTTGCCGCGGGCGAGCAGCGACGAGCGCGCCCCCGACGGTGAGCTGCCACGCTCCTCGGACGATTGGCTGCGCTCGCAGGTGCCGCCCCACCACGGCTGAGCTAGTCGAAGATTCGGCGACGCCCGAAGAACCGACAGCCGCCGGATATCACGTCCCGACGCGCGCCACATTTGCTGCATTTGCGTTTAATGTCCGGCTTGTCCGATATTTTCCGCCAAATTGATGCACGAATTCTGATATATGCGGTAATAGCCTGTGTCTGATCTCATGAGCTGATTCACGGTTCGATGTTGGCAGCTGTGAGCTCCGACGTTTATTGTCCCCGTCTGGGCAGCTTCACCTGCGGTTCCCGAAGGCAGCAAGCCGACACCTGAATCGTGTCGGCAGCGGAACAACGCCCGGTTCCGACGCCCGCGCCACCGGATTGCCGGAAATCGGTATGCGATCTCCCGATCGTGTGTCGGCCGGTGGCGTCGGCCGATGCCGGAATACCGCATGTCGGCCTCGGTCCTCGAGGTCGACCGAAAGAACCTGATGAGGGGAAATATGAATACGAACCGTGCGAACGGTGTGCGGTGGGGTGCGCGCTTCGCGGGCATCGGCGCCGCCGCGGCCGTGGTTGTCGGCCTGCTCTCGGTCGGTGCCGCCAACGCCGACACCTTCGTGCCGTTGCCGGATGGCCACAAGAACGGTCCCGATGGCGTGGTCGTCTCCCGTACCGGTGAGCACGCGCTGATCTCCCCGTCGATGGCCGCCAACGGCGCGGGTCGAGTGGTGTGGGTTTCGGGTAACGCGCAGGCCGATGTGCCCAATGCGCCGGAGACCGAGGTCGGTCCGAACAACGGCCCGCTGGACGGGCCGGGCACCAACAACTCCTCGACGCACGGCAGCTCGCAGCTCAACACCGGCTACATCGTCGGATGCCAGGTCGATATCGCCAGCGATGCGGTGTCGGCCGGTCTGTCCGGCGGACTGAGCCTCGGCGGCGCCGACGCCAGCGGTTCGATCGGGCTGGATCTGGGCCCCGGACAGGTGAAGTTCGTGCAGATCGACTTCAAGGACATCACCAAGCCGGGCCACTACAGCGTGGAATATCAGGACGCGGAAATCGAGATCCAGGGCTGTGCGGGATACGCGCAGGCCCGCGCGTACACGGTTGTCGAGGTCGTCGGCAATCACTACTCCAAGACCACCCTGTACGGGCAGCCGTTCTCCATCGGCTGATGCGGTCTGTTCCGCCGAAACGTCTCTCGTACAACAAGATTCATCCGAGGAATTCCTGATATGAAGATCCGCGAAACCGTGGCCCGCCTGGCCTGCGCCGGTGCGGTGGCGACCGCCGCGCTCGGTCTGTTCTCCACCGGCGCCGCCAACGCCGACACCTTTGTCCCGCTGCCCGGCGGGGACCTGTCCAAGACGCTGTCCGACGGCACCGTCGTGCACGTCTGGCTGGACGGCGAATCCGCGAATATCAACCCGTCCCTGGGCGCGACGCCGGTGCATCGCAATGCCTGGGTCACGGGCGACGCGCATGTCGAACTCTCCGGCGACACCACCGCCGTGGGCGGCAGCATCTATCCCGGCTACACCGTGGGCTGCCAGGTCGATATTTCCGGTGGCGGGGCCGAGGGCGGTCCGAGTGCCGGGGTGGACTGGAGCGACGGCGAGAACGCCAAACCGAATGCCGGTGGAAATGTCGGCGGCCACCTGACCCTCGGACCGGGACAGGCGAAATCGTTCTATGTCCTCGACCTCGAGGAGTCGGACGACTTCGGCCAGGGCGTGCACAAGACCCGCAACAAGTTCAAGGGCACCAGTGGTTCGGTGGCGTGGTCCGACGAGACCATCGGCCTGACGGGCTGCGGTGGCTACGCGCAGGCGCGCGCGTTCGTCAGCGTCGAGGTCGAAACCGACAATGTCATCTCCTGGGTGACGCTGTGGGGTAAACCGTTCAGCCTGGGCTGAGCCCATCGGAATACGACGACGGGGCCGGTGCGCAACGCACCGGCCCCGTCGTCGTATTCGACCGTGGCGGTTCAGAATTCGTGCCGGCCGCCGGCGCTCTTGCTGCCCTCGGCCAGCAGATCCCGGATCTCGGTGAGGAGTTCGACCTCGGTCTGCACGGCCTCTTTGGTGGTGCCGTAGCGCCGCATCAGGCGGGTCGCGGGCAACACCAGAATGAAGTAGAGGATGGCCGCGATGAGGACGAAGTTGATCACCGCGGTGAGGATCGGGCCGACGGCGATGAACGTGGACGGCTTACTGGAGTCGAGATAGAACCCCCAGCCCTTGTCGCTGGTGCCGCCGAACAGCGCCAGCAGCGGATTCACGATCCCGTCGACGATCGCGGTCAC
Organism: Nocardia veterana NBRC 100344; assembly: GCF_000308855.1. Lineage (GTDB taxonomy): Bacteria > Actinomycetota > Actinomycetes > Mycobacteriales > Mycobacteriaceae > Nocardia > Nocardia veterana. Next base: position 40,697 of record NZ_BAGM01000117.1, on the reverse strand, counting down.
GATTGCGACGAAGGCCGTGCCCAGCACCACGGCAACCGCCAGATCGATTACATTCCCGCGGAGCAGGAACTCCTTGAAACCCTTCAGCATTGCGGCTCCTGTCTCATCTGGCGTGCCCGCGGCCTCGCCGTATGGTCTGGTCGTGGCATCCGAGGCGATTGCTGTCCGCTATCGGATGAGGTATTCGGGATGCTAACGGACAGGTATGGCAAATGCTTGGCGAACACAGCGAACATCAGTGAAACACCACGGTCAGGGCCGTGTGCAACGACGCGGCCGCCACCGCGGTCGCGCGCTGTGAATCCAGGGCGAGCAGCACGACCCGGTCGGTGGAGCGGGTGGGCCGCGACGAGCCGGCGGAGGCGGCGCCGGAAACCAGGACCACGGCGGCATCCGAGGCCAATGTGCGAGGCGCAGGCGCGCGCTCACTCGGGGAGGTGGTTCCGTCGGAGCCGGCGGCTTCCTCGGCCACCACGTCGACACGATCGCCGGCCCGCAGAATGTCGGCAATCGCGTTGTCCGCCAAGCGCATCGGTACGATCCGGGCATCGGGAACGCCGGTGGCGACGGTGGCGAGACGGGAGCTCACGACCCGCAAGTCGGTCAGGACCTCTCCGGAATGCACCGCCCCGGTGGAGGTCGCGCCGACCAGGCGGGCCGGATCGGTGATCGCGCCCTCCGGCGCTGCCGCGGCCGGAATATCGGTGCGGCGTAGGTCCGCCGGGGCGAGAATCTGGCCGGGCATCAGATCACGCGCGGCCACCACCAGCGAGACGTGCCGATCGGCGGGCTGGTCGCGGACGGCCACGACCGCGGCCAGGGCGGCGAGCAGGACGGCCGCCAGCCGCCGCAGCAGCGTCAGGTCGAACCAGGCGGGACGGAGGCGGGCCGCCAGGTCGGCGCCGCCGTTCCGGCCCAGATCCCCGTCTGCGCCGGAACGAAAGTCGAGTCGGATATGCCGCATGCCGCCCACGGTAGGGCGCCGGCACACCGTCGTTTCCGACGATGAGCAGGTCGGCTATTCGCCTGTGGACAACAGGCGGGCTGTGGAAGAAACGGGCGAACGCGCTGCCGGGCAACGCACGCACCGGCGCCGCCGAACGACGACGCCGGGCGGGTGGTCGACTCAGGCGACGGCGGTGCTGGCGGCGGTCGACGAGCTCGACGACGAGGAGCTCGAGCTGCTCGACGAACTGGTCGAACTCGACGAGTCGCCGGACTTGGACTCGCTCGACTTCGCGGCCGGCTCACTGGCCGAGGACGAGCCGTTGCGGCTGTCGGTGCGATAGAAGCCGCTGCCCTTGAAGACGATGCCGACCGAGTTGAACAGCTTGCGGAGCTTGCCGCTGCACTTCTCGCAGGTGGTCAGGGCGTCATCCGAAAACGACTGCACGATGTCGAACTTGTCGCCACACTGCGTGCACTGATACGAGTAAGTAGGCACCTGCGAACCTCCACGGTCTTCGTCTTTTAGCACTCTACAGCCGACAGTGCCAACAGTGCCAATCCGATGTTGATTCCCGGCACCGATCCGGGCCCGCCGCGGCGGACCCGCCGGTGCCAGTCATCTCGTCACGAGCCGGCTGCCGCCTGTTCATCTCGTTCGAGCCGGACCAGTCCGGCCCGCGGCGACAGCACCCACCCCATCCGCCTATCGTGCGCCTCTTCCGGCAGCTCCGCCACCAGTTCCTCGTCCCGGACCACGGCGATCAGCACAGCGTCCGGTCTCGCCGCGGGCAGGGTCCGGTCGTAATATCCGGCGCCGCGCCCGAGCCGGACCCCGCGCCGGTCGACCGCGAGCGCCGGGACGAGAATCACTTCCGGCCACGCGATGGCCGCCGGTCCCAAGGCCGGCCCCGCCGGTTCCAGCAGTCCGTAGCGGGCGCGGCGCAGCTGCTCGGCGCCGGTGTATTCGGCCCAATCCAGCGGTCCCGGCGGCCCCGTCACCGGGACGAGTACGCGGGCGCCCGCGGCCCGTAGCGCATCGAGCATCGCGACCGAGCCGGGCTCCCCGCCCACCGGGATATAGCCGGCCACCCATGGCGCACCGGGAGCGTTTCGTCCGTTCGTCGCCGGGCCGTCGACGGCGGGCCGGTCGAGGTCGAGCACTGCCGCTACGGACCGGGCCAGCGCCGCTGCCTCGGCCTCCCGGGTCTGCGGCAGGACCGCCGCCCGTGCCGCCAGCAATTCGGCGCGCCACCGCTGCTTGTCCCGCTGACCGGCGATCTCCACAGGCCCACCCTAGGTGGGCGAACGGTGAGTTTGCCCGCTCCGGTGTTTCCGGATGCCCGTCGCGGGGAATCGCTGAGCCGACGCGGTACCGCGAACGTGCTGGTACCGCGGCGAAACAGTGGTTCCGGCCGGACCGGCGGCGATCGGTCGCGGGCTCCGGCGGCGGACCTCGGCAGGGTTGCTGGGCCGGCGCTTCGGTGCGACGGCACCGCCGGGTCCGCCTAGGCTTCCCAGATGCCGGACCGGCGCGCGAGCCGGTCCGACGACGAGATCGATGGATAGGGTGTGCACTTATGACAGCTGACGCCGGATCGGACGCGACGCAGGCAGTGCCTTCCGCGATGTCCTGTTTCCGCACCGCGGTGGTGCCCGCGGCCGGGCTCGGGACACGGTTTCTGCCCGTGACCAAGACCGTGCCGAAAGAGCTGCTGCCCGTGGTGGACACGCCCGGTATCGAACTGGTGGCCGCCGAGGCCGCCGGATCCGGCGCCGACCGCCTGGTCATCGTGACCTCGCCCGGCAAGGACGGGGTGGTCGCCCACTTCGTCGAGGATCTGGTCCTCGAGAGCACCCTGGCCGAGCGTGGCAAATTCCAGCTGCTCGAAAAGGTCCGCAAGGCGCCCGGTCTGCTCGATGTGAGCTCGGTGGTGCAGGAGGAGCCGCTGGGTCTCGGCCATGCGGTCGCGCAGGCCGAGCAGGTGCTCGATCCCGACGAGGACGCGATCGCCGTGCTGCTGCCCGACGACCTGGTCCTGCCCTGCGGCGTCCTGGACGTGATGAGCCGGGTGCGGCGTGAGCACGGCGGTACCGTGCTCTGCGCGATCGACGTGCCCAAGGATGAGGTCAGCGCCTACGGCGTCTTCGACGTCGTGCCGGTGCCGGAGGCCGCGAACCCCGATGTGCTGCGGGTCGTCGGCATGGTCGAGAAGCCGGCCCTCGCCGACGCGCCCTCCACCTACGCCGCGGCCGGACGCTATCTGCTCGACCGCGCGGTCTTCGACGCACTGCGCCGCATCGAGCCCGGCGCGGGCGGGGAATTGCAGCTCACCGACGCCATCTCGCTGCTGATCGCGGAGGGACATCCGGTTCATGTCGTGGTCCACCGTGGGTCGCGCCACGACCTGGGCAACCCTGGCGGTTATCTTCGTGCTGCGGTCGATTTCGCTTTGGAGCGTGACGAATACGGCCCCGCCCTGCGCGAGTGGTTGCAGCGTCGGCTCGCTCCGGATTGGAACCCGCAGCTGATCGCGTCGCAATGACGGGATCGGCCGGGTCCCGTCGCCGCGGGATCGGGTGATCAGTCGGAGTAGAGGGAAGGGCGGCATGCGCTCGGTTGAGGACCAGCAGATCAAGGTGACCGCGGCGGCCGTGGCGCCGCGACCGGTCCGGGTCGCGATTTCCGAGGCTCAGGGTCTGCTGTGTGCCGAGGATGTGGTCACCGAACGCCCGCTGCCCGGCTTCGATCAGGCCGCGATCGACGGTTATGCCGTGCGCAGCGTCGATGTGCAGGGCGCGGGCGCCGATATTCGGACCGAGGACGGCGATCCCATCGAATTGACCCTGCCCGTGGTCGGTGAGGTGGCCGCCGGTTCGCGCCAGCCGATCCGGTTGCAGCCACGTCAGTCGGTGCGCATCGATACCGGGGCGCCGCTGCCCACCCTGGCCGATGCGGTGCTGCCGCTGGACTTCACCGACGGCGGGCGCGCCCGGATCAAGATCTACGAACCGGTGCGGTCGGGTGATTACGTCCGCCGTATCGGCGACGATGTGCAGCCCGGCGACATCGCGGTCCGGGCCGGCACGATCATCGGCGCGGCTCAGGTCGGTCTGCTGGCCGCCGTCGGACGGGACAAGGTCCTGGTCCACCCGCGGCCCCGGCTGTCGGTCATCTCGATCGGCGGGGAACTGGTCGACATCGATCGCACTCCCGGCCCGGGACAGGTCTACGACGTGAACTCCTATGCGCTGGCCGCCGCGGCCCGGGACGCCGGCGCGGACGTCAACCGTGTCGGCATCGTCAGCGCGGATCCGAAGCGGCTGCGCGACGTGGTGGAGGGCCAGCTGGTGCGCTCGGAGGTCGTCGTGATCGCCGGTGCGGTCGGCGGCTGGGCCTCCGAGCAGATTCGCGAGGCGCTGGAGGGCCTGGGCGAGTTGACGATCGACCGGGTCGCGATGCATCCGGGGTCGGTGCAGGGCTTCGGCCGGCTGGGCCGCGACGAGGTGCCGACCTTCCTCCTACCGTCCAATCCGGTTGGCGCCCTAGTGGTTTTCGAGATCATGGTGCGGCCGCTGATCCGGATCGCGCTCGGCCGTCGGCATCCGATGCGCCGGGTGGTGCGGGCCCGCACGATCATGCCGATCACCTCGATGGAGGGCCGGCGCGGCTATCTGCGCGCGCAGTTGATGCGCGACGAGCAGACCGGTGAGTACCTGGTGCAACCGCTCGGGGTGAACGGATCGTCGCATCTGCTGTCCACGCTCGCCGAGGCCAACAGCCTGATCGTCATCGACCCGGAGGTCACCGACATTCGCACCGGTGAAGAGGTCCAGGTCGCATTTCTCGCACAGCGCGGGTGAGATGTGGACATGAATGTTTTCCGGGCCGCCCAGCACCCGGGCTGGCCCGCACATCTCGGTCCGGTGCGGGTGGCCGGTGGCCGGGTCACGTTGCGGCCCATCCGGTTGCGCGATGCCGCGTCCTGGTCTCGGATCCGGTTGCGCGACCGCGAACATCTGGAGCCGTGGGAACCGACCGGGCGAGGCACCTGGGAGGCGCGTAATCACGCCTCGAACTGGCCGTCGCTGTGGTCGAGCCTGAAGGCCGAGGCGCGCCGCGGTGCGATGGTGCCGCTGGTGATCGAGGTCGACGGGACGTTCAGCGGTCAGCTGACCATCGGCAACATCGTGCGCGGCGCCCTGCGGTCGGCATGGATCGGCTACTGGGTCGCCAAGGACGTCGGCGGCCAGGGCGTGGCGACCGCCGCCCTGGCGCTCGGGCTGGACCACTGCTTCGGCGCGGTGGGACTGCATCGGGTCGAGGCGACGGTTCGGCCGGAGAATCTGGCCAGCCAGGCGGTGCTGCGCAATGTCGGTTTCCGCGAGGAAGGCATGCTGCGGCGCTATCTCGACGTCGACGGCGCGTGGCGGGATCACCTGCTGGTGGCGATGACGGTCGAGGAGGTGTCGGGAACCGTCGTCGACCGGCTGATTCGCACGGGACGTGCGACTCCGCCGTGATCGACGCCACGACCGGGTTGTGACGGGTGGGGCAGGTGTGAGCGGCGCGCCTGCGGGCTATTCCTGTGACACCGCATTAACCTACGGACGTCGGTGGTGCGTCCGGTGCCAGGACGAAACAGGTGGCGAGAACCTGCCGAGCGGTCGAGAAGGGACAGTGGTCAGGCGGGGACGGAGGTGGGAGCGCGATGCCGAATTCGATCTTGTGGATCGCGTTGGTCGTGCTCTGGGTCTTCGTGTTGTTCCCGATGCTCGCCGACCGGCATCCGCGTATTCGCCGTACGACGGACGCCGCATTGGCAACCCGGGTGCTGCATCGAGGTGGTACCAGACGACGTGCGAAGAAAGGGCCGGCCACCGGGCATGAGACCGATCCGGATTGGGTGCCGTCCTTTCGGCAGAGCAGGCTTTTCCACGGCGATGATGCGGAGGATCGGATGACGAACACGGCCGACGAGCCCGTCACCGAGGAAGACCGGACGTCCACCGGCCGCGCCGTTTCGGCGGGGGAGGCGGCTGACGACGCGGCGGACACCTCGCGGCAGCGCGCCGACCTGGGCGACGAACCAGAGGATGCCGGGCGCGCCGGCGGCCGGCGCGCGACCGCGGCGGCGGATACGGCCGCTGTCGAGGACTTCGACGGCGACGAGGCGCAGCCGGCCGCCGACGCCCTCGAAGACGAGCTCGACGATCGCGGCGACGAATCCGACGGTGCGCCGGCGTCCGATGCCGCCGACTCCGCGGACGCGCAGCGCCCGCAGGCCACGTCGATGGCCCGCATTCCGCCCGCACCGGCCGCGGCGGTGCCGGCCCGGCTGGCGGATACCGAATCCTTCGCCGACGCCGCCGCCGATGCCGCCGACGGCGACGACGTCGAATCCGAGCCCGCCGCACGCGATTTCGTCCCGGTGCGCCGGGGCCGCGGTGGCTACGACCCGGAGGCCGATGCGATCGCCCGTGCCGCCCGATATCGATTCCGCCAGCGCACCGCGCTCGGATTGGTCCTGAGCACATTGCTTTTCGCCGGCTTCGCGGTGGTGGTGAGTGCGACGCTGTGGTGGGGTTGCGCGCTCTCGATCGTGGCGCTGGGTGCCTACCTGGCGTATCTGCGGCGGCAGGTGCGATTCGAGGAGGACATCCGCCGGCGCCGTGCGGCCCGGCTGTCCGGTGCCCGTCGTCGGAGCTCGGAGGCGTCCGAACCGGTTGCCCAGGAGGACATCCGCGCCGAACGCCGGCCGGGGATGGACCGTGAGGCGGCGCGCGCCCTGCGTCGCCGCGCCGTGGTTCTCGACGTCGACGACGAGGATCCGCTGTTCGACCATCTGGAGCCCTTCGACGCGGCCGCCGCCCGCGCCACCCGGCATCGGGCCGCGGGCGGTGAAATCCGCCGCGCCGCAGGAGAATAGCGGTCCACTCGGCGGCCGCCGCAGCGTAGCCAGGAGCCGCGCGGCGGCGGTCGCTCCGGCGTATCGGGGCGGCGCACCGCGGTCGTGAGACGACCTGATGTCCGCGCCGTTCGCGGACGGGCGCCGGTAGTGCGGCCTGCGGCGCTCCGCTCGACGGTGGCGCCGTGCGGTCCGCCGATACAGCCGAATTCTCCGGAGCGCCGGACACATTGATCATCGGCGGTCCACGTGCGTTCCGCGAGCACGCACCGTGGACGGCGTTCGGGATCCGGCGCGGGCCGAGGACGGCGACCTGCTCACTCGCGACGCTGGTCTCATGCGCGGTCCGGTCGATCCCCCTCGGGCCGGGCCGATGATGCGGCGAAGGTCCGGCGCCGCACGCACTGCCTACTCGGAGGATATCGAGGCCGCCGTGGTCGAGGGCCTCGGGCCGGCCAATCGTCTGGTCGCGCCGGCGGGCAACGCGCTCGACGCGCGGATGGTCTCATACGATCGTATTGACGATCGTCCCGTACGGTCGTATGGTCGTTCCTATACGACTGTATGAAAGGGGTGGTCGCAGATGTTTCGTCTCGTCGAACTGCTCGGCCTGTTCGCACCGCTGCTCGGCGCGGCGCTGGTCCTGTACTACCGGCGGCGGATGGGGCGGGCCTTCGGCAGCGCGGCGCTCGCCGCCGTCGTCGCCACGATCGGTTCGGTGGTCGGTCTGGTCACCAGCCGGGCCATGTGGTTCGGGTCCGGTGGCGCCGAGGGGATGACCCACCGGATGGAACTGGGCGCCGGCGTGCGCAACCTCCTGCTGGTGACCGCGTGGGCGCTGCTGCTGGTCGCGGTGCTGCGCCGGCCCGAACGGGCGGAGGCCGGGCGATGAGCGGCGCGGAGCTGATCTTCGGCGCCGGGGAAGTGGCCGTGGTCGTGCTGGCGGTGGTCTCGCTGATCGTCGGTCTCCGCTTGGCGAGCAGCGTTCGCATCGCGGGCTTGTCCCTGGCCGCCGCGGCACTGCTGTGGCTGCTCGCGGAGGGTCTGCGCATGCTGCAACTCGGGGTGGTTCTGCCCGCGCTGGCGGGTCCGGATCACGAATCCGCCCGGCTGCTGGTGAGTCTGCTCGGTGACACTCTCTATTTCGGAGTGGGTGGTATCGGCGTGCTGTTGCTGTTCTTCGCGGCGGTGGTCGATCGTGCGTCGCGGGGCGACGGCCGCCGGGAACCGGTGGCGATGGCGCGCCGGATCGGTGCGCAGGCGTGGCACTACTATCAGGCACGCAATCAGCGGGAGAGGAGTGGCGGTGGTGGGCGCTGACCGAGCCGCGGCGGCGCCGGCGGAGGGTACGCCGGACCGGCGTCGTCAACTACTGGACCGGCTGGCCGATGTGATCGCCGAGGACGGTATCGAGGGCGTCAGCATCCGGACGTTGGCCACTCGGGCCGGGGTGTCGATCGGCACGGTTCAGTACTACTTCTCGACCAAAGACGATCTGCTGCACCGGGTCTGGGAGTACGTGCGGGACGAGGCGGCCCGCGGCTTCGACGCCGAGGCGGTGGCCCGGCTGAGTCCGGCCGAACGATTGGCGCGCCTGGTCGAGCTGCTCATCCCGCCGGACGGTTCGGATCGGCTCGCGCGAGTCTGGCTGGCCCTGGTGGCCCGGGCGGCACACGATCCGGGTATCGCCGCGCTGCATCGCGACCAATGGCGGCGAACCGAGGAACTGATCGCGCGGGCGCTGGCCGCAGTGAATCCGGCGCGCGCGGCCGAGTCGGCGGAGGCCGCGGCGGAATTGCTGGGTTTGCTGGACGGGCTCACCCTGGCGGTTCTGACCGAGCCCGATCGGATGCCGCCCGAGCGCGCCCGCCGCATCGCCGGATCCTGGACCGACGGCTGGGCGGGTCGCCCCCGCTAGGGCAGGTGTACCCGTCAGTGCACGCGCGAGGAGTCCGGAATCAGCCGCCCGGCCTCGACCAGTACCCGCAGCGCGGCCCGGCGCCGCGGACATTCGTCGGTGCGGCAGGTGCGGTGCATCTGCATGATCTGATGAGCCTTCTGCGGTGTGAGATCGAGCGGTTCCATCCAACAGGTACTGAACATGTCCACGGTCTTCTCGCCCTCCTCGATCCCTGCCGGCCGATCGGCCATCCCGTGCCGACGGCGGTTCGTTGAGGTTATGCCCGTCCATTCAGGACGGGGAATGTGCCGAACGGACCGAATATTGGTAATTTCGGACTGTGGTTGGGTTCGGTGCGCCGTCCGATGTGTTACCGCGCGGCAGCGTCAGTGTGCGCATGATGATGAGTGTCGGTCTCGCGCACGGATTGGACGAAACCCTGTTATTGGCCGGCACCGGAATCGCGCCCGCGGATCTGGGCGATGAACAGTTGCGAATTTGGCCGGAGCAGGAATTCGCGGTCGCGCGCAATCTGATTCGCGCCGTCGGTGATCGGCCCGGTCTCGGGGTGCAGACCGCGGCCCAGGCCACCCTCGGCAAGGCCGGTCTGGTCGGCTTGGCGGCGTTGGCTAGCGCGACGATGCGCGATGTGCTGTCGATCGCGATTCGCTATCAGGATCTGGTTTCGGTCTCGGCGCGCTACTGGCTCGACGATTCCGGTGGTGACGAGGTCGCCTTGGTCGCCGATGGTTCGGGCATCCCCGCGGACCTGCGCGGATACTTCCTCGAACGCGAGGTGGCGTTGATCTTCGTCGCCGGCCGGGCGCTCGACGTCACCATCCCCGCCGTGCGTCTGGAACTCGAGCTGGACGCTGCTCGGGCCGACGCCCTGGCGGAGATCGCGACGGTGGAACGGATCCTGCCCGGCAGTGCCCGCACGGCGCTGGTGCTGCCGCGCTCGTTTCTGGATCTGGCCATGCCACATGCGGATTCGCATACCGCGAGCATGATCGAACGGCAGTGTCGCGAGGCGCTGCAGACGCTGCTGGACGGCGGCTGGAAGCTGTCGACGTTGGTCCGCGAACGTCTGCTCCGGGAGCCGGGGGAGGTGCCGTCGATGGCCGAAGTGGCCGCTGAGCTGCATATCAACGTCCGCACCCTGCGTCGTCAGCTCGCCGCCGAGGGGGCGAGTTTCCGCGGCCTGCTCAATACCGTGCGCGAGAGCACGGCGGCGGAGCTGCTGCGGGCCGGTGCCACGGTCGAGGATGTGGCTCGCCGCTTGGGCTACGCGGAAACGGCGAATTTCACCCATGCCTTCACTCGTTGGATGGGAATGTCGCCGCGGGCATACCGCAAGTCGCTCACCGGGGATCGATAGCAGATTACGTTCGAGACCGCAATTCCGGGCTGTCTCGCCGGCCATTCCGGCTGGCGTGAACAAAAGGCAAGGTGATGTTCCAGATTTCCGCGGCGGTATCCACTGCCGCGTAAATTCTGCATTCGCAATATGGCGATTGCGTGCCGATGAATTGCGCGCGGCCGATCGGCGGTTCGTCATGTCTCCGGTCGGCGCGGAGTGAGGGGGAGCGGTTGCGGGGTGTCGGTCCGGGCGGGCTGCCGCGGGCGTCGGCGGTGCTGTCGCTCACGTAGATAGTTTCCCAGTAAAATACCTGTTAACCTTTACCGGTGCAGCGCTCTCCCTCGTCCTCGTCCTCCCGCCTCCGCGGTGCCCTGCGGATGCTGTCGCTGCGTGGTGTGTTCCGGATGCGACCGGTCGCCGACACCTGGTACCAGTCCGCGCTGTGCGCGTTGCTGGCCATCGGCGGCCCGGAGCTCGTCCTGCTCGCGACCGGCCGGGTGCAACTCGCGTTCTACACCAGCGCCGGCGGGCTGTGTGCCCTGTACGGGCACGGCATGCCCTATGTCGCACGTGCGCGGACCTTGGCCTGGGTGGTCCTCGGCATGTTCGCCGGCACGGCCGTCGCGCTGACCGCGTCGGCGCTGATCGCTTCCGCCGCGTCGCGAGTACTGGTGATCGCGGTGCTGGCCGGGCTGTACAAGTTGGTCTGCGACGCCTCCCGGATGGGTCCACCCGGCAACATCATCTTCACGTTCGTGGTGTCCAGCGCTGCCTTCATTCCGCAGCGGGTGGAGCAGCTTCCCGGACATCTCGCTCTCGTATTCGCCGGTGGCGTACTGGCCTGGTGTGTCTGTATGGCTCCCGCCCTGGTCCGCCCGCACGGGCCGCAACGGCTGGCGGTGGCCCGCGCTCTGGAGGCGACCGCTCGGCTGTTGCGGATTCCCGCGGGCGATGCCGGAATTCCTCGTGCGCGCCACGAGGCCGCGGTCGCCGTGCAAGCCGCCTGGAACGCCTTGGATCGCGTTCCGGCCTCGTCGCGGACCGCGGCACCGCGCACCGCACTGTCCGGCCTGCTCGCCCGGGCCGAAACGCTCGCCGCGACGACAAGGCCTACCGAGGCGGCGGCCCGGCTGTACCCCTCGGACGCGACCTCACTGGTCACGTCGCCGGATGCCGGTGCGGCACAACGACCTTCCGGCCCGTCGCCGAGCCGGTCCGTCCTCGACGCCGAGGCGCTCGACCACTACGCCCGGATGCTGCGGCGCGGTCGCGTCGTTCCCCGGATCCGGTGCGCCGCAGCGGAAGAGGCCGAAGTTCGCGGTGTCGCGCTGGGGCACGTCGACGCGGTGCGCGGCGCCGGCCTGCGGCGCGTGCTGCGGGCGTTCCGGCCGGGGGCGCCCGGGTTGCCACTGGCGGCGCGGGTCACTCTCGGCGCGGCCCTCGCCGGGTGGATCTCGTTGGCGCTGGGGGTGAATCGACCGTATTGGGCGGTGATGACGGCAGCGGTGTTGATCGTCGCGAACACCGCGCTGTCGTGGCAGCGTACTGTGCAACGGGTGCTGGGCAATCTGGTGGGCGTGGGTCTGTTCACGGCGGTGGCGCCGTGGGCCCACAGCGCCGTGGCGCTGGTGGCGATGGCCCTGGTGTGTCAGGTGATCGTGGAAGCCACCATCTCCCGAAACTATTGGGTCGCTTCGGTATTCATCACGCCGATGGCGCTCGCGATGGTCGAGTTCGCCACCCCGTTCCCCGCGTCCGAACTCGGACTGGACCGCTGGCTCGACACCTGTGTCGGCGCCGTGGTCGCCGTACTGATCTGCTTCGTGATACCCAATCGTCGAGTCGCCGATCGGGTGACCGCCGCCCTGCACGACCTGGACGCGGCGATCGACCGTGCCCGCCGCGCCGTCGAATCCGGCACCGCGAGCCGGGCCGATCGCGCGCGGCTGGCAGCGGCGTTGATCGAGGTGCGCAGCTGTGCCGACACCGCGGCCGGGGAGTGGTGGAGCGGGCCGCTGCCCGATGAGCGCATCGTGGCGGCCGAACGAGCCGGCCATCAGTTGCTGGATCGGCTGCCGGTGCGGGCGATGGCGGCGGTGCCGGGATGACGGCCGAACCAGTGGCGAACGGCGAGGACGCGGTCGCGGAGGTTATGCGGCAGTGGTCCCGGGCCGCACCGGATCTCGATTTGAGCCCGATCGCGGTGATCGGCCGGATCAATCGCTGTGCGGCGCTGCTGCAGCAGGTCACGGATGCACCGCTCGGGGACGAGGAGCTGACCAGGCCGGAGTTCGACATTCTGCTGGCGCTGCGCCGCGTCGGCGGCGAACTGACGCCGGGGCGCCTCGCGCGCGAGACCTTCGCTTCTCCGGCGGCGGTGACGAAACGGTTGCGTGGGCTCGAACAGCGGGAACTGGTGCAGCGTCGGGCCGACACCCGAGACCGCCGAGTCACGCATATCGCGCTGAGTGCTTCCGGCCGCGCGTTGATCGATCGATTGATGCCGCGTCAGCTGGCCTACGAGGCCGGGCTGCTGTCCGGACTACCGGACGAGGATCGGCGTGAGCTGGCCAGGATTCTGGCCGACGTGCTGGTCCGGTGGGAGGGCCGCCTGGGCGGCCTACCCCGATAACGCCCGCATCCGGTCGTGCGACATGGCGGACCGGATGCGGGTGTCTTAGATGTATTCGCCTGCCGCTCAGGCGTTTCCGACGGCCGAGAGCGGGCGGATCAGTGGCACGCCGTCCGCGGCGACGGGTGTCGGCACCGCAGCGGTCTTGTCGATCGCCGCGTAGTAGGCGGCTTCGTATCCGGCTCCCAGCTGGTCGACCGAGAACCGTTCCACGACCCGGCGGCGGCAGGCGGCCGGATCGAGTTCGTCGGCGGCCGCGATGGCGGCCGGCAGTTCGGCGGGGTCGTCACAGATGATGCCCGTGACGCCGTCGTCCACCACTTCTTCGACCGCGCCGCCGCGCAGTGCGACAACCGGCGTACCGCAAGCCATTGCCTCGATCATCACGATGCCGAACGGCTCCTCCCAGCGGATCGGGAACAGCAGGCAGCGCGCCGAGGCGAGCAGCAGCCGCTTGGCGATCTGGTCGGCCTCGCCGAAGACGAAATCGGTATCGCGCAGCAGCGGCCGCACGGCCGTCTCGAAGTAGGCCTTCTCCGGTGGTTCGTTCATCTTCGCCGCCAACACCAGCGGAATGCCGGCCTGGTGCGCGGCGTGCAGGGCCAGATCGGGACCCTTGTAGGGGGCGTACCGTCCCAAGAACAGGGCGAAATCCTGTTTGCGGGTCTGGAACGGCCATTCGGACGGGCGGACCGTGTTGTAGACCCGGCCCACCCAGTTCAGGTTCTCCGCCAGCGACCGTTGCCGGTCACTGATGGCGACGAACTGCGCGGTATCGGTCAACGAGCCGTAGTACTCCTGAGCTTCCCCGTCGACCGGGCCGTGCACCGTGACGACGGTGGGAATGCCGAGTGCGGAATACATCGGAGCGTTCAGCGGCCCCGCGAAGGTGTGATCGTGGACGACGTCGATCCGTTCCGACTGCGCGAGCTCGGTGATGATGCGCCGGACCTTGAGCGCGTTGAGCACTTCGGGAAACGGGTCGCCGAGGCGGTCGGCGAGGATGTCGTCCCAGACGGGAATGAACCGTGCAGTAGTCCCGGAGCGGCCGGCACCCAGCAGGGTGACTCGGTGCCCGCGTGCAACCAGTGCGTCCGCCAGTTGAGCCACCACGGCTTCGACACCGCCGTAACCGGCCGGCGGCACTTCGAAGTACGGGGGCGCGACCATCACGATGTGCAGTGGCGCACCGGATCCGTGGAGCTGATAGATCAGAGATTCCGAGTCGTCCAGCGAGGCCGAGTACTCCGATTCCGGGTAGTCGAGGGAATCGTCGTACTCGATGGGACTGGAGCCGGACGGGCCCGAGGAATCCGAGCCTGACGGGATACTGCTCATGGTACTGCCTCCTCAACGTGTGAAGCTGCGACCAAGCATGGCGAGAGACCAGAAACCGATAGGCGTCTCTCGGGAACTTCGGTTCCCCTCATCAAGCGAGCCGGGGCGGCCCGGTGGGTGATGTACCCAGCCGCAGACACGGTAACCCCTCGGCAGTAAAATGTCCGGGAATGCCTGGTAGAACGCGAAATTTGTGCAATCGCGCCGGGTCATCCGAACCGCTTTGCCGAGCGATAGGACATGGCGGCGGACCGTGTCGCCGGTGCTGCCGGGGATGTCCGGTCGGCGGGGTGGCGGCGGGTGTCCGGCGGTGCGGACGGCCATCCGCGCCGCGCACATATATATAAGGCATCGGCCCGTACGCCGACCCGTTATGGTAATTCGGTCATTTCGGACAATTCTCCGGACGACGCGCCGAAGTATTTACCGATGCTATATCGAAGTTTGACTTTCGATTTACCATTGCCGCCATGCTGCGCGCACTGCCCTGAATGTCCGGAAAACCTTCACGATCGGCAGGTCGTACGGCGTAGAAATCGATTGCCCGGGGATGGCTGGAACGAATCCCCCGGTGTGTCCACCGCAAAATTCAAGATCAAGTATATGAAGATCAAAAATGTTGTTACGCAAGGAGGTTGGTATGTGTAAGCTGACCTCGATCACGACCTACTACGAGGTGGGATGGCGGCGATGGTGGTGTCGCAGTGAGTATCGACAAACTCCGGTTGCGCCGTGCGGGCTATATGGTAGCCGCATTCGGCGTAATAGCCTTGATGCTGACCGGGCTGTTGGATCGGTTGCTGCTGGGTGTCTTTATCGGTGTCGGACTGGGTTTGGGATGGGCGAACGCGCAATTGACGTTGCGTTCGGTCACCGGTATCACCCGCTCGGAATCTCCGAATAAGCAGGCGCTGGCGCTGTCGACGGCCGCGCGACTGATCATCGTCACCGTGCTGGCGATCGTCGTGGCCTTCCTGACTCGGCCCGACGGGATCGGCATCTTCTTCGGGCTGGCCCTGTTCCAGGTGATCCTCGTCTTGCATACCGTCGTGCCCGAGTGGAGAGGGCTCCGTCAGCAGTCATGAGCAGCACTATCGCGACGATGATCCTGGCCGAGGAAGAGCCGAAGATCGAGGTGGGTCACCACGCCACCGCCGAGTTGTGGGGTATGACGTTCAACGTCGACACCATCCTCTCGACCGCGGTCGCCGCCGTGATCGTGATCGGCCTGGCGATCTTCCTCCGAATGAAGATCACCTCCGGCGTCCCCAACGGCGTGCAGTTGTTCTTCGAGACCATCACCGTGCAGATGCGCGGGCAGGTCGAATCCGCGATCGGCATGCGCATCGCGCCGTTCGTATTGCCGCTCGCCGTAACGCTTTTCACCTTCATCCTGTTGTCGAACTGGATATCGGTGCTGCCGGTGCAGTACGGGCGCGGTGAATTCATCTTCCCGCCGGCCTCGGACGTCAATTTCGTCTATGCCCTGGCATTGTTCGTCTTCGTCTTCTATCACGCGGCGGGTGTCCGGCGGCGTGGTCCGATCACCCATGTGAAACAGTTGCTCAAGGGCCACACCGGCTGGGGCCCGATGGTGTTGATCAACATCATCGAGGAGATTGCCAAGCCGCTGTCGCTCTCGCTGCGATTGTTCGGAAATATGTTCGCCGGCGGCGTCATGGTCGCGGTGATCGCGCTGTTCCCGTATTGGATCGCCTGGGGCCCCAACGCCATCTGGAAGTTGTTCGACTTGTTCGTCGGCGCCATCCAGGCGTTCATCTTCTCGCTTTTGACCGTCCTCTACTTCAGCCAATCGATGACGCTGGAGCACGAAAACCACTGAACGGCAATCCCGATCGTTCCTCGATCGGTCAACGTTGGAGAACAGGAAGAGAATAATGGCAGCAGATCCAGCAATCGTCCAGGGCGCCCTCATCGGCGGTGGCCTCATCATGGCCGGTGGCGCCATCGGCGCGGGCATCGGTGACGGTCTGGCCGGTTCGGCCCTGATCAACGGCGTCACCCGCCAGCCCGAGGCCGAGGGCCGGTTGCGCGGTAACTTCTTCCTGACCGTCGGTCTGGTCGAGGCGGCGTACTTCATCAACCTCGCGTTCATGGCGCTGTTCGTATTCGCGACTCCCGGTAAGTAATCGGCGAGATGTCCGCGCGAACCGATGTGGTGGCCGAGGGGAATTTCCTCATCCCCAACGGCACCTTCTTCGTCGAGCTGATCATTTTCCTGATCGTGCTCGGAGTCATCTGGTTCTTCGTCGTTCCGCCGATCCGCAAGGTGCTGACCGAACGCGAGGAGCGGGTCGAGGCGACCGCCGTCAACGCCAAAGAGGCGAAGCAGATGTTCGCCGAAGCCGAGGCGAAATACCAGAAGGCGCTGGAACAGGCCCGTGCCGAGGCGGCCGACATCCGCAACGAGGCACGGGCCCAGGGCCGGGCGATCATGGACGACCTGCGCACCCAGGCCCAGCGGGAGGTGGACGGAATCGTCGCCGAATCCGCCGCCCACCTGCGTGCCGAAGCCGACCGTGTCAAGGCCGAGCTGCGGCTGGAAGTCGAGCCGTTGGCACAATCTCTCGCCGACCAGGTGGTCGGTGACAGTCGGCATGCCGGTACCGCCGGCCGTAGGAGGGGTAGGGAGTCGTAATGATGGACACCAGCGGCGGTGTTCTTGCCGCAGGCGGATACCAGATCACCTTCGATTGGCCGGTCTTCTTCAGTCAGCTGTTCGGGTTCGTGGTCATCGTCTTCATCATCGTGAAATGGGTTGTGCCACCGGTGAAGCGATTGATGGCCAAGAGTCAGGACGCGATCGCCAAACAACTCGCGGAAAGTGAACACGCCGCCACGCAGTTGGAAGAGGCCAAGCGGTCCTACGCCAATGCCCTGACCGAAGCGCACACCGAACTCGAGCAGATTCGCGCCGATGCGCGCGCCGACGCCGAATTCATCGTGGCGCAGATGCGGGAGGCGGCGGCGGCCGAGGTCGAGCGGGTGCGCCGGCAGGGTCGCGACCAGATCGCCCAGCTGCGTCGCCAGATGGTGCGCGATCTGGAAACGGATCTGGCGGCCGCGATGCTGGCGATCACCGAGGAGAAGGTGCGCGACCAGGTCGGCACTCCGGAGGCGAAATCGGAGAGCATCGAACGGTTCCTGGAGGACCTGGAGATTCTCGCCAATTCGTCACCACCGATCAAGCGGCAAGCGCAACCGGGCTGGAACTGAACACCTTTCGCGAATAGCCGACGGGCGCGGGCCCCTCGGCTATTCGTTCTGCCGGGACTCGGCAGCCGGTGTCAGGGTGCGGGCGCCAAGGCGTCGGCCAGCGCCGACAGTGTCGGTGAGCATCCGGAATCGATACGGGCCGTGGCCAATTCGTCGCCGCGGGTCGCGCCGCGGTTCACGATCACCACCGGCTTACCCGATTTCGCCGCGTGCCGGACGAACCGCAACCCCGACATGACCGTCAGCGAGGAGCCCGCCACCAGGAGTGCATCGGCGCGGTCGACGAGCGTGAACGCCTCCGCCACCCGGTCCTTCGGCACGTTCTCGCCGAAATAGACGATATCGGGCTTCAACATCCCACCGCACCGCTCGCAGTCCACCATCCGGAACCGGTCGGTGTCGACCACCACCGCGTCGGCATCCGGCGCCACCTCGATCCCGGTCGCGGTCGCCAGCTCGGCGAAACCCGGATTGGCCGCTTCCAGCCGATCCGCGAGCGCCATCCGCGACATCACACCTCGACAGCCCAGACAGCGCACCCGGGCGTAGGTCCCGTGCAGATCGATCACCCGCCGATGCCCCGCCTTGGTGTGCAGCAGATCGACATTCTGGGTGATGACACCGCTCACCACCCCCGCTCGCTCCAGCCGGACCAGCGCCCGATGCCCGGCATTCGGCCGCGCCGCATCCATCCGCCGCCACCCCACGTGATTGCGCGCCCAATACCGCTGCCGAAACTCCGCATCCCCCACGAACTGCTGATAGGTCATCGGGTTGCGCGGGGGAGAGTCGGGACCGCGATAGTCGGGGATGCCGCTGTCGGTGGACATCCCGGCACCCGTGAGGACCGCGATCCGGCGGCCGGAGAGCAGCGGGAGCAGCCGATCGACCCCGGTTTCGGTCGCGGTGGCGACGTTCGACATCAGCCCAGCCTACCGACGTCACGGGGCACAGCGCCCGACGCTACCCGGGGTCCTGCACAGCGGCCGCCCGGCGCTCGGCAGCGGGGCCGCCGAGAAATGTGGTGAGCACGCGTGTCACCGCTTCCGGATCCTCGACCCGGCATTGTGCGTCAACACGACCGGATCGCCCTCGCCGTCGCGGTCGAAGACGACCCTGCGGCCCTGGTGCACGAATTCCGCCATGCCGACACCTCGATTCTGCGAACATTGATGTTCGCCGATGGGGAACGGTACCGGATCCGCGTACCGGGCGAGGGGGATCAGCGAGCGAGCTGGAGGGCGAGGGTGGCGGCCGCGGGGACGAGGTACAGGACCGGGAACACCGTCGTGCGGTACGACCGGGCGCGCACGGTGGTGGCGACGGCGCCGAGGAAGTACAGGATCAGGCCGACGGCCGCTGCGATACCGATCGGCGGCACGAAGAAGCCGACGAGCAGGCCGAGCGCGCCGGCGGATTTGGCCAGCGCGAGCGGATTCCACCAACTGCGCGGGACGCCGTAGGTCTGCAACGGTTCGACGACGAATTCGCTCTTGCTGAACAGCGAATAGCCCGAGAAGCCGATCCACAGCGCGGCGGCGGCGCCGACGACGTAGTACGCGATATCCATGGCAGTGGTCCTTTCACCCTGCTCGATGTGGTCATCACGTTGACGACGTCGCGTACCGAGGTGTGACATGCGGGGTGCTGCGGATCGGAATCAGCGCCGCTGCAAGCTGATTCCCGCGATCTGATAGGGGGCGGTCACCGAGGTGGCGGCGATGTTCACCGTGCCGCCCCACTGTCCCTGCCCTGGATCGATATCGCGCAGATCCAGCCCGAGTGGAACGCCTTCGAAGGTCACGTAGGTCTCATCCGGCCCGATCGCGTCCTGCCGGCCGGTGCGCGAGGAATCCCCGCAGGCCAGTACGACCGTCGCGGCGTCCGGGAAAACCTGCAGGTCGCAGTTGTGCAGCGGGGTTCCGAGCACATTGGCCGGGTGCTGGGTGATGTGGTAGGTGCCGGCCGGAAGCACCCCGTTGCGGGGCACATTCGGATCATCGGCGGAGGCGGTGGCTGGTACCGCGCAGAGCGCGGCGGCGGTGAGTGCGGCTCCGGCCGCGACGCGAACATTCACTGATCCGGCTCCCATCGGTTGATCCAACGGATTCACCCCGTATGCCGAGCCACGCTCGGCAACCGGGTCGTGCTACGGGGGAGATTGCCCCGCTCCGACGAACGAAACCCGGAGACGCCACCGCCTTACCGGGACCGGATCGCCGACACGTCCGGCTACGCACCGATCGAGCGCGCCACGAGTGCCACGGTCGGCGCGCCCGGGCGGGGGCTGCGCGGGCGGCGAAACGGTTTCCCCGCGGGTCGATTTCCGCGATGATCGGCACAGGGGTGTAGCCACTCGCCCCCGATCGGAACCGACCGCGATGAGGTGCCGCGATGGCGTTGATGTCACCACTGGATTCGGTATTCCTGCTGTTGGAGTCGCGCGAACATCCCATGCACGTGGGCGGGCTGTCGCTGTTTCGGCCCTCGGGCGCGCAGCCGCATTCACCGCGCCGGCTGCACGAGGAGCTGATCTCCGGCGAGGGGGAACTCGCCCCGGTGTTCCGGCGCCGGCCCGCCCGATCGCTGGCGAGTTTCTCCGCGCTGCAGTGGGAACTCGACGACGACATCGATATCGAGTACCACGTGCGGCTGTTGTCGCTCCCCGCTCCGGGACGGGTGCGGGAGCTGCTGGAACTGGTGTCGATGTTGCACGGATCGCTGCTGGATCGCCATCGCCCGCTCTGGGAGGTCTATGTCATCGACGGGCTCGCCGACGGCCGGATCGCCTTGTACACCAAGACCCATCACGCGTTGATGGACGGAGTCTCCGCCGTCCGCACCTGGCAGCGTGCCCTGTCGGCCGACCCCGACGACCGCGGCTGTCTGCCGCCGTGGCGCAGCACCCGCCCCCGTGGGCACGCCGGCGGAACCACTCTGCTCCGCCGGTCCGCCGATGTCCTGCGTACCGCGGGGCGGATCGGAGCCGCGGTCCCGGAAATGGTTTCGGGCGCGTACGAACTGGCGCGCGACTACCCCGAACCCCGGCCGTTCCGGGCGCCGCGGACCATGTTCAACGTCGCGATCACCGGCGCGCGGCGCTTCGCCGCCCAATCGTGGCCGCTGCCGCGCCTGCGGGCGGCCGGTGCGGGTACCGGCGCGACATTGAACGACATCGTCCTGGCCATGTGCGCCGGTGCGCTGCGCCGCTATCTGCTGGCCGAACAGGCGCTACCGGCGGATCCGCTGATCGCCATGGTCCCGGTGTCGTTACGGCGCGGCCCGGAAACCGCTGTGAGCGAGGGCAACTCGGTGGGAGCGGCGCTGTGTGACCTGGCGACCGACGCGGCCGATCCGGTCGAGCGGCTCACCCGAATCCACGCTTCGATGGCCAATGCCAAGAACACCATGTCGCGACTGACACCGTTGCAGATCCTGGGGATGTCGGCGATCAACGTCGCCGGGCTGGCGCTGCCGGCATCACCGGTCCGGCTGCCGGCGTCCGCGCCGCCGTTCAACATCATCATCTCCAATGTTCCCGGTGCCGCCGAACCGAGATACTGGAACGGCCTGCGACTCGAAGCGGTCTATCCGGCATCCATCCCGCTCGACGGGCAAGCGATCAACATCACGACCGTAAGTTCCGGTGACGCCATGCATTTCGGCATCGTGGGCTGCCGTCGCAGCGTGCCGCACCTGCAGCGCTTGCTCACCGGCCTCGAACAATCCCTCGTCGAGTTGGAGAGTTGCGCTCGATGAGCCGCGGCGAGTGATGCGGGATTTGCATGACTGCGCCTCGTCTCCGGCCTACCGTAGAGATACGAGAATTTCGGTGCGGGCGAGGAGGTTCCGATGATCGACATCATCACGCTGCGTGGGACCGGAGAACCGCGGAATCCGGACGGATCGCCGGCCGGGATGCTGGCCGCCGTGACCGACCTGCTCTCGACCGACAGTTTCAGCTTCTTCGAACCGGACTGGCCCGCCGCCGTCGGCCCGGACCCGAATCTGTGGGGGCCGTCGCTGGACACCTCGGTGCGGATCGGCACGGAGGCCGGGGTACAGGCGATCCAGCAGTCGCCGAATGTCTGTGGCTTGCTGAGCTATTCGCTCGGTGGCATCTGTGCCAGCCGCATTCTCGAGGGCGTGGCCACCGGGGAATACACCAATACCGACGGGAGCCCGCTGGAAATCGCATTCGCCGTCTTCATCGCCAATCCGCTGCGCCGAGCGGGTGATTCGGTGAACGACCTGTGCCCGCCGACCACATTCGGGTTGCACGGCGAGCACGGGACCTGGCCCGCCGAGGTGGCGACGCGCGAATACGCGAATCCGGGTGACATCATCACCGCCTCGCCCGCCGATTCGCCACTGCGCATCATCGACGTGGGGATCTCGCCGTTCTCGTTCGTCGAGGGCGCACGCTTCGGCAACGCGAGCTACCTGATCTTCGCCCAGCTCTTGGAATTCCTGATGCTGAACCCGATCGCCAACCTCGAACGCTTCGCGGCGACGGTGAACGGCGTCATCGGTTACCTCACCCCGTACCCGGACGGGCAGCACGTGCTGTACCCGGCGCACAACATGCCGGGGACCGACGTCACCTGGACAACCGCCGCGGCGAACTATATCGGCGCCGAGTTCGGGTAGCCGGTCGCGGCGAATCGGACGAGCTCCGCCGTGCGCCGTGTTGCGCCGAGCGTGCACAGGATCGGTCGCTACGCTGGCGCGGGACCTGGAAAAGGAGCGCCATGAGCACCGATACCGCCGTCGACCGAGCCGCTGAGATCGCTTTTCCGCTGACTCCGTGTCCGGACGAGAGCCGCGCCTTCCACGAACAGTGGCCGGTCCGGCTCGGGGATACCGATCGCGCCGAGCGGCTGCGGCTGGACGCGGTGGCGCGCTATCTGCAGGACATCGGCTACGACCATCTGAAGGTGGTCGAGGAGGGCGATCTGCATCCCGGATGGATCGTCCGGCGCACGGTGATCGACGTCCTGCACCCGATCGAATTCGGCGACCAGGTGCATCTGCGGCGGTGGCCGTCGGCGCTGTCGAATCGGTGGTGCACTATGCGCATTCAGGTGCGCAGCGAGAACGGCGGTCTGATCGAGACGGAGATGTTCCTCATTCACGTCGATATCGAGGCCGGACGTCCCGCGCGGATGACCGATCGTTTCATGGCGCCGATGCTGGCCGCGACCACCGAACACCGGTTGCGCTGGCGTGCCGCGCTGCGGGCGGACACTCCCGCCGACGCCGAACTGCGCCCCTTCCCCCTCCGGGTGACCGACGTCGACCGCTACGGGCACGTGAACAACGCTGTGCACTGGGAAGCGGTGGAAGAGGCGCTCGCCCGCTTTCCGGACGCGCCGGCCGCACCGTACCGGGTGATCCTCGAGCATGCCGGCCCGGTGCTGGGCGGGGACGAGGTGTGGATCCGCGCCTGGCGGAGTGCACAGGCCCGGCACGTGCAACTGGAGGTCGACGGCAGCGCTCGCACCCTGGCACGCATCGAATCGCTCGCGGATCGGTGACCGGAATCGCCCGGCACGGAGTGAAGGGCGGCCGGCCGCCGAATCAGTCGGGCAGGCGAGACATTTCGATCAAGGTCAACCCGAGGGCGTCGATCCGAGCCAGAATCTCGCGCACGGCCGTGCTGTCGGACATCGATCCGTAGAGCGTGGTCGTCCCGGCGGTGGTCACCTCGCTGCGAGTCAGGTCGGGAAAGGCGGCGAGCGCGCGGGTGGACAGTTCGCCGTCGACGACGAACCGGTATCGGACGACCTTCGCCATGCGGGCCCGCCTTTCGGTCGACGGTGAACACACGCCGCGCTGTTCGGCCTGTTCACCGGCATCGACCCTGACCCGGACGGGCGGCGCCCGCGTCATCCGATCGGGATGATTTCGCCCTGATTCGAGCCGACGGGCGAGCCCCGGCGCCGACGGCGGTACCGATCTTCGAGTGCGGTGTTCTCACCCGCGGTGGGTGATGCGCGGGGCGCAGCGGCGGCGCACAGTCGGCGAACAACCCCGCTCGAAAGGAGTCGGAGATGACCACATCGCCGCAACACGCAGCGCCGGCCCAGAGTCACGCGGTGCGGCAGGGCTTCGCCGCGGGTACCTCGATCGCCGCCGCGGTCCTGCTCGCCACGGTCGGTATCCTGTCCATCCTGCAAGGAATTTCGGCGGTGGCCGACGACACCGTATTCGTCGCCGGACCGGATTACGTGTACAAGGTCGACCTCACCAGCTGGGGCTGGGTCCACATCGTCCTCGGCATCATTCTGGTGCTGTGCGCATTCGGCCTGGCCACCGGCACGGCGTGGGGGCGGGGCGCCGCGATCGGCATCGCGGCGTTGTCGATCATCGCGAATTTCCTGTGGTTGCCGTTCAACCCGTGGTGGTCGCTGATCGTGATCGCCCTCGACATCGTGGTCATCTGGGCGGTCGCCACATGGCGACCGCGGCTGTGAACCCCACCTGGCGTCCGGGGTATGGGCACGCTCATCGGCGATCTGCTTCCGCTGGCGGTCGGTGTCGCGATCTCGCCGATTCCGATCGTCGCCGCCATCCTGATCATCCTGTCCGCCGCTGCCGCACGGGCCGGCACCGGCTTCGCGATCGGCTGGTTGCTCGGAATCGTCGTGGTCACCACGATCTTCGTGCTGCTGTCGAGCGCGCTTTCCGGCTCGGCGGACAGGGAACCCGGCAGCGTTGTGGCCTGGATCAAGGTGGTCCTGGGCATCGTGCTGATTGGTTTGGCGGCGGCGCAGTGGCGGTCGCGCGCCGATTCCGAGGTGCCGGGCTGGATGCGCGCGATCGACACGTTGAGCGCCGCCCGGGCGCTCGGCCTGGGCGCGATGTTGTCGGCGGTGAATCCGAAAAATCTGCTGCTCTGTATTTCCGCGGGGGTGGCGATCGGGACGAGCGCGGTGAGCGCCGGGCAGCAGGTCGTCGCCGTCGTGGTGTTCACCGTGATCGCCGCCGCCGGCGTGCTGCTCGTAGTCGTCGGCTACCTGGTCGCGGCCGATCGCCTGCGCGCGCCGCTCGATCGCACCCGCCGCTGGTTACAGGACAACAACCACATCGTCATGGCGATCGTGCTGCTGGTGATGGGCGCGGTCGTGCTGGGCAAAGGGATCGGCGGATTGTGACGCCGAGGCCCGACGACAGTGGAGGATGCGGTGGCGACACGGTGGGTGGTGTTCGAATCCCTCGCGGGCTATCGGCCGCAATGGCTGCGCGCCGATGTGGTCGCCGGGTTGACCGTCTGGGCGGTGCTGGTTCCGGAGGCGCTGGCCTACGCCTCGATCGCGGGCGTGCCGCCGGTCGTCGGCCTGTACGCCGCGATTCCGTCGCTGATCCTGTATGCCGCGGCGGGTAGCTCCCGGCATCTGGTGGTGGGCCCGATGTCGGCCACCGCGGCGTTGTCCGCGGCGATCGTGACGCCGATGGCCGGCGCCGACGGCGGCCGGTACATCGCGTTGTCGGCGGCGTTGGCGATTGCGACGGGCGTGGCCGGATTGCTGGCGGGCGCGATCCGTCTGGGTTTCGTCGCAGCCTTCATCTCCGAGCCGGTGCTGAAGGGTTTCATCGTCGGGCTGGCGCTGACCATCATCATCGGGCAGGTGCCGAAGCTGTTCGGGATTCCCAAGCACGAAGGCGATTTCTTCGAGCAGGCGTGGGGTGTGCTCACTCGCCTCGGCGATATCCAGTGGCGCACCCTGGTGGTCGGCGTGGTGAGCCTGGCGATCGTGCTCGTATCGAAACGGTGGCTTCCGTTGATTCCCGGGTCGCTGCTGGCGGTCCTCGTCGGCATCGCGGCGGTCGGGCTGTTCGATCTGGACCACAAAGGGGTGGCGATCGTCGGCCATATCGACGCCGGCCTGCCGTCGGTGGGGCTGCCGGGAGTCGAATTCGGCGATTTCGTCGATCTGCTCGGTCCGGCGGTGGGTGTGCTGTTGATCGGATTCGCCGAGGGGCTGGGCGCGGCGAAAACATATGCGGCCCGTGCCGGTTATCAGGTCGATGCGAACCGCGAGCTGCTCGGTCTGGGGGCGGCGAATCTGGGTGCGGGGCTGGCTTCGGGAATGGTGGTCAACGGCAGTTTGTCGAAAACGGCGGTGAACGGGTCGGCCGGCGCGAAGACCCAGGTGAGTTCGCTGGTGGTGGCGGGGCTGACGGTGCTGACCTTGTTGTTCTTGACCGGGCTGTTCGATACGCTGCCGGGCCTGCTGGTAGGCATCGGAATCTCGATGCTGCTACTGGTGTACCGGACGTCGCGGCCGCATGTGGTGCGCGTGGTGCGTTCCGGCACGCTGTGGGTGGATGCGGACCGGCATCCCGAAATCGGTTCGCGCCCCGACCTTCTGGTGGTTCGCGTGGAGTCGGGACTGTTCTTCGCCAACGCCGATCACGTGCGTGAGCAGATTCAGCGGCTGTGCACCGATCACACGCGAATGGTGGTGCTGGACGCCGAAACCTCGCCCAGCATCGATGTCACCGCGGCGGCGATGCTCGCCGACCTCCGTCGCGACCTGGGCCGCCGCGGGATCGACTTCCGCATCGCCCGCTCGATCGGGCAGTTCGGTGACGCGCTGACGGCCGCGGAATCCCGGGCCACCGCGCCGGGGCTGTATCCCACCGTGTCGGCGGCGGTGGCGGACCTGCCGCCGAGCAACGACGAGCCGTGATCGGGGCCGGGAACGGGTCGGCGATCAGGCCGCAACCACCTCGAGGCCTCGCTCGGTGCGCCTCGGCCAGCGCGGGTGGTCGGCGTCGACGACGTAGGGGTGGGTGTGGCGGTAGTACCGTCCGTCGACCAACTCGGCCGTTCCGAGATTTTCCGCGGCGAGCGAGCCGACCGGGTGCAGGTGGGTGATCACCTCGGGATCGTGACGCGGCCACATCCGCAGCGCCACGGTGATTCCCACGACGGCGACCACCGCAAGCGTCGACCAGGTCACGGTGAAACCGACTGCGGTGGTGAGCAATCCGGTCAACGGGTAGGTGAGCAGCCAGGCCAGGTGGGAGAGGGAGAACTGCGCGGCGAAGACGGCGGGGCGGTCACCGGCTCGCGCCGAGCTGCGCAACACCTGCCCGGTGGGTGTCAGGACGGCGGCGGTGCCCATACCGACAACGGCCCACACCGCGATCGCCGCGCCCCAGCGCCAGTCGCCCGACTCGACGCGGGAGAGTGCGATCGCCGCGCCCAGTCCGGTGAGCAGGACACCCCCGCCCAGCATCATCACCGGACGTGCTCCGATGCGGTCGAGTATTCGGGGCAGTGACAGGGCGAGGAGCATGGTGCCGAAGCCGTTGGCGGCCGACAACAGCGCCACTCCGGACTGGCTGCCGCCGAGTGTGTCGCGAACGTAGTTGACGGTGTTGACCATGATCATCGAGCCGGCCGCCGCCACCACGAGATTCAGGCCGAGCAATCCGCGGAGCCGGGGCGTTGCGCCGAAGATCCGCAGCCCCAGGGTGATTCGGTCGCGGAGTGCTCCGTGGGGCGTCGGCGCCGCGTCCGGGATTTGGGTGGCGCGGACCAGCACGGCCGACACGGCGAAACCGAGCGCGGTGCCGACGAACAGCCAGTGGAAGCTCATCACGGCCAGTGCCGCGGCGGCGAGCATCGGGCTCAGCAGGGTCTCCATCGTGGCCGCGAGTTGGGCCGCCGACAGTGCCCGGGTGTATTCGCGCTCGTCGGGCAGGATGTCCGGGATCACCGCCTGATAGGTGGGAGTGTATGCGGCAGAAGCGGTTTGCAGGACCGCGATCAGGAGATAGATCTGCCAGATCTGGTCCACCCACGGCAGCAGCAGGACGACGCCGGCGCGGGCGAGGTGCAGGGCGGTCAGGAAACCACGGCGCGGTAGCCGGTCGGCGTACGCCCCGACGATCGGCGCCACCGTGACGTAGACCAGCATCTTGATGGTGAGCGCGGTGCCCAGCACCGCCGCCGCGGCGGCGCCGGCGAGCTCGTAGGCGAGCAAACCCAATGCGACAGTGGTCAATCCGGTGCCGAACAGTCCGGAGACCTGTGCGGTGAACAGTCGTAGATAGTCGTGGTTGCGCAATAGTGAACGCAGCAGTGGTGCGGACATGGTGGTCACTTTCCGGGTATTCGGGGCGGGTCTCGGCCGGCGGGACAGCGGCAGGGGCACACGGTCGGTTCCTTTCGGGTGAGCGGGCGGAGTCTCGCCCGCTCACCGGTGGTGGGTCATGCGGTCGGCAGGGTGAACGCGGCGGTGCGGACGACGTCCTCGTGCTTGAAATCCAGGAACAACCGGTAGGTTCCGGGGCCGGGGACGACGGTGTGGAAGGTGACGTCCGGTCCCGCCGCCGTGATTCCGTCACCGGGTTCGCCGTTCGGGTGGACGTGCACGTACGCCAGGTCGCCCGCCCGCAGGATCACGAGGTGGCCGTAGGCGGCCAGATAGGGCTGCAGGTCGGTCACCGGCGCACCGTCCTTCCGCACGGTCAGGGTGAGTAGCCGGCCCTCGCCCGGGACGATATCGCCGTCCAGTGTCACCTCGTAGTCGTCGACTCGCGCGGTGCGTGCGGCGGCGGGGGTGGGCTGCGGATCGTAGGTGCCGGCGACGGCCAGATCCGCCCCGAGGGTGATGGTCTTACCGAGTGCCCGCGGGGCGATGTCGGTGAATACCCGGTAGGCCCCCGCCTCGGGGAGATTCAACTTCACCGTCCAGACGCCGTCGGCGGTCAGTTCGGGGTGGACGTGCCAGAACCCGGTCAGCTCCCGCTGCACCACGATCAGATGCAGCTGACGGTCGTGGATCGGGGTGTAGTCGAGGACCGGGGCGCCGTCCGGTCCGAGGATGCGGAATCGGAAGTCGATCTCGCCGGGCGTGATGATCGGCTCCGCGAGCGCCAGGGTGTACCCGTCCTGGGTGATCCGGAGGCCGCCCGGAAGCCCGTCCCCGTGCGCGGCGTGGTCGGCGTGGTCGGCGTGCGCGGTGTGGTTCTCGTGATTGCCTTGTGCCGCATGGTGGTTGGCGTGTGTGTGCGTGGTCATCGCTTCGGTCTTTCCGTTCCTGTATCTGTCCGACACCGACGAGAGTAATACCCCTGGGGGGTATATGCAACCGGCGGCGAGTGAAGTGCCTCACTGGATCGGGAGCGGTCCGAGGAATGGGGCGAGCAGGGCCACGATCGAGGGGTCAGCCACCGGCGACGGTCCGATGGCGCGTCTCTCTACGGAGGTGACTTACGGCAAACGAACGACGGCCCGGCTCGACAGCAGGTCGAGCCGGGCCGGACGACGTCGAGCGTCGGGCGGATGGCCGGTCAGGTGAGGCCGGCGACCTCCTGCGCGATGGCCGCGAGCCGGGTCTGGGCGGCCGAGACGACGCCGTGCCGATTCTTGTGCGCTTCCTCGTAGGCGACGATCGCGCGGATGTCCGCCGGGTCGGTGAGGTCCTTCACCGCGGCGACGGCCTGCGAGACGTTCAGCTCGTCGTAGCCGGCGATCGGCAGTTCGCCGGGCTCGAGCACGCCCGTGGTGGCCCGGATCGAGTGCAGGGCGTCGGCTGCGCTGTCGGCGCCCTCGTTCCGGGTGACCTGTTCGGCGGTTTCGAGCGCGGCATCCCGGGAGGCCGAGAGGGTCTTGACCGCGACATCACCGGCATGGGCGCCCCGGGATAGGAGATCGCCGAGTGCCGGCGGCGTGGAGCGAACCGTGTCGAGTGCTCGGTCCAAGCCGCGAGTCGACCAGCTGACCGGAAGGTTGAACAGTTTCACCGCCGTCCCGGCGGCCGCCTGCAACGGGGTGCGGCGCAGGGCGGCCGGCCCGCCGAGGGCGTCCTCGGCCAGGACGGTGGTCAGCCATTCCACCGTCGCCGAGTGCGCGGTGACCAACCGGTCCGCCAGCGCGATCACCTCGCGTCGCCCCGCGGCGGTCGCCAGGGCCTTGATATAGCGGGCACGGTCGAGCAGTTGGTGTTCCAGAGCCAGGTCACCGAGCAGCGCCTCGTCGAACGGCTGAGCCTGTTCGGCCATCGCCTTGATCGCCGCGGTGACTCGGCCGAGGA
This sequence comes from Nocardia veterana NBRC 100344, assembly GCF_000308855.1. Taxonomy (GTDB): domain Bacteria; phylum Actinomycetota; class Actinomycetes; order Mycobacteriales; family Mycobacteriaceae; genus Nocardia; species Nocardia veterana. The sequence continues at coordinate 11,323 of NZ_BAGM01000117.1, read as the reverse complement.
ACGGGCCCACCACTTCCGGAATTCCGCCCAGATCGCGGATCGCCGCCTCGATGGCCTCGGCCCGGGCCCGCCCGTTGTCGGCATTCTCGGCCAGCTCGCGTCGCACGGCCTCGGTCCGGGCCTGGGCGATACGGGTCTCGGCCACCTGGATTTCGGTGTTGGTGAGTGTCAGCACAGCGCGCAGCTGTGCCAGCAGAGTGGAGGTATCGGGAGTGCTCATGCGAATCTCGTCCTTCGGCGTTGAACGGCATCAGGTCGGGCGCACCGTTGCACCACTCCGGCGACTACCCGCCCACGGCCGTCATTAACACGTGTTGCTGTTTGCCGTCGGTCGGCCGAAGCAGGTGGGTGCGATCATGTTCCACCCCACCACCTTCGAGATCGGCGGATCGTTGCCTGCTCACCACGGTCCGTCCACCGCGACTGCGGAATAGGTCGTGGTCGCCTCCGGCGGCGTGTCGTAGCGCGCGTTCGGCAGGTACAAGCGGGGGCCGAATCGCGCGACCGTCGTCGGGACGTCGAAGCGGGAATCGGTGATTCGCCGCTCGACCCGGCCGGTGGTTCCGGTGGGATCGAGGGTGATCACGGCGATCGCATCGAGCCGGTTCTGGACCACGAGCAGGGTGCTGGCGCGCAGCAGCAGACCGTCCCCGGCGGGCACCGCGTCGGTCCCGAGGTCGACGCGGCGCGTCACACCACTCGCCGGGTCGACGCGGAACAGTTGTCCGGTCGCCGACTGCACGATGAGCAATCCGGTGGCATCGGGGGTCGGCACGATGCCGTTCGCGTTGATCGCATCGGGCTGGTACGTGATGTCGCCGGTGAGCGGCAGCCGCACCACCGCCTCGGGCGGCGGCAGCGCGCCGTCGGAACCGAGCGGCAGGTGATAGAGCACCGGCGCGCGCGAGTCGGTGAACCAGGCGCCGGTCGCGGTCAACACCACATCGTTGACGAATGTGTCCGGCGGGGCGCCGACCCGGTAGCTCGCGAGCACCGCACCCGACCGTACGTCCACGACACGGATATCCCCGGCCGTGCCGCCCGCGACGAAGAGCCGGCCGTGTGAGTCCAGCCGGAGACCGAGCGATGGCGTTCCCGGGCCACGGGTCAGCAACTCACCGCGTCCGGTGACCAGATCGGCTCGATAGATGGATCCGTCCGCGGCCGAGCCGATGTAGGCGACCGGGAGCGACCCGATTTCGATACCCTCCGGCCGGAACCCCGCGGGCAGCTCGATCGTGCTGGGAAACAGGGCCGGTTGCGCCTGCCCCGGGGCGGGTACGACGATGCCGAAACATAGGAGTGCCGCGGCAATTCCGGTGACATGCTTCATCTTTCGCGTTCCTCCTGCAACCAGGTCTCGAGGCGGGACAACTGCGGGAAGCGCTCGCGAAGCGCGGGGATATCGACCCGATAGCCGTGCCGGTCGAGCCAGTCGAACATCGCCGCCAGTTCCTCGGAGTCGCGACGCAACCGGTCGGACGATTGTCGTTCGAACCGGGTCGGGATGCCGTCGGCCTCGGTGAACACCTGCGCGATCTCGCGCACGGTCAATTCGTCACCGGCGATGTCGAGCTTCCGGCCCAGATATTCGGCCCGGTGCGCGAACACGTCCGCGGCGATGTGGCCGATATCGGCCAGCGCGATCATCTGGAGTGCGGTATCCGCGCCCAGCGCCAGTGCGCCGATGCGCTCACCGCCGACGGCCGGTGGAAGCAGATATCGCCAGTTCTCCATGAAGAACACGGGCCGCAACACCGTCGCGGGCACTCCGATGGCATCGATGTACGCCTCGATTTCCGCCTTGGACTCGAAATGTGAGACGCCGGAGCCCGGTCGGGCGGCGACGGAACTGTAGACCAGATGCTCGATGCCCTCGGCCTCGGCTGCGGTGACAACGTTCTTTCCCTGTCGCACTTCGTGTTCCGGTCGCGGGGCGGTGAGATCGGCCGCCTGCACACTGAAGATGCCGGATACGCCACGCGCCGCCGCGCGCACCGAATACGGGTCGTCGAGATCGCCCACGACGAGGTCTGCGCCGATCGCCGCGAGTGCCTTCGCTTGCGGCTTTCCCGGATCGCGAACCAGGGCGCGCACCCGAAACCCGTGGGCGAGCAGGCTGCGGGAGACCGCGCCGCCCTGACCGCCGGTCGCGCCGATCACCAGGATCGCCTCTCGGTCCGTGTTCGTCATCGTCGTGCTCCTACCGGCGCGGGGGTCGGGCGGGCGGGGGCCGGTAGTTGTCCGGCGACGATGGCGGCCAGCGACAGCGCGAATCCGACCAGCTGCACCGGTCCGAGCGTCTGGCCGAGAAGTGCGGCGCCGAGAACGGCGGCGACCAGCGGCGAGAGCAGCACGAGCACCGCGGTGGAGGTGACGGGCAGGGTGGTGATGCCGCGGAACCAGAGCACGTAGGCGATCAGGCCGCCGGCCAGGCCGAGCCACACGTATCCGAATGCCGCCGTCATGTCGATCGCCGGCGGCCGCCCCTCGACGAGGACGGTGAGCGGCAGCAGGAACATGCCACCCGCGGTCAGTTGCCAGCCGGCGAAGGTGACCGGGCCGACGCCCTCGGGGCGGCCCCAGCGCTTGGTGAGCGTCAGCCCGAGCGCCATCGATCCCGCGCTCGCGAGACCCGCCATCACGCCGACCGCGTCCAGTGCCGCCGCCGGTCCGAGCACCACCAGACCGACACCGGCCACCCCGACCACGCCCCAGGCCAGGCGCCACATCGACGCCCGTTCGTGCAGGACGACCACCGCCAGCACAGCGACGATCAGCGGCTGCGCCGCGGCCAGCGTCGCCGCCACTCCGCCCGGCAGCCGTTCGGCCGCGATGAACAGCAGCGCGTTCAGCATTCCGATATTCAGCACGCCGAGCAGCGCGGCCTTCCACCACCATCGCCCGTGCGGCACCGTGCGCGTGATCACCAGCACGACGAGCCCGGCCGGCAGTGCCCGCAGCAATGCCGCGAACAGCGGGTGGCCGGGCGGCAGCAATTCGGTGGTGGTGATGTAGGTCGTGCCCCAGACCGCCGGGGCGAAGGCCGTCAGCGCGGTGCGCGGCAGGTCGCCGGGGCCCGCACCCGCACCGATCGAAAACCGCAGTGCTCCTGGACTTTTCATATCGACTATCTCACCCGGAAGGGATTGATGAGTCCAACACATGTTTGTCACCGAATCAATCGCGAATCATGATTGATGCATGGAGCTCCAGCAGATGCGGTACGTCCTCGCCGTCGCCGAGACGAACAGCTTCACGCGCGCGGCCGAGCGGTGCCTGGTCGTTCAGTCCGCACTCAGTCACCAAATCGCGCGTCTGGAACGGGAACTCGGCGCCAAACTCTTCGAGCGCACCAGCCGCCGAGTGCGTTTGACGCCTGCCGGTGCGGCGTTCCTGCCCGCCGCACGGCAATGCCTGGATGCCGCCGAACGCGCGGCCGCCGAGGTCGCCGCCGCCGTCGGCGAGATCCGCGGCCGCCTGGCCGTGGGGCTGATCCCGACCGTGGCGGCAGTCGACGTCCCGGACGCTCTGCGGGAATTTCGGCGACGGTATCCGCACGTGCGGATCAGCTTGCGGGTCGGCGCCAGCGATGATCTGACCGAGCAGGTGCGTGACGGCTCCCTCGACATCGCCTTTCTCGGATTGCCGACGACCGCGACACCCCAGGGTGTCGCGGTCCGGGAGCTGGCCCGCGACCGGCTCGTCGCTGTGGTGGCTCCGGACCATCCACTCGCCGCGGAAGCAGCGGTCGACCTGCGTCGGCTGGCCGCCGAGGTCTTCGTGGATCTTCCGGCCGGAACCGCGGGGCGAATGCAATCCGACCACGCCTTCGCCGCCGCCGGGCTCGATCGCGAGGTCGCCTTCGAGGTGACCACCGCCGACTACATCGCCCGCCTCGTCAGGCCGGGCCTCGCCGTGGCCATGCTCCCCGCCGCCTACGCACCCCAGCTCACCGGAGTCGCCACGGTCGACGTCTCCGATGCGCCGGCGCGAGTGGAATACGTCATCTGGAGCCGCACCACCGGCACACCCGCCGCCACCGCATTCCTCGGCATCCTCGGCATCAGCGCGCCCGACGGCCGGTGAGGATTCCGCCGCGGCCGGTGGGCACCAGTTCGCACCTGCCGTCCACACATTCGCGCCGAAGCCGTCCGGCGGAAACGGTCGCCGTCAGGCCGACGATCCAGCACATCGGGCAGCCGCGCAGCACGAGCAGGCCGATCGGTGCGAGCAGGAGCGCCGCCGGGCCGAAGACCGGAATCAACGCGAATGCGCCGATGATGGCACCGAATCCGAGCGCGCCGCGCAGCAGGTGGCGGGGTAGCGACGCGCTGCCGAGGTTGTGATCGTCCATCACCGTTCACCGCTTCCGGTTGCGTCGGGCAGCTGGTCGCGCACCGCGGCCCGGGCGCGGTGCAGGCGCGACTTCATCGCCGCGGTGCTCAGGCCGAGCGCATCGGCGACCGTTCGGCCGCTGTAGCCCTGAACGTCACGCATGATCAGCACCTGTCTGTGATCCGGCGGCAGGGCCGCGATCGCGGCACCGACCCGTTCGGCCTCGAGCCGCCGCAGCACATCGTCCTCGGCCGACGGCACCGACCGGGCCGGCTCCGGTTCGAGCGGAAGACGCAGCAGCCGGGCCCGCCGCAGGCATTCGTGCCGGACGATCCGGAATACCCACCCGGCCAGCGCGCCGGTGGCGCGGAGGGTGCCGATCTTGCGGTAGAGAACGATCAGTGCTTCCTGTGCCGCGTCCTCGGCGTCCTCCGGTGTGGCGCACAGCGTTCGAGCGAACCGTCGTACGTGCGGGTACGAGCCGGATACCAGCGCGGCGATGGACTCGGCGTCGCCCTCGACCGCCGCCGCCACCAATTGCTCACTCGCCCAGGTCGATTCAGCCACGGGAACGCTTCCGCCGACGCAATGCGACGGTGCACGTGCAGACGAGCAACGCCGTCACGGCAATTCCGATCCCGATCGCAACCATCTCGTACCTCCGTTGTCGATGCCGGCCGTGTTGCCGGCACGAATACAAGAGGTTCCGGGCACCGGAAAGGATTCGACCAATCGAACGGGGCGAACGAGGAGCAGACATCGAGGATCGGTCAGGAGCTCACGGCGTCCGCCGCCTCTTCGATGAGGTCGGTGACCGGGCCGGGCTGGGAGGCGAGGGAGGCGTGACCGGCCGGGAGTTCGATGATGCGGCGGGCGTGCATCCGGGTGGCCATGCGGCGTTCGTTGTCGGGGTGGATCATGCGATCTTCGGTGGAGATCTGATACCAGGCGGGTTTGGTTTTCCAGGCGGGCGTGGTGACCGCGTCACCGAAGGTGGAGGCCAGGGGCGCCTTCTGGGTGACCGCCATGACCAGCGCTTCCTCAGCGGTGAGGTCCTGGGCGAAGCTCTCGTGGAATGCGTCGGGTCTGATCCACAGGTAGCCGTCGGAGTCGGGAGCGATGGAGTCGAAGGCGGCGGGCGGGTTTTCCTGGCTGATCGCGCCGGGGCTTTCCCCGGCGGCGCCACCCCAGAAGCCGTGAACCAGAACGATTGCCGGTTTGTCGGCCATATCCGTTTCCTTCCGTGCTGCCGATCGATGGGGAAAATCGTTCGAGGCTCGAGATTGCGACGGGAAGTGTGCTCGTCAGCGTAGCCGCCGGCCGATGTCGCGGGACGAATGCCGATGACACCGGCTGCCGCGCGGCGATAGCCTCGAGGTATGGCCTTCGTGGTGTATCTCGCCGATTCGACCGTCGTGAACTACGGCGCCGGCTACAGCTACAGTTTCGGTCCGAGCGGGAACCTCGCGGTCAGCGCTGCCGGTGTCACCCGGTTCTACGCACCCGGCTACTGGACCCAGGTCGACGAATACACCACGGACGAGCCACCGACCCGGCACGCGAACGAGCCCCGATCCTGACGTGGGACGAGCCGGGCACGTCACTCGACGAGATAGCGCAGCATGACCGCCTTGGCGAAATGCCTGGTCTCGACCAACCGGAGCTGAATCCGCTCCTCCAGCGCGGGCAAGAACGGTGTGCCGCCACCGAGTACCACGGGCAACAGGAAGACCTGGTATTCGTCGACGAGCCCGTGCGGTATCAGCGAGGCCGCGAGACTCGCACCGCCGACCTCCATGACGCCGTCGCCCCCGGCCTTGAGCCTGCGGACCTCCTCGACGGCATTATCGCTGATCAGCGTGCTGTTCCAATGCACCTCGGTGAGCGTCCGGGAGAACACGACCTTCGGCTTCTCCGTCCACAGCCGGCTGAACTCCCGCTCGATCGGCGGCGCGTCCTCGCGCACGTGCGGCCAGTATTCGGCCATCAACTCGTACAGGCGACGGCCGTGCAGTGAGATCTCGACGTCGCGGTAGCGGTCGTTGTGGAACTGATGCAGTTCTTCGTCCGGGTCGGTGTAGTCGATATTGCCGGCCCGGTCGTTGATGTAGCCGTCCAGAGACACGCTGAATCCGTAGATCAGTTTCCTCATGACCCGTAGACGTCCTCCGTGGTCGAAACTCATCGGCGTCCGCTGCGAAGGTCCGTCGAAAACCTGTTGGTGGACTGCGGTGTCCGCTGCTACCGTTCCGGAAGCCGTGCCGGACAACGAGGAGGTGGTACCCGTGAACACAGTTTCTACCTGGGTGCTCCCCTTCGGGGTCACGGTCGGGCGATAGGTCGTCCGGGAGCGCCGCACGAGCCCTCCCGAAAGGCACGATCATGCAGTTCGTTTCCGAAAACCGCCTCGCCGACGGCGTACGCGAGCGCGAATTCACTCTCGGTGGGATTCCCGGCGTCCTGTGGCTGCCCGAATCCGCCGCCTCCGCGCCGGTCCCACTGATCCTGCTCGGCCAGCCCGGCGGCTTGCGCCGAATGTATCCGCGGCTGGCCGGCCGCGCCCGGCAGTGCGCGGCGGACGGCTTCGCCGCGGCCACCATCGAACTCCCCGGCAGCGGCGAGCGACCGCCCTCGGCCGAGGCCGAGCAGGCCCGCGCCGATCTGCGCCGGGCCATCGGGGCCGGCGAACCGGTCGACGACGAGATCGTCGACCGGCTCATCTCCCCGCTGGTCGACCAGTCGGTCCCGGAATGGCGGGCCGCGTTGGACACCCTCCTCACCCTGCCCGAGATCGTCGACGGTCCGGTCGGTTACTCCGGCGGAGTGATCGCCATCGGTATCCGGCTGGCGGTGGTGGAACCGCGCATCACGGCGGCCGTGCTGTTCGCCGGTAGTTACGTACCGCGGGCCACGGTGGCGGAAGCCCGGCAGATCACCATTCCCCTCCATGTTCTGTTGCAGTGGGACGACGAAGGAAACGACCGGCGCCTGGCCCTGGAGCTGTTCGACGCCTTCGGCTCGCAGGACAAGACGCTGCACGCGAATATGGGCGGGCACACCGGCGTCCCGCAGTTCGCCGGAGAAGAGGCGGGCCGCTTCCTGGTCCGGCATCTGAGGTAGAGGCGAGGTCGCTGTCGGAGTGCGCACGACGATTCGGCCGACCGCCATCCGCCGACGGGCCACGGCTCGGCGGATTCCGGAGGTGGATCGTTTCGCCGTGCGCCCGCCGAGGCGGCGGTGGTGGGCAGCCCGGGGAAGTGGCGAATTATCCGTCACAAATGGGTTGATTCGAATTCGGATGCAAAGAAATAAGCACCACGAAGAAACTTGTCGCAATTAACTTTCCGAAGTGAATATCTAACCGCGGAAAACTATCTTCAGTGCGTCTATTGAAATGTCGAATTCGACGACATATAGATGAGAACAGGTTATATTTAAAACCTCTCGATGCGGCTCGACATCCCGTCGAACCGTTGCTCGACATTTCCTGGAGATAGCCATGAGATCGTTCTCTTCTCTGTTTCGCGTCGGCGTCCTCGCGCCGGCGGCCGTCGCTACCGTCTTTTGTCTGGCAGCACCGGCGAATGCCGCGCCGGTCAGTGTGAACTGGAGCTGCAAGGGCACGATCCTGGGTATCGGCCAAACCTCGAGCATGACCACGACGGTGACCGGCACCGCGCCGAGTTCGGCCGCGTCCGGCTCCGCGGTGGCCATCACCCTCACGCCTGGCTCGTCGTCGGTTCCCAGTTCGGCCTCCGGCTTCACCGTGAACAACATCAGCAACCTGAAGATGACCATCCCGACTCCGGCCAATTCGACACTGGTCTCGGCGTCCGCATCCGGTGGCACAGTGGCCGGCACCGTCTCGACCTCGGGCGGGAACGTCGTTCTGACCGTGCCGGGTCCGATCGCCGGCGGGACCAGCTTCACGCCGCCGGCGGTCACCATCAACGTCACCGCCGGCGCCGCCGGAACGCCCATCACCAGCAAGTACGCGGGGACCAGCTACACCAGTCCCGGCATGACCATGACGACCAACGTCGCATTGGTCGGCAATGTGGCAACCGCCTGCTATCCGAACCCGTCCCCAACCCTCACCACCACGACCGTCAGCTGACCCCGTGGTCGTGAACATCGGCGTTCGCACCGGCAGCCGGTGGTGAACCGGCCCGGGCCGGGGTGCCTCGGCAACCCGGTCCGGGCGGCTTCCGAGCCGAACCGGGCACCCGCTGTTCGCCGACAGTGGTTGCCTCGCTTCGGGTTTGACGGGGCGAGCACTTCGAATCGAATTGTTCGATGCGCGGCACGCGCGGGCCGCGATGTCGTACAGTGCAGGTCCGGCAGTGCCCACGGTCGCTGTCGATGGCCGGAGCGGTGCCCGCTGTCGTGACCGTTCGCCGGCCACGGTTCGGGCTGCCGGCCGATCGAGAGGAGCCTCGTGCCTGCGTCAATCGCTCGGAGGCGGTCGCTGCGGCAGGCAGCGAGTACTCGCGCTGCCCCGGGCTCTCCACCTCGACCGGTGATTTCACCTGTGCGGTCTCATGTTTCGAGTGATCGAGGGGAAAGCTTGTGTGCCCCAGTCCAACCGAACCCGCCCGGCTCTCGGCCGAGTTCACCAGAGCCCTGGAGTTCTATCACGGATCCGTCGAGGACCTGATCCGCGAGTTGATCAGGGTATTGGGCGTGAACGAGACCGATCGGCGGGCATTGGAGATCGTCCTGCTCGACGACGAGAAGTCCACGACGCCGGGAATGCTGGCCCAACGCCTGGGCCTCACGTCCGCCGGCGTGACGATGATGCTCAATCGGCTGGAAAAACAGGGCTACATCGCCCGCTCGCTGCACCCGACCGATCGCCGCCGCGTGATCGTGATGGCCACCGACCTCGCGGCCTGCCGTGTGCGGGAACTCGTGGTCCCCATGATCATCGACTGCTACAAGATGTTGTCGAGCTGGTACGACTCCACCGAACTGGAAATAATCGCCGACTTTCTCACCCGTGCGGGTGAACTGCAAAGAATTCACCGGCAACGACTGCGCGATCTGACGCCCTATACGAGGCCGTGAAACTGTTCGCAGCATCCTCGTGAACCGACACGGTTTCGAGTTGCGCCGCGACGCGTGCCCGGCATTTGCCGCGGAATGTGGATCCGTGCTGCCCGGGCATTGCATTTTCGTAGCCCGCAGTCGGCGCCTCACGAAGAAGAAAGCAGTACCGGGTTGCAAACCGTCGATGAAACCGAAAAGAAGACCGTACCGGCGAATACCGATCCCGCGGTGCCGACTCGCATTCCGATGTGGTGCGGGCGGCCGGCCACTGCGCCGTCGACCGACCGCAACCGCCGGCAGATGTGTCGTGCCGGCGCCGTGGCCGCGCTGGTGACCACGATGATCGGGATGACGCTCGTGGTCCGCGCCGATTCGAGCCCGCCGGTGCGGGCGAACACCGTGGAAGCGGTCGCGCGGGACGCCATCGAACCGGCCCTCGGCCACGGCGCCGACCGACCGGCCGACGCGAGCACGATATCGGTCGCCTCGAGCGAACTCTCCGTACCGCGTGACATTGCGAGCACGGACCCGGCTGCCGATGCCGAGACCGCCCAGCCGGTGCCGGACTCGTCCGACCCCGGCTCCGGCACGCCTCCTCCGGCCGAGTCGACGGCGACACCGGATCCGCCGGCCTCGAACTCCGCCGGCGCCTCGATGAGCGCGAGTTTCTCTGCCACTGCGAGCTTTTCGCTCCAGTTCACGCTCGGTGTGCCCGCCCCGGATCAGGTGGCGCCGACCTCGACATCCACCCCGACCTTCACGGATACGCCGCCGGTCACGGTCACCGATGCGCCGAGCACGGCGACGGTGTCGCCCGGCCCGCCGGTCGTCACCTCCGGCGCCCCCACCACCCTCCCGCCCACCATCACCACGACCACCACACCGGCCGCGACGACCACGGGGTCGTCTCGGACCACGACGACCGCGAAGCCGGGGAGTACCACCGCGCCGACAACGACCCCCGGGTCGTCGGAGGACACATCGGCACAAGTGCCGGCGGTGACGTCGACGCGGACGCCGGCCGTGACATCGGCGGTGACTTCGCCGCGGACATCGACGCAGACGTCGGCGGTGACATCGACGCGGACGCAGGCGGTGACACCTGCGGCGCCGAAGACGACCCCATCCGCCGCCCCGGCCAATCGAACGCGTCCGACAACGCCGTCGATCGCTCGTCCTCCGACCACCTCACCGGGGCAGAACTGACGCTTCGCGGCGCAACGAACCCGCGGTCGGCCCGACACCGGTACGGAGCGGTGATCCCGATCCCGTCCACGCCTGCGCCACAGCAGGATTCGGCTCAAACCTCGGTGCCGCGCGATGACCGAAACTTGCTTCTCGCCCATCCGGCCGGCTGAACCGACTATTCGGCGCTCAGGCATGAAGTATCGTCGAATGCCGCGGTGACGAGTTGCTTGTGCTGGACGAGATCGCGATGGTCGAAGCGGCGATCGTCTTGTGCCGGAACATGAACGCCGCGATGGCGCGTCCTTACACCGCCTTCACACCCTCGCTGACAGTGACTCCGAACTGTTGACCGCCCGCGACGCCGCGGACGTCGCAGACTTGGCGGCTCGCGCGAACGCCCCTTCCGCAAGCTGGGCCGACGCTGGTGCCGACACCGTAAGCCTCGACTTAGCCGGCCGAGGGTAAGACGGTGGCGTGGCCCGAGTCATTCAGTACCGATGACTGGACCATCGGGCCAATACGCCATCAGCTCGACGGGAGTGTGCGGTGCCTGATAGACGGCGCGCAAGATCTGATCCTTCGGCGCACCAGGAGTGTCGGCGAGGCGAACGAACCAATCTATTCCGGCGGAGTAAGACCACATGTAGGACCGCAACAGAGTGTTCGCGCCACGGTCCGTGAGCAAGTCGGCGATCTGAGCGTCGGTCCAGTAGGGCACGCTGCGCCGGGCGCGCTCGGCTAAGATCTT